>CAIOVE010000078.1 GCA_903861645.1 uncultured Hyphomicrobiales bacterium
CCGGTCTCGATCAGAAAAGGTTCGAGGAAAGCCCATTCCACATCCGACATCGATCCACGAATCAAATCCGCCTCCCTCCAAGAGGCAGCCTTGAATCAAGCAGCGATTCCAGCGTCAATCACTTTGTCAACGGGACCTAGATATAAGTCAGTAAATTCTTGATTTCCATCTCCGCAATCGAACAAATTTGATATCAATATTTCGCCGGCAGTAGCGGCGACAGTGGCAAACCAGAAATGCATTCCTGACGCCTCTTAAATGCGGCCAAAATGCACATTTTGTTCAACCAACTATCATCGGTATGGAAAAGGACCGCATTACATGTTTCCCAATCTGAATCAAACAACGCATCACAACTTATTTTGGCAGGTGACGTGATATTTCCGCTCATCACGGGTGGGGATGGCGTAGGTCCAGCTACGATCCTGATTTCCCCACCTCCACTCGCCCAGCGTCCGCTCTCACGCCGCTGCCAACTGGCACTCGCGGTTGCGTTGGCGAATGGCGCTTTTCCGGCGCAACCATGGTGGGTGCTGACGCGGACGGCGCGAGGTTGGACTTAGCGACCTTTGCCGCCTTGCCGTACCCCAACGCCTCGCGTTTCTCGTCCACGCTGAGAAAATCAGCCTTGCCCACGCGGGCCCATTCACTCGCGCGCTCCTCGGCCAACGCGTCGATGCGATCGACATCGTAATCGAGCCGCACGTCGCCCAGCGCCGGCCGCAGCCAGGCGCAGAAATTCTGTTGCGTGCGGGCGACGAGGGGAATGATCGTCTGACGCCAGAAAGCCCTGTTGGCCTCCTGATAATTGGAGAACGTATTGTCGCCCGGTAGTCCCAGAAGCAGCGGCGGCACGCCGAAGGCCAGCGCGATCTCGCGCGCCGCGCCCGCCTTTGCCTCAATGAAATCCATGTCCTTGGGCGTCAGCGACAACGCCTTCCAGTCGAGGCCGCCTTCCAGCAACAGCGGGCGGCCCGCGTTGCGCGCGCCCGAGAAACTTTCCTCGAGTTCCGCCTTCAACCGCTCGAACTGTTCATCCGAAAGCGTCGAGCCCTGCGGTCCCGCGTAAACCAGCGCGCCGGATGGTCTCGCGGAATTGTCGAGCAGCGCCTTGGTCCAGTTCGACGCGGCGTTATGCACGTCGAGTGGTGTCTGCGCGGCGCCGAGCGGCGAAAAACCATAGTGATCGTCGAGCGGATGAAACAGCTTGAGTTGAAGGATCGGCTGCACGCCGGCCCCGCCCATGGCGTAACGCACCTTCTCGCCGGCCACCATGTAGTCGTAAGCCGCCGGCCAGCCGTTCGGCCCCGGCACGATCGCCATGCGGTCGGACCGCAACACATACAGCTCGCGCGGCGCGCCATCGATCGTCGCCGCCTCGACATAGCCGTTGCCGAACAGCAAGAGGTTGGAATAAAGCGCCTCGAAAAACGTCGGCGCGACATCGGTGGGGTTTGGTCGCGCCAACAATGTCAACAGGGGATGGTCGGGCGCCTCCTCGCGCCCGACATAGGCGCGCCAGGGGATGCTCGCCGCGGCTTCGGCGATCATGCGCACGGAGCGATAGACGATGGCGTTGCGCTCGTAGCCCTGACGCGTCAGCTCCACATAATTGCGCGGCGTCCAGCGCGCGACGCCCATCGACATGTGCGCGATGAGACCCGCGGCGCGCGACGCCTTCAATTCCGCGCGCGCGTCCGCTGGCGCGCCAAACAGGCGCGAGAGAATGGATGCCATGATGTTCCCCGTTTGAAGTCGAATGCGTCGCGTCGTTCAGGCGCGCCGGGTCAGACCCGGCGAACGCGCGGTTCCCGTTGTTTCGGCCCGAGCGCGAGATCGGTCAGCGCCCAGACAAGCGCGTCGAGGCGATCCGGACTGCGCCCGTTGGACAAGCCCGTCGGGCCGAAATCGCACATTTCGTCCTCGAGCGCCGCGAAGGCGCCAACGTGCCGAACCCGGCCCTGTTCATAGAGTTGCGCCACGGGCGCCGCGCGCAAATATTTGCCGCGCGTCGCGCGCGCCTTGCGCACGGGCGTGTCGGGATCGGCCTCGGCGATCACCGCCGCCACCATGTCGCCGCCCTGATTGACCTCCGCCACCACCGCGTCGGCCTCAAGCCGGTGATACAGCGCGACGGCGACGCGCGCCCACGCGGCGGGCCGCGCGGCCGCCAGACTCTCGTCGGCGAGAACATAAATCACGCCATCGCCATCGATGCCCGCGGCGACAATGCCGCAGCGATCGGCCCGCGCGTGCGACGACGCCGGCGGATCGACGGCGACGACAACGCGTCGCAGCGGCGGCGCATCGGTCGCGCGCGCGACCTCGATCATGTCGCGCGTCCACAGCGCGTCGGCGCGATCCTCGATCAGTTCGCCATCGAGTTCCTGCCGTCCCAGTCGCGTGCCCGCGTAGCGAGCGACAATGGCGTCGATGAACTCTGGCGGCAGATTGGCGCCATTCATCAGCGTGGCGGCCCGCGTCACGGCGCTGCGGCCATCGGCCAGAATGCGCTTGATGATCGCACTTGGCCGCGGCGTCGTTGTAATGACCTGACGCGGATGCCGACCCAGCCGCAAGCCGAATTGCAGCATGTCGAAACACTCCTGACCGCGCCGCCATTTGCCCAGTTCATCGAGCCAGGCGCATTCGAATTGGGGACCGCGGAGCGCCTCGGGGTCTTCGGCGGAGAACAATTGCGCGATCGCGCCGTTGGGCCAGACGATCCGCCGTCGCGTCGGCGTGAAGATCGGTCGCTCCTCGCGTCGATGCGCGCGCAGAATGCCGGAAACGCCCTCAACCATTACATCGCGCACATCGGCCATGGTTTCGCCGATCAGCGCGATGCGCATGGCCGGTTCGCGCGCGAAACCCGGCAAGCCCAGCGCGACGCCACGCACCCACTCGGCGCCGGCGCGCGTCTTGCCCGCGCCGCGTCCGCCCAGAATAAGCCACTGCGTCCATTCGCGGCCATTGGCGGCGCGCGCGGGCGGCAATTGATCGGTCCGGGCGAAGGCGTCCCAGCAGCCCGCCAGAAAGCGCAGATGGTCAGGCTCCAGCGCCGCCAGAATCCGTCGCCGCGCCGGCGGACTCAACGGCGCGAGCAAGTCTTTCAACCAGATCGGATTTGAGCCGGGCCAGGTCGCCGCCAACGCCGGCGCCGACGACATTGTTGAGTTCTGCGTCGCCATCATCGGCGTCGGCGCCACTGTCATGCGATGATCCGTTCCTGCCCTGAAGACGCGCGATGTCGGAAATCAGCTTGACGAGGCTGGCCAGAATGCGCGGATCGCTTTCAAGCTCGCCGCCCGCGCCACCATCGTCGGGCAGACGTTGTTCCAGAATTTCGACGTAGCGGCTCGCCAGCGCCAGCAGTCGTCTCAACAGCAAGGGCAGGCTTTCCGGCGGCCGTCGGGCGCGCGGCGCGGCGACCGCGGCGGATGTGGCGCCGGTTGGCTTTCGCCGTTTCGCCCGCGAGGCCGGTTTCCCCTTGGCCGCGCCATTGCGCCAACCCCACTCGCCCAGCCTCTTGCCGATCGTGCTTCGCGACAGGCCAAGCTCGCTGGCGATACCCGAGACATCGATCTCGCCCGCGTCGTAACGCTTGCGAATGTCGGCGAGAACGGCGGCGTCCGGATCGGGGCGCCGAACGAAGCGCCCGACGGACGCCGTGTCGGAAGGATCGCGCGCCATGCAGACTCCCCTGTGGCCGACGCCGCGCAAAGAGCGTTGACACGCCCATCGTCGATCAATCGAAGCGCCGGTGATGATGTGATGCGCTTCCGGCCAAACGCCGCGAGGGCCGCCGCCCCTGCTCACATTTCTGGAGCATGACCCATGTCTACAGAACCAGCGTCACGATGTCAAGCTAAAATTCCTGAATGAGGAATTTTTCCTTATTCGGCTCGACACCAGCCTCGAACCGACGAGACAACATAATGAACGAACGAATAATTTATAAAAACCGCGATAATTCAATTCCTTATGGAATGCCGCGCCCTTTCCGCGACGCGTTCCGCGCGGGCGCGTGGTGAACATCCCGTTGGATCGTCGGATCGAGCGTTAGCCATTTAACCACGCCTTTACACCCGCGCTGTACTTCTTGACGCGTTCGGATCGAGCCACGCGACCGCGGGGCCAGGGGAGACATGACGGTGGCCAAAACATTTTTGCGCTTCTTGCGCGACGAATCCGGCGCCACGGCGATCGAGTACGGCCTTATCTCTGGGCTGATCGCGGTCGTCATCATTTCGGCGCTGCGCGTTGTCGGCACCAAGGTTTCGGCCGACTTCTCGAAGATTTCGAGCAACCTCTAGGCACTTTCACCGACGGAAAGCGCCCTGAAAATGAAAAGGCGACCCGAGGGTCGCCTTTCACCCGTTGCATGAATTGAAAATCAGGCGGCCTTGCGCGCCGCCGGCTTGCCGGACGACTGCTTGGCGCGGGCCAGGCGACGCTTCACCGAAGACCATAGGCGGCGCATTTCATCCGCGGCCTGCCCGGCCGGATTGAGTTCGGTCACGCCCCAACCCTGACGGGCCGCTTCCTGATAATCGACACGCGAGGACACCAGCGGCGAAATCATGCCGCCCATGGCTTCCAGCGCCTTCACGCCTTCGTCGACGCGAGTGCTCTGCTGGGCCGGCGGGCACTGGTTCAGCAGGAACACGTATTCCTTGCCCATGTCGCGCAGGGTCTTGCGCGTCTGCTCGGTCGCCCACAGATCGAAGGCGTTCGGTCGCGTCGGCACGATGTTGAGGTCGGCGGCGCGCATGGCGGCGGCGGTGGTCGCGCTCTCGGCGCCGGCGGTGTCGATGATGCAGAGCGTCACGCCGCCCTTTTCCAGCGCGGCGATCGCGGCCGAAAGGCGCGCGGGGGTGATGGTCTCAACCGGAATATCGTTCTCGGCGCGCGCCTTCGACCACTTCTTCAGCGATTGCTGGGGGTCGAGGTCGAAGATGAAAACCTTCTCGCCCGCTTCATGCGCGGCGACGGCGACCGACGAAGCGATCGTGCTTTTTCCCGCCCCGCCCTTCTGGGTCACGAATGCAATGGTCCGCATGATAAATTGGCCTTTGTCCCTGGGTAGCGAATGGTTTGACGCGAACACGAACGCGAACTCGCAATTCCCGGGTCGCCCGATCCGTCGCGCAACGACGGCCCCCGACACCGAATCTCTTAAGGATAGTTATCATATAGTGACTCTTAACGCGGCGTTAATGCGCCAAATCGGGACGCCGGCTTTTCGTCGTCTTGAAGTGCGTCGTCGCGCCGACTTATAAACGCTGGGGCAGCGCAATGGCGGACAGCAACGTGAGCAACCTTTTCGAGGCCGCCGGCTTTCCGTCCCAGGCGCCGCGGCCCCTCGCGGATCGCCTGCGGCCGGCCTCGCTGGCCGACGTGCGCGGACAGGATCATCTGATCGGCCCCGATGGCGCGTTGACGCGACTGATCGCGGCGGGCTCGCTTGGCTCGCTGATATTCTGGGGCCCGCCCGGCACGGGCAAAACGACCGTGGCGCGATTGCTGGCGCGTGAAACCAACCTCGTGTTCACGCAGATATCGGCCATTTTCACCGGCGTCGCCGAACTCAAGAAAGTCTTCGAGGAGGCCCGCGGCCAGCGCGCCATGGGCAAGGGCACGCTGCTCTTTGTCGACGAAATCCATCGCTTCAATCGCGGCCAACAGGATTCGTTTCTGCCGGTGATGGAGGACGGCACGATCACGCTGATCGGCGCGACCACCGAAAACCCCTCCTTCGAGCTCAACGCCGCGTTGTTGTCGCGCGCCCGCGTGATGACCTTCAAGCCGCTCGACGCGGAAGCGATCGAACAATTGCTGGCGCGCGCCGAGGAAGGAGAGGGCCGTCCCCTGCCACTCGACGCCGCGGCCCGCGAAACGCTTGTCCGCATGGCCGACGGCGATGGTCGCGCGGCCCTGACCCTCGCCGAGGAAATCTGGCGCGCCGCGCGCCCCGGCGAGGTCTTCGACACGGCGGCGCTTGTCGAGATCACCCAGCGGCGCGCGCCCATCTATGACAAGTCGGCCGACGGTCATTACAATCTCATCAGCGCGCTGCATAAGAGCGTGCGCGGCTCCGATCCAGACGCGGCGCTCTATTACCTCTCGCGCATGTTCGACGCGGGCGAGGATCCGCTGTTCATCGCGCGACGCGTGACGCGCATGGCGGTGGAGGACATTGGCCTCGCCGATCCGCAGGCGCTCGCCATCGCCATCGCGGCGAAGGACGCCTACGATTTTCTCGGCTCGCCGGAGGGTGAACTCGCCATCGCGCAGGCCGTCATCTACATGGCGACCGCGCCGAAATCGAACGCCGCCTATACCGCGTCGAAAGCCGCCATGCGCGCGGCGAAAGAGAACGGCTCCCTCGCGCCGCCCGCCATCATTCTCAACGCGCCCACCAAGCTGATGAAAAGCGAGGGCTATGGCGCGGGCTATCGCTACGACCACGACGAACCCGACGCTTTCTCGGGCCAGAACTATTTTCCCGACGCCATGGGGCGACGGAAATTCTACGAACCCGTGGAGCGCGGATTCGAGCGCGACATTCGCAAGCGCCTCGACTATTGGGAACGCTTGCGCCGGGAACGCGGCGAATAGATCGCGGGGACACGCCCATGAGACAATTATCGCTCGCCGCCCTGAGCATTCTCGACGCCGGCCCCGCCGGTCAGATCGTCGCTTCCGCCGCGGCTGGATGGAATTGCGTGGGCCTGCGGCTCAACCCACTCCTGCAAACAGACATCGCCGTTGTCGGACACGTCGAACGCGAGGCTGAAGTCATCGGGCTCCTGGAGAAAACTGGCCTGTCGCTGCTTGAAATCGGCGTGTTCCCGATCAAGCCCGACATGGACGTCGCCGCGCTTGAACCCGTTCTCGCCTTCGCGGCGCGCTTCGGCGCCCGCTTCGTCGTCTGTCCCGTCGAGGACGCCGACGAAACGCGACGCCTCGCCACGTTCCAGCGGCTCTGCGATCTCTGCGCGCGACATCGTCTCGACGCGCTGATCGAGTTCAATCCCTACAGCGCCTGCGCCAGTCTCGCCGAGGCGCTGAAAATCGTGCGCGCCGCCCAACGCGCCAACGCGGCGCTGGTCATTGACGCGCTGCATCTGTCGCGCTCGGGCGGGCATCCCGACGACCTGCGCGCGGTCGATCCGGCCTTGCTCAAGCTCGTGCACTTCTGCGACGCGACGCCCTTCACGCCCGGCGCGAAATCCGTCGATGAACTGCGCAGGGAATCCCGCACCGCGCGCCTGCTGCCAGGCGAGGGAGCCCTGCCCTTGCGCGCGTTGCTCGCCGCGTTGCCCGCGGACTGCCCGATCAGCGTGGAGGCGCCGAGCGCGTGGCTGGCGGGACTTTCGGCGACCGAGCGCGCGAGAGAGACCCTGCGCGCGACAAAGGCGTTTCTGGCGACGCCATGAAGGCGCGCAGCCGCGCCGCGAGCGCGGCCTCGTCCGCCAGCTCGCATTCCCAGATCACAAGGGAACGCCAGCCCATGTCGCCCAACGCGACGCGGTGCTTTTCATCGCGGGCGACGTTACGCGCGATCTTGGCGCGCCAGTAATCGGCGTTGGTTTTCGGCGCCCGCGCGCCGCGCCGGCAATCATGCCCGTGCCAGAAACAGCCGTGCACGAAAATGGCGAGACGACGCCCGACGAAGGCGATGTCGGGCTTGCCCGGAATATCCTTGCGATGCAGCCGGTAGCCGCGCGCGATGGGCCGCAGGATGGCGCGCGCCTTCATTTCCGCCGACGTGTCGCGCGAAGGCACGGCGCGCATGATGGCGGAGCGGTTCACGCGCCGTCCACCCGTTTCTGGCTTTCGCGCGCCGACGCGACAAGCGGCGCGAGGAGATGCGTCGCCAGATGGCGAACGACCGGCGCGACCACGCCATCGCCCAGCAGGTGATAGGCGTCGCCATAACGCGCGGGCAGCCGGTAGTCGTCCGGCAGCCCCATCAACCGCGCGGCCTCGCGCCCCGACAACAGGCGCGTGCGCGTGCGCGCGCCCTCGATGACAATGATGAATTGCCGGCTTGATCCGCCGCCCGGCGTGCGCAGGCAACCGGCCAGACCATCGAAACGCGCCTCCGCGCGCTGAACCTTGCGGCCCGCCTCGACGCGCGTGCGCCGGTAAATCGCGCCGACGCGGCGTTCGCCCGACCGCCTCATGGTGTCAACCATGGCGAGATGGCCCGGCGCCATCAGCGACAGCAATCGTCCGGTTTCCTCGGGCGTGTGCCAGTCGATATCGACGGGCGTCTCCTCGATCAGGTCATCCAGTCTGCTATTGGTCGACGGCGCCGGCGGCAGCGCCCACCAACGCCAGTCCTCGCGAAGCCCGGCTGGCATGGCCGCGACCGCCCGGCGCAGCGATGGCGTCGCCCACGCGGGGTCGGGTTCGGCCACCGTCAAGCGCGAAATCGTCGCGAGACCGCGGCGCGTCGCGATCACGAACAGTCGCGGACGCGATTGCGGCGTGAAGCGCGCGGCGTCGATCGTCAACGCGCCAGGATCGTATCCAAGCGCGCGCAGGCTCTCGCAAAGCGTCCTGAAATCGGCGCCCCCATTTGATGTCAAAGCCCCCAGCACGTTTTCCAGCACGAGAACCTTGGGCGCGCGCCCCCGCGTGGCAAGCACGGCGATCACATCGCGAAAACCGTAGAAGGCGCCGGAACGCGCGCCGCCGAGCCCCGCGCCGTTGCCCGCCAGCGACAAATCCTGACAGGGGAAGGACGCCCAGGCGAGGTCGGCGTGGCCGGGAATGTCGTCGGCGCGCAGCCTGTGGATATCGCCAAGGCGGAAATCGTCCGCGCCCCAGTTGGCGACGTAGCTGGCGCCCTTGCGGGCGTCGATATCGTTGGCGAAAAGGCACCGCCAGTCCGGGCCAAACCCGGCGCGGGCCATGCCGCCGCCAGCGAAAAACTCAAGAAAAGTGGGCCCCGCCATCGGCCAGAAGTAGCACGAGTCGCCCCGCGGCGCTTCCCAAAAACGCCGTAAACGTCTAGTTAACGAAAGTTACGGATTTCATTTCAGAAATCCCTTTTCAGGAGACTCTCATGAAGAAGATCGCCGCCCTCGCTCTCGTCTCGCTTTTCGCGGCGACGAGCGCCTTCGCCCAGACGCCGGCCCCCGCCGCGCCGGCCAAGCCCGCCGTGACCGCTCCCGCCGCGCCGGCCGCCGCCGCCGCTCCCGCCAAGATGAGCGCCACCGACAAGCAGGCCCTGTCGAAAAAGTGCTCGGCCGACGCCGACGCCAAGGGCCTGCATGGCAAGGAACGCAAGAAGTTCCGCGACGCCTGCAAGTCCGGCAAGTAAGTCGACCGCCATTTGGCGACCTACTACTCTCCCCTCCCCGTCGCCGGGGAGGGGAGGTTTATTTCCAGACCGCGATCAAAACGCGGGCGGACGAACCTGAAGCGACTGAATTGCTTGGGATATGCCGCTCAGCGCATTCTGGTTGATCGCATTTTGCTTCGCATTGTAAATCGCCGTCGCGTTGTTGGGTCGCTGAACAGGCGCCCGTTTGGTGCGGTTATTCACGGGTTTTTTCAGTTCATACTCAACAAAATTGTTATCCTTGCCGTTCCCCTTTTTCGGCTCTCCCGATTTACTTGCCTGGGATTCGGTCGGCGTCACCGGGCCACCCTTCGGGGGTGTCGGAACCCTCAGCCATCCCCTCATTTTAGATAAGGCCGAAAGTTTGGGTGAAGAGGCTGTTTTGATTGAGTAATTCCGCGTATTTTTCGATGAGGGGCCGCAACCTTTGTTCCGGCATGTTGGGAATGAGTTCGTAGAGCAGGCA
>CAIOVE010000079.1 GCA_903861645.1 uncultured Hyphomicrobiales bacterium
AACCGCGTGCGGGTGAAAGTGCCCTATCTCGGCGGCGGCTTTGGCGCGAAGCTCTACATCAAGCTCGAGGCCCTCGTGGCCATTCTGGCGCTGATGGTGAAGCGTCCGGTGAAGCTTTCGCTCACCATGGAGGAGCAGTTCTTCACCATCACGAAACACGCCTGCACGTTCCGCATCAAGAGCGCGGTGACGAAGGGCGGGCGCGTCACTGGGCGGCGTTGCGAAGTGTTCTGGAATGGCGGCGCCTATGCGGATATCGGCCCGCGCGTCACGCAGAAGTCCGGGTTCACGGCGCCGGGCCCCTATGACATCGAGAACGTGTCGATTGATTCCTACGCGCTCTACACCAACCGGCCGCCGGCGGGCGCGTTGCGTGGCTTTGGCATTCCGCAGCTTGTCTGGGCCTACGAGAGCCACACGGACTTGATCGCGCGCGATCTCGGCGTCGATCCCGTCGAGTTCCGACGCAGGAACATCCTGCGCGAGGGCCGTCCGCAGGCGACGGGCACCGCGATGCGCGACGCGGAAATCTCGGGCGTGCTGGAAAAGCTCGCCGAGCGCATGGACTGGGCGGGGCCCTTCGACAAGGGGACGGGAACGATCCGTCGGGGCCGTGGCGTCGCCATTGGCTTCAAGGCCTCGATCGCGCCGACAACCTCGGTCGCCATCGTCAACGTCTCGGCTGACGGCGGCGCGACCCTCTCCATGTCGACGGTGGACATGGGACAGGGCTCCGACACCGCCATGTCGCAGATCGTGGCGGAAATCCTGGGCCTTGCGACAGAGTCGATTCACGTCGTTCATCCCGACACCGACGTGACGCCCTACGACATGGCGACGCTCGGCTCGCGCTCGACCTTCCACATGGGCCACGCGGTCAGGCTCGCGGCGGAGGACGCGCGCCGTCAGCTCGACGATCTCGCGCGCGGCCTCGGCCTGCCGGCCGGCTCGAATTACGCGCCCGCCGATCTCTTCAAGAAGAAATACGGCATGCAGGCGGGCAACGTCATCGGCGTCGGCTCGTTCATTCCCGATTACAAGTCGCCCGCGCCGGGCACGGGCCTGTCGGAAAACATCACGCCCTTCTGGATGATCGGCGGCACGGGCGTCGAGGTCGAGGTCGACACCGAGACGGGCATCGTCCGGGTCACGCGCATGGTCAACGCCGCCGATCTCGGACGACCGCTCAATCCGCGCGTCGTCGAGACGCAGCTATCGGGCGCGGCGCTGATGCAGTTCGGCTTCACGATGCAGGAGAACATGATCTTCAGCAACGGACAGCTCGTCAACGGCTCGCTGTCCGACTACAAGATTCCCGGCATTCACGACATTCCGTCCGCGATCGAGAACCACATCGTCGAGGCAAACCAGAAGAGCGGGCCGTTCGGCGCGAAGGGCGTCGGCGAAAGCGCCACGTTCGGCGTGTCGCCCGCCATCGCCAACGCGATCCACGATGCCGTTGGCGTTCGCGTCACCGAACTGCCGATTACGCCCGAGACGATTTTCAACGCCATCCGGGCCGCCACGCAAGACACGAAGAAGGGCTGAGGCGATGACAAACCACGCCCGCGACATTCATTTCACGCTCAATGGCCGACCCGTTTCCGCGCGCGTCGAAAGCCATCTCGATCTCGTCGATCTGCTGCGTCGCCTGAATCTGTTCGGCGCGCGCGAAAGCTGCGGGCAGGGACTGTGCGGCTGTTGCACGGTGCTCGTCGACGGCGTCGCGGTGTCTGGCTGTCTGACGCTGGCGCAACTCGTCGATGGCAAGGCCGTCGCGACCGTCGAGGGTCTCGACGCGTCGGGCGCGCTCAGCCCGGTGCAGCAGGCCTTCATCGACGAAGGCGCGTTCCAGTGCGGGTTCTGCACGCCGGGCTTCGTGTTGATGGCGCATCAATTGTTGCGCGAGAATCCAGATCCGGACGACGGCGAAATCCGCGACTATCTGGCGGGCAACCTGTGCCGTTGCGCCGCCTATCCCGAAATCATCCGCGCGGTGAAAACGGCGGCGCGCCGCATGCGCGAGACACAGCCGGCCTGACGCCGCGCTCGAGGCGGCATTCCTTCCGGCGCGTTTCGCCGGAAGGCGCGCCGTGGTATGACCGCCGCCTCCCGCAGGAGCCGTCCATGTCCGCCACCGCCGCCACGCCGAACGATCTTGAAGCCTACTGGATGCCGTTCACGGCGAACCGGGCCTTCAAGAAGGCGCCGCGCATGCTCGGGCGCGCCAAGGACATGCATTACTTCACGCCCGATGGACGCAAGCTGCTCGATGGCGCGGCGGGCCTCTGGTGCGTCAACGCGGGCCATGGCCGCGACGCCATCGTCCAGGCGATCCAGGATCAGGCGGCGGAGATGGACTACGCGCCGCCGTTCAATTTCGGGCATCCCAAGGCGTTTCAACTGGCCACCCGCATCGCCGCGATCGCGCCGGGCGATCTCGACCATGTGTTCTTCGCCAACTCGGGCTCCGAGGCCGTCGACACGGCGCTCAAGATGGCGATCGCCTATTTCGCCACCCTCGGGCAGGGTCAACGCACCAAGCTGATCGGTCGCGCGCGCGGCTATCATGGCGTCGGCTTCGGCGGCATTTCCGTGGGCGGTCTTTCGCCCAACCGCAAGATGTTCGGCAACGCGCTGGCGGGCGTCGATCATCTGCCGGCGACCTACAATCGCGCCGAGCAGGCCTATGCGCGCGGCGAGCCGGAATGGGGCGCGCATCTCGCCGACGAACTGGAGAACATCGTCGCGCTGCATGACGCCTCGACCATCGCGGCGGTCATCGTCGAGCCGATGGCGGGATCGACCGGCGTCATCGCGCCGCCAAAGGGCTATCTCCAGAAGCTGCGGGCCATCTGCGACAAGCACGGCATTCTGCTCATCTTCGACGAGGTCATCACCGGGTTCGGTCGCCTCGGTCACGCCTTCGCGGCGGAGCGGTATGGCGTGATCCCCGACTTCATTACCTTCGCCAAGGGCGTCACCTCCGGCGCCGTCCCGATGGGCGGCGTCATCGCGCGCAAGCATGTTCACGACGCCTTCATGAAGGGCCCGGAGCATGTCGTGGAGCTGTTCCACGGCTATACCTATTCGGCGCATCCGCTCGCCTGCGCCGCGGGGCTGGCGACCCTCGACATCTACCGCGACGAGGGTCTGTTCGAGCGCGTCCGCGCGATCGAGTCGACCTGGGCCGACGCGATCCACGGGCTCAAGGGCCTGCCCAATGTCGTCGATATCAGGACGATCGGACTCGTTGGCGCCATCGATCTCGCGCCCAATGCGATCGGGCCGGGCAAGCGTGGGTTCGAGGCGATGGAGGAGGCCTATCACCGGCGCGATTTGCTGATCCGCATCGCCGGCGACACGATCGTGCTGTCGCCGCCCCTGATCATTTCCGACGCGCAGATCGGCGAGGTCGCCGAGCGCGTGGGCGACGTCATCAAGGCGCTCGCCTGATCTACTCCCCGCGCAGCAGCTTCTTCATGCGGGCGATGACGCCGGGCGGCGGCGCGGCGTTTTTCGCCACGATGGCCTGAACCTCGGCGCCGGTCGCCGGGTGAAACTCGACGCGGGCCTTTTCCACCTCGGCGCGAAACTCCGGGTCGCGCATCGTGGCGTCGAAGGCGGCCCGCAACGCCGCGACGCGATCGGCAGGCATGCCGGGCGGCGCGATGAAGGACCGGCCGATATCGGCCGTCGAGGCGTAGAGTTGCAGCATGGTTCGATCCTCGGGCGTGTCGCCGAGTTCGCCGACCGCTGGCGTAGCCGGCAGTTCCGCGGTGCGCGCCACCGTGCCCTGCGCCAGCAAATGGACGGATTTCGCCGCGAGCCAGTCCTGATGATAGGCGCTCAACGAACCCCATGAGGTGAAGGCCGCGTCGACCTCGCCCTTTTCCATCGCGAGCAGCACCTCGGCGGACGCGGGATAGCCGGCGATGACGCGAAACTTCGTGCCGGCGCCGGCGTTGAGCAGCTTGGGGTAGCCTTCCGATGGCGATCCCGGCCCGGTGCCGCCGATCAGCACTTCCCGCCGCCGCGCGTCGTCGATGGTTTTGGCCCGGGCGGCGCCGAAGGTCATCATGATCTCGATCACCGAGGTCGCGCGGCCGATCCAGTTGAAGTCCGCCGCGCGGTAGGCGACGCCCGACGATCCCAACGCTTCCTCCAGCGCCACCGCCTGCGAGACGATGCCCATCGCCGTGCCATCCTTCGGCGCGACGGAGGTAAGCCAGTTGGCGAGCTTGAAGCTGCCGGCGCCGGGCATGGCCTGCGCGACGACATTCGGGTTGCCGGGAATGTGCTTGCCCATGTGGCGGGCAATCAGATGCCCGTAGAAGTCATACGAGCCGCCGCCGCCAAAGCCGATGTAGATCGAGACCGTGCGCCCGCGGAAAAACGTCTCGGGCGATTGCGCCAGCGTGGGCGCCCATGGCGTCAGCAGGCACGCGATCAGCAGACCGCGCGCCGCGCGTCGAGCGAACATATGCAACTCCGGCGTTTCCATCCCGCGCGCAGATTATCGCGCGCGCCGCCGGACGCCAACGGCCGTGTCAGGGTTTCACGTAAACGAATCCCTGCGCCTGCAAGGCGGAGACCTCGGCCACCGCCGCGCCGACGATATCCGCGGTCTTGACGTCGTAGAGATCGGCCGGGTCGAGGCCGCGGCCGACAAGCGTGTTGCGGCAAACAAGGAAGCGAACGCCTTGCGCCTTCAGCTTGTCGACCCGTTCCGACATGGCGCGGTCGCCCGCCGCCTCCTTCAGCAGATCGAGCCCGTCGCCCTGCAACACGATGCGCAGGTCGAGCTTGTCCTTGCCGACGGCGTTGACGTGATTCTGGGCCGATTGCAGCACGTGCAGCGAATAGTTGCGGTGCAGGAGGCCATCGCTGTCGGTGATGTGGTAGACGACCTTCTGCTGGCTGTACCCGGGCAGGGTCAGGTCGGCGACGGGCGAGCGCTTCGCCTCGGCGCGATAGCCGAGCGAATATCCCGCGAATGCGATCGCCGCTCCCGAAATGAGCGCGAGGATAATCCTGTTTTTCGTCGCCATCATGCTTCCCGGTGTTTCGATTTGAACCCGACGCGTTCCGTCCCGGAACAAGATCGGTTTGGAAGACATCACCGAGCAAGCGCCGCGCCGGAAACAAAAGGGGCGCCTCGTGGGGCGCCCCTTGCCAGATCGCCGTGGCGGCGGGTCGATTATTCCGCCGCCTCGCGCGTGACCTTCAGATCCTTGAGCCGTGGATAGACCTCGCTCGCGAAGAGTTTGAGGCCCTTCACCGTTTCCGCGTGGTCGAGGAAACCGGCCTGCCCCATCGAGAGCAGGTGGCCAAAGCCGCCGACGTGGTCGTAGAACTTCTTGATCTGGCGACAGACCGTGTCCGGGTTGCCGCAAAACACCGTGCCCGTTTCGATTTCGTGATCAAGGTCGGGCACGAAGCCCTGTTCGCGCGTGCCGACCTTGCCCGTGCGGAACGCCTTGATGTTGGCGTCGTACGAATTGTAGCCGGGCGGGTTCTTGAAATGGTTCGGCAGCTTGTTGTGGGACAGATACCACAACAGCTTTTGCGCCCCGGCGCGACCTTCCTCGTCGGTGTCGCCGACATACATGAGCGCCGAATAGCCGAGCCGATCCTCCGGCACGGGCCCCTTGCGACCGGCCCGCGCCCAACCGGCGCGATAATAATCGAACACCTTGCGCGTGCCATCGAAGCCCGTGTGGAAGCAGCCGATGACATAGCCGCCCTCGCCGACGCGCGCGGCGCCCTCGGGCGAGGTCGATGAAATCCAGATGGGCGGATGCGGCTGCTGATAGGGCCGCGGCCAGATGTTGACGCAGCGGTGGTGAAAGAACCGCCCCTCGAAGCTGAAGGGGCCGTCGTGATGCGTCCACGCCGCCTTGATGAGATCGAGCGCCTCGTACATGCGTTCGTTCATGCGCACGGGATTGCTGTTGGCGGCGGGCACCTCGTAGGGCACGCTGCGCACGAATCCACATTCGAGGCGACCACGCGAGATCACGTCTATCATCGCCATTTCCTCGGCGACGCGCACGGGCTGGTTGCGGTTGGCGATGGGGTTGCCGAGAATGAGCAGCCGCGCCTTTTTCGTCTGCCGCGCGAGAATGCCGAGCAGGATGGGCGCGGCGGGATCGACGCAGGTCGGCGTCTGGTGGTGCTCGTTCACCATGATGTCGAGGCCGAGATCGTCGGCGATCAGCCATTCGTCGAGATAGCGATGATAATTGTCGGCGCCGACCTTCGGATCGTAATAGCGGTTCGGCAGGGTCACGCGAACGGAATCGTAGGCGTCCTCCTCCGGCAAATCCTGAAAGGCGCCCTCGCTGAAATGAAACATGCGCATGGTCTGAGCTCCGGAAAGTGACGTTTCAGCCCTGGGCGAAGCGCGTGACCCGCGCGACGAAATCCTCCGCGCGCTCGCTTTGCGGCGAGTGGCCCGCGCCGGGGATGGTTTCGCTTCGCGCGCCGGGAATGAGCTTCGCGTAGGCCTCGACATAATCGGCGCCGACCAGTCGATCATGGTCGCCGCGCAGGATGAGCGTCGGCCGGTTGATCGCGTGCAGCCGGTGTTTGAGCTTGGGATTGTGCATGTAGGGCTCCCACGCCACCAGCGCGAGCGTCTCGCGATTGCGCGCGAGAACGCGCAACTCTTCATCGCTCATGGCGGCGTAGTCGGGCTTGCGCCTGACGGGATCGGCCGCCGTCAGTTTCAGAAGATCATCGGCGCTGGTGGCGAAGATGTCGGGAATATCGAGGCGGTCGCGCGGCCCGACCTTGATGCCAACGGGAGAGACGAGAATGATTTTAGCGATGCGGCTCGTGTTCTTCGTCGCCAGGTCGGCGGCCACCCAACCGCCTATGGACACGCCGACAAGAATGACGTCGCGCAGGTCGAGTTTTTCCATCAACGCGAGGTGCGCGTGGACGAAGTCATCCACGCTGTCGACCCAGAAGGGCAGGCTCGACGAACCAAAGCCCGGATGCAAAGGCGCGACAACGTCGAAATGGCGAGCGAGATCGGCCACGAAGGGCGCGCGTGGATCGAAGCCGCCGCCGCCATGCAGAAAGAGCAGGGTCTGGCCCGCGCCGCCGCGATGCAATTCGAGATCGATATCGCCGATTTGCAACCGGCTGGCGATCATCGCGACCGACCCGGCCACCAAGGCCTCGTTCATCCCATCCTCCCGTCGTGGCGTCTTTTGGCGCGCCACTCATCTATTTCAACGATAAAAGCGTCGCCGCGTTCCCGCAAGACAACCGGTTATTTCTGGCCGCTGATCATGCCGCCCGCCTTGACCAGCAGTCGCTGCATCAACGCCGTGTCCTGCGACTCGATGACGACCTGAAGGCCGGCGTCCTTCATGGTCTGTCCAAGCGGCGACAGGTTGGGCCCGGTGAGACGCCCGAAGCGGTGATGCTTGTAGAGTTCCTCCTGATGCTCCCGCGTGGTTGTCCACCATGTCCAGAGTCGGGCGGCGTTGGGATGCGGCGCGCCCCTGAGCGCCATCTGCACATAGATCATCGCGGGTATCGGCCCGACGCGCGCCCATTCCACCGGCGCGCCCTCGGCCTGGAATTGCAGCACGCGTCCGCCATAGGTGCCCAGCGCAACGGCGCCCTGACCGCCCGCCAGCGCCTCGATGGTTGGCGTCCCGCCCTTGATGATGATCGGCTTGTTGGCGAGCAATTTTTGCAGATAGGCGTAGGTCTTCTCCTCGCCCCACGCGAGCGTCAGCAGGGGGAACTCGATGCCCCGCGCCTCCAGCAGGATCTTGCCCGACCATTTGGGATCGAGCAGATCTTCCCACGACTTGAAGTCCGACGCCTTGGCGAGTTGCGTGTTGAAGGCGATTGGCACGTCGAGATTATAGCAATAGAGCGCCTTGCCATCGAACAGGATGGATTCCTTCTCTAGACCGAAGACCTCCTCCCATGGATAGGAAATGGCGAGGTCGCGATCGAACAGCAGCTTCGTGTATGAAATCGGCGAGTCCACGACGTCGGCGCTCAGGCGGTTGGCGCTGGTTTCGCCGATGATGCGCTCGATCGCGGGGCCCGGCTCGATCTTGTAGGCCTCGACCGCGACGCCGGGAAACTTCTGGGCGAAGCGTTTCGCGCTCGCCTGACTGACGGCGACGTCGTTGGACGACCAGAAGACGACCTTGCCTTCCTTTTTCGCGCCTTCGTAGACGGATTGCAGCGTGTCCTGTTCCGCGCGCGCGGCGAAGCTGGCGCCCGCCGCCACTAAAGCGGTGGCTCCGCCCATGAATCGACGACGGCTTGGCGGCGAATGGATCATGTCCAACCCTTGTGTGATTTTTTGATTTTGCGCGGACAAAACTAGGCGAACGTCCCATCCGTGGCAAATCGCCGTCCGTGTCGCGGCGCCGGCGGCGACACCGAAAGTGTGGCAAATCAGCATCACCCGCGGCGAGATTTTCTCATTGCCGAGCTTTTGGTCTGATATTGCGCAAGTCGTTGGCGATTTGGCGTTTTTGAGGCGTTTGTGACTTTTCTTTGACCTTCGTTCCTCGCGAGTGAATCAGCAATATCGGTTCATGCGAATAAATGCCGGGGATCGCTCCGGGCTCGCAACCGAGGGGCAAGAAATGAAGTTCAAACTGCTCGCCGCGACGGCTCTTGTCGTCGCTTCCATGGCTCCGGCGCTGGCCGCCGACCTTCCCAACACCAAGGCGCCGCCGGCGGCGCCGTCGATCGCGCCGTTCTTCTTCGTGAACGATAACTCGATCAGCCTGTCGTATCAGTTCACCGCCACCGACCCGGGCTATTTCCTCAACGGCAACAGCAAGTTCGGCAAGTCGGTCCTGAACTTCACCCACTTCGACGTGTGGGGTTACGGCACCAACTTCTTCACCATCGACTTGCTGAAGTCCGGCTCCCTCGACGCCGCCGCGCCTTGCCTTGGCCCGGGCGCCGACTGTCCGAACGCGACCGGCTCGACCGAAATCTACGGCCTGTTCCGCAGCACGCTCGGCCTGAACGAACTGTTCCACACCAAGGCGTTCAGCTGGGGTCCGCTGACCGACGTGTCGCTTGAAATCGGTGGCGACGCCAACACCGAGAACAACTATGTTGGCCCGGCCAAGCGCGATGTCGTCGCCGGTCTCGAGTTCTCGTTCGCCCTCCCCTACAAGGGCCACCTGAACATTTCGCCCTTGTACTACAAGGAATGGAACCACAACGCGTTCCTGATCCCGCCCTTCACGACCAATGGTCCGCTGAACGGCAACACGAGCTTCGACGGCACGTGGGATATCGAGACCAACTACGCGATGGATCTCGGCTTCCTGCCCGACGCCTTCCCGCTGACCTTCAGCGGTTACGCGAACTTCCACGGTCCGAAGGGTCGCGGCATCAGCGGCGCCGTTCCCTACGTGGGCGACGGTTCGGTCGCCAAGACCGCCGTCGAATTCAACAGCGAGCAGAAGCTGTCGCTTGACGTCGGCAAGATGGTCGGCGGCTCCACCTATTCCCACTTCTTCGATGTGTGGGTGGCCTATCGCTACTGGCAGAACAAGTTCGGCCTCGACAACACCAAGAGCCCCGGCCTTTGCGCTGGCTCGTTCGGCAGCTGCACCGAACAGTCGTGGGTGACGGGCGTGACCGTCAAGTTCTGATAACCGCATTCGGCCCCGCCATTCGTGGCGGGGCTTTCTCAAGGCCCGATCGCGCACCTCCACGCGATCGGGCTCTTTTTTGGTCAGGCGCGCGCGGCGAAGGTCCAGCCGGATGTCGCGAGGGCGGAAGCCTTGACGCCATCCAGGTTAAGCTTGCCCGGATTGAGCAGGCCATGCGGGTCCATCACGCCCTTGAAATCAACATCGCGCGACGTGATCCGCTTGATGCCGACCTCGCGCACGCCCGTCGTGTGTGAATTGGCGACGGCGCCGCCGGCATTCTGGATCAACGCGACCATCTCGCGCATGCGGGTCTCGCCGTCGAACCTGATCTGTGGCGAGCCCATGGCGACGATCTCGCCATCCGACCAGAAGATTTCCAGCCGGAACGGTTCCTCGCGCGATGCGCCCGCGCGCACGGCGGCGATGGCCTCGAACATGCCGTCGCCGCGGAACATGCCCTGAAACCCGGTATATCGCGGCTCCGTCTTCTGCATCTGCCGCAGGCCATGGCCATAGGCGAATTCATGCTGGGGGGCGCCGAAGGGGTTTTCGCCCTGCGCGTGATTGGACACAACCTTGCCGGCGTGTTGCGCGACCAGCGCGTCGAAACTCGGCGCGCAGTTGGCCGCGACGATGCAATTGACCATGGAATGCCCCTCGGGAACGATGTCGCCGAGATCGCGCATCAGTCGGGGAATGGGCCATTCGTGCACGGAGGCGAGCTTCTTGAGCACGCCGGTCTCGCGCACGAGACGCGCGCCAAAACGCAAGGCATCGGCGAACTCGGCGAAGGCGACAATGCATTCGCGCCAGCGCCACGCCGGCGCCAACGGCATCGCCACCTCGGTGATGATGGCGTTCGCGCCATAGGCATGATGCACAAGCTCGATGTCGTAGCCCGTCAGCTCCATCAGGCGCGGCGACTCCTCGGCGCTCATCACCTCGATGGCGGCGATATTGCCGCGGTCGCGCAACATGCCCCACATGGCCGAGCCAATGCCGCCGCTGCCGCCGGCCACGAAACCCGCGATGGTCGAGGTGGCTAGCGTGGAAGGATAAAGCCGCAACTCCCAGCCGCGCGCCTGCGCGGCGGTTTGCATGTCGGCCATGATCGTGCCGGCGTTGGCGCGAATGAGTCCGTCGTCGATGGACAGAACGCCTTTGTAATCGACCATGTCGAGCAGCACGCCGCCTTGCAATGGAACGCTTTGCCCATAATTCGCCGTGCCGCCGCCACGCGGCGTTATGGGAATGCGATGCCGCACCGCCGTGCCGACCGCGCGCGCGACCTCTTCCCTCGATCTAGGCGAAACGACGATATCGGCGAGATTGCCCGCCAATTCGCCCCGCAACAGGGGGCTGATCACGAAGTGATCACGGCTTTTCCGCCGGATGATCGACGGGTCCATGCTCCAGGGCACGGCGCCGATATCGGCGATGTAGGATGCGATGGGATTCATGCGCGCGCTCCGGCGTTGTGGGGATGGGCGCAGCAACGGCCATGCCATCGAATGCGGCGCCCGAAATGTACAATCCGGCCAGTTGGAGCGCTTTGGCGCGTGAAATTTAGGCAGCGGCGCCTCGGACGCGGTCAGGCGAACGCGTTGGCGCCATCGGCGCGCGGGGATGAACGCGATTCCCGCTGGCGCCCGCCTTGCTACGTTCGTTCATGAAAGAACCGTTCCCGGCTGAACGGGCCCGCGCATGGAGTTGACCTGATGACAGCGAATTCGCATTTTCCGGGATTGGGCGTCGTCACTCGCCGTATAAGCGCCGCGGTGGCCCTTGGCGTTCTGGCGATGGCCGCGTCCCTGAACGTCGCGAGGGCCGCCGACAAGGTGACATTCCTGACAAGCTGGTTCGCGCAAGCCGAACATGGCGGCTTCTATGAAGCCAAGGCGACGAAGCTTTACGAGAAGGCCGGGCTCGACGTCACCATCAAGATGGGTGGACCGCAGGTCAACGGCTTGCAACTGCTGCTCGCTGGCGAAGCCGACATGATGATGGGTTATGACATTCAGGTGCTCAAGGCGCTTGAACAGAACATTCCCATCACGACGGTGGGCGCGTCCTTTCAGTTCGATCTTCAGGGCATCATGGCCCACGAGGACTCCAAGGGACTCGACGACCTCAAGTCGAAGACCATCCTGATCGCGTCATCGAGCCGCATGACGTTCTGGCCCTGGCTGAAGACCAAGTTTAGCCTGTCGGATGATCAGCTGAAGCCCTACACGTTCAATCTGCAACCCTTCGCCGCCGATCAGAACACCGTGCAGCAGGGTTATGTTTCGTCCGAGCCCTACGCCGCCAAGCAGATGGGACTGAAGCCAAAATTCTTCCTCTTCGCCGAACAGGGATATCCGCCCTATGGAACGACGATCGTCGTCACCAAGGCCTATCTCGAGAAAAATCCGGATATCGTCGCGCGCTTCGTGAAGGCGTCGATGGAAGGCTGGCGCGATTACATGAAGGATCCGGCGCCGGGCAACGCGCTCATCAAGGCCGACAATCCCAAGATGGGCGACGACCAGATCGCCTATGCCGTCGAGGCCCTGAAGTCGATCAAGGCGGTCGATGGCGGCGACGCGGCGACGCAGGGCATCGGCATCATGACCGCGGCCCGGTGGAAGGCCACCTATGACTTTCTCGTCGCCGGCGGCTTGCTGAAGCCCGAGGTCGACTGGAAGGCCGGCTTCACCGATCGCTTCGTCAAAGATCTCAAAATCGGCCTGTAACGCGGGCTCGCGATGTCCATCCCCCTGAAAAACGTGAGTGACATGATCGCCACGCCGACATCGCCTCCCATTGTCGAGGTTCTGTCGGCGAACAAGATCTACGCGGATGGAACCGAGGCCCTCGCGCCCGTCGATTTGTCGATCGACAAGGGCGAGTTCCTGACGCTGATCGGCCCGTCGGGTTGCGGCAAGAGCACGCTGCTCAAGCTGATCGCGAATCTGATCGAGCCAACCGATGGTCGCCTGCAATGGTGGCGCGGCGGTTTCGATCAGGTTGGCCGCGAGGGGCGGCAGCTCGCCTTCGTTTTTCAGGATCCGACATTGATGCCCTGGGCGCGGGTGGGAACCAACGCGCGCCTGCCGCTCGATCTGGATGGCGTGTCGCGCGCCGAGGCGGGACCGCGTGTCGCGGCCGCGCTCAAAATGGTGGGGCTGGAGAATTTCGAGAAGCACTATCCCCGTCAGTTGTCGGGCGGCATGCGCATGCGCGTTTCCATCGCGCGCGCGCTCGTGACCAATCCCGATCTGCTGCTGATGGATGAGCCTTTTGGCGCGCTCGATGAATTCACGCGCAACAATCTCGACGCGGACCTTTTGAATTTGTGGTGGCAACGCAAGCTTACCTGCGTTTTCGTCACGCACTCGATCTACGAGGCGGTTTTCCTGTCGACGCGCGTGGTGGTCATGGCCGCGCGTCCGGGTCGCGTCTATCGTGTCATGGAGATCGATGAGCCGCAGCCCCGCGGCAAATCATTCCGCACCTCGCAACGCTTCGCCGATCTATGCCGGCAGCTATCGACGTGGCTCGCCGACGCGTCCTTGCCGGGCGACAGGGAGAAGCAGTCATGAAGCCCCTGATCCAGTCCGAGCGCTTCGTGCGCATCGTCGCGCCGCTCGCGGTGGGCGTCGCGCTGCTTGGCGGTTGGGAATGGGCCTGCGATCATTGGCATGTGCCGGTCTTCCTGTTCCCCAGGCCATCGGACATCTGGCATTCGCTGATCAAGGATTGGCCCTCGCTGACGCGCGCGCTCGTGACGACCATGTCGATCACGTTCCAGGCCTTCCTCTGCGCGGTGGTGCTGGGCGTCGCGATCGCCTTCGTCTTCGTGCAAAGCCGTTTTCTGGAAGCAAGCCTTTTTCCCTACGCGGTGCTGTTGCAGGTCACGCCCGTCGTCGCCGTCGCGCCGCTGATCATCATCCTGGTCAAGAACACGCAGGCCGCGCTGACGATCTGCGCGACCCTGGTCGCCTTGTTTCCGATGATTTCCAATACGACCATCGGCCTGCGCAGCGTCGATCCCGGCCTCGTCAACCTGTTTCGCATGAACCGCGCGAAGCGGTCCTCCACCTTATTGCGCCTGAGAATTCCAAGCGCCTTGCCCTACTTCTTCGCGGGTCTGCGCATTTCGAGCGGTCTTTCCCTCATTGGCGCGGTCGTGGCGGAATTCGTCGCCGGAACGGGTGGTCGCAGTTCGGGGCTCGCCTATGAAATCCTGCAATCCGGCTTCCAGCTCGACATTCCCCGCATGTTCGCGGCGCTGCTGCTGATCGCGTTCGCGGGCATCGCCCTGTTTCTCGCGATGGCGTGGTTGTCGAAACTGGCGCTTGGCGGTTGGCACGAAAGCGAAATAGCGGTCGAAACCTGAACTCAACGCATCGAGGCTCCCATGCTGAACACGCAACAAAAAGTGCTTCGCAAATTCTGGTACGCGACGCTGCCGCTCGATGATCTGAAGGATGGACCAAAGCCCTTCAAGCTTCTTGGGCAGAATATCGTCGTTTTTCTCGACGAGTTTGGAAAGCCCGCCGCGCTGGAAGATCGCTGCTGTCACCGCACCGCGAAGCTTTCCAAGGGCTGGGTGAAGGAAGGCAACATCGTTTGCCCCTATCATGGATGGACCTACAACGGCGCGGGCAAGCTTGTCGCCATACCGCAATTCCCCGCGGAGCAGCCCTTGCCGGAAGGACGCGCAACGGCCTTTCACGCGCAAAGCCGTTATGGCTATGTCTGGGTGGCGCTCGATGAACCCCTGAGCCCGATTCCCGATGTGCCCGAGGATACAAACCCCGGCTACAGGCGCATCCATCAATTCTATGATCGCTGGAACACCTCGTCGCTGCGCCTGATGGAAAACTCCTTCGACAACGCGCACTTCGCCTTCGTGCACAAGGGCACCTTCGGGGACATCAACCAGCCGAAGCCCGAGAAATACGAGATCCACGAAACCGATTATGGTTTCGAGGCCGAGACGATCGTGCAAGTCGTCAATCCTCCGCACGCCAAGCGCATCACCGGTTCCAGCGAGCCCTACACGACGCGGCACATGCGCAACAAATGGTTCATGCCCTTCTGCCGGCGCCTCGACATGGAATATCCGTCGGGCATTCGTCATATCATCATCAATTCCGCCACGCCGATCGACGACGGCTCCATTCAGGTCGTGCAGATTCTCTATCGCAACGACAAGGAGGAGGATTGCTCGACGCAGGAGTTGATCGACTGGGACGCCGCGATCATCGAGGAAGACAAGGACGCGCTCGAGTCGACCGATCCCGACGCGATCGTCGACATGGGGCGCAAACTCGAAATGCACATGCCGTCCGACCGGCCGGGCATGATCATGCGGCGGCGACTGCTGGAACTGTTGACGGCTCACGGCGAGGTCGAGGTTCCCCGGTGAGCGATACGATACTTGGCGCGGCGACGCGCGCCGACGCGATCGCGGCATTGTTGCGCGATATCGAAGGCGTGCCGCTGTCGGTCGATCCCGTGGCGGTCAAGCGTAAGTCGCGCGACTATTTCTGGTACAGCCCTGTTCTCAACGAACAACTGGCGCGCAAGTTCGCGGATGTCATCGTAACGCCACGCGACGAGGCCGATGTCATCAAGGTGGCGGCGGCCTGCGCGCGGCATCGCGTGCCGTTGACGCCCCGCGGGGGCGGCACGGGCAATTACGGTCAATGCGTGCCGATGGACGGCGGCGTCGTGCTCGACATGATCAACATGACGCGCGTGATTTCCCACGGACCGGGCGTTGTTCGGGTCGAGCCCGGCGCGAAACTCGTCGATATCGACGCCGAGCTGAAGCCGTCGGGCTGGGAACTGCGCATGCATCCCTCCACCAAGCGGTCAGCCACCATCGGCGGCTTCGTCGCGGGCGGTTCCGGCGGCGTCGGTTCGGTTGGTTATGGCGGCCTGCGCGAGCCTGGGAACGTGTTGAGCGCGCGCGTCGTCACTGTCGAGGAGAAGCCTCGGGTCATCGAGCTTTCCGCCGACGCGGCGCAAAAGATCAACCGCGCCTATGGGACGACGGGTATCATCACACAGCTCGACATGCCGCTGGCGCCCGCGTGGGAATGGATGGACGTCGTCGTCTGTTTCGACGACTTCATGGAGGCGTGTCGCGTCGCGCTGGACGTGGCGCTCGCCGATGGCGTCGTCAAGAAACTGCTGTCGGTGACCGAGGCTTCGCTCGCCGCGCATTTCACCGCCCTGAAGCCCGCCATCCCCGATGGGCAGAGCGCGCTGATCTGCATGATCGCCAAGCCGTTCATCGATTGTTTCGAGGATATCATCCGCGGTCGTGGCCGCATTGTTCATCGGGAGCCGTTCCACGAGGAACCGAGCCATACGCCGCTGTATGAATACACATGGAACCACACGACGCTTCAGGTGCTCAAGGTCGATCGCGGAGTCACCTATCTGCAATGCCTGTTTCCGCATGACCGGTTGCTGGAAAGCATCGCCGAGACGCGCGCGCTGCTCGGCGACGAACAGATGCAGCATCTGGAGTTCATCCGCTTTGGCGGACGCATGACGGCCAGCGCCTTGCCCGTCATTCGCTACACGACGGCGGAAAGGCTGAACGAGATCATTCGGCAATACGAGGACCACGGCGTGTTCATCGCCAATCCTCACGTTGTCACGCTGGAGGATGGCAGCCGACACAAGCGCGCCGACGCGGATCAACTTGGCTTCAAGCACGACGTCGATCCATTCGGATTGTTGAATCCGGGCAAGATGCGCACCTTCACGCCGCGCGCATGAAGGTTCTGTATCTTTATTGCCATCCGCTGAAGGACAGTTTTCACGCGGCTATCCGCGACGAGGCGCTCGCGGGGCTGAAGGCCGCGGGGCATGAAATCGATCTGCTCGATCTCTATGCCGAGGGGTTCGACCCTGTTCTGCGGGCCGACGCGCGCGAGCGTTACCATGACACGTCGCGCAACCAGCGGGGCGTCGAGGCTTATGTGGCGAGGTTGCGCGCTGCGGAGGCGCTCGTCGCGCAGTTTCCCACGTGGTCGTTTGGCTTGCCGGCCATGCTCAAGGGGTTTTTCGACCGGCTGTTCATGCCAGGCGTCGGGTTCGACATTTCGGATCCCGCTCATGCAAAGCCCCTTCTCGGTCACATCAAGCGGCTGGTTGGCGTCTCGACCTATGGTCGGCCGCGGTGGATGGCGCTTTACATCGGCGATCCCCCGCGCCGCACGATCACCCGCTATGTGCGCTGGTTTGTCGCGCGCGACGCGCGTGTCGACTACCTCGCGCTTTATCACATGAATATCGCCACGCTGGCGCAACGCCAGCGCTTCCTTGCCCGCGTGCGCGCGCGCATGGAACGGCTCTGAGGGGATGACGACCATGCGCAAGTGTTACTGGGGCGAACTGACCAGCGCCGAATTTCGCGACCTCGATCCACAACGCGTCATCGCGGTCGCGCCCATCGCCGCGCATGAACAGCATGGACCACATCTGCCGGTATCCACCGATACGACCATCGGCGAGGGCATGGTGCGCGAGGTTTTGTCGCGCCTGCCCGACGATCTTCACATCCTCGTTTTGCCCACGATGCCCGTCGGCAAGTCAAACGAGCATATCCGGTCGCCGGGCACGCTGACCTTTTCCGCCCAGATCGCGCTCGCCATGTGGATCGAACTTGGCGAGTGCGTGCATCGCGCGGGTCTGCGTAAGATCGTGTTCGCCAATTCCCATGGCGGCAACGCGGACCTGCTCGCGGTCGTCGCGCGCGAGCTGCGTGTGCGACACAACATGCTGGTGGTGCACACCTCGTGGCGAAGGTTCGGCGTACCCGCAGGCATGTACACCAGCGTCGAAACCTCGCACGGGATTCACGCGGGCGACATCGAGACCTCGCTCATCCTGCATTTTCGCGAAGACCTCGCGCGCATGGACAGGACGGCGAATTTCGTCTCCTCGGCGGTCGCGATGGAGCAGCGTTACCGCCATCTCAGGCCCACGGGCACGGCGGCCTTCGGCTGGATGGCTCCCGACCTCAATCCAGCGGGCGCGGTCGGCGACGCGTCCCTCGCGACTAAGGAAAAAGGGCGCCTGACCGCCGAGCATCAGGCGCTCGGCTTTATCGAGCTGCTGCGCGACGTCGCCGAATTTCCGCTGGATCAGCTTACCTGACCGCGCGCGGTCCGACGATGGCGGCGATATCGGCGGCGTCTAGCTTTTCGGGCAGGCCCGCGCGGATCAGTTCGGCGAAGCCTTCGTTGGGCATCATCACCGTCAGGCAATAAAGGCGTTCGGCGTTCGGGTTCTCGACGACGTGCTCATTGCCGGGGCGCACAATGAAGCTGTCGCCGGGAGCCACGGGGAATTTTTCGCCGTTGCAATAGGCAAATCCGCTCCCTGAAAGCACAAAGAACAATTCATGGGCATCCGTGTGCGTATTGGGCGGCGTCTTGCCGTGCGGATCGAAAATTTCGACGATGGCGACGAAGGGCACGCGGTCGCGAATGGGATCGGCGATCACGGCCATCCGGTTGGTGTCCGTGGCGGCGATGCGGAACGTTTCGTAATCCGCGGGTCCACGCGCGATGGCGGGGGCTTCGGTCATGGACGCACTCCAATGTGGTTTCGACCAGGTGGGCAGCAAGTCCCTTGCCAGCGGTCGGCTGGCATGGGCCATGCTGCCACCAGTACGACGGGAGCCTGTGCAATGACCGAGCCTTCACAAATGCCCGAGCCGATAGCCTTGGGCGCGACCCCGGCGGGATCGTGGCGGGTATCGTCGGCCGCCGTCGATCTGACGCGACCGGCGGGCCCACCGCGCGTCGCGCATGTTCACGCGGACACGAAGGATCTTTCGATTGATCTTCGCCGAACCGCCATGATCGTGATCGACATGCAGAATGATTTTTGCCACGCGGATGGCTGGTTGGCCTCCATCGGCGTTGACGTAACGCCGGCGCGCGCGCCCATCGCCCCCCTGCAAGCCTTCCTGCCGCGTTTGCGCGTCGCGGGGATTCCGGTGATCTGGGTCAACTGGGGCGCGCGTCCCGATCGACTGAACCTGTCGCCGGCATTGCTGCATGTCTACAACGGCGATGGCCGCGGCCATGGCATTGGCGACGCCCTGCCGAAAACCGGCGCGCCGGTGCTGACGGAGGGAAGCTGGGGGGCGGCGATCGTCGACGAGCTGTCGCCCGACCCGCGCGACATTCACGTCGCCAAGCATCGCATGTCCGGGTTCTGGGACACGCCGCTTGATTCCATCCTGCGCAATCTCGATGTGAAGACGCTTCTGTTTGGCGGCGTCAACGCGGATCAATGCGTTCTTCACACGCTCGCGGACGCCAATTTTCTTGGCTATGACACCATCATGGTCGAGGATTGCTCGGCCACGACATCGCCAGATTTTTGTTGGCAAGCCACGCTCTACAACGTGCGGCAGATATTCGGATTCGTGGCGCGATCCACGGCGTTCGAGTTTTAATTCAGCCCATGCCCAGCGTGGCGTCGAGTTCGCGATAGTCTGGCGGCGTCGTGTCGACCATCCGCCCGCCAACGAGCACGATCCGGTTGTTCTGCGGGCGGCAATTCAATTCATTGTAGGTTCGCGCGCCCAACAGAATGAGGTCCGCCGATTGGCCAACCCGCAATCGCCCGGCGTCGGGCAGGCCCATCACCGCGGCCGGCGTGGCCGCGACCAGGCTTATCCAGTCGGATTCGCAATGATCGAGTTGCAGGATGCGCGTGGATTCGCGAAAAACCTCCAGCAGGTCAAGGTCGCCGTAGGCGTAAAACGGGTCGCGCGTGTTGTCGCTCGACACCATGACAGGCACGCCGGCGGCGGCGAGTTCATGCAGGGCGGTGACGCCGCGCCAGCGCGGCGTGCGTCCACGCGAACGATCCTGCAAATACATGTTGCACATGGGCAGCGAGACAACGGCGAGGCCGCTTTCCGCGACGCGCGCGATCATGTCGTTGCGCGTGGCGTCGTCGAACAGCGACAATGAACAGCAATGGCCGGCGACCACGCGCCCGCGGAAACGCTTGCGCGTGATCACGTCGGCGATTTGACCAAGGCTTCGCGCGTCGAGGGAATCGCTTTCATCGACATGAAAGTCGAGATCGAGGCCATGGGCGGCGGCGGCGTCGAACACGCGTTCCAGCGCGGCGCGGGAACGCTCTCCGGGCGCCTGCCCAAGAAAAGTCATGCCGCCTAGAATGCCGCCCGCGCGCGCGACGCGTTCAACCAGCGCGCGGAACTGCGGTTCATCGTCGAGCGCGAGGTCGATCGGAAACAGCGCCACGGCTTGCAGCGTGACGCGATCTTTCCATTCGGCGCGGATACGCTCGACGACGGGCCAGGTAATCGCCGCCTGCTTGCCAAGGGAATCGATATGCGTGCGAAGGCTAGCCGTGCCGTGGGCGTAGGCGCAACGAAGCGCGAAATTCATGCGCGCGTAAACATCCTCGGTTGTCCAGTGGTTTTCGCGATCCGCCGCGACGCTTGTCCGCGCCCCCCAATGGGTGCCGTCGGGATTGGGCCGACGACCTATGATATGGCCCTTGTCGATATGGGTGTGAATATCCACGAGCCGGGGCAAAACGAGCCCGCCGGCGCGTTCGATGCGCATCGGCGCGCCCGCCGCGGCGCCCGCGGCCACGATATCGGCGATCACGCCATCGCGCACGAGAATGTCCACATCAACCAGACCCTCCGCGTCGGGTGAACCGAGGCCGGCTTCCAGCAGGCAAGCCGGCGCGCGCGCATGGGTCAGCCAGAAGGCGCCGCGGTCTGGGATCATTGCATCAGGCGTTTTCATCGCGTTGCGTCCGGTTCCATGGCTTGGCGCTTGCTACATAGACGGTACGCAAAAGCAATTCGCGTGCAACCGGAAGCTCAATCATGCGCGTCGCCATCAATCCACCCGGCATCCGCCCACCGCTCGCCGCCTATAGCCACGGTCTTGTCACGCCCGTCGGGTCGCGCATGCTGTTCAGCTCCGGCCAGCTTGGCATGGACGCGACGGGCGACATCCCCGAGGACGTGGAGGCGCAGGCCGTGATCTGCTTTGAAAACATCAAGGCGATCCTCGCCGAAGCCGACATGGGTTTCGAACATGTGACGCGTTACGCGGGCTTCGTGACCGACCGCGCCTATTTTCCCGTCTATGGCGCGGTGCGCGCGCGCTACGCCGTGGGCGACGCTTTCGCGTCAACCCTGCTTGTCGTCTCGGGCTTCACGCTTCCACAATTCAAGGTCGAGGTCGAAATCACCGCCCTCAAATAGCGCCGCTTGTCCCCGCCAATGTGATGATTTGGCATGGGATTTGCTGACCTGGTCCTCCGGGCGCGAAGACGGAAACTCCCGTCGTGCCAGCGCAAGGAGAGGGTGCAATGTCCATCCATATGTTGTCGCGGCGTAAGTTTATTCGAAATACCGGCGCGCTGGCCGCTTCAGCGGGCCTGATGGCCTCGACCAGCGAGGTGGCGATGGCCGCTGGCGTGACTCTGGGCATTGTCTATGTCGGACCGCGCGATGACTTTGGCTGGAACCAGGCCCACGCCGTCGCCGCGAAGGCGCTGCAAAGCTCGGGCGTGAAGATCATCGAGGAAGAGAATGTTCCCGAGACCGACGCATGCGCCAAGTCGATGGAATCGATGGTCAATCTCGATGGCGCGCAAATCGTGTTGGGCACGTCTTTCGGCTATTTCTCGCCGTTCATGGTCGATCTCGCCAAGAAATATCCCAAGGTCGAGTTTCGTCACGCCGCGCCCCTGTGGGACGCGAGCAAGCATCCCATGAATCTTGGCAGCTATTTTGGCTATCTCAATCAGGCGCATTACGTGGACGGCGTCGCAGCGGGTCTGTCGACCAAGTCGAACAAGCTTGGGTTCGTCGCCGCCAAGCCGATTTCCTCGGTGCTCAGCAACATCAATTCGTTCCTGCTGGGCGCGCGCAAGACCAATCCCAACGCGATCGTTCAGGTCATCTTCACGGGCGACTGGTCGTTGCCGGTGCGCGAGGCCGAGGCGGTCAACGCGCTGGTGGACGCGGGTTGCGACGTCATCACCTGTCACGTCGACGGTCCGAAGGTCGTTATCGAAACCGCCGAGAAGCGCGGCGTGAAAACCTGTGGTCACAACGCATCGCAGGCGCCGCTGGCCCCCAAGGGCTTCATCACCGGCGCCGAATACAAGTGGATCACGATCTACAAGGGCTACGCCGACAAACTCGCCAAGGGCGAGAAACTGCCAAACATGGTCGCGGGCGGTTATGACACGGACATGGTGCAGAACACGCCCTATGGCGCCGGCGCCAGCGACGCCGCGCGCAAGGCGGCGGACGCCGCCATCGCCGATCTCAAGGCGAAGAAGCCGATCTATGTCGGTCCCCTCAAGGACAACAAGGGCAAGATCGTCATCGACAAGGCCTACGACAACTACGACCCCTATCTCGACCAGATGGATTATCTGCTCGAGGGCGTTGTCGGCTCGATCACCTGATCGAGGCGAGGCCCCAGGCGCGGGGGTTGAACGGCCCCCGCGATCCTCGTGCTGGAGTGAATGCATGACGGAAGCGTCGGGATTCGTCGAAGTCGCGAGCGCGGAAACATTTCGCCGGGACATGTCCATCCGTTTGCGGCGCAGCGCGGAATACATCTGTATTCCCCTGCTGGCGCTGACGATGTCGGCGCTGCTTTTTTCCGTGTTCCTCCTGGCGATCGGCAAGTCTCCGGTTGAATTCTTCCAGCTTGTCGCGCGCGGCGGCTTCGGCACCGCCTTTTCCATCCAGAATACGCTGCAACGCGCGGCGCCGTTGATCCTCACCGGTCTCGCGGTCGCGATCCCCGCGCGGATCGGGCTCATTATGATCGGCGGCGAGGGCGCGCTGGTGCTGGGCGGCTTCGCGTCCGCCGCCATCGCCATCCCGATGATCGATCACGTTCCACCCATTCCTACGCTTCTCGTCATGGCGATAGCGGGCGCCGCGACCGGCGCGCTGTGGGTCGGCCTCGCCGGCGCCCTGCGACATTATCGTGGCGTGAACGAAACCATCTCGACGCTGCTGCTGACCTATATCGGCATCGCCATCATGAACTTCTTCGTCGAGGGTTCGCTGCGCGATCTGACAAATCCGAACAAGCCGTCGACCAAGCCCATTGGCGACGCCTATATGATTGGCAAGATCCCCGGCACCGACGTGCACTGGGGGCTCGCGATCGGCATTGTGCTCGCGATCGCCCTGCAAATCCTCATGACCCGGACGACTTTCGGCTTCGCCGCGCGTGTCACGGGTGGCAACGCGCGCGCGGCGCTGGCGCAGGGCCTTCCGGTGGGACGCCTTATTGTTATCTGCACTTCAATCGCCGGCGTTTGCGCGGGGCTCGCCGGATTCTTCGAGGTCGCCGCCATTCAGGGTCGCGCCAACGCCTCGCTCGCGGCGGGGTATGGATTCACCGGCATTCTCGTTTCGTTTCTCGCGCGACATAATCCCATCGCCATCATCTTCGTCGCGATCCTGTTTGGCGGCATTGTCGCATCGGGCGGGTTGATTCAGCGCCGCATGGATTTGCCCGACGCCACGGTCCTGCTGTTGCAGGGCCTGACCTTCGTCGTGCTGCTGGTTTCCGAGACGCTCTATGGGCGGTTCGAGATATTCAAGGTGAAGACCAACGGAGAACGCACATGAGCGGCGGCACGCCCTTCATCGTTCTCGTGGCGATCCTCGGCGGCGCGCTGCGTGTGTCGACGCCTTTCATGTTTGTCGCGCTTGGCGAATGCCTGACGGAAAAATCCGGGCGCGTGAATCTGGGACTCGAGGGGACGCTGGTTCTCGGCGCCATGAGCGCTTACGCGGTTTCGTATCACACGGGTTCGCCCTGGCTTGGCGTTCTGGCGGCAGGCTGCGCGGGATCGGCGCTGGGCGCGATGCACGGGTTCATCTGCAAGCTCCCACGCGTCAACGACGTCGCCATCGGTATCGCGATGATGCTGTTCGGCACGGGCATCGCGTTCTTTTTCGGCAAGGCCTACATCCAGCCAACCGCGCCGCGGTTGGGCTCGATCATGCTCGGCGACTGGACGGGCAACCCGCAACTCGCCACCGCCTTGCAGATCAATCCGTTGATGATCGTTGGCATTCTCGTGGCGATCGCGATGTGGTGGGCCTTCGCCAACACGCGCTGGGGCCTGATCGTTCGGATGAGCGGCGACAGCGCGCCGTCCGCCATGGCGATGGGCGTTTCGGTCGATCTCGTGCGTTTTCTCGCGACAACGGCGGGCGGCTTTCTGGCGGGCGTCGGCGGCGCCTTCCTGTCGCTCTATTATCCCGGCTCGTGGAACCAGGGTCTGTCGTCGGGACAGGGTCTGATGGCCGTCGCGCTCGTGATCTTCGCGCGGTGGAATCCCTTGCGTTGCGTCGCCGCCGCGTTCCTGTTTGGCGCCACGGGCGCCATCGGCCCCGCTCTGCAATCGGTTGGCATCACGCAGGGCTATTATTTCTTCAACGCGGCGCCCTACATTCTCACGCTTTTCATCATGATTGCCTCGGCGGGCTCCAGCAAGGCTGGACGCGATGTGCCGGGTGAACTGTCGATCATCAAATGACCCAGAAAACCGGCCCCATTCCCGGCGATCCCTATGCCTGGCCCTTCGATGGCGCCATTCATCCAGCCGATACCGCGTTGATCATCATCGACATGCAAACCGATTTCTGCGGACGCGGCGGTTATGTCGATTCCATGGGCTATGACATCGCGCTCACGCGCGCGCCCATCGAGCCCATCCGGCGCGCGCTCGACGCCTTTCGCGCCAAGGGCTACCACGTCATCCATACGCGCGAAGGCCATCGGCCCGACCTCTCGGACTTGCCGGAAAACAAGCGCTGGCGCTCGCGCCGCATCGGCGCCGGGATTGGCGACGCGGGCCCGTGCGGACGCATTCTCGTGCGCGGGGAACCGGGTTGGGAAATCATCCCGGAACTCGCGTCCTTGCCGGGCGAGCCGATCATCGACAAGCCGGGCAAGGGATCGTTCTATGCTACGGATCTCGAGCTGCTGCTGCGCGGGCGCGGTATCCGCAATCTCGTGCTCACGGGCATAACGACCGATGTCTGCGTGCACACGACCATGCGCGAGGCCAATGATCGCGGCTTCGAGTGTTTGTTGCTGGAGGATTGCTGCGCGGCGACGGACCCGGCGAACCACGCCGCCGCGGTCGCGATGATCAAGATGCAGGGCGGCGTTTTCGGCTCGGTTTCGAATTCGGTCGCGCTGGTCGACAATTTGCCCCGAGGAGCGCGCCACATGAGTCCGCTGATGGAATCGCCCGCGCCGAGGCCCCGCGCCATGGGGCTCGAAACGCTTGGAATGACCAAGATTTTCGGTTCCTTCGTCGCGCTCGACGACGTGTCGATCAAGGTGCCGGCGGGGTCGTTCCACGCCCTGCTTGGCGAGAATGGCGCGGGCAAGTCGACGCTCGTCAAATCCATCATGGGTTATTACCACGCCGACAAGGGGTCGTTGCTGCTCGATGGGCAGGAAGCCCACGTGCGCAATCCGCGCGACGCGCGTTCGCTTGGCCTCGGCATGGTCTATCAACACTTCACCCTCGTGCCCTGCCTGACGGGCGCGGAAAACCTCGTCATCAGCCGCGCCGACGCGCCAGCGGTGATTGACTGGGCGAAGGAAAAGCGCGGTCTGGAGGCCTTTCTCGACCGCATGCCGTTTCGCGCACCGCTGAACGCGCCGGTGTCGTCGCTCGCGGCGGGCGAAAAGCAGAAGCTGGAAATCCTCAAGCTGCTCTATCTCGATCAACGCCTGCTGATCCTCGACGAACCGACATCCGTGCTGACGCCCAGCGAGGCCGATGAAATCCTCGGGCTGTTGAAGGACATGACCGCGCGGGGCGACATATCCGTCATCATGATCACCCACAAATTCCGCGAGGTGACGGCCTACGCCGATGGCCTCACGGTGTTGCGTCGCGGGCGCAAGGCGGGCGGCGGTCTTGTCAAGGACATGACGACCGAGGAGATGGCGCGGCTGATGATCGGCGACACGCCCATCCGCGAGCGCGCCAAGCGGGCGGATCACGTGACGGGTCCGGTGACGCTCGAACTCGCGGGTCTCATGGCCGATGGCGACGAAGGCGCGCCGGTTCTCAACGCCGTGAATCTGAAGGTCGCGGCGGGCGAGATCGTCGGCATCGCCGGGGTTTCCGGCAACGGGCAATCGCAACTCGTCGAGGTTCTTTCGGGGCAGCGCCCCCTGCGCGATGGACGCGTTTTCGTTCGCGATCAACCGTTCGAGCCGACGCGCGACGCCTATTACAAGCTGAAGATCTTCGGTCTTCCCGAGGAGCCCCTGAAGAACGCCACCGTGCCGCGCATGACGGTGGCGGAAAACCTGGCCTTCCGCAATTTCGATCGTCCGCCCAACGCGAGTTTCGGCTGGTGGCTGTCGCCGGGGCCGATGCGGGCCAAGGCGCGCGAGTTGATCACGCGCTATCGCGTCAAGACCCAGTCGCCGGAAAGCGCCATCGGCGATCTTTCGGGCGGCAATGTGCAACGCGCGGTGCTGGCGCGTGAATTGTCCGGCGAGGTCGACGTGCTCATCGTCGCGAACCCGTGTTTTGGCCTCGACTTCGCGTCGGTGGCCGATATTCGCTCGCAGATCATGGAACAGCGCAACAAGGGCGCGGCGGTGTTGCTGATTTCCGAGGATCTCGACGAGATTCTCGAACTGGCCGATCGGGTCGCGGTGATGTCGGAGGGCGCCATCGCCTATGTCTCGCCGATTGGTCAGACGGATCGCGCGACCATCGGCATGCACATGGCGGGGCACGCATGACGATCGCGATTCCCGCGCGACCCGGTCCCTTTCAGCTTGATCCCGAGCGGGTCGCGCTTGTGGTCATCGACATGCAGCGTGATTTCGTTGAACTCGGCGGTTTCGGCGACTCGCTTGGCAACGACGTAACGCGATTGCAGGCGATCATTCCGACGGTCGCCGCGCTCATTGGTCTATTCCGGGAAAAGGGCTGGCCCATCGTGCATACGCGCGAGAGCCATCTGCCTGATCTGTCGGATTGTCCGCCCGCCAAGCTGGCGCGCGGCGGGGCCCTGCGCATCGGCGATGTCGGCCCCATGGGTCGATTGCTCGTGCGGGGCGAGCCGGGCAACGCCATCGTCGACGCCTGCGCGCCTGTTGATGGCGAAATCGTCATCGACAAGCCGGGCAAGGGCATGTTTTACGCGACGAGCGTTGAAGCCGAATTGAAGAATCATGGCGTGTCGCAACTCGTGTTCGCGGGCGTGACCACCGAGGTCTGCGTGCAGACCTCCATGCGCGAGGCGAACGACCGGGGCTATGAATGCCTGTTGGTGGAGGACGCCACAGAGAGCTATTTTGCCGAATTCAAGGCGGCGACGCTGGCGATGATCGCCGCGCAGGGCGCGATCGTGGGCTGGACGACGCCGTTCGAAAGGCTGCGGGAGGCCGTGGAATGAATGAAACGGGCAATGACGTGAGCGCCGTCGTCGACGCCATGGCGCGGTTGCTCGATCTGGAGCTGACCGACGACAGTCGGCCCGTGGTGATCGCGCATTTCGACATCGCCACGAAAATGGCCAAGGGCCTCATGGAATTCCCGCTGACCGACGAGGCGGAACCCGCGCCCGTGTTCACGCCATGACCCTGTCCTTCGAGGCATCCAGCGCGGCGTCGATCGCGCGCGCCGTGCGCGCGGGCGAAACCACCGCCGTGGACATGGTCGAGGCGTCGTTGGCGCGTATTGTCGCGCTCAACCCGCGGCTCAATGGCTTCACCGCCGTGGTCGCCGACCGCGCGCGCGGCAGGGCCGCGGCCATCGACGCCCGTCGCGCGCGCGGCGAGGCGCTGGGTCCGCTCGCGGGGGCGCCCTTCGCGGTCAAAAACCTGTTCGACGTCGCGGGCTTGCCAACCCTCGCCGGCTCCAAAATAAACGCGTCGCAGGCGCCGGCCGCCGCCGACGCGACGCTGATCGAGCGGCTGGAAGCCGCCGACGCCATTCTGGTCGGCGCCTTGAACATGGGCGAGTATGCCTATGATTTCACCGGCGAGAACCAGCATTACGGTCCTTCGCGCAATCCGCACGCGCCGGAACATATGTCCGGTGGATCGTCGGGCGGTTCCGGCACGGCGGTCGCCGCGGGCATGGTTCCGCTGTCGCTCGGCTCGGACACGAATGGCTCGATCCGCGTGCCATCGTCGTTTTGCGGCTTGTTCGGGCTGAAGCCGACATATGGCCGGCTGTCGCGCGCCCGCACCTTTCCCTTCGTGTCGAGTTTCGATCATCTCGGGCCGATCGCGCGTTCCGTCGAGGATCTCGCGCTGTCGTTCGACGCCGTGCAGGGCCCTGATCCGCTCGATCACGCGCAGGCGCGGCGCGCGGCGGAGCCGACGTTCGCCTCGCTGGAAGAAGGCCTGGGTGGTCTGCGCATCGCGCGCGCCGGCGGCTATTTCGCGAGTGGCGGCCAGCCCGAGGCCTACGCCGCCGTCGATGTCGTCGCCGCCGCGCTGGGCGCGAGCCGCGTGGTCGAACTGCCCGAGGCGCGCCGCGCGCGGGCCGCCGCCTATCTCATCACCATGGCCGAGGGCGCCGCGTTGCATCTTGATCGCATCCGCGCGCGTCCGGGCGATTTCGATCTCGACGTGCGCGATCGCTTGATCGCGGGCGCGATGATCCCCGCGGGCTGGGTTGTTCGCGCGCAGAAATTCCGCGCGTGGTATCGCGACGCCGTGGCGCGCGTGTTCGAGGACGTCGACATCATCCTCGCGCCCTCGACGCCTTGTCGCGCGCCGCGCATCGGTCAGAAAGACATGACGCTCGATGGCGTCGAGATGGCGGTGCGCGCCAATCTTGGCGTTTACACGCAGCCGATTTCATTCATCGGTCTGCCCGTCGTCGGCGCGCCCGTGTGGACGCCGGGCGAGGCGCTGCCCATCGGCGTGCAGATCATCGCCGCGCCCTGGCGCGAGGATCTGGCGCTGCGCGTCGCGCGCTGGCTGGAATCGCGTGGCGTCTGCGTGTCGCCAACGGCGCGCCGCTGAATCATTGGAAGGAAACATCAAGTGGATATCAATATTCCCGAGGTTCTGCGCGAGGCGGAGGATGAATTCGCCCGTTACGAAAAGGCGCTCGTGGAAAACGATGTCGAGGCGCTCGACGGTTTTTTCCATGATCACCCGATGTCCATCCGCTATGGCGGCGGCGAAAACCTTTATGGCTATGCCGAGATAAAAGCGTTTCGCGCGGCGCGCTCGCCAGCGGGCCTCTCGCGTTCGCTGGAACGGACGGTCATCACGACCTACGGGCGCGATCTCGCCATGGCGTCGACCATGTTTCGACGCCCTTCCGCGCCGGGCAAGATCGGACGCCAGATGCAGACATGGGTCCGCTTTCCATACGGCTGGCGCATTGTCGCCGCCCATGTCAGCGTGATTGACGAACCGGTCGTCTAGCAGCAGCCCATCCGTTCCTTGTAGAAAGTCGCGATCCCCGGTTCGCACAGCGGCCAGGCGCCGATGAAGCCCGCTTTTTGTGGCAGGCGCGCTCGAAATTGCGCCCTGAGTTCATTCTGGATCGCGGCGTGATCGACGCCGGTCAGGCGCCCGTCGCGCGCTATCTCCCGTCCGGCGACATAAAGTTGATGAACGTGGCTCGCGTTGACGCGCGAAAACAGCAGATCGAGCGGTTCGACCGGCATGAGCGCGTCGCGGTCGAGCCTGTCGAGGTCGAGCAGCAGCAGGTCGGCGGGCTCGCCCACCGCGATGGCGCCGGTTCCCGGCGCGCCATTGGCGAAGCGGCCGTTGGCCACGATGGTCTCCATGAATGTCTCGCGCGAAATCGTTTCGTCGAAGCCCCATCCACCGTGCAGGAAGTGGGCGAGGCGCATTTCGCGCAGCGCGTCGTCGTCCTCGTCGAAGGCCGAGGCGTCGACGCCGATCGCGACGCGACAGCCGCGACGGATCGCCTCGCCGATGGGCGCTATGCCCGAGCGCAGATGCAGGTTGGAGCTGGCGTTGGTGACAATGGTCGCGCCCGCCTCGGCGATCATGTCGAGTTCCTCGGGCCGGGCGTGCACGCAATGGGCGAGCGCCAGCCTTGGCGATAGCAGGCCAATGTCGCGCAGGTGGCGCACCACGCCGCCGGGATAATTCTGGTCCGCCCATTGTCGCTGATAGGGCGTTTCCAGCAGATGTATGTGGACGCGGCGACCGGTGCGCGCCGAGGCCTCGGCGATGGCTTCCAGCAATTCGTCCGAGCACCATTGAACGCCGTTCGGACCGTATTGAACCGAGAACAACGGTCCCTCGCAGGCCGCCGCCATTTCGTCGACCCGCGCGATCTGTTCGCGGGGCGATGGCATGGGGTTGCAGAAGACCTTTTCGATTTCCGCGCGGGCCTCGCCCGGCATGTCGCCCAGCGCGGCGTCGGTGGGGCCATAGACGATCGGGTTGCGGTCGCGCATGAACATGGCGAGCGTGACGCGCGCGCCGATGTCGCCGGCGGCCTTCGCCATGGCGCGGGCTTCCTCGAGCGGCGACATCGGCCCGTTCAGGCGCGTGCAATGGGCCATGATGGAGCCGCAACCGCCCCGCACCGCGCGCCCGAAGGCCGCCGCCGCGCCGAGATAGGGGTCGATGGAGGGGATCGCGCCGAGGCGCAGGATCCAGCTTTCGAGCGGCTTGCCCGCCGCGCCGAACGACGTGGGCGATAGCGGTCGCGCGTGATCGTGGGCGTTGGCGACGGGCGGGATCGCCAGCAGACGCCTTTGCGGCGGCGCGCTGGCCGGCGTGATCGCCGCGATTTTGCCGCCATCGAGCGCGATGTCGAAACAGGCGGGCGCCTCGGGCGTTCCCGCGCCCAGCAGTTGCACCGCCGCCAGCGTCGTCGACATAAGCGCCTCCAAAGGGAGGTCCGTTCCCCCAATGGCGAATTTGGTATCAAGTCCCGTGCCACCGTCGCGACGAGGTCACCGTGCACGGGTCTTGCTTGGCTTGTTCAGGCTTTTGACGCGTGGACCCGATGCCGCCGATCATTGATTTCAGTTTGCCGAATGAAAACATCGCCGACCGCAACGCGCGACTGGCGGGCGCCCTTGGCCACGCCTGCCGCGAGGTCGGGTTCTTCTATCTGCGCGCGCATGGTCTGGAGGCGATGATCGCGCCCCTGTTCGCGGCGTCGCGGTCGTTTTTCGCGCTTCCTGTCGAGGTCAAGTCAGGTCTGGCCCTGACGTCAGCCTCGGGCAACCGCGGCTATGTCGGCCTGCGCGCGGAGGCGCTCGACCCCGGCGCGCCCGACAACAAGGAGGCTTTCAACGTCACGGCGGCGTCGGACGACGGCTTCTGGCCCGAAACGCCGGGGTTTCGGGCCCTGATGGCGGATTATTTCGCCCGCGCCAACGATCTCGGTCGCGCCATCCACGCGGCGCTCGCGATCGATCTGGGGCTCGATCCCGCCTATTTCCAATCGCGACTCGACAGGCCCATGTCGACCCTTCGCTTGTTGCATTACCCGCCCGCGCCCCCGGGCGGCCCGCTCGGCGCGGGCGAACACACGGATTACGGCAACCTGACCCTGCTGCTGACCGATGACGCGGGCGGTCTCGCCGTGCGCCGACGCGATGGCGAATGGATCGAGGCGCCGCCCATTCCCGGCGCCTTCGTCTGCAACATTGGCGACTGCCTCATGCGCTGGACCAACGACGTCTATCTGTCGACGCCGCATCGCGTGACCAGCCCCGCCGGGCGCGAGCGGTATTCGATCGCCTTCTTTCTCGATCCGAACGCCGACGCCATGGTCGAGGCGATTCCAAGCTGTGTCGGACCCGATCGGCCGGCCCGCCACGCGCCCATCCGCGCCGACGATTATCTCGCGTCGCGCTTCGCCGCCACCTATGGCTTTGGCGCCGCGCGACCCCAATGACCCGTCCGGGAGTGCAAACCCATGAATGACCTGAGTTTCGATCTTGCCTCGCTGCGCGCGCGCTACGCGGAGGGTCTCGATCCCGTCGCGGTGGTCGAACTCGTTTACGCGCGTATCGGGGCGGCGGGCGATCCCGGCATTTTCATTTCGCTGCTCCCGCTGGAGACGGCGCGCGCCATGGCGCGGGCGCTTGGGCCCTTCGATCCGTCGAAGCCGCTCTGGGGCGCGCCTTTCGCGATCAAGGACAATATCGATTTGGCCGGCCTGCCGACCACGGCGGCCTGTCCAGCCTTCGCCCATGCACCCGCCGAGAGCGCCGCTTGCGTTCAGGCGCTTGTCGACGCCGGGGCGCTGCCGATTGGCAAGACCAATCTCGACCAGTTCGCGACGGGGCTCGTGGGCGTCCGTTCGCCCTATCCTCCACCGAAAAACGCCTTTGATCCGGCCATCGTGCCGGGCGGGTCGAGCTCCGGCTCGGGCGTCGCCGTCGCGCGCGGACTCGTCAGTTTCGCGCTGGGCACGGATACGGCGGGCTCGGGCCGCGTGCCCGCCGCCTTGAACAACGTGGTGGGTTTGAAGCCGTCGCTTGGCGCGGTCTCCATTCGTGGCGTCGTTCCCGCCTGCAAGTCGCTCGATTGCGTGTCGATCTTCGCCGGTTGCGTCGCCGACGCGTGGGATGTTCTGCGCGCCATGGCGGTAGAGGACGGGCGCGATCCGTTCCAGCGGCCGCTGTCGTTCGCGGACGTGGGCGCGGCGCCGCCGGCCCTCAAGCTTGGCGTTCCCCGCGCCGAGGATCTTGAGTTCTTTGGCGACGACAACGCCGCGGCCGCGTGGCGCGCGGCTCTGGCGGTGCTGAAGGACATGGGCGCTGCTTTCGTCGAGGTGGACATGCGCCCGCTGCTGGCCGCCGCGAAACTGCTCTACGACGGACCATGGGTGGCCGAGCGGCACGCGGCGCTGCGCGCCTTTCTCGCCACCAACGCAGCAGACGTGCTGCCGGTGACGCGCGGCATCATCGAGGAAGCAAAGCGCTATTCGGCGACGGACGCCTTTGACGCCGCCTATGAGATGCGCGGCATCGCGCAATATGCGCGCGCGATTGAACGCACGTATGACATGCTCGTCGTGCCCAGCATTCCCGGCGCGCCGACGGTCGCCGATCTCGAACGCGATCCGCTGACGCCCAACGCCCGCCTCGGCCGCTGGACGAATTTCGTCAACCTGCTGGACATGTCGGCGCTCGCCGTGCCCGGTCCCTTCCGGCCCGACGGATTTCCCGCGGGCGTGACATTGATCGGTCCACGCGGCGCCGACGCGCGCCTCGCCGCGGTCGGCGATGTTTTCCACGCGCGTTCGGGCGTCGGCATGGGCAAGGGCCGGCTCGCGCCGCCATCCTTGCCGCCCGGTTCCACGACGCCAGCGGACTGGATCGAACTCGTGGTCGTCGGCGCGCATCTGTCGGGCATGGCGCTCAATCGCGAACTGACCGAGCTCGGCGCGCAATTCGCGCGCGCGGTGAAGACCGAGCCTTGTTATCGCTTCCACGCGCTGGCCGGCGGACCGCCGAAGCGGCCCGGCCTCATCCGTTGCGCGGCGGGCGAGGGCGTCGCCATCGAAACGGAGGTGTGGAGCCTGTCGCCCGCGGCCTTCGGGCGCTTCGTGGCGGGCATTCCCGCGCCGCTCGGCATTGGCGTCATCGCGCTCGCGGACGGCACGCGCCCCAAGGGCTTCCTCGCGGAGCCCGAGGGTCTTGTTGGCGCGCGCGACATTGGCGCGTTGGGCGGCTGGCGGGCGTTTATCGCGGCCTCGTGAGGGTCAGGCGACCTTGCGCCATTTCAGCGCGCGGCGCGTGACCTTGCCGTGCAGGAAGTCCGCCGAGACGGGCGGACGCAATGTCAGCGTATCCGCCTCGAAGGTGAAGTGCCTGATCTGGCGCGTGCCGTTCCACTGATGGCGGGCGGCGATGTCGATGTCGTGATAGACCTTGTCGCCGTCGAGGCTCCATTTGGCCGCGTAACAGGTGATGACGGGCTCGGGGGCGCCCGGTTCGACGCGCGAGATGACCACGCTCATGCGGCCATCGGGCTGGTAGCTGATGTAACCGGTGTTGCGCACGCCGACATCGAGCTTGTCGCCGGTCGCGGCGTCCTCGCGCTCCACGCCGACAAGGCTCCAGGTGCCCAGAAATCTCGCGTCGAGGCCCGGTTTCAATTCAGACGAGCGGTCCATGTGCAGTCCTCCCTAAAGTGGCGGGAGAATGACGCGAACGGGCCGCGCGGGCAATCCAATCACCGAATGAAAATGAACGTCAGCGCCGCGAACAGCGGAATGAGGATGCCGAACGACCAGATCATGTAGCCGAAGAAGCCGGGCATGCGCACGCCATTGTCGCGGGCGATGGCGTAGACCATGAAATTGGGCGCGTTGCCGATATAGGTCAGGGCGCCCATGTAGACGGCGCCCATCGAGATCGCGGCGAGCGTTCCCCCCAGCGGACCCATAAGGCGCGCCGCGTCGCCGCCCGCCATCTGGAAGAACACCAGATAGGTCGGCGCGTTGTCGAGGAAGGCCGACAGCAGACCCGTCAGCCAGAAATAGACGATATTGTCGGGCGATCCATCGGCGCGGGTGGCGAGGGACACCAGCGGCGCGAAGGGGCCGGCGGCGCCCGCGTTCAGCATGGCCATCACCGGGGCGATGCAGACAAAGATCGCCGCGAAGAGCACGGCGACCTCGATCAACGGCGCCCATTCAAAGCCGGTTTCCGCGCGGGTTCGCCTGTCGGTCAATAGCAGCGAGGCGAGGCCCACAAGAACGAGGATGGCGTCACGAACGAGGTTTTGCGTTTCCAGCCCGACGCCGAGAATCGTCATGCCCGAGCCCGGCTTCCAGACGCCGCTCATGGCGATGGCCGCGACGGCGATAGCGAGCAGGGCGAGATTGATCTTGCCCTCCACCGCGAAGGCTTCGCGCGACATCGCCTCGCGCGTTTCGCGCGCCGCGCGCCATGAATCGATGGCGAAAAACAGCGCGAGCAACAGTCCGGCGGACAGAAGGGTTGGCGCGAACAAGTGTTGCGTGGTCCAGAAGAAATCAACGCCGCGCAGAAAGCCCAGAAACAGCGGCGGATCGCCAAGTGGCGACAGGGCGCCGCCCATGTTGCCGACGAGGAAGATGAAGAAAACCGCCACATGCGCGGCGTTCGCGCGATCCGCGTTGGCGCGCAGCAGCGGGCGAATGAGGATCATCGCCGCGCCCGTGGTGCCGATGACGCTCGCCATCGCGGCGCCCAGCGCGAGGATGAGCGTGTTCGACAGCGGCGTTCCCGTGGCGCCGCCGCGAATGTTGAGGCCTCCCGCCGCGGTGAACAGCGCGAACAGCATGACGATGAAGGGGCCGTATTCGAGCGCGAGGGCGTGAAACAGCACTTCCGCCGCGCCATGGCCGCCCAACGTGGCGAACAATGGAACGATCGCGGTCGCGGCCCAGAGAGCGGCGGCCTTTTCATAGTGCGGATGCCACCAGTGCGCGGCGAGCAGTGGTCCCAGCGCGATGGACAGAAGAATGCCGGCGAAGGGCGCCGCCCACCAGAGCGACATATGCGCGCCGTCGAGACCATCGGACGCGAGGGCGGGCGTGGCCGTCGCCAGAAGCGCGGCCAGATAGGCGAGCCGTTGCATGTCTAGTGAGCCTCGTCCCAGTTATGCGCGGCGCGCGCGTCGACCTTCAGCGGCGTCTTCAGCATGACCGCCGGATGTGGCGCGTCGACCATGATCTCGCGCACGACGGCGATGGTCGCGTCGATCTCGTTTTCCGGAACCTCGAACACCAGTTCGTCATGCACCTGCAACAGCATTTGCGCGCCGAGCCGCGCGCGGGCGAGCGCGTCGTCCATGCGGATCATCGCGCGGCGGATGACGTCGGCGGCCGAGCCCTGAATGGGCGCGTTGATCGCCGCGCGCTCGTTGAAGGCGCGCTCGGAGGGATTGGACGCGGTGATGCGGGGATAATGACATTTACGCCCGAAGATGGTCGTCACATAGCCGTTCTCGCGACAGGCCTTCTTGGTCGCGTCCATGTAGTCGCGTATGCCGGGAAAGCGCTCGAAATATTTCTTGATGTAGGCGCCGGCCTCCTCGCGCGGAATGCCAAGCTGGTTGGCGAGGCCGAAGGCCGAAATGCCGTAGATGATGCCGAAGTTGATCGCCTTGGCGCGGCGGCGCACCTCCGACGGCATGTCCTTGATCGGCACGCCGAACATTTCCGACGCGGTCATGGCGTGAATGTCGAGGTCGTCGTCGAAGGCTTTTTTCAACTGCGGAATATCGGCGATATGCGCGAGGATGCGCAGCTCGATCTGCGAGTAGTCGGCCGACAGCAGCTTGTGGCCGGGCGTGGCGACGAAGGCCGTCCTGATCTTGCGGCCTTCCTCGTTGCGCACGGGGATGTTTTGCAGGTTCGGCTCCGACGACGACAGGCGACCGGTCGTTGTCGCCGCCAGCGCGAAACTCGTGTGCACGCGCTTCGTGTTCGGGTTGACGTAGTTCGGCAGCGCGTCGGTGTAGGTCGATTTGAGCTTCTGCAACTGGCGCCAGTCGAGAATGCGCGCGGGCAGTTCGTGACCCTGTTCGGCGAGGTCGTCGAGCACGCTCGCCGACGTCGACCACGCGCCCGTCGCGGTCTTCTTGCCGCCGGGCAGGCCCATCTTGCCAAACAGGATGTCGCCGAGTTGCTTGGGCGATCCCAGATTGAAGGTCTCGCCGGCGAGCGCGTGAATCTCGTGTTCGAGGCGGGCCATGGATTGCGCGAATTCCCCCGACAGGCGCGAGAGTATTCTGGCGTCGATGGCGATGCCGCGACGCTCCATGGCGCCGAGCACGTCGGGCATGGCGCGTTCGAGGGTTTCGTAAACCGTTGTCATGCGCTCGGCGGCGAGACGCGGCTTCAACAGGCGCCAAAGGCGCAGGGTCACATCGGCGTCCTCCGCCGAATATTCGCTCGCCTTGTCGATGGGCACGCGCGCGAAGCCGATGAAGGTCTTGCCCGAGCCCGCCACCTCCGAGAAGGAAATGGGCTTGTGGCCGAGATGTTTCTCGGCGAGCTCATCCATGCCGTGGTTGTTGCGACCGGCGTCGAGCACGTAGGAAATCAGCATGGTGTCGTCGACTGGCGCCACGTGGATGCCGTGCTGGCGGAACACCAGCCAGTCGAACTTCATGTTCTGCGCGACCTTCAGGACGTCGGGCGCTTCCAGCAGGGGTTTCAGGCGCGCGAGCACGTCCGCTTCGCGCAACTGGCCGGGGAGCGGCCCCTCGGCGAACAGGCCCGCGGCGTCGCCGACATGGCCGATCGGGATGTAGCAGGCCTTGCCCGGCGCGACAGCCATGGCGACGCCGATGAGATCGGCGGTCATCGCGTCGAGGGAGGATGTTTCCGTGTCGACGCAGACGACGCCCGCCGCGCGCGCCGCGGCGATCCAGGCGTCGAGCGATTCAAGCGTCGTGACGGTTTCATAGGCCGAGCGGTCGATCTTGCTCGCCTGCGCTTCCGTGGCGCGTTCGGCGGTCAGCGTGGCGGGCGTCAGCCCATCGGCGGGCGCGGATGGCGTGTCCGGGCCCTTGACGGCGCTGGCCGCGGCCGGGGCCACGCCAGCCGGCGGATCGATGGTCTCGCCGTTGCGTCCGCGCCAGCCGCCGGGTCCAACCAGAGCCGGGTCCGGCTCGATCTCGGCGGCGTCGACGCCAAAGACCTCGGCGGCGCGGCGCGTGATGGTGGAAAATTCCATCGCCTTCAGGAAGGCGACGAGGTCGCTGCCGCGCGGCTCGTGCAGGCCGAGGTCGTCGAGAGGGGTTTCGAGCGGCACGTCGTCCACCAGCCTGACGAGTTCGCGGGAAACTTTCACGCGCTCGACGTTATCCGGCAGGGTCAGGGCTTCGCGACGCTTGGGTTGCTTGATCTCGCCGGCGCGGGCCAGCAACGCGTCGAGGTCGCCATATTCCTTGATGAGCAAGGCGGCGGTCTTGACGCCGATGCCGGGCGCGCCCGGCACGTTGTCGGTGGAGTCTCCCGCGAGCGCCTGCACATCCACGACCCGATTTGGCGGCACGCCGAAATAGTCCTCCACCTCGGCGGGACCGATGCGCCGTTCGTCGCGATCGCCCGAGGCGGGGTCGTACATGGCGACGCCCGGCCCGAGGAGTTGCATCAGATCCTTGTCGGCGGAAATGATGAGAACATCCGCGCCGCGCTCGCGCGCCTGCTTCGCGTAAGTGGCGATGAGGTCGTCGGCCTCGTATTTGTCCTGTTCGATGGGGATCAGGCCAAAGGCGCGCGTCGCCGCCCGCATCAGGGGAAACTGCGGGACGAGGTCTTCCGGGGGCTCGCTTCGGTTGGCCTTGTAAGCGGGATACAGCGCCTTGCGGAAGGAGTTTTCCGACTTGTCGAAGATGATGGCGAGATGGGTCGGCTTGATGCCCGCCGCGCCGTCGCGCACGAACTGGAACAACTTGGTCGCGAAGATGCGCACGGCGCCGTTGGGCAGCCGGTCGGAACGGTAGTTGTATTTGGGATCCTGACGGATCGACTGAAAATAGGCGCGGAACACGAAGGACGAGCCGTCGACCAGAAAAACATGGTCGCCGGGTTTCACGGTGCGATGGTCTGAGGTCATGGGTCCGCGCTTTGAAGCCTTGGGACCCCGATCTTAGAGAAAGCCGCCGCGCGGCGCCATGGCGGCGCCGGTCTCAACCCGCGCCGAAGGCCACATTCGCCGCGGGCGCGCGCGGCGCGCGTGGGCGGTTGAACCACAGCATGGCCGCGACGATGAACACGGGCAGGATCGCGGCGGGGCTGCGGAGCACGGTCGCCACCATGACGACGGCCCAGCAGAGCGACATCATGTGCTCCATGAGGCCGACGATCTTGGATTGCGAATGGCGGCGCATGAGTTGGGCGCGCTTGCCGGGCATCGGGTGCCACAGATTGAGCAACGCGGTCGATCCGGCCGCGGCGCAGGCGATCAACGCCGTCAGGGCGGCGTCCACCGGCGCGATCAGGGCTAAACCAATGAGTGGTCCCGCCAGCAGCAGCGCGAGCGGCGCGAAGACCGCCTCGATCTTGCCGCGCTCGACGCGCGCGCGCGGCACGGGCGCCGTGGCGATGAATTCGGGCGCGTCCTCGCTGGACACCGCGAGCCAGGCGAGCGAGGCGGAAATCTGCGACGCGATGACCACGATGAAGGGCGAGGCGGCGAGGGCGGGCGATCCGCCGCCCACCTGACTGCGCCAGATGACCACGCTGATGGGCAGGGTGTAGATCACCTGCAGGAGCATCTGCGAGGCGAGCCAGGGATCGCGCGCCAGCAGACGCCATTCCTTCATGCGCAGGGCGACGCCCACGCCGGCGCGGAACCGTCGGTCGCGTCGGGATCGGGCCGGGGCCGACGTCGCGGCGGCGCCCGCGGAACGCACGGCGCTCGCCATGAAATTCGGGCCGAGGCCGATGGCGACCAGCGCGAAAGCCACGATGGCGGTGGCGCACCAGATGGCGAGATCGCCGCCGTCGCCCATGGCGGCGCGCACGGGCAGCCAAAGGGGCCCGCCGGGATCGAACAGCCCGCCGGGCGCCGGATTGTCGAAGGCGGCCATGATGGAGTCGCGCATATGCTCGGGCAATACGTTGACGATCTGACCCCCCAGCACGAAGGCCGAGGCGATGAAGGTCGCGACAATCTGGGCGGCGAAGCGGGTTCTGCGCGGCCCCATCAGCCTGAACAGGAGGACCGTCAAGGTCAGGCCAATGGCCGAGGCGATGAGCCCCGAGGCCAGCATCGCCGGATAGATCGCCAGCCAATGGGCGCCGCCGAGCAGGGCGTTCATGTTGGCGATCGGAAACAGGAAAATCCCGACCGAGGCGATGGCCTCGATGGCGACGGCGAGCGCCCGGGCGGCCACGACGACGCGGGCCGAGACCGGCGAGGCGAGCAACAAATCGAGATCGCCGCGCGAATAGAGCGCGCGCGTGGAACTCATCAGCGCCTGCGAAATCAACCAGGGCAGGACGAACAGCGCCGCGCAGGCGAGCAGCGGGTAGTAATAGCGGGCCGAGTGGGCGTCGGCGCGGGCGTTGACGAACCACGCGGCCAGCGGCCAGACAAGCAGATGGATCGCCGCCAGCGCGACAAGGACGATGGCGGCGATGGTCAGGGGGCCGCGTCGCCCGAACATGGCGCGCATGCGCAGGAAGCTCAGCCTGAGGTCGTGATGGACGAGCCAGGGGAGGGAGCCGGGGCGACCGATCACGCGGCCTTCTCCGTTGGCCGGGTCAGTTCAAGGAAGACATCCTCCAGCGTGGAATGAGCCCCGCCCGCGGCCGCGCGCAGTTCATCGAGCGTGCCCATGGCCACCAGCCGACCATGATGGATGATGCCGATGCGGTCGGCGAGCCGCTCGGCGACCTCGAGAATATGGGTCGTCAGGATGATCGACCGACCGGCGCGCGTGCGCTCGACGAGGATGTCCTTGACCAGTCGCGCGGCGGCGGCGTCGAGGCCGGTCAATGGCTCGTCGAGCATCAGCAGCAGGGGATCATGGATGAGGGCGCCGGCGAGGGCGACCTTCTGCTTCATGCCGCGCGAGAAGCCCTCGCAGCGCTCGTGCCGGTGCTTCCACAGCTCCAGCATCTCCAGCAGTTCGTTGGCGCGGGCGCGGGCGGTTTCGGGCTCGACGCCCCACAGGCCCGCGACGAATTCCAGATATTCCAGCGGGTCGAGCTTGTCGTAAAGCATGGGCTCGTCCGGCAGCCAGGCGGTGATGCGCTTGGCGTCGATGGACTGGCGGCGCGCGTCGACGCCGAAGATGGAAATCTCGCCGGAGTCGGCGGGCAGAAGCCCGGCGATCATCCGCAGGGTGGTCGTCTTGCCGGCGCCATTGGGGCCGAGCAGGGCGAAAAATTCGCCAGCGCGGACGCCGAGGTCCAGCCCGTTCACCGCGACGGAACCGCCAAACGTCTTGCGCAGGGCGCGAAGTTCGAGCGCGGGCGTTTCGGCCCCTGGGTTCGTGGGAGATAAGATCACGCCGGTCGTCCTGTTCGCCATGGCCGCGGTGCCAAGCGCACCATGGCAGGGGCGAATTGCGGAGCCCTTAATCCCTAGGCTTTCCAAACTCCTAACTTTGTCGCTCGCAAGCCGGGCATCGGGCGCGACATCCGGGTTTCACCGGCGCGCGGAAGTGATAAACGGAGGGCGACGGGCCTACGCCCGAAACTCCAGTCAGGGAAACGTCCGATGTCGCACGATAAAATCAAGGAAACCCTCATCATCGCGGGCAAGGTGCTGGTCGCCGAGGGCCAGGACGATTTCACGCGCGGCCATATTTCCATGCGCCATCCCGACAATCCCGGCCTGTTCTACATGAAGGCCCACAGCATCGGCCTCGACGAGATCACGCTGGAAAACATCCTGACCATCGATCTCGAGGGCAACGTGGTGGCGGGCACGGCCCGTCGTCACAGCGAGGTCTATATCCACTCGGAAATTTTCAAGGCGCGTCCCGACATCAATTGCGTGATTCACACGCACCCGGCCTATTCGGTCGCCTTGTCGGCGGCGAACCGTCCGCTGCGCGCGCTCAGCCAGCCGAGCGCGCTGTTCTACAAGAACATCGGCGTCTACACCGACACGATCAACCTCATCCGCACGCATGACATGGGTCGCGGCGTCGCCATGGCGCTGGCGTCGCATCGCGCCGTTTTGCTTAAAAATCATGGCGTAGTCGTCACCGGCGCGACTATCGAGGAGACCGTGATTGGCGTGATCATGCTGGAGAACGCGGCGCAGATCCAGATGATCGCGGAAGCCGCGGGCGAATGCGCGCCTGAATTTCCCGAGGCGGATATTCGCAAATTGCAGAGCGATATCAGCCGCCCCGATCAATTCATCGTCAATTTCGACTATCTCGCGCGCCGCGTGAAGCGTCGCGAGGGCTGATCGCATTTCCCGGTCTGGCTGGCGTTTCACGCGAGAAATGCCAGCCGGACGGGAGGTTCTTGCCATCATTGTTCATATTGGCGCAATCTTTGCTCGTCGGACCAGGACAGTCTGATCCACGCGAATGGGGGCGACGATGGACAAAGCAACGGACCAGGTGAACGAGATACTTCCGGCGCCGCGCTTGCTGGCGCTGGGATTGCAACATGTATTGGTGATGTACGCCGGCGCCGTCGCGGTGCCCTTCATCATCGCCGGCGCGCTCGGCCTTGGGCCCGAGCAACGTGCCTTCCTCATCAACGCCGATCTGCTCGCGTGCGGCCTCGCCACGCTCGTGCAGGCCTATGGTTTTCCCGGCGTGGGCATTCGCCTGCCGGTGCTGATGGGCGTCACCTTCGCGTCCGTCTCGCCCATGCTCGCCTTCATCGGCGCGGCGAAGGCGGCGGGCGGCGTCGACCCTAACGCCGTACTCGTGACGCTCTATGGATCGGTGATCGCGGCGGGTATTTTCGGGCTGCTTGTCGCGCCGGTCATCAGTCGCCTGCTGCCGCTTTTTCCGCCGGTCGTGACGGGCACCATCATCACGCTCATCGGCATCTCGCTGATGCGCATCGGCATCAACTGGGCTGGCGGCCTGCCGAGTTCGACGATGCGCAAGGTGGTTGATGGCGTGGCCGGCGATTTTCCCAATCCCGCCTTTGGCGCGCTCGATAACATGGGCATCGCGCTGTTCGTGCTGGTCGTCATTCTGTTGATCACCAAATACGCCAAGGGCTTCATCGCCAACGTCGCGGTGCTCGCGGGGATCATCGTTGGCGGCGTGGCGGCGGCGGCGCTCGGCAAGATGAATTTCGCGCCGGTCGCCGCGTCTCCATGGGTGGCGATTGTCTATCCGTTCCAGTTCGGCCTGCCGCGTTTTGAACTGGTGCCGGTGATCACGATGTGCCTGGTGATGATCGTCGTGATGATCGAATCCACGGGCATGTTCCTCGCGCTTGGCGAGATGACCGGCAAGAAGATCGGCACCGCCGAACTGACGCGGGGACTGCGCGCGGATGGCGTCGGCACGATTCTCGGTGGCATCTTCAACACCTTCCCCTACACGTCGTTCTCGCAGAACGTCGGTCTCGTCGGCGTGACGGGCGTCCGCTCGCGGTATGTCGCGGTGGCCGGCGGCGTCATTCTGGTGCTGCTCGGGTTCATCCCGAAACTCGCGGCGCTTTTCGCCGCGGTGCCCCTCTATGTGTTGGGCGGCGCCGGCCTCGTGATGTTCGGCATGGTGGCGGCCACCGGCGCGCGCATCCTGACGAACGTCGATTTTCGCAATAACCGCAACAACCTTTATGTCGTCGCGATTTCCATCGGCTTCGGCATGATCCCGCTGGTCGCGCCGAATTTCTTCGAGCACTTTCCCGCGGTCATGAAGCCGTTGATGGAATCGGGCATCCTCCTGACCTCGATCGTCGCGGTGGCGCTCAATCTCTTCTTCAACGGCTGGACCTCGGCCGAGGCGGCGCTCGAGGGCGCGGCTTCCGCCGCTCACGCCGCCGAGGCGTGATCAGGCGAACGCATGAAAAAGCCCCGGAGAGCGATCTCCGGGGCTTTTGTTTTGCCGCGTTGGGAACAATCAGGCGAGCAGGTCGCGGACCGACAGCGCCGTTACGAGGGTCGCCTTTTCGAGATCGTCGAGTTTCAACCTCTCGTCGGCGCGATGGCCGTTGGCTTCTTCGATGGTGCGCGGTCCCGCGCCATAAAGCACCACGGGGATGCCTTTTTCCGCGTAGAGCCGCGCGTCCGTGTAGAGCGGCACGCCGTTCGACGCGACCGTTTCGCCAAACACGCGCGTGGCGTTGCGGCAGACCGTGTCGGCGATCCGCATCGTCTCGGCGCTCGCCGTCAGCGGCCTCGCGAGGAGGATGCGTTTCACCTCGACCGTCGCCGCGGGGCGTGTTCGCGCGGCCGCCGCGATGACGGCGCGCACCTCGGCCTCGACGGCCTCGGGAGTCTCGTCGGGAATGATGCGCCGGTCGAGACGGAAGGTGACGCGGTCCGGCACCACGTTGGTGTTGATGCCGCCGCTGATGAGGCCGACGTTGATCTGCGGCGAACCGATGCCCTTCACCGTGGAGACTTTCGACGCCAGCGTGCCGCGATAGGCGTAGAGGGCGTTGAGCACCTGCGTCGCCGCCTCCAGCGCGTCGACGCCCGTGGCGGGAATCGCGGCGTGGGCGGAGCGGCCCTTCACCTCGACCTCGAGATGCAGGCAGCCGTTATGGGCGATGACGACGGCGTAGCTGAACCCGGCGCAGATGACGGCGTCCGGCTTCGAGATTCCTTGCGACAGCAACCAGCCCGGACCGATCTCGCCGCCCTGTTCCTCGTCGTAGGTCAGGTGCAGTTCGACGGCGCCCTTCAACGCCGCGCCGGATTTCATCAGGGCGAGCAGGGCGAAGGCGTAGGTGGAGAAATCCGATTTCGACACGGCGACGCCGCGTCCGAACATCTGGCCATCGGCGATCTCGGCGCCGTAGGGATCGTGGGTCCAGCCCGCGCCGGGCGCGACGACATCGCCATGGGCGTTGAGCGCGATGGTCGGGCCGGGGCCGAAGCGATGGCGCACCACCAGATTGGTGGCCGAAATCATGCCATTGGCGCGGGCGAGCGCTTCCGGCACGGGATGGCGCTCGACGGAGAAGCCGAGCGCCTCCAGCAACTCGGCTGCGCGCGCGGCGTGGGGTGCGCAGTCGCCGGGGGGATTGTCCGAGGGAACCTTCACCAGTTCGGCGAGGAACCGCGTCTGTTCGTCGAAGCGCGCGCGCACGAGCGCGCGCAATTCGGTTTCGATATCGCTCATGTCCATCTTTCCGTCTTGCGCGCGTTCAGCGCGACCTCAGCCAGTCACGCAGGACGCGGCGTTCCGAATCCGGCATTTCCGTGATGTTGTTGGGCGGCATGGCGCGGGTCAAGACCGCCTGCATGTAGATTTCCTCGCCATGGCGGGCGATGTCGGCGGGCGTATCGAGGCGCACGCCCTTGGGCGCGGTGACGATGCCATCCCAGACGGGCTCGCTCGCGTGGCACATCGAGCAACGGCTGAGCACCACGTTCGCGACCTGCTTGGGCGCCTCCGGCAGTCCGGCCAGTTGGGTGGGGGAGTCGATCGGGGCGAGGCCGAGTTCGTCGCGCGAGCGGGCCGTCGAGGTCAGGGTGATCGCCACCGCGGCCGCGATGCACAGGGCCGCCACGATCCAGGTCCACCATTTGTCGCCATGGCCCTCGTGGCGCAGGTTGTAGAAGACGCGCACCAGCGCGCCCGCGACGAGGATCAGGCCGACCACGACGAAGGCGTAGGGCGACGAGTAGGTGATGGGATAGTGGTTCGACAACATCAGGAACACGACCGGCAGGGTCAGGTAGTTGTTGTGCGTCGAGCGAACCTTGCCGATGGCGCCGAGGGTGGGGTCCGGCGTTTCGCCCTTCTTGAGCGAGGCGATGACCTTCGCCTGATTGGGAATGATGATGAGAAACACATTGGCGGTCATGATGGTCGCCATCAGCGCGCCAGTGTGGATGAACGCGCCACGCGCCGAAAAAACATGCTGGAACAGCGCGGCCATGGCGATGATGTAGACAAAGCCGATGGCGGCGAGCGCCACGTCGTTCTTGCCGATGGGCGATTTGCATAGCGCGTCATAGACGATCCAGCCGAGCGCCAGCGCGCCGATGCCGATGGCGGCGGCCGCGGGCGCGCCGATGTTCAGCACGGCGGGGTCGATGAGGAACAGGCTGGCCTTGAAGTAATAGGCCCAGATGAGCAGCAAGAAACCCGACAGCCACGTGGCGTAGGATTCCCACTTGTGCCACATCAGCTCCGGCGGCAGATGCTCGGGCGCGACGAGATACTTGCGCACTTCATAGAAGCCGCCGCCATGGACTTCCCAGACCTCGCCCTTGGCGCCCTTGGGCATGTTGGCCGCCTCGCGGATGCTGGCGTCGAGATGCATGAAATAGAACGACGAGCCAATCCAGGCGATGCCCGTGATGATGTGCGTCCAGCGGAGCAGAAGGGCGCCCCATTCGTAAAAAATCGCATCCATTTGCCTAGCCCCGGTCCATTGTTTGCAAGACGAATTATAGCCGCTTCCGCGACAGCGCCATGGTTGACGTCACAAAGCCATGCCCGCAAATAGCAATCTTCCTTGTCTCGTTCCCAACCGGGGAGAGAGTTGATGGGTCGCCTTTCCACGCATGTTCTCGATACGGCGCGCGGCAAACCGGCGCAAGGCGTGGCCATCCAGCTCGCCCGGATCGACGCGGCGGGCGTCAGGACGCCGGTCGCTTCCGCGCTCACCAACGCCGACGGCCGCACCGACGCGCCGCTCCTGACCGGCGCGGCGCTCGACGTCGGAACCTATGAATTGACCTTCGCCATTGGCGACTATTTTCGCGCCAGCGGACTTGTTCCGGCGGGGCCGTCGTTTCTCGACGTCGTGCCGTTGCGCTTTCAAATCACCGATCCCGACGGGCATTACCATGTGCCTCTCGTGTGCTCGCCATTCAGCTATTCGACCTATCGCGGTTCCTGATCGGATTTGTCCATGCAAGAAACCTACCCACGCGATCTCGTCGGCTATGGCGCGGAGCCGCCGCGCGTCCGCTGGCCCGGCGACGCCAGGATATGCCTGCAATTCGTGATCAATTACGAGGAGGGCGGCGAGAACAACATCCTGCACGGCGACGCGGCCTCGGAGGCCTTCCTGTCGGAGATCGTCGGCGCACAGCCATGGCCGGGCCAGCGGCACATGAACATGGAGTCCATCTACGAATATGGTTCGCGCGCCGGCTTCTGGCGGTTGCATCGCATGTTCGGCGAGCGGAACATTCCCGTGACCGTGTTCGGCGTGGCGTCGGCCATGGCGCGCAATCCAGCCGCCGTTTCCGCCATGAAACAGGCGGGGTGGGAAGTCGCCACCCATGGCCTCAAGTGGATCGACTACAAGGACGTGCCGCGCGAGGTCGAGCGTCGCCACATCAGCGAGGCGATCAAGCTGCACACGGAAATCGTGGGCGAGCGACCCCTTGGCTACTATCAGGGCCGCACGTCCGAAAACACCGTGCCGCTCATCACGCAGGAAGGGGGCTCGCTTTATAACGCGGATTCCTACGCCGACGAGTTGCCCTACTGGATCGAGGGGCCGCATGGTCCTCAACTCATCGTGCCCTACACGCTCGACGCCAACGACATGCGTTTCGCCGCGGCGCAGGGCTTCAATTCCGGCGATCAGTTTTACGCCTATCTGAAGGACAGCTTCGACTATCTGTACGCCGAGGGCGCGACGAGTCCGAAAATGCTGTCGATCGGACTGCATTGCCGGCTTGTCGGGCGTCCCGGCCGCGCCGCCGCGCTGTTGCGTTTTCTGGATTACGCCCGCCAGTTCGAGGGCGTCTGGTTCGCCACGCGTCTCGCCGTCGCGCGTCACTGGATCGCGCATCATCCGCCGGTGGGCGGCTATAAACCGGGCCACATGCCGCGCGTGTTGTTCATGGAATTGTTCGGCGGCGTGTTCGAACATTCGCCTTGGGTGGCAGCGGGGGCTTTCGATGGGTCGCGCGGACCGGATTTCGACACGGCGAAAGGTCTACACGACGCGATGACGCGCGTCCTTTCCGCCGCCACGCATGAACAAAAGCTGGCGCTGATCAACGCCCATCCCGATCTCTCCGGTCGGCTCGCGCAAGCCAAGATGCTGACCCGCGAATCATCAGAGGAACAGGCGTCGGCGGGGCTTGATCAACTGACGCCGGACGAACTCGCGCGGTTCACCGCGTTGAACGACGCCTACAAGGCGCGTTTCGGGTTTGTGTTCATCATGGCCGTGCGCGGTCGGACGAAACAGGAAATCCTCGAAGCCTTCGAACGGCGGCTCAATCACGCGCCAGACGAGGAGTTCGCGGAGGCGTTGACGCAGATCGAACGCATCGCCCTGTTGCGCCTCGAACAAATCCTGCCGGCGTGAGGCGTCCATGAGCGAAATTCAGGATCCCCTGTCGGGCGCCGCCATCGAGCGGCGGCTGCGCGACCTCGCCGGCTATACAGACATCGCCGGCGAGATGACGCGCCTGTCGCTGTCGACGACGCACAAGAGCGCCGTCGAACATCTCGGCAAGTTGTTCCGCGCCGCCGGCATGCGGGCGACCGTCGATCCCATGGGCAATCTCGTCGGTCGCTACGCGCCGGCGGGGTGCGGGCCCAAAACGTTGCTGATCGGCTCGCATATCGACACGGTGCGCGACGCTGGCATCTACGATGGCAATCTCGGCGTGATGGTGGGGCTTGCCGTCGTGGAGTCGCTGCATCGCGATGGCGTCGTTCCGCCCTGCGCCATCGAGGTCATCGCCTTTAGCGACGAGGAGGGCGTGCGGTTTCCCTCCACGCTGACGGGCTCCAAGGCGCTCGCGGGCAAGTTCGATCCGCGTTGGCTCGATGAAATGGATGGCAAGGGCGTGCGCCGCCGCGGGGCGCTCGTGGCCTTTGGCGCGCCGACCACCGATCCGCGCGAGATCGCCCGCGATCCCGCGACGACGCTCGGCTATGTCGAGGTGCATATCGAGCAGGGACCGGTGCTGGAGGCCGCTGGCCTGCCGCTCGGCGTTGTGACGGCGATCAACGGCGTGACGCGCGGCGACATTGCCCTGCGGGGCATGGCGGGCCACGCCGGCACCCTGCCGATGGCGATGCGCCACGACGCGCTCGCCGCCGCGGCTGAAATCATTCTGGAAATCGAGGAGCGCGGGCGCGCGACGCCCGATCTCGTCGCGACCGTCGGCGTCATCGAGGTGCCCGGCGCGACGATCAACGTGGTGCCCGGTCGCGCTCGGCTAACCTTTGACGTGCGCTCGCCCTCCGACGACGCGCGCCGCCGCGCCGTCAAGGATATCAAGGCCGCGGTCGATCGCGTCGCCGCGGGGCGCTCCGTCGAGGCGACTTTCGAAATACGCCACGAGGCGGAAGCAACGCCTTGCGACGCCACGCTGTCGGCGGCGCTCGAGGCGCGGTCGCGGGCCGCGGGCGCCGATCCGATAAGGCTTCCGTCGGGCGCCGGCCACGACGCCATGTCGTTTCGCGATGTCTTGCCGGTTGCGATGCTGTTCACGCGATGTCGCGGCGGCGTCAGCCACAATCCCGCCGAGTTCGCGACGGAGGAGGATATTGGCCTCGCCGCGCGGGTGTTGCGCGATTTCGTTCTGGGGCTTTGACGGGACCGGGGGGACCCGCCAACGGCGCCCGGTCGAACACGGGTTACGGTCGCCGCAACCGGAAAATCGGACGAAGGGCGACTTGCGAGGCCGGCCGTTCCGTGCGAACTCAATCGACCGTTTACATGTCGACGAAAATGAGCTCCACGCCGCTGTCCTCCAACCTCGAATTCCCCTTCGTCGAGCCGCCCGCGCCCGGCGAGGCCATCGAGGTCGCGTCCGGCGTGCTGTGGGCGCGCGTTCCGCTGCCCTTCCGGCTCGACCATATCAACATCTATTTCATCGAGGATGGCGACGGCTGGGCCGTGCTCGACGCGGGCATCAATAACGCCGTTACCCGCGACACATGGGAGGCGCTTGTCGCCGGGCCGCTGGCGGGCCGACGGTTGACGCGCCTGATCGTGACGCATTTTCATCCCGATCACATCGGGCTGGCCGGCTGGCTCTGCGAGCGGTTCAACATGCCGCTGCTGACCAGCGAGACCGCCTATCTCGGCTGTCTCAACATTTCGCTCAGCCCCGGCGCGCTCGACAACAAGGTCTATCGCGATTTCTACAGCAGCCATGGGCTCGACGCGGCGACCACGGCCATCGTGGCGACGCACGGGAATGGTTATCTCAAGATGGTGGCGCCGCTGCCGCCGACCTTCGAGCGGCTCGTCGCGGGCGATCGGTTGCGCATCGGCGCGCGTGTTTTCGATGTGCTCAGCGGCGACGGTCACGCGCCCGAGCAACTGATGCTCCATTGCGCGGCGGACGGCCTGTTTTTCGCGGCTGATCAGGTGCTCGCGAAGATAACGCCGAACGTGAGCGTCTGGGCCGTCGAGCCGCGCGGCGATCCGCTGGGGCTCTACCTGCGGTCGCAGCGCGCCATCATCGCGGCCATTCCCGCCGATGTTCTGGTGCTGCCGGGGCATCAGTTGCCCTTCCGCGGCCTGCACGCGCGGTCGCGCGAACTGATCGCGCATCACGAGGACAGATGCGCGCTGATCGCGGAGGCCTGCCGGTCCACGCCGCGCAGCGCCGCCGAACTCGTGCCCGTGCTGTTCCATCGTCCGCTCGATCCGCACCAGATGAGTTTCGCCTTCAGCGAGACCCTGGCGCATGTCAATTACATGCTGCGCCTGGGATCGTTGGTCTGGGCCGAACGCGCCGATGGCGTCGAGCGCGTCATCGCCGCGCCCGCCGCCTGAAAGGAATTCGCAGGGGCATGTCGATCTCCGAGCTTCACGACAAACCGGGCAATCTGATCCGGCGCGTTCAACAGATCGCCGTGGCGCTGTTCATGCGGGAATGCGCGGGCTTCGACATCACGCCGGTGCAATACGCCGTGTTGATCGCCATGCGCGAGAATCCGGGTCTCGACGCCACGCGCCTTTGTCCGCTCGTGTCGATCGACCGCTCCACCATGGGCAATCTGCTGGAGCGACTGGAGGGCAAGGGCCTCATCCGCCGTTCGCCCGATCCGCGCGGCGACAAGCGCGTCAAGGCGCTCGCGCTGACCGAGACGGGCGCGGACCTGCTCAGGGCCGTCGCGCCGGCGGTCGAGCGCGCGCAGGAAAACATGATCGCGCCGCTGCCCGTCGAGGCGCGCCAGCGCTTTCTCGACGATCTGCGCGTGATCATCGCGGCGCGCGAAACGGCGCCGGATTAACGGGCGTCAGCCGGTAAGGCCGGTGCCGCCATAGAGCCATTGCAGGCCGTTGTAGAAATCCTCCGGCGATTTCGCGCCGAGCATGGCGTTGCGGATGCGTCGCTCGACGCCCTCCGCGTGATAGAGCTTGCCGAGCATGCGCGAGGACAGGACGACGCGATAGGCGCGCACGATGCGGTTGTCCTGATAGGACAGGAAGGCGGCGTTGAAATCGCCCTCGCTCTTGGCGACGCGATCGGCGAGGCAGACCGCGTCCTCCAGCGCCATGCAGGCGCCCTGCGCGAAATATTGATGCGTGGGATGCGCCGCGTCCCCCAGCAGCGTGACGCGACCGTCGGTCCAGTTCTCGATGGGCTCGCGATCGCCCAGCACCCAACGACGCCATTCGGTCGGCACTTCCAGCAGTTTGCGCGCGCGCGGCACGATGTCGCCGAAGCGGGAGAGAACCTCCTCGCGCGTGCCGGGCTCGTTGGAGCCGACGTTGTTGACGTCGGTCACGAAGGTCGCGACGAGGTTGAAGGTCTTCCAGCCTTGCAGGGGATAGTGGACCATGTGGCACTTTGGCCCGGCCCATAGCGTGGCGGCGTTCCAGCGCAAGTCTTCCGGCATCTTCTCGATTGGCAGCACGGCGCGATAGGCGACGTGGCCCGACAGGCGGATCGCGTCGCCGCCGGTCAGTTGCTCGCGGATTTTCGACCGCACGCCATCGCATCCAACGACCGCGTCGGCGGCGAACGTATCGCCGCTTTCGGTGCGGACCTTCGCGCCGCCCGCGGTGTTTTCATAGGCGACGACGCGCTGGCGGTTGATCAACGCGATCTTGTCGTCGGCGCGGCAAGCGTCGAGCAGCACGCCATGCAGATCGGCGCGATGAACGACGGCGTAGGGATTGCGAAAGCGCTCGCGGAAGGGCGCGTCGATGGGGATATGGGCGATCTCCTCGCCGCTCTTGCCATCCATCATCACGAGCCTGTCGACGTAGACGGCGACCTTGCGGCCGGCTTCGCCGACGCCGAGATAATCCATCGCGTGAAAGGCGTTGGGGCCGATCTGGATGCCGGCGCCGATCTCGCCGAAAACCTCGGCCTGTTCGAGAACGGTCACCTTGCAGCCCTTGCGGGCAAGACCCAGCGCGGCGGCCAGACCGCCGATGCCGCCGCCCGCCACGATGACGCTTCGTGCTGATGTTCCGGCCATTTCCATCCCCTTGTTCGCCCAGCGACGGCGGCTGTCTCGCATATATTCAGTATACAGTCAATCAGTATACTGAATAATAGAGCACTCAACTCCACAGCCGTACTCGCGCAATTTCGCGCCAATTTTCGCGATTGTTGTTGATCCTGGTCAATGAACCCGGCGCCGACTTGGGCCTGATGGATGGTTCGATCAATAATGCCGCAAGGCGACGGGGCGAGGGAGCACGCGATGGGCGAGCGCACGCGACAATTCGAGGATTCCAACCAGTTGCGCGACTGGTTCAATCTGGTGATGGCCGAAGCGCTGCTCGGCTCGCCATGGTTGTTGAACTACACCGGCGAGAGCTTGCCGACCTGGTCGGCGCGCATTGTCGGCGTCGTCATCACCATCCTGGCGATCGCGGCCCTGCTCAAATACGCCGAATGGGAGGAATGGCTGATCCTTGCAGCGGGCGCATGGCTGGTGGTCAGCCCTTGGGCGCTCGGCTTCTCGCGCTCCGCCACGCCCACCGCCGTGCATCTGATCGTGGGCGCGCTCGTGCTGGTCGTCGCCGCGTGGGAATTATGGGATTTTCGCCGGCTCATGGCGGCGCGCGAGGCGTCCGAGCGCCGCCTCAACGCGTGATCGCGCGCGATTGACACACGCGCCGGGCGACGCCTAAACCCTCCGAACCATCCCGGAGGAACCGCCCGTGAACCGCGATACACCGCCCTTCCGCGCCGATCATGTCGGCTCGCTGCTGCGCTCCGCTCCGTTGAAGGAAGCGCGCGACAGGCGCCGCGCCGGCGCCATCGACGACGCGGCCCTGCGCGCGGTCGAGGACCGCGAGATCGCCGCCATCATCCGCAAGCAGGAAGAGATCGGCCTGCGCGGGATCACCGATGGCGAATATCGTCGCGCCTTCTGGCAGATCGATTTTCTGGAACGCCTCGACGGCGTCGAGTCCTACGAGGGCGAGCGCAAGGTCAAGTTTCAGGGGCCGCAGCCGCGCCCGGTTCTGCTGCGGGTCAAGAGCAAGCTTGGCGGGTTTTCCGGCCATCCCATGCTCGATCATTTCCGCTTCGTGAAGGAACACACGAAGCAAACGCCGAAGATGACGATCCCGAGCCCGACGTCGCTGCATTTCCGCTACGGGCGCGAGGCGATTCCGGCCGCGATCTATCCGGACCTGGCTGAATTCTATCACGACCTCGGGCTGTCCTATCGCAAGGCGATCAAGGCCTTCGCCGACGCCGGTTGTCGCTATCTGCAAATCGACGAGGTCAATCTGGCTTATCTGTGCGATCCCGCGCTGCGCGATCAGGTGCGGGCGCGCGGCGACGATCCCGACACGCTGCTGACGACCTACGCGGATCTGTTGAACTCGGCCATCGCCGACGCGCCCGATGACATGACCATCGCCATGCATTTGTGCCGCGGCAATTTCCGCTCGACCTTCGTCGCCTCGGGCGGCTACGAGCCGGTCGCCGACGTGCTGTTCAACAAGATCGGCGTCGACGCCTATTTCATGGAATACGACAGCGAGCGCGCCGGCGGTTTCGAGCCGCTGCGCCTGCTGCCCAAGGGCAAGACCGTGGTGCTCGGCATCGTCACCACGAAAACCGGCCAGCTTGAATCGAAGGATGATCTCAAGCGCCGCATCGGCGAGGCGGCCAAACACGCGCCGCTCGACCAGTTGGCGATCTCGCCGCAATGCGGCTTCGCCTCCACCGAGGAAGGCAACGAACTCGCCGAGGCCGACATGTGGAACAAGCTGTCGCGTTGCGTCGAGGTCGCGACGGAGGTCTGGGGCGGCGTTTGATCGGCGACGCCCTCTCGCCGCGTGGAGAGAGGGCGCGCCGCCGAATCAACCTTTAAGAAAATACCGGCCCTGTTCGTCGCGTTCGAGGCCCTTGCCGCGCAGCGTGAACAGCTCGCGCACGATCTCGCGACCGTCGCGACTGCCGACCGCCGCCATCAGATCCTCGAAGCGCTTGGGTCCATCGCGCAACGCCGCGTCGAGCGAGGGGAAGCGCTTGCCGGAATAGGTCGGCGGCGTGGGAATGGCGAGATCCCAGCGCGTCGCGTGCTCGATCGGCCAGGTCAGGTCGTAACCGGCGCGCGAACCCTGACGCATGCCGAGCAGCGAGGGATCGAGCGGCACGGCGCGCACGCCGGTGGCGATGACGAGATCGCGCTCGGGCTGGAAGCGGGTGGCGAAGGCCCATTCCATCTGCTTGTCGGAGAAGATGTCCACATCGGGATCGACGGCGAAGGCGTTCTTCGGTCCGACGGCGCCGAGAATGGTGTAGAGCGCCGAGCGCGCCTCGCCGGGAAAGCGCTGGCGCATGGAAAAGCGAATGCACATGGAGCCGCCCGCCGAGACCGGCGCGTAAACGGCGACGGGTTCGCGCACCACGCTTTTCAGCGCCATCCAGGCGTTGAGCTCGGCGCGCAGGGCCTCGAGATTGGACGTGTCCGTCAGGTCCATGCGCGCGCCGCTGATGGTCGCGGTCTGGAAGAGCGCGTCGCGGCGATGGGTGATCGCGGTGATGTGAAACACCGGATTGTTCTTCACCACGCCATAGTAGCCAAGATATTCGCCGTAGGGGCCTTCCTTCTCGGTGTAGCCGGCGGGATCGAGATAGCCCTCGATCACATATTCGGCGTCGGCGGGCACGCGAATGTCGTTGGTGACGCATTTCACCGTCGGCAGGGGCGCGGCGCGCAGGGACGACACGAGGCCGAGTTCATCGACGGGCTCGCGCATGGTGGCCGACACCATGTCGATGGGATGCGAGCCGAGCACGAAGCTGACGGGCAGCCGCTCGCCGCGCGCGCTCGCCTTCATGTAGATGGCGCGCAGATCGCTCGGCGCGTTGAGGTCGACGCCAGTCTCCTTCGGGCCGCGCAACATCAGGCGACGCAGGCCGGCGTTGGTCAGGCCGGTCTCGGGATCGATCGTGTAATCGATCGTGGCCGAGATAAAGGGCGCGCCGTCGGCGGCGTGTTGCAGATGCACGGGCAGTCTGGTGACGTCGATGTCGTCGCCGGTGATGACGACTTCCTGCACCGGCGCGTCGGCGCGCGCCAGCTCGATGAATTCGGGCTTCAGCTTCAGCCGTCGCTCCAGCTCCTGCCGCAACTCGCTAGCCTTGACGCCGAAGGCCCGCGCCAATCGCTCGCGGCCGCCGACCGCGTTGCCGACGAGTTCGACGCCCTCGCCGCCGATGTTGCGGAACCAGACGGCCTTCTCGTTGCCTTGCAGGATTTCGGCGACCTCGGCGAGGTCGACGCGCTCGTCGCGGATATCGAGCTGATCCGTGTCGATCAACTCCTCGATGAAGTTGCGCAGGCGAAAGCGGTCGAGGTCGTTCTTTTGCGCGTGCGGAGCCTTGGCGTCCATGGTCATATCCTCCCGGTGTTCTAGTGGTTGGCCTTTCTGGCCCTGGCGTCCTGGATCGCTCGCCAGACCTTCAATGGCGTGGCGGGCATTTCGATGTGCTCGACGCCAAATTCGGCGACGGCGTCGACGATGGCGTTGATGGCGACGGCGAGCGCGGGCGTCGTGCCGCCTTCGCCCGCGGGGCGGATGCCGAGCGGATGGCTCGTCGCGGGGATTTCGCTGATATGTGTCCTGAACGACGGCACGTCGCCGGCGCGCGGCAGGGCGTAGTCCATCAGCGAGGCCGAAAGCATCTGTCCGCTGGCGCGGTCGTAATAACATTCCTCCATCAGCGCCTGACCGAGTCCGGTGACGATGCCGCCCTGCGTCTGGCCGTCGACGATCATCGGGTTGACCGCCTTGCCGACGTCGTCGACCGCCGTGTAACGCAGCACGTCCACCTCGCCCGTGTCGGGATCGACCTCGACCTCGCAGACATGCGAACCGAAGGGATAGGCGAGGCCCTTGGTTACCTTGTCGGATATGGCGCTCAAGGGACCGCGCAAGTCCTCGGGCACGCGCGTGTCCGAGACCGCCGCCGCCGCGACGTCGAAAATGCCCAGCGAGCGGTCGGTGCCGGCGACCTTGAAGACGCCCGCCTTGAACTCGATGTCGCCGACGCCGGCCTCGAGGATCGCCGCGGCGATGGCCTTGCCCTTGTCGATGATTTCGTTGGTCGCGTTGTGAATGACGATGCTGCCGAAGCGCATGGAGCGGCCGGAATGGGAGCCGCCGCCGAACTTCACGAAGGCGGTGTCGCCATGGCGCACGAAGACCTGCCCGAAGGGCACGCCGAGCCAGTCGGCGACAAGTTGCGCGAAGCTCGTCTCCTGACCCTGCCCGGAGGGCTGCGTGCCGATGATGGTGTCGACGCGGCCGTCGGGATGCACGGTGATCTCCGTGCGCTCGCGTGGCTGACCGCCGGCGGATTCGATGTAGTTCGCCAGACCGATGCCGCGCAATTTGCCACGCGCCCGCGATTCCGCGCGGCGGGCGGGGAAGCCGGCCCAATCCGAAAGCTCCAGCGCCTTTTGCATGACGCCGGGATAGTCGCCGCTGTCATAGGTGAGACCCGATGGCGTCTTGTAGGGCAGGGCGTGCGCGGGGATGAGATTGCGCCGCCGCAACTCGACGCGATCAAAGCCGAAGCGCTGGGCCGCGATGTCGATCAGGCGCTCGACGACGAACATCGCCTCGGGCCGTCCTGCGCTGCGATAGGGAATGGTGCAGGGCGTGTTCGAAACCGTGGCGCGCGCTTCCACGTGCGCCGTCGGCACCGTGTAAACGCTGGTCATCAGTTGCACGCCCTTGTTGAGGGCGACGAAGGAGGCCGTGTGCGCGCCAAGGTTGGAGAGATTCGCCGAATGCACCGCGAGGAAATTGCCTTCCGTGTCGAGCGCCAGTTCGGCCTCGACGTAGAGATCGCGCGCCTGGCAATCGCTGAGGAAGGCCTCCGTGCGGCGGGCGATGAACTTCGTCGGGCGGCCCAGCCGGCGGGCGGCCCAGGCGGCCAGCACGAATTCGGGATAGGTGGCGTTGCGCGTGCCGAAGCTGCCGCCGACATCAGCCGGCGTCTTGACGCGCACCTTCTCGACGGGCGTGTCGAGGCAGATCGCGATTTCGTCGCGCAGGCGCGAGATGCCCGTGCCGCCGAAGGCCCAGACCGTATATTCGCCGGTGGCCTCGTCGTAGCTCGCCATGGCCGAGCGTGGTTCGAGATGCGCGCCAGTGACGCGCTGGACAAGCGTCTTGATGGTGGCGCGATGCGCCGCCTTTGCCATTGCCGCGCCGGTTGCCGCCTTGTCGCCGATTTCGGCGTCGAGGCAAAGATTGCTCGCCAGATGATCCCAGAGTTTCGGCGCGCCGGGCTTGATCGCCTCGTGCGAGAGCGTCACCGCCGGCAAGACCTCGTAATCGACGTCAACAAGGGCGGCGGCTTCCTCGGCGGCGTCCTGCGTTTCCGCCACGACAATCGCGACCGCCTCGCCCACATGGCGGGCAATGTCGACGACCAGCGGATCGGCGGGCGTTACGAAGCGTTCGCTGCCATCGCGGTTGAACAACGGCACGTCGGAGCCGATATGCGCGCCGCCGGTCTGGTGGGCGATGGATTTGATCCCATCGGCCGCGGCGTCGGCGCCGCTCCACGCCGCGAGCACGCCCGCGACGGCCCGCGCCTTCGACATATCGACGCGCAGCACGCGGGCGTGGGCGTGGGGAGACCGCGCCATGGCGATGAAGGCGGCGCCGGGGAAGTCGAGATCGTCGGCGTATTGCCCCGCGCCCCGCACCAATCGCGCGTCTTCACGACGCTTCACCGAATCGCCAATGCCCGCGCGGATCATTCATTCCTCCCTGTTCCGCGCGCACCCTAAAACATTTCGCGCGGAAGGGGAGTCTCCATCGATTTTTTTTGTCGCGCGGACCGCGGTCCGGGAGGCGCTAGGCTTTCGCGGTCGCCACGAGGGTCGCCGCGTCGGTCAACGCCGGCGGGGCGTCGGCGGCGTGCAAGGCCGCGAGGCCGCGGCGCGCGCCATCGAGGAATATCGAAACGTTCACGCGCATGAACGGCGCGGGTTCCGCGGGCAGGGGAATATGCGCGAGATCCCTGCGCAAATTGAAGAACATGGCGGATGAATGCATCGCCATCATCATTTCGAATTCGCCGCGCATGAACGCGCGCGCCTTGAAATCGGGCAGCTTTTCGAGCGCCCGCAACTCGCCGATCACCGGCTTGAAAAGCATCTCCATGAGAAAGGCCGAAAGACGCGCGGATATGGGCAAATCCTCGAGCGCGGCACGGCTCGAAAGTCGCACGCCGGACCCATCGGCGAGGGCCGCCATGTTCTCGTAGAAGGACAGGATGCGATCAACGAGCGGCGCCGACGCGTCGTGGTCGAGAAAGCCGCGGTTGCCTTCCGTGCGCTCGCGGATCACGCGGTCGAAAATGGCCTCGATGAGCGCTTCCTTGGATGGAAAATATTTGTAGAGCAGCGCCTGGCGCACGCCGATCCGATCGGCGAGATCGCGTGTCGACGCGGCGAATCCGTGCCGGGCGAAAAATTCGGAGGCCTCCTTGAGAATGACCTCCTTGCGCGCCTCGGCGGGCATGCGCTTGGCGCGTCGACGCATTGGCTCGGGCGCGTTGACCGCGCCAACCGGCGACTTGATTGACCTTGGGCTCATGAAGACGTTTACCCCTAACGACGACACGTCCGATCAATACGTCTGAAAAGACGTTATGGTATAAGGGTATAGTATCATCGAAGTTTGACGTCCGCAATCGCCGTTCGTGCAATTGTCCAGACAAATCAATCTATGCGGGTGTCAAGATCAGGGGTCCACGCCGCCCATCGCCCATGCCTTCAGCAGATGATGAGCAATCGCGAGATGCTGGGGGGCGGTGAAGCCCTCCGGGTGGGTTCCCTCGAACATGGCGCGCGCCTCCGCGCGGCTGAACCAGCGCGCGTCCTCGAGTTCGGCCTGATCCATTACGATTTCGCTCGACAGCGCGCGGGCGAAACAGCCGATCATCAGGGAAGCGGGAAAAGGCCAGGGCTGCGACGCGACGAAGCGCACCTCGCCACAGGCGACGCCAGCCTCCTCCATGATTTCCCGCCGCACCGCTTCCTCGATGGTTTCACCCGGCTCGAGAAAGCCCGCGAGCGCCGAATACATGCCCTTTGGAAAGCGCGGCTGGCGACCCAGCAGGCATCGGTCGCCATCGTGGGCGAGCATGATCACGACGGGGTCGGTGCGAGGAAAATGCGCCGCCTTGCAGGCCGAACATTCACGCCGCCAGCCGCCCGCCGCCATCGTCGATGGCGCGCCGCAGCAGGAACAGAAACGATGCCGCGCGTGCCAGTAGAGAAGGCTTTTCGCGCCACCAAGCAGGGCTGTCGTAGGGCGATCGAACGCGCCCTTCAGCGTCAGGGAGCGCAAATCCTGAATACGAAGTTCGTCCCGCCCGGGAATGACGATGACGCGCCGATCCATGAAGCCGGGCTCGCCCGGGATCTCGTCGACGCGCGAGGCCGCGTCGTCGAGAAGGCTGGCGAACACCGGCCCCGCCGGGTCGCGACCAAGCAGGACGGATTCGCGGACGGGGCCAAGGCCAGCGACCTGCGCCAGCGTGAACCACGGGTCGAGCGCGTCGCCGCTGGATTTCAGGACGGGCATGTCGCGCGCGACGACCAGCGAGCGGGCGTTCGCCTGCCCGCGCAGCGAGTCGATGAACGCCTGATCGTCGCGCCGCTCGGAAAGACGATCCAGCGCGAAGCCGGAATATCCAACCTCGGCGGAAATCTCACGAAAGGTCGACGCGCCCGCTGTCATCTGTTCCTCGCGGCTTTCAAAAGGTTCGCGGACCATAGTCGTTCCGCGCGGCCTCGTCAGCCGAGTTCGATGATTTCCTCGGCGAAGGCGTGCATGCGTTCGGGCGCGCCCGTCCCCAGCAGGAAGTTGTCGCAGATCCAGCTATAGGTGCGCTCCGTCACATAGGTGGGATGGCAGGCGACGACCATGTTCGGCCGCAGGCGCATGGTTTCATCGGCGCGCACGAGCGGACGCTCGACCATGTCGTAGCCCTGGCTGTGGCAGAACACGCGCTTTTCCTCGGGCCTGCCATTCTTTCGCATGAAGGCGTTGTATTCCTCGGCGATCGCCGCGCAGGGCGCGCCGTCGCGCAGCAGGGTCAGCGCGAACTTGCGCGCCTCCAGCACGAAGGCGAATTCGTCCTTCATTTCCTGATTTGCCTTGCCGAGCACGAAGGTGCGGCCCAGCTCGGTGTAGAAGCCGCCGGGCCCGCTGTTTTCCAGCAGGATGCAGAACTGGTCGCCGGCGTTGATGACGCGATTTTGTTGATGGGGCGGGCCCATGGGCGCGCTGACGCCGACAGGCGCGGACGCGGCCATGTACCAGCCCTGCTCGCTGCCCCACGAGGCGGCGACGGAGCGGGCGATGGCGACAACCTCCTGATCGCGCAGGCCGGGCCGCAGACGCGCGGCGACCTCCTTCATCATGGCGTCCTGCATCGCGCAGGACTTGCGGAAACCGGCGATTTCCTCGGCGCTCTTGAGCGCGCGGATTTCATCGACGAGATCGGACGCCTCGACGCAGGTCGCGTTGGCGAGAACGCCGCGCTTGAGACAGTCGACGAAGGCGTAGGGAAGCTGCGCCGTTCCCACGAGGCCAACCGTGCCGCGCGCGTAGGGCGCGAGCGCCTTCGCCGCGAGTTCCGCGTCGTATTCGCGCGTATAGGCGACAGGCGTGAAGCTTGGCGAGGACATCACGCGCCTGACGCCGCGGCGCAAGCCATCCGAGCCGCCCGGAAGAATCTGATCGTGGCCGAACGGGCCCTGTCCGATCATTGTCATCAGGTCGTCGCGCGGAAAGATCGCCGTCAGCGGATAACCATTCGTGGCGGGAATGTCGGTGAAGTACTTCACGTAGCCGCCCATGAAATCGTTGTTGTTCTGCATGACGAGAACATCGATTCCGCGCGCCGCCATGGCGGCGCGCACGGCGGCCCAGCGGCGTTCAAGCTCGGCGGTCGAAATCGGTGAGTTGACGCGGTCGTTGGCGTTCATGTCGTTTCCTGCGTGTTGACGAGATTGATCATGTTGGCGATGTCGCCGGCGAGATAGCGGCGCATGTTTTCCTCGACCGTCGGCAAGGCGAGGTCGGGATATTCGACGAAGAACCCGCCGAGATGCGCCGTCACGAGAACGTTTTTCATGTCGTAAAGCGGATGGCCCGAGGGCAAGGGCTCCGTGTCGAACACGTCGAGCGCGGCGGCGGCGACGCGGCCATCGCGCAAGGCTTGCATCAGCGCCTCCTCGTCGACGACGCCGCCGCGCGCGAGATTGGTGAAGAACACGCCGGGCTTCATCGCGGCCAGCGCCGAGGCGTCGATCATGCGATGATTTTTCGGCGTGTGTGGCGCGAGCAGCACGACATGATCGCCAAGCGCGAGGGCTTCATGCAGCCGCGTCGTGGGCTCCATCGCGTCAAAGCCCGGCGCTGGCCGCGGCGCGCCGGTGACGCCGATGACCGTCATGCCGAAGGCCTTGCACAGCGGCGCGAGCGCCACGGCGATAAGGCCGACGCCGACGATGACGACCGTCTTGCCGGCCAGCACGCGCGAGGGCCAACGCTCCCAACGATGCGCGTCCTGATTGCGAACGCTGCGTGGGATGTCGCGCGCCAACGCGAGCATGGCCGCGATGGCGGCCTCGGCGACGGGCGCCCCGTGAATGCCGCGCATGTTGGTCAGCAGCGTGCCGGGTCGAAACGATGGTTGATCGGCGATGCCGTCGACGCCCGAGCCGAGCGCCTGCACCCACTTCAGACCGCGCGCCTTGGCGAAAACATGATCGGCCATCATGGGGCCGAAGGTGACGAGCACTTCCGCGTCGGCGATGAAGGGATCGACCTTTTCGTGATTGTCGACGAGATCGACCTTCAACGTTGGAAATGTCGCGCGCAGATGGTTCGCGTAGCGCTCGCGAATGGGCGGCGGCAGCGTCAGCGCGACAAGTACGTTCGTCATTCCATTCATTCCGGAAGCGATTCAACGGCCTGTTTCACGCCGTTCCCCCGATTTCATTGTAAACCAGCCGGGCTTCGCGCGCTAGGGCGACGGCTGTCATGGTTCCGCCTTCGCTGGAACATGGCAAATGCCCCCGGCGCGGGGCTTTGTTCACGGTTTGATTCAAAAATGTGTCGCCCGCGCCACAAGCATCTGGGGAAAACAGGCTTGACGCCGCGCCGACTCTTGCGCGCGATTCGGCGGCTAGTGTAGCGTTTCTTCGTCGGCAACGACATTTCGTGCGGCGGACCCTTCGTAGAGCGTGGCGCAATCGACGACGACGGACAACCGTCGCTGCGTGCGCATGACGATTCCATGGGGGCTCGCGCGCCAACAGTGAACCGAGGGCGACGGAATGTCCTGGACGGATGAGCGAGTCGAGACACTCAAAAGAATGTGGCTGGATGGCAAGAGCGCCAGCCATATCGCCAACGAACTCGCCAATGGCATCACGCGCAACGCGGTGATCGGCAAGGTGCATCGCCTTGGCCTGTCCGGGCGCGCGAAGGCGCCGAACATGCCCGCGCCGCGCGCGCGTCCGCCAAAGCCCGCGACGAGCGCCAATCCGAACCGTCCCGCGATGCGCGGCGGTTCCGGCGGCGGCGGCCCCGTGTCGCGCGGGGCGACGGCGCTGGCCTACATGCCGGAAGCCGATATCGCGCCGACGCCGCGGCCGATCGAGGATGTCGTCATCCCCATGTCGGAGCGCGTGACGATCCTCGAATTGCGCGAGACCATGTGCCGCTGGCCGCTGGGCGATCCCACGACGCCGGAGTTTCGTTACTGTGGCGCGACGTCGCCGGTTGGCGTCTCCTATTGCGCGTCGCACGCGCGCATCGCCTATCAGCCCGTGCAGGATCGACGGCGCGAGCGTGACCGCGAGCGACGCGCGCTTTTGCGGCAGGCCTGAGTTTTCCAAACCGCCCGGCCAGCGCCGGGCGATTTTGTTTCCACCACCCGCGCCGCGCGCCGACATCGGATCACGGCGACAATCGCCGCGTCATCTCGTCCTTTTGACCTCGGGAATGGCGCGAGGTTAAGTAGGACGTGTCGTCGCGTGGATCGCGCGGCGCGTGGGTCATGAGCCCGCCGCGACAGGGGTGGAAATGCGTCAATCCGAAATCGATGTTCTCGGCGCGCGCGTTCGCGTGCTGGAAGTGGGCGAAGGCGCCCCGCTGCTGTGGCTGCATGGGCCGGAAGGACCGAGAGCCGAGCCGCTGCTGACCGAACTCGCCAAGGGCTACCGCGTGATCGCGCCGGAACTGCCGGGCTTCGGGCGTTGCCCCACGCCGTCGTGGATGATGAGTGTCGCGGATGTCGCCTATTTCTGTCTCGATCTCGTCGACGCGCTGAAACTCGGTCGACCGTTTCTCGCGGGACATTCCATCGGCGGCTGGGTCGCCGCCGACATGGCGATCAAGCGACCGGATTTGTTCCCCGCGCTGGCGCTGGTCGCGCCGATGGGCGCGCAGGCGAGCGCTCCTGGCGTCGACATCTTCGCCATCTCGCCCGATGAGGCCATTGGCGCGCAGTTTCACGATCCGGCGCTCGCGCGCGATGTAATCGCCGCGCGCGCGGACGAGGAAATCGACATCGGCCTGCAAAATCGCACGGGCCTCGCGCGGCTCGGCTGGACCCCGCGCTTCGCGGATCTTCAACTGCCCCGCTGGCTGCATCGGGTTCGGGCGCGCACGCTCGTCGTCTGGGGCGAGGAGGATCGCATCGTTCCCGTCGACGCGCACGCGGTCTTCGCGCGCGAAATTCCCGGCGCGAAAGTGGCGTTGTTGCCGGATTGCGGCCACGCGGTTCCCGTCGAGCGCGGCGTCGAGGCGGCCGCGATCATTTCGTCGTTTCTCGCGGGAGCGCGCGCATGAAGGTCTATTTCTTTCATCTCATGCCCTATGCCGATCTCGATCTGTCGCAGGTCGACAAGCATGGCGGCGCCTGGGTGACGCTGCCGAACACGAATTTCGATTCCGGCAAGGGTCGCGCGCTTTACGAGCGCTACATCGGCGAGCTTGAACTCGCCGACCAGCTTGGTTTCGATGGCGTCTGCGTCAACGAGCATCATCAGACCGCCTATGGGTTGATGCCGGCGCCCAATCTCATCGCCGCCGGCCTGGCGCGCACGACCAAGCAGGCGAAAATTTGCGTGCTCGGCCGCGCGCTGCCGCTCGTCAATAATCCGATGATGATCGCCGAGGAATTCGCCATGCTCGATCATCTGAGCAATGGCCGGCTCATCGCCGGGTTCGTGCGCGGCATCGGCACGGAGTATTTCTCCAACAGCGTCAATCCGACCTTCTCGCACGAGCGGTTTCAGGAGGCGCATGATCTCATCCTCCGGGCGTGGACCGAGCCGGGCCCGTTCAGCTTCCGCGGCAAGCACTACCAGTTCGATTACGTGAACCTCTGGCCACGACCGGTGCAGACGCCGCGGCCGCCCGTGTGGATTCCCTCTCAAGGCAGCGCCGAAACCGTGCTTTGGGCGGCGGCGAAGGAACGGCGCTATACTTATTTGCAGACGTTCAGCCCTTTTCCGCAGGCGCTCAAGGCGTTCCGCGGGTATCGCGACGCGGCGCTGGCGGAGGGTTACGAGGCCGAGCCCTCGCAGATGGGCTGGGCCGTGCCGACCTACGTGGCGGAAACCGACGAGCAGGCGCGCCGCGAACTCGCGCCGCACATCGAGGCCTTCTTCAACAAGTTCATCAAGTTCCCGTCGCTCGAAATGCGGCTGCCGCCGGGCTATTCGTCGATCGCCTCGACCAAGGCGCTGATGGTCGCCAAGTTCCAGGCGCGCGCCAACGCCACCATCGACAAGTTGATCGAGCAGGGCATCATCGTTTGCGGCAGTCCGAAAACCGTTTACGAACGCATCGCCTATTGCCAGCGCGAGATGGGTTTTGGCCATCTGATGGCGATGTTGCAGATCGGTTCGCAACCCGCCGAAATGACCAACCGCAGCATGCGGCTGTTCGCCGACGAGGTCATGCCGCGGCTGAAGGCACACGACGACGCGGATTCCCGCGCGCGCGTCGCGTCGGTTCCGTAGGTTCAACCCGTCGCGCGACCGGGGAAAAACCGGTTCTCCGGGCGCGGCAGGCCGAGGTTTTCGCGCAGGGTGGCGCCTTCGTATTCGCGGCGGAAGATGCCGCGGCGTTGCAGTTCCGGCACCACCTTGTCGACGAAATCGTCGAGGCCCGCCGGCAGATAGGGAAACTGGATGGTGAAGCCGTCCGATCCCTCGGTCAGCAGCCATTCCTCCATCGTATCGGCGATGCTCGCGGGCGTTCCGACCATGGACAGGCCGGTATGGCCGCCCACGCGCTGGGCCAGTTGGCGCACCGTGAGGTTTTCCCGTTTGGCGAGTTCGATGGTGCGTTCGCGCGCCGTCTTGCTCGCGTTCGTCTCGGGAATGTCCGGTAGGGGTCCGTCGAGTTCGAATTTGGAGGCGTCGACGCCGAGCGCGATGGACAAGGAGGCGACGCCGCTGTCCTCGTGCACGAAGGTGTCGAGCAGGGCGCGCTTGCGGCGAGCTTCATCGATTGTGTCGCCGACGACCACGAGGCAGGCGGGCAGGATCTTTATGTAGGTGGTATCGCGGCCCACCGCCCGCATGCGGTTCTTGACGTCGGCGTAGAACTTGCGGCCGGCCTCGATGGTCGGTTGCGACGTGAAAACGAGTTCCGCTGTTTCGGCGGCCAGTTGGCGACCCGGCTCGGAGGCGCCGGCTTGCACGATCACGGGCCACCCCTGCACGGGGCGCGCGATGTTCAGCGGGCCGCGCACGTCGAGAAACTCGCCGTGGTGGTCGAGCACATGCAGCTTGTCGGGATCGAAGAAAATTCCACTCTCGACGTCGCGGATCAGCGCGTCGTCCGCCCAGCTGTCCCACAGTCCGGTCACGACATCGTAAAACTCGCGCGCGCGACGATAGCGCACGGCATGGTCCATCTGTTCCTTCATGCCGAAGTTCAGCGCGGCGTCGGGATTCGACGTGGTTACGATGTTCCACGCCGCGCGGCCGCCGCTGATGTGGTCTAGCGAGGCGAAGCGACGGGCGATGTGATAGGGCGCGTCGAATGTCGTGGAGGCGGTGGCGGCGAGGCCTATGCGCTGCGTCGATACCGCGAGCGCCGACAGCAGCGTGAAGGGTTCGAAGGATGTCGCTGTATGGCTGCGGCGCAGCGATTTGAAGGGCATGTTCAGCACGGCCATGTGGTCGGCCATGAAGAATGTGTCGAACTTGCCGGCCTCGAGCTTGCGCGCGAGCTGCTGGAGTTTCTGGAAATTGAAATTCACGTCCGGCCAGGCGCCGGGGTAGCGCCAGGCGCCGGTGTGGATGGTCGCCGGACGCATGAAGGCGCCCAGATGCAATTGCTTTTTCGACGACATGAAAACCGACCCTCGCAAGGTGGCGACGGGCTCATTCTGGCGCGTTATCCGCCGCCGCGCCAGCGTTGGCTAGTTCAAAACGGCAGGACGCGTCCCCGTCCAGAAGCGCCAGAGCCCCCTGAAGGGATGAAAGGTGAAACGCACGCGATGTTCACCCGGCGGCACGCGCACGGCGCGGAACAGCACGTTGGCGCGCAGGATGGGCGCTGGCTGGCCGTCGACCTCGGCGCGCCACCAGGGGTGCCAGACGTCGTTGAGCACGACAAAGCCGCCCTTCGGCGCGCTCGCGGCGATGTCGATATTGGTGTTGCGGTAGGAAACGATGGTCGCCTTGCCGGCCGAGGCGTCGGTCGCGTCGCCCGAGGCTTCGAGCGCGGCGCGCGCCTCCGGCGCGTTGGCGTCGAGCAGCACGTTCGCGCGGTAGTCGATGTCGGGCATGCCGCCCTCGACGGTCATGCGCGCGAAATCCGCGGGGATCGCGCGGGTCGGCAGCAGAACACGGGGCAGGGCGTTGGGGTTTTCATTGACGAATCCGTCGGCGGTATGCGCGACAAGTTCGAGGTCGCCGGGCTTGAGGGTCTTGTCGATGGTTTGCGGCGGCGCGCCCGTCGCGATCCAGCGCAGGCCCATCAGGTTCGCCATGGGCGAATGATACGAGGGAAACAGCGGCGAAAATGTCCGCTGACTCATTTCCGCGACCTGATCGATCGCGTGTGTCACATCGGTGAAGAGCTTCAGCCGCACGGGGTTGTAGCCGAGATCGTTGTCGAGCCCGTGAACCAGGCCCGCGTTTGGCCATTCAAAGCCAAGGCCCGCGAGTTCGACGCGGTCGCGTCGGTCAGGCGCCGCGGCCTCGGCGATCTTGCGCTTGAGCAGGGCGATGGTTTCGTTGCGCGTGTCGAAGCGCAACTCGTCATAGGCTTGCGGCGGCAGGCCCGTCGATTCATTCGGCTTGTTGTTGGTGGCCAGATCCAGCGTCATCGCGATGGCGAGCAGCGCGAGCGTCGCGGCGGGGTGGCGCATCGAGAGCCGGGGCAATGTCATCAGGGCCGCGAGCGCGGTGGCCAGAAAGACAAACGCGGATATCAGCGCTGGCGTGGCCTGCGCGAGGCGGTCGCGGTCAAACGCCACGAAGACGCAGGCCGCGAACAGGCCGCCGACCATCAGCAGGCCGGACGGCTTGAGGCGCGCCGGCGTGGCGAAGGCGCGGTGAACGCAATAGCCGCCGACAATCGCCAGCATGGCGCCGAAGGGGAATGTCGCGTCCGCGGGTCGACGATAGAAATCGACGCCGGGCATATGAAACACGAGCGCGAAAAAGGGCGTGAACCGGCCGACCGTGTAGAGACCCATGACGAGCGTCAGGAACGCGAAGACAGCGGCGCCCTTTTCGCGCAGGGCGCCACGCGCGACGCCAAGGCAAAAGATGGCGGCGAGCGGCACGGCGCCGAAATAGATTTCCGCCATGTTGCGGGCAAGCGCCAGATCGTTCTCGCCCCAGATTTGCGACGAAGGCGGGCCCCAGAACTTGTCGAAGGGGCCATCAACGCCAAAAAGGTTGGCGACGACGCCGGTCAGCAAGGCCATGGGCGGCATGGAGCCGCGGCCCGCCCCGGCGAAATCGATGGACGGGCGGTTGGATTCCGTCGCGAGCGCCAGCGAGAAGGCGATGGGAACAGCCGTGACGATCAGGCCGCCGACGAAGCCGCCCGCGAGCGGCGCGATGGCGGCGCGCAACCGCGCCAGGCGCCCCTCGCCGTCGAGCGCCAGCCAGACGACGAATATCGCCAGCGCGTAGGCGCAGAGCAGGCCGACCTGATCGCGCCCGAGCGCCATGAATCCGGCGACCACGCCCGAGACAAAACCCCAACCGATGGAGCGGCGGTCGAGCGCCCGCGATAGCGCCATCAGCGCGACCGCGAACCAGCACAGGCTCGTCACCTGTCCGACGTGTTGCAGGCGCCACGCCGCCGAACAGCCGAAGGCGAAGGCGAAGGCCGCCACCAGCGCGCCCTCTGGCCGCCAGCCCCGGTCGCGGAAAAACAGCATCAGCGACAGGCCGCCGAGAATGAGCATCGCGAACACGACGCCATCCGCGGCGATGAAATCCGGGCGGCCGCCGAGCAGCGCCATGGCGAGAAACGAGGGCGAGAAGATCAGCGCCTGCGGATCGGCGATATGGGGATGCCCGGCGAAGACGTTGGGCGTCCAGAACGGGCTTTCACCCGCCGCCAGCGAGCGCGCGAGGAAGGCGAATTGCGGCCAGGCCTCGGCCTTGGCGTCCCAGGGGATCGTGACGACGCCCAGCAGCCATGGCGCGGCGAGCGCCAGCGCGCCAGCGACGAACAGGATTGACGCCAGCGCGTATCCGCGCGGCGGGGCGGCGGGCGCGCCGTTCATGCGGCTATCCGATCTTTTCGGCGACATGCGCGTTGAAAACGCCCTTGTCGTCGGAGGTCAGCAGGATGCGGTTCTGGTGGAAGGCCGTGAGCGTGGACCGATGGCCGATCGACACGACGGTCGTGTGGGGCAGGCGTTCGGCGAAGGCGTGGTAGAGCGCCGCCTCGCTGTCCTCGTCGAGCGCCGCGGTCGCCTCGTCGAGGAACAGCCAGTCGGGCGCCGCGAGCAGCGCGCGCGCCACGGCGAGCCGCTGCTGTTCGCCGCCCGAGAGGCGCATCGACCAGTTGTCCACTTCGTCGAGACGGCTGGCGAAGCCGCCAAGGCGCGCGCCTTCCAGCGCCGCGCGCATGGCTTCGTCGGAATAGGCGCCGGCGTCGGAGGGATAGGCGACCGCGGCGCGCAGGCTGCCGATGGGAATGTAGGGCTTTTGCGGGAGCAGCATGACGCGCGCCCCCCGGGGCACGCTGATTTCGCCGGCGCCATAGGGCCACAGGCCCGCCATGGCGCGGAACATCGTCGACTTGCCAGAACCCGAGGGGCCGGACACGAGCGTCGCCACGCCGGCGGGAATCTCGAAGGATGAATCCGTCACGATCGTTCGGCCGTCGGGCAGTCCCAGCGACAGATGCGACGCCGAAATGCCGGCGCCTTCCGCGGCGCGTTGCGCTATCGGCGGCGTCAGCGCGAGGGCGCGCGCCTGCTCGATCGCCGCGTCGAAACCGGTGAGACGATCGAGCACGGCGCGGAACTCGGCCAGCGAACCATAGTAATTGACGAAGAACTTCAGCGCGCCCTCGACGCGCGCGAAGGCGCCCGCGGTCTGGTTCAGCACGCCGTACTGAATCTTGCCGTTGAAGTAGAACGGCGCGGCCACGATGATCGGAATGTAGGAACTGACCTGCCCGTAGAAAATCACGAAGGCGTTGATCTTCTTGCGGACGTGGGTGATGTCGATGAAGTTGTCGAAGATGCGCGTGAAGCGGCCCATGGCCTCGCGACGCTCGGTCTCCTCGCCCTTCAGCAGCGCGACCTGTTCCGAATATTCGCGCACGCGCGCAAGAGAGAAACGGAAATCCGCCTCGTACCTCTGGTGACGGAATTGCAAGCCCGCGAGGGCGCGGCCGATCCAGTGCGTGATGAAGGTGCCAACGAGCGCGTAAACGAGCGCCACCCAGAACAGCATGCCGGGCAGGACGATGTTCAGGCCGGGAATCGTGAACTCCGACGACAGCGTCCAGAGAATGATCGAGAAGGACACCAGCGATGACATGGTGGAGATCAGCAGGATCGAGAACGAATAGACGCCGTAGCCGCTGTTGTTGCCGCCGCCGAAGGCGCCGCCGTCGATGAAGCGGTTGACGTCCTCGGAGATACGCTGGTCGGGGTTGTCGGCGCCATCGCCGCGCAGGCTCATGCGGTAATGCGTCGCGCCGTCGAGCCAGCGACCGAGATAATACTGGGTGAGAAACCGCCGCCAGCGGATGGTGAGCATGGCTTGCACGACGATTTCGACGAGCGCGCTGACGATGAGCACGACGAGCCAAATAGGCAGCTCCGTCAGGAAAAGGCGCCAGAACGTCGGGACGTCCTTGGATTGCAGCGCCGTGAAGAAGTCGCGGCCCCAGAAGGACAGGCGCACCTCGATGGCGACCTGCGCCTGATTGATGAGCACGAGGAGCGTCACCATGGCGATGGCGAGACCGTGCTCGCTGCATTTGAACGCGGGGAAGGGCCAGATCCGGCTCGTGGTCGGCTCGCGCGACTCGAAATAATGATCGGCGATGCCCGCGATCGATCGCACGACCCTCACGTGCGACACGGCCCAGGTGATGATCGAGAACAGGGCCACCGTCAGCGCCAGCGATGTCGGTAGCTGATACTCTTCCAGCGACGCGGGCCAGTAACCCGCGTCGGCGATCAGAGACAGCGCGCCGAAGACGGCGGTTTCGGCCGAGAAGATCGCGATGAAGATTTTCAGGAAGGTCGAGACCCCGGCCGACTGGAACGTCGTATAGGCGCAGACGACGGCGAAGCCTCCCAGCAGGGCCGCGGCCGAGTCGCCCGACCGCGTATAGACGAAGAGGGCGATGGCGGCGAGCGCGGCTACGGCTAGGCTGAGAAATCGCATCTGGGCGTCCTGACGGGGGGAATCAAATTCAATGTCCGTAATCTATCACGGTCGGGCGCCGGAAACCCGGACCCGTTGTTCCGCGCGCGCCTGAACACGCCCTCGGTTCACGCCTGCAGGGCGGCCTTCACCTTCGCCGGCGTGAAGGGAATATCGCGCAGGCGCGCGCCGCAGGCTTCGAAGATGGCGTTGGCCAGCGCCGCGCCGGTCGGTCCCTGCGAGGCCTCGCCCGTGCCGAGGAAGGGCGTTCCCGGCCGGTCGATCAGTTCGACGTCGATCGGGGGAACCTCCGAGAAGGTCAGGATCGGGTAGGACGTCCAGTCGGCGCTGCGCACGCCGCCGGGGCCAAAGCGAACGGCTTCCTTCAGGCTCCACGACAGCGATTGCACGACGCCGCCCTCGATCTGGTTCTTGACGCCGTCGGGCGCCACGACCTCGCCCGCGTCGTTGGCGGCGGACACGCGGATGACGCGCACCTTTCCGGTGCCGCGATCGACCTCGACCTCCATCGCCACGGCGCAGAAGGCCGCGAGGCCCTTGTAGCGTGCGAAGCCAATGCCGCGACCGCGGCCGGGGGCGCGCTTGAAGTCCTTCCAGCCGAACATGTCGGCCGCCTTTTGCAGAATGGCGCGCGCGCGTTCGTCCTTGAGGTAGCGCAGGCGATATTCGATGGGATCGACCTTCGCCCGCGCGGCGAGTTCGTCCATGAAGCTCTCGATGGCGAACACATTGGCGTAGGCGCCGAGGCCGCGCGTCGAGGAGGCGCGCGCGGCGAAGGACGTGATGAAATGCGTCGTCACCTTCTGACCGGGGAACGCGTAGATGGCGATGGCGTTGCGGTCGGCGGCGTAGTTCGGCGGGCCGCCATTGACGGGCGTCGGCAGTTCGAAGGGTTTTTCGAGATAATGCGCGGCGAGCAGGTTGCCGGCGCGCGCGCCCGGTCGCGTGCCGTGCGAGGTCGACCACAGGTCGTGGGACCAGTCGACGATGTCGCCCTTGTCGTCGAGCGCCGCGACGGTCTTGATCAGCATGGCCGAGCCATAGGGCTCCCACTTGTGCTCGTCGTTGCGCGTCCACTGGATGCGCACGGGGCGTCCCGGCGTCGCTTGCGCGAGCAGCGCCGCGTCGGCGGCGGCGTCATCGGCGCCGTTGTGGCCGTAACAGCCGGAGCCTTGCATGTGGATGCAATGAACCTTCGCCTTGTCGACGCCCAGCATCTCCGCGATGGCCGCGCCAGTCTCGAACACCGACTGGCTGTGCGTGCGCACGTGCGTGACGCCATCGGCGTCGAGCACGGCGATGGCGGTCGAGGGGCCGATCGACGCGTGCATGTGATAGGGGCGCTTGTAGATCGCCTCGACGGTGGCCGCCGGCTTCGCCGCCTTGTTGGGCTCGTTCTTGATGAGGATGTCCTGCGTCTTCTGGCGCAGCAGCCAGTCGTGCACGGTGTCCTGCGTCTCGCCCGTCGCGGGAACATCCCAGCGCGCCAGGGCGCGCAGCTCGGCGATGGCGTCGAGCGCCAGTTCCTCGCGCTCGGCGATCACGCCGACGAAGGAGCCGTCGCGCACGATCTTGACGACGCCCGCCGTCTTCTCGACCGATGTCGTATCGAGCGAGACGAGTTTGGCGTCATAGGCCGGCGGGCGCAGCACGCGACCGTGCAACATGCCCTCGGGACGAAAATCCTGAATGAATATATTCGTTCCCGTGACCTTGAAGGGAATATCGAGGCGCGGCACGTGCCGGCCCGCGTAACGCCGGGCGTCGCGCGGCTTGAGCGGCGCCGCGCCCGTCGCCTGAACCTCGAAGGCGTCGTTGGCGACAATATCCCAATAGGTCGTCGACTTGCCGTCGGGCGCCTTCACCGTGCCGTCGGCGACGGTCAGGGCGTCCCGCGCGACGCCGAGTTGTTTCGCCGCCAGTCCCAGCAATATCTGGCGCGCTTCCGCCGACACCTGTCGCACGGCCGATCCGCAGTTCGGCATGGAGAACGAGCCGGCGGTAACGCCCTCGTCCGGCACGAGGCGCGTATCGCCCGAGGTGATGGCGACGCGCGCCAGATCGACATCGAGTTCATCCGCGCAGAGTTGCGCGACCGCGGTCAGCACGCCCTGACCAAGCTCCACCTTGCCAACGAGCAGGCGGATTTTCCCGCCCGCCTCTACGCGCAGCCAGGACGAGACCTTCGGCGAGGTCGCGAGATCGCCGGGCAGCTTCTGGCCGGGCGCGTCGGCGGCGCGCGCGGCGTCGGCGACGAGATCGAACGAAACCGCGAGCGCGCCGGCGCCCTTGATGACATCGCGGCGGGTGGCGTTGATCGTCATGGCTCAGGCCTCCCGCGCGGCGCGAAGCACGGCGCGCACCATGCGGTTCTGCGCGCCGCAGCGGCAGAGATTCCCGTCGAGCGCGAGGCGCACCTCGCCCTCGGTCGGATGGGGGTTCTGGTCGAGCAGGGCCCGGGCGCGCATGATGACGCCATTGACGCAATAGCCGCATTGCATGGCCTGCTCGTCGATGAAGGCGCGCTGCAATTTGTCCGGCTTCTCTAGGGAGCCGAGACCTTCCAGCGTCGTGATCTCCTGATCGACGACGGCGCCGACCTGCGTCACGCAGGAGCGCACGGGCTGGCCATCGACGAGCACCGTGCAGGCGCCGCACTGGGCGAGGCCGCAACCGAATTTCGGACCGTTGAGCTTGAGATCATTGCGCAGCACGAACAGCAGGGGCGAATTCTCGAGCCCGTCCACGTCGTGCGTTCGACCATTGACCTTCAGTGCCGGCATTGCGTCCACTCCCTTGGGGCGGCGAACATGCGAAGGGTCGGCGGCGATGTCAATCAAGGCGCGCGCAACGAAAAACCCCGCGCGTCGGCGCGGGGTTTCGCAAGTCGTTTGCAGGGGCCGGAAAGGCGACTCAGACCGGCTGGCCGATCGTCACCTTCAGCGAGCCCGCGCCCTCGATCGTGCCTTCCAGCACGTCGCCGGGCTTGCACGGGCCGACGCCCGCGGGCGTGCCGGACATGATCACGTCGCCGGGACGCAGGTGGTACAGGGTCGACAGGTGGGAGATGATTTCCGGCACCTTCCAGATCAGCAGCGACAGGTCGGCGCTCTGCTTGGTGACGCCGTTCTGGCGCATCTCGATCTTCTGCTTCTCGGGCAGGCCGAACCTGGCGGCGGGCACGACGGCCGAGATCGGGGCGCTGTGCTCGATGTCCTTGCCGATATCCCACGGCAGCTGCTTGGCGCGCTTCTTCAACTGAAGGTCGCGGCGGGTCATGTCGAGACCGCAGGCATAGCCATAGACCTTCGACAGCGCGTCGGCGACCGACACGTTATGGGCGGGCGCGCCGATGACGACGACCAACTCGAATTCATAGTGGAAGTTCTCGGTGCCCTGCGGATAGGGCACGACCGAGCCGTCCGGCACGACGGTTTCGTTGGCCTTGGTGAAGTAGAAGGGCTCGTCGCGCTCGACCTGCTGGCCCATTTCCTTGGCGTGGTCCTCGTAGTTCCGGCCGACGCAGAAAACGCGCTGGACGGGGATGCGGTCTTCGCTGCCGACGATCGGCAGGGTCGGGGCCGGCGCCGCCGGGAAAATCAGTTTCGACATGGGATTCTCATCCGTTAGAGGCGCCGGGCGTCCGGCGATCGGGGCGCACCCTAGCCACGCGCGGCGCCGAGTCAACATGGCCGTGTCACAAGCCCGCCCTCTTCCATGCGGCAATGTTCGCCGGATTGGTATATAGAGGGCGTTCGCGCCGTCGCCGGGTCGCGCGTCAGCCGCGCGGCATAAACTCAAGAGCTTGTTCCCATGCAGGATTCGTTCGATCCATCGATCATCATTTTCGCGGTGCTGGCGCTGTTCGTGCTCTACAAGCTGCGATCGGTGCTGGGGACGCGCACCGGGAGCGAACGTCGCCCGCCGGAGCCCGTCGCCCGCGCGCGCGCCACTGAACCGGCCTCGTCCGCGTCAAACGTCATTCCACTGCCGGGCGTGGCGGTTTCCGGACCCGCCGCCCGCCTCGACATCAAGCCCGCCGACCGCTGGTCGACCGTCGCCGCCGAGAAGGCCTGGCCGGGGCTTGACGCCATTCTGGCCGCCGATCCCGGTTTCGCCGCGCCGGCCTTTCTCGCGGGCGCGGGCGCGGCCTATGAAATGATCGTCGCCGCCTTCGCGTCGGGCGATGTCGCGACGTTGCGCCGGCTGCTCGAAAACGACGTGTTCGAGAGTTTCGAGGGCTCGATCCGCGCCCGCGAGGCCGCTGGCCAAAAGGTCGAGACGACCTTCGTCTCCCTCGACAAGACGCTGATCGACGACGCGCGGCTCACCGGGGCGCAGGCGCAGGTCACCGTGCGCTTCCTGTCCAAGATGATCACCGCCACCCGCGACAAGGCGGGCGAGGTTGTCGATGGCAGCCCGGACCGCACGGTGGACCTGATCGATATCTGGACCTTCGCCCGGCCCGTTGGCTCTCGCGACCCGAACTGGAAATTGATCGCGACCGAATCCGCGCACTGACGGGGCTTCGGCGCGATGGGAGATCGCTTGGGCGGGACGGTGGATTTCGCTGGCCTCGGCTTCGTCGAGCCCGAGGCGATCGGGCTCGACCGGTTGCCTGGGTTCAACGCCGACAATCTCGCCGACGCCTGGGCTTCGTTCCTTTTGTCCTGCGAGCGGATCGTGTCGGGCGACGCCGGCATCCGGCCGGGCGTGCCGCCCGACGGCGCGCTGGTCGCGGTTTGCGCCGACGCGCTGGCTCTGGGCGCGGCCGCGCCGGAGGCCATCCGGGCGTTCCTGACGGAGCGATTCCGCGCCTTCCGCGTGCGTCCCGCGCAAGGGTCGTCGCGTGGCTTCCTGACCGGCTATTACGAGCCGATCATCGAAGGTTCATGGACCCGGACCGCCGGTTTCGCCGAGCCGCTGCTGGCGCGGCCCGACGATCTCGTGACCTTGCGGCCCGGCGACGACTGGCGCGGCCTCGACAGTCGGCTGAGCGGCGGGCGCGTGGGGCCCGGCGGCGGTCTGATTCCCTACCCGACGCGGGCCGAAATCGACGCCGATCATCTGGCTGGCGGCCAAAAGCCGCTGGTCCATGTGCGCGACGCCATAGAGGCCTTCATGATCCACGTGCAGGGATCGGCGACGGTGCGGGTCGGCGACGAACTGATCCGCATGACCTACGCCGGGCGCAACGGTCGGCCCTATACCTCCATCGGCCGCATTCTCATCGAGCGTGGCGACGTGCCGCTCGCCGAGATGTCGCTCGCGCGGCTCAAGCAATGGGTGCGCGACCATGGTCAGGCGCCGGGCGAGGCGGGTCGCGACCTGCTGTGGCGCAATGAATCCTTCGTGTTCTTTGAAATCGACCGCTCGCCCGCCCGCCAGATCGGGCCAATCGGCGCGGCGGGAACGCCGCTGCGACCGCTGCGCTCCATCGCCGTCGACCGGACATTGTGGCCTTATGGCCTGCCATTCTGGATCGACGCGGAGATTCCCGCCGTTGACCGCGCGGCCGCGCCCTTTCGCCGCCTGATGATCGCGCAGGACACGGGCACGGCCATCGTCGGGCCTGCGCGCGCGGACATCTACATCGGCGCGGGCGACGCGAGCGGCGCTATCGCGGGCGACATTCGCCATCCCGCCGACATGTACGTGTTGCTGCCGGCGGAGCGCGCGCCGTGAGCGCGCCGCCGAGGGATCGCCCGGGCCGGCGACCGTGGCTGTCGCCCGAGGAAGAGGAAATCTGGCGAACGGTGACGCGCACGCTGAAGCCGCTCAAGCCCGGCCGGGCGGTCAAGGATCGAACCAACGCGCCGCCGCCCGCCGCGCCCTCCCCCGCCGGACGGACCGTTGTTTCCGCGGCGGTTCAAACCAGCGCGCGGCCGCCCGCGCCGGCGCCGGTCCGCAAGCCGCCGCCGCGCATCCAGCCCATCGAGGACAAGATCAAGCGACGGCTGGCGCGCGGACGTCTCTCCGTCGACATGAATCTCGACCTGCACGGCATGCGCCAGCATGAGGCCCATGACGCGCTGCTGGGGTTCATCCATCGCGCGCGGGGGCAGGGCGCGCGGATCGTCACCGTTGTCACCGGCAAGGGTCGCGGCTCGCGCGCCGAACATGACGCCCACGCCCACCCCGGCGGCGTGCTGCAACGGATGGTGCGGCACTGGCTCGCCGCGCCGGAACTGCGCCATTGCGTCATCGGCTTCGACGAGGCCGACGCGGCGCATGGCGGATCGGGCGCGCTTTACGTGCGCATCCGTCGGGATCGCGAGGACCGCCCATGACCCCGTTTGGCCGCAAGTTGCGCGAACTGCGGGCCGCGCGCCAGCTCACGCTGAAGGAGATGGCCGGCGCGGTCGGCGTGTCCGCCGCCTACCTTTCGGCGCTCGAACATGGCCAGCGTGGCGCGCCCTCATGGTATCTGCTGCAACGGATCATCGGCTATTTCAACATCATCTGGGACGAGGCCGAGGAGCTTGAGCGGCTGGCGCGCGGCTCCAACCCGCGGGTCGTCGTCGACACGTCGGGCCTGCAACCCGAGGCGACGGAATTCGCCAACCGCCTCGCCGCCGATGTCCGCTCGCTCGACGCGGAAACCTTCCGGGCGCTGATGGCGGTGCTCGTGGCGCGCGAAAAGCCGCCACGCGGCGGCTGACTATTGACCATGGTCGAACGCAATGCGACACGACCGGCGGATTTCAGGCATTGGCAGGGGACAGGCATGGCGGATCAGGAACTCGACGTATTGGGCATCGGCAACGCGATCGTCGACGTCATCGCCCGCGCCGAGGATGATTTCCTCGCGCGCGAGAAGCTGGCGAAGGGGTCGATGTCGCTGATCGACGAGGCCCGGACGATCTCGCTGTACGACGCGATGGGCCCCGGCACGATCATTTCCGGCGGCTCGGCGGCCAACACGATCGTCGGCGTTTCGTCGCTGGGCGCGCGGGCCGGCTTCATCGGCAAGGTCAAGGCCGACGATCTCGGCCACGCCTTCACCCACGATATCCGCGCCATGGGCGTGCATTTCACGACGCCCGCCGCGCATGGCGGCCCGTCGACGGCGCGCTGCCTCATTCTCGTGACGCCCGATGGCGAGCGCACGATGAACACGTTCCTCGGCGCCTGCCAGAACCTGACGGCCGCCGACGTCGACGCCGCGCAGGTGTCGAACGCCCGCATCACCTATCTCGAAGGCTATCTGTGGGATCCGCCGGCCGCCAAGGAAGCGTTCGTCAAGGCCGCCGACATCGCCCACGCGGCGGGTCGCGAGGTTGCGCTGACGCTTTCGGATTCCTTCTGCGTCGACCGGTATCGCGACGAGTTCCTCGGTCTCATCCGCGGCGGCAAGGTCGATATCGTTTTCGCCAACGAGCATGAGCTGAAGGCGCTGTTCCAGACCGCCGATTTCGACACGGCCGTCGCGGCCCTGCGCGAGGAAAAGGCGCTGGGCGTCGTGACGCGCTCGGCGCAGGGCTCGATCGTCGTGACCCGTGGCGAAACCATCGCCGCGCCGGCCTTCCCCATCGAGCAGCTTGTCGACACGACGGGCGCGGGCGATCTGTTCGCCGCCGGCTTCCTCGCCGGCCTGACCCGCGGCGTCGATCATCACACCTGCGCGCGGCTTGGCGCGCTCGCCGCCGCCGAGGTCATCCAGCATTACGGCGCGCGGCCCGAGAAGAACCTGCTCGATCTCGCCCGCGACAACGGGCTGATCTGAGGGCGGCTAACGCCGACCGTCGACCACCACGCAGCCGGGCGGCGGTTCGACGCCGTCCAGCACCGCCAGCACGCAGCGCGCGGCGATCTCGTTGGTGCGCGCCAGCCCCTCGCGGGTCGAGGCCGCCGAATGGGGCGTGCCGACCACGTTGGGCAGCGCCAGCAGTTGCATTGCCGTGTCCCGGGCGGCGTGGTCGCTCTCCGCCTCGAAGACGTCAAGGCCGGCGCCGGCCGGGTGGCCCGCGCGCAGGGCTGTCAGCAGGGCGGCGTCGTCCACGAGTCCGCCGCGTCCCGTGTTCACGAGAATGGCGCCTTGCTTCATCGCCGCCAGCGCGCGCGCGTCGATCATGTGGCGCGTGGCCGGTGTCAGCGGCGCGTGCAGGCTGACGAAATCGGATTGGCGCAGCAGCGTCGGCAAATCCACAAATTCGACGCCATCGGCGCCATCGGGGCGCGGCGTTGTCGCCAGCACGCGACATTCGAAGCCCGCGAGCCGGCGCGCCAGCGCGCGCCCGGTCCGGCCCATTCCGACAATGCCGACGGTCTTGCGGAAGAGATCGCCGCTGACGCGGATCGACCAATCGCCGGCGAGCATGGCGATCTGCTGTTCGCGAACGCGGCGCGCCACGGCCAGCATCAGACCGACCGCGTGGTCGGCGACGGAATCCTCGTTGCCGCCCGCCGCGATGGCGCCGACGCGGCCGAGATCGCGGATGGCTTCCATGTCGAGCCGTTCATGGCCGACGCCGCGGCGAATGAAGACTCGACACTCTGGCGCCGCCGCCACGAGTTCGCGCGTGACGCGCGCGTGGGGGCCGATGATCCAGCCCCGCGCGCCAGCCAGCAGGCCCGGCCATTCCTCTGGCTGAATATCGCTTTCCGCCTTCGCTGGCCGGATGACGCGGCAGCCGCCCGCCTCGAGCAGGGCGATGGTCCGCCCGTCGACATTGGGCGGCGTCACGAGAACGGCGCGAATCATGGTTGCTGACCTTTCCATCCGGCGATTTTACACGTTCCCGGCGCCCATGAAGCGGGCAGGGATGGCGGAACAGGCGGATGACAGATATGTTGCGGCGCGAAATGCAAGCATTTCCGTCGATCCGGAGCCCCTGATGACCATTCGGTTGCGCCGTAGCGCGCTGTATATGCCCGGTTCAAACACCCGCGCGCTCGACAAGGCGCGAACCTTGCCCGCCGATGTGGTCATCATCGACCTTGAGGACGCGGTCGCCCCCGAGGCGAAGGCGACGGCGCGCGATCAGGCCTGCGCGGCGATCCGGCAGGGCGGTTATGGCGCGCGTGAAATCGTCATTCGCGTCAACGCGTTGTCGACCGAATGGGGCCGCGCCGACATGATCGCGGCGGCCGCCGTCGCGCCCGCCGCGGTGCTCATCCCGAAAGTATCGACGCCGGGCGACATCATGATGGCCGCGAGCGAGTTGCGGAAGGCCGGCGCGCCGGAGTCCATGCGCTTGTGGGCGATGATGGAAACGCCGATGGCGATCCTCAACGCCGACTCCATCGTGCGCACGGCGCGCGATCCAGCCTCGCATTTCGACGTGCTCGTCATGGGCACGAACGATCTCGCCAAGGAAACGCGGGCGCGCATCACGCCCGGTCGGCCCAGCCTGACGGCGTGGCTCTCCATCTGCGTCGCCGCGGCGCGCGCCTATGGCGTCGATCTGCTCGATGGCGTTTACGGCGACATCGGGAACGCCGAGGGCTTCCGCGCCGAATGCGCGCAGGCCCGCGACATGGGCATGGACGGAAAGACGCTCATTCACCCGGACCAGATCGCGATCTGCAACGCGACCTTCACGCCCGACGAAGACGAACTGGCGTGGGCGCGCAAGCTCGTCGCCGCCTTCGACGCGCCGGAGAACGCCGCGAAAGGCGCCATCGCGCTCGATGGCCGCATGGTCGAACGGCTGCACGCCGACATGGCCCGGCGCACGCTCGCCATCGCGGCGGAAGTCGCGCGTCGTCCGTCTTGATGGGGCGGCTTCCGACTCCGTTTCCACCGCGCCGCGCCTCGGTTATAGATCGGGGGCAATGGAGCGTTAGCGCATGACCAACGATCAGGCCGAGCCCGTCGATCCGCCGCCGCCGCAAAGGGGCGAAAGGGAAGAGCGGCGCGAGCCAACGGTCATCGACGCTTCGGCGCTGCCCGCCGAGGAGCCGGCGGACGCGTCGGCGTCTTCCGGGCCAGCCGTGGAAGCCGCGGCGGAATCGGTCGCGCCCGCCGCGCCGCGCAAGAGCCGCGGTGGACTCGTCGTCAGCCTGATCGCGCTCGTCGTCGCGCTGGGCGGCGCAGGCGGGGCCGCTTACTGGTTTGATTATATTCCGGATTTTCTGGGCGGAGATGCCACGACGACGCCCATCGCCGCGTCGCCTTCGCCCACCGCCGCCGCCA
>CAIOVE010000080.1 GCA_903861645.1 uncultured Hyphomicrobiales bacterium
GCATCGAGCGATGCTTCAACAAACTCAAGAATGCCCGGCGCTTCGCGACGAGATACGACAAGCTCGCCGAAACGTTCGGAGGCTTCGTTCAAATCGCCTGCATCCGGCTATGGATGCGCTACTTTGTCAACGAGACCTAACTTTATTCACCCCTCGGCATGCCGCGAAAGGCGTCGGCCGCCTCGAAGATCCGCACACGGTTGTAGTGCGCTTCGGTGACCCGGGAGTCCCGGTGCTGGAGGATGGCGGATGCGATGTGGGGCATGGCCGCGCCATGCATGGCGGCGGTGTTCGCCGCGGCGGCCCGGAACGCGTGTGGATTGACCTCGACGCCAAGCGCCCTCCGTGTTTCCCTGGTCGTGATGATATGCAGTCCCTGTCCATCGAGCGGACGCCCGAAACAGGAAAACCGGAGGGGGCCGGCAGTTCATGAATGTCGCTTGCTGGCTTTCCCGATAAGCCGGCGCGGGGGGTCATGAGGATCGGCCGGGAAAGACGCAGATAGGCTTCGAGGGGCGCGACGAGATAATCGGGGACGGCGCACAGTCTGTACAAGCAGATAAGGGCACGTTCACCCAACAATTCCGATCTACAATTCTAGGAACTGCTCGAAATCAAAGGGGAGATCCTGCCCATCCGCGCGTATGTCACTTTCCATGCGTAATGCTAGTTGCGAAGACCCAGCAGACTCAATGCATTGTCGGACGCGATGAGTTTTTTGGCGCCGTCGGACAAGCCGATTTCAGCGAGCGCTTTCGTTAGCTTTGGTTGGATCGGCCCGTCGCTGACGATGGGCCAGTCGCTACCGGCGAGCACATGGGTTTCACCGAGAAGGTCGATGGACGCGCGCAGCAGGACGGGATCAAATCCCATCGTGTCGATCCAGACCTGCCTCCGGAGCGTTTCCAACGCGCCGCCGGGCAAAAGGCTATAATGGGAGAACCCGCCGGCGAGCGCGAGGCCGCCGAACGCCAAGGCCGTAACGACGACCTTTAGCCGCGGCAACTCCGCGAAGACGCCGCCCTCCAATAGCGCCACCAGGGCCGCTGAATTGACAGTGCCGCGCGCAAGCAGCGTGCCCAGTCGTCCATAAGGCGCCAACTGGTCCGTCAGAGGTTGCGGATTGACAGGATGCACGAATACCGGCGCCCCCAGTTCCGCCGCCACGCGCAGGGTCGGCCGCGCTTCCGGCGCGTCGATCAGGCGGTCGCCGCGCGCGCTGTCCACGAAAACCCCGCGCAATCCCAGAACCTTGATAGCCCGTTCGAGTTCCTTCGCGGCATGTTCGCCGTCATAGGCGTCAATGGTCGCAAGGCCATGGATGTGGCCTGGGTGACGCGAGACAAGTCCGGCGAGCTCGTCGTTGATCGCGGCGATTTTTTCGCGAGGGACGCGCCCTTCAGCGTCGGCAATCAACGCCGCCGGCGCATTGACCACGCGCGCGGTCAGATCGCCGGAGAAAATATCGTCGAGCAAGGCCGCCTCGTCGGCCAGTTTCAAGTTCAAGGCCGCCCAACGCCCGCGTTGATCGGCTGGCGCGCCGCGCGTAGTGGTAAGTTCGAAGCGGGCTGGGACGTGATGATTGTGAAAGTCGATAACGGATAGGGTCATGTCGCGGGGCTCGTTCTCGTCGAAGCGATGGAATCAGGCGAAGGTGGCGAGGCGCGTCGCGGGCGGACGATCGCGCACGAGCGCCTTGACTCTCGGAATCACTTCGCGCGCGAAGTTTTCCTGCTCCTCGATCAAGGGAAAGAAGGACAGGAGAAATGTCGAAACGCCGATATCCCAGAAGGCGGCGAGACGTTCGGCGACCTGGTCATGGCTTCCGACAAACCCCGGCAACGTGCCGCCATTCGCTCCGATCATGCGCGCGCCGTATTTGCGACCATAGCTTAGCGTCTCGGCGCGCGGATCGATGTTCTTGCGCATTTCCTGCTGGCGGGTGTCGTAGAAACTATCCTGAATTCGGAACAATTCGACGAGCGCCGCCTGCGCCTCGGCTTCGGTTTCGCGCGTGATCGAAAATCCAGTCAGACCGAATTTCAGCGCCGCGCCGGCGCGCGGGCGCGAGGCGAGATCGATCACGCTGGGGGCGACATCCTCAAGCGGCCGGCCGTTGATGAGCCAAAGATCGGCGTGGTCGTGGGCGAAGTCGCGGCCCACGGCGGATTCGCCGCCGGTATAGATGACCGGCCGCCGACGATATCGGGACGTTGGCCTCAAGGCGTAGGCGTCGAGATCGAAATACGCGGACTTGTGCGTCACGGTTTCGCCTTCCATGAGGCGCCGAACGATCGAAAGCCAGTCGGCGCCATACTTGTAGCGCTCGTCATGCTCGGGGAAGCCGATGCCCGATCGCGCCAGCTCCGGTATGAACCAGGCGTTCACGACGTTAATGGCGAACCGGCCATGGCTGATGTCTTCAATTCCAAGCGCCATCTTGGCGAGCACCGCCGGGTGATAAAGGCGGGGCTTGATCGCGGCGATGATCTCTATCTTGCTCGTAATGGCGGCGGCTGCCGCCGCCATTGTCCAGGCTTCTTGAATTTCCTCCGCCTGATCGAGCGGATTAATGGTGTGCTGCGCATAGAGAATAGTATCGAAGCCAGCGCGCTCGGCGCTGAGTGTCGTGTCCCGGGCCAGATCGTAGCTCGCGACGAGACGTTCGCGGCTGGGATCAATCACCCACTTGCCGCGATAGGGCGACCAGACGCCGAAGCGAATGTCTGAATGCTGGAATGGTTTCAATGGAGCGTTCATGGAAGCGCCTCGTCTTTGAAAAAAGCGTCGCTCGTCAGACGTAAGAATTCGGCGGCGGAAGTTGTCCGTTCAGGTAGTAGTTTCCAAGGTGAAACTCCTTCCATCTCAACGGGTCGTGCAGGGAATGAGTGCGGGCGTTGCGCCAATGACGATCGAGATCGTATTTGCCCAGCGTGGCCCGCGCCCCGGTCAGAGGGAAGAACTGGTCCGCGATGTGGGTCGCGGCCTCCGAACACAACAATCGCGCGTCGGCGATCGCCAGCCGCGCGGCGAGCACGGCGTCTGTGTTGTTGGCCTCGCGCGCCACATCGATCTTGCGCGCGGCGGCCTCGAGCGAAACAGCGGCGGTGCGCGCCTTGACGCCCAGCTTGCCGAATTCCCTTACCACAAAGGGTTCATCATGGTGTTCTGGCTGGGGATTATGCGCCCATGGCCGATTGTTCTCGCGGATATAGGCCTTGGCGTCGGCGAGCGCTTCCTCGGCGATGCCCAGATCGATAGCCGCGTGTATAAGTCCCGCGTTCAGCGAGAACGAGCGGCCATCGGTTGAGGGTGGCAGCAGGGGAAACACATTGAAATCGGGAACGAACACATCCTCGAAGATCGTCGTGCCGCTGGCTGTAACCCGCTGGCCCATGCCATCCCAGTCATCCAGCAAGGTGATCCCTTTTTGCTGGGCATCGACGAAATAGATGAATGCCTTGTGCGAACCATCGACGTCGAAGTGCGCGGTGAACGGCAGCCAATGCGCGAAGAGCGCGCCCGTCGAATAGTATTTCCGACCTGTGATGCGCCAGCCGCCCTCGACCTTCCTCAATTCATGGGTGTAATCGTTCGGCCGGCGCTTGGTGTCTTCCGAATGGGCGTTGCCGATACGGTCACCAGCGAGAAAGCGGCCGAAGAAGAATGCTGCCTGGTCTGGTGCTCCATTGGCGACTGTTGGCAGCCAACAATAGTGATTTTGCGGAATTTGCCCGATGCTCGGATCGGCCGCCGCGAGGATTCGGAAGGCGTTCGCAACTGTTACCGAGGAAATGTCCGCGCCGCCAAAAGCCTTGGGTACGGTGGCGCCGAAAAAACCGGCGGCCGTCAGCGCCTCGATTTCGTCGCGGGGCAGGGCGCGCTGACGGTCCCGCGCAATCGCGTCCTTTCGGAACCGGGCGGCGAGCGCTGTCACAATCTCGATTGTCTCCGCGTCGGACGCGATGATTTGCGCACGGCCGGCGCGTGGGGAACTGGCGGGGACGGTGGTTCTGATATTCACGGCAAACTCCTTTGAGTCACGCGCCGATGAACGCGTTGAACTGGGTCGTGAATGTCGGCGCCACGACGATGGATTTTGGAATGACTTTTTGAGCTAGGAAGGTGTTGGCGATGTCCTGTCCATTGGCGATCAACGCCGCGTCTATAGGACGAAGCCCGTCCGGCCTTTTCCGCTCGGAGGCCAGCGCGATTTCGGGCGGGATCCGCAATAAGTCGGCGACCGCTTTCGCCCGGATTTCCTGATGGCCGCGGGCCCAGACGAGATGTCTGTGCAATTGGCGAACCAAAACACCAACACTCGTTGGATCATCCGCGATGATCTTCTCGGACGCGATGAAGAAGAGCGAATTGTCGCAACCTGCGTCACCCGCGTTCTTGATGCGCCGCGCGCCGCCAGCCTCGTATTGCGACAGTGACGCGTCAATGAAAACCGATGCGTCGACGCCACCAGTTTCGAGCACCGCCAGCAGGTTGGTGCCGGCGGGGATGTCGACAGTTTCGATATCACTGATCTTGAGACCCTCGGCGCGCAGCGCTTTGGTCAGTAGCCATTGCGCGTTGGTCGCGCGCGGATAGGAAACTTTCTTGCCGACAAGGTCGCGAACGGTCTGAATTTTCGACGTCTTGTGCACGATGATCGCCTCGCCCTCTGGCCAGGGCCGAGTCGCGGCTATCGTTTTGACGGGGATGTCAGCCGCCTGCGCGATGACAGGACCAACCTCGCCCACCTCCGCGACATCAAGTTCGCCAGCGTTAAGCGCTTGCAACATCGCGGGCACGCTGTTGAACCGGAACAACTGGATCACCGCGTCGCTCGGCTTGTCGTCGCCGTTGATGTCGAGCGTCGCCGCGACGCCATAGATGTTGTTTGTGCCGAGGCGGATGGGACGATTGGCGGCTCGGGCGCGAGCGCCGGCGACAACGGCGAAACCGCCGCCGGCTAGCAGGCTGAATGCGCGGCGCCGGGTGTGCTGGAAAACGGACATGAATGATCTCTCCTAAAAACTATAAAAAAGATAGACTAACTTGACAACAGCGTCAATCTCGTGGGAATGAGGCGCTGGGAGTTTTTCCATGACGTTCACCAGACGAAACTTGATTGCTTCGACCATTGCCTTGACGGCGTTCCCCGGAACCGCCGCGCGCGCGGGGTCGCGCGTCCTCAAGGTCGGGACCAGCAACACATTCGGCTTCGCGGCGACCTTCGCGGCCCATGGCGATGACCGCGACGGCGACTTGAGGTTCGAGATCATTCCATTCGCCGGAGGCTCCCCGCAAATAATCTCGGCCTTGAACGCCGGGGAGCTCGACATTGGCGAACTGGGAGAGGTCGGCCCGGTAATCGCTCAATCGGCTGGCGTCGATTTCAAGATCATCGCGGCGACTGAGCCGTGGGGCGCCGGGCAAGCGTTGATCGTCGACCCGAAATCCGGAATTCATTCGCTCGCCGACATTAAAGGCAAGAAAATTTCCTATACGCGCGGCACCAATTCACATTGGGTTTTGCTGAAGGCACTCGAAAAGGCAGGTCTACAATCAAGCGACGTCGAGCACGTGTTCTTGCCAGCTGGCACCAATATTCAAGCAGTGCTGGCGAGCGGTGGAATCGATGCAGCGGTTTCAATCGATACGCTGCTAACGGCGTTCGAAAAAGCCGGATGTCGTCGCATCGTTGGCGGCGATGAAGTCGGCGCGGAAAATCCGCTCTATTACATTGCGTCGGACGCGGCGATAAAATCACGCAGTACAGATGTTGCGGCGTTTGTGACGCGATTGGCGTCTCATGTGGCCTGGAGCCATGGAAAACCCGAGGAGCGCGCGGCCGCTGTCGCCGCGCTGTTGCGCATCGACGCCGACGTGGCGTTGATCGCCGAACGCAAGCGGCCCGCGCGATTGCGGCAAATTGGCCGCGAACTTATCGCCAACAATCAGCGTATAGTCGATGTATTTTTACAACAAGGCCTGATACCCACCCGGCTCGACGCGGCCCTGTCGTTCACCGACGCCTTCAATCCTTTTATTGCGTCATGAGCGGCTATTCCAGATTCGCGCGCCGCGCCGTTGTGCCGCTTTCAATTCTTGTTCTTTGGCAGTTTCTGGCCAGCCATGGGTACATCAATCGCCGATTCAGTTCCTCGCCATATGACGTCGCGCTGTCGCTCTGGTCGCTGGCGTCGAGCGGTCAACTTCAGAAGCATCTGGGCGTATCTCTCTGGCGCGCCCTGCTTGGTTTGGGCTTTGGTTCGCTCGCGGCGCTTGTCGCCGGTGCCGTGGCGGGGTTGTCAAAAATCGGCGAGGACGCGCTCGATTCAACCATTCAGGCGTTGCGAACCTTGCCGTTTCTCGGCCTCGTGCCGCTGTTCATCTTATGGTTCGGCCTTGGCGAAACATCTCGCGTTTTGCTTGTCGCGATGGGCAGCTTCTTCCCGATCTATTTGAATGTGTTCAAGGGTATCCGCGGCGTCGATGAGCGCCTGATCGAGCTTGCGCGCGGCTACAAGCTTGGACGCTGGCAATTGTTGCGCGATGTGGTTCTTCCCGCCGCCTTGCCTTCCGCGCTGATTGGATTTCGCTACGCGATCGGCGTTTCATGGCTGAGCCTCGTCGTCGCCGAGCAAATAAATTCCTCATCCGGGCTTGGTTGGTTGATCGTCCAGGCAAACGAACTGGCGCAGACCTCGGTCATCATAACCGCGCTGGCGATTTACGCCGTGATCGGCGTACTCGCCGACGCCATTGTTCGCTTGATCGAAATGCGCGCCTTGCGATGGCAGCGCGCTTTCAAGGGGGCCTGATCGTGTCTGGCGTCTATTCACAACCTTCGGCATCACTCAGGCGTGTTAGCCGAACATTTGACGGCCGCCGCGTTCTGTCCAACATCGATTTCGATATTGGGGTCGGCGAGTTCGTCATCCTCGTCGGCAAGAGCGGGTGCGGTAAATCCACGTTGCTTCGCATTGTTGGTGGACTCGACGACGGAGCCGATGGCGCGATTGACGTCACGCCCAGTCACGCTATCTGCTTTCAGGATCCACGCCTGCTGCCATGGAAGTCCGTCTGGCGGAATGTCGTGATCGGCCTCGAGGGTTCCGCGCGCGATCTGCGCGCCCGCGCCATGACTGCGTTGCGGGAGGTTGGCCTGGTCGAGCGCGCCGAAGCCTGGCCATTGACGCTATCGGGCGGCGAGGCCCAACGCGTGGCGCTGGCGCGGGCCTTGGTGCGCACGCCAGAACTTCTTCTGCTCGATGAACCCTTCGCGGCGCTCGACGCGCTGACTCGGCTGAAAATGCAACAGCAGGTGCTGAGTCTTTGGCGAGAGCATCGCATTTCCATGCTTTTCGTAACACATGACGTGGATGAGGCGCTGTTGCTCGCCGACAGGATCGTTCTGATCGAGGCGGGAAGAATCACGCGTGAGTTTCACGTTGGCCTTGATCGTCCACGTCATCGCGAACACCCGCAATTCGCGAAACTGCGGCGTGAATTGCTCCAATCGCTGGGTGTCGACGAAGACGTGGATTCCGCCGTCCCCACCGACGTCGCGCCGTCGATCAGGCGCGGAATTGAAGCGGAGTGGAACTTTGATCGAAAGGAGCCATCATGACGCATTCAAATCGGATCAATCCTCAGCCGGCTGATATCTGGTACACGGTTTGCCCCGTGCCCTCGGCCTTGAGCATTTCGATCGCGCGGGACACCTTGGCGAAATCCTTTGAGGGGTCGGGCGTAACCTTTACCTCCATCAGGACGCATCGGGATCGGGACGTGCGGGAGGCGCATTATGATCAGCGCAAGGAAAACCTTTTTCGTGAGGGGGGCAATATTCCACCGCTCTGGGCAAAGTCGGTCGGCGTCAACTTGCGCCTCATCGGTCTGACCTGGATCGAACACTTCTCATCGCTGGTCGCGTTGAAATCCAGCAATATCCGAACTCCCGCCGACCTGCGAGGCAAGCGAATCGGGCTGGTGAACAGGCCAAACGACAGGATCGATTATGCACGGGCAACGGCCTTGCGTGGAAGCCTGATCGCGCTGAAGGTCGCCGGCGTGGATCGCTCGGCTGTCTCGTTCGTCGATATCAACCTGACGGAGCCGCTCGTCGCCGCCCCGCCGCCGCCCGGTGTCCTGAGTGGATCCGCCTTCAGTTCGGCGGGCATGCGCAAACGGGACGGCATCGTCCTGAAGGCGCTACTCGAAGGTCATGTCGACGCGATTTACCTGACGTCGCGCGAGGCCGATCTGGCGGAGTTGCTTGACGCGCGCATTTTATATGACGCCGCTCGGGCGCTCGATCCCGTCGATCGTGTCAGCAACGCAACGCCCATTGCGTTCACCGTGCGTGGCGAACTTGTCGAGCAGCGTCCTGGCATTGTCGTTGGCGTCCTTGCCGAGGCGATTCGCACGGCGCGTTGGTCGAGCAATAACGCGGCGGAAGCGAATTGTTTCATCGCGCGCGACGCTGGCATTACCGAAGATTCGGTGGGTTCAAGGTTCTCGCTTGGCGTCGCGTCTCGGCTCGAGCCCCGCCTCGACGCCGAATTGCTGCGCTACCTCGATGTGCAGAAAAACTTCCTGCTGGAAGAAGGGTTCATCCCGAACGATTTCAGTATCGCGGATTTCGCCGCGCCCGAGATATTGCTCGAGGCGCTCGATCTGGCGAATAGGCCGACGAGCGATCCAAGATTGGTGGCGCAAAAAGGAAATGCGTCCGCGAGGGCGGCATGACACGACTGTTGTAACTAGCGGTTTCCTCCCGCGACTTGGCCACCAGCGTGAGCTGGTGGCTTTTTTATTCTTACGAATCGGAAGAGCTGTTCCGGTGCTTGCTTTCGAGGACTGCGATCATCGATTGTTATTCCGGCCGGGCGCCTGTTGGCATTGTTCCGCGCCGGCGCACTTGGGAGCCACGCAATATTTCGGTTTCGGACCACGCGATATCGATTTTGACGCAAATGGCCACCGACTCTTGCCATTGGAAAATGTCGGACGCGCGGCTCTGGATAAGCATGGCGAGATCCTTTCGACCACGCGACCAAAGCCAGCGGGATAGACGATGCGCCTGACGCGACTGAAATTCATCATCGTAAAGAAAAACCTCGACAAGCCGGTCACGCGCTTGATCCGCGGTCGCCAGTTTGTCGAAGTCTTCAAGCATCCCGGAGGCAAAAAGCGGGTCGGCCTTGCAAGCCGTCCTGAAAGCATTCGCGATTGTTCCGTTTGAAACGTCGCTTAGATTCAATCTCGCGGATACGCGGTTCTGGATCGCGTCGATCAATGAAGGCCATGCCAGAATAGCCGCCGTCAGGAAAGTGGCGAGCTCGGGGCTTTGCGCGATTGATCCCTGGGCTTGCTGTACTAAACGATCCCATAATGAATGACTTTCGTCGATCGAGACGTTTCGCGACCAGACAAGCCTGGGGCTGAGATAGCTGCGGCTCACCTCAGCCTCATAGGCAAGATCGTCCTGCGCGAGACCCTTCTCGTTTCGTAGTCGTCGAAGATTCGCGGCGAAAACCTCTCGCAGGTCCATGCGAGGAAAGAATGCTGGTTGTCTGAAATACGCACCTCGATATATTGAACAAAATGATTTTTGGCGATCTAGGGCGCAATTATGATGAAGCAACTGATCGGCCGAGTGAGCCCCGTGCTCAGTTTAAACGTGTGGCAGTGGTTCGGGATCATCGCGTCTGTCTTGTGGGTCGCAATAAGCCTAGTTTGGCAACATAAAGTCGATGAAGATAGTTATTATGAAGCCCTAAGTGTCTGTCCGGAGAGATCATGCTGGATTGCATAGCTTTCTGAGCATAAGCCTTATTGACGCGAGGCGCAGGAACGCGAGCGCTCTTCGGTTGAGATTTTCCCAGTCCTTGGCTAGGCGCCTGCACCTCCCGAGCC
>CAIOVE010000081.1 GCA_903861645.1 uncultured Hyphomicrobiales bacterium
ATGTGCTCGCGCGTCTGCGGCATCGGGCCGTCGGCCGCCGAAACAACCAGGATCGCGCCGTCCATCTGCGCCGCGCCCGTGATCATGTTCTTCACGTAGTCCGCGTGGCCGGGGCAATCGACGTGCGCGTAGTGGCGGTTCGCCGTCTCGTATTCGACGTGCGCCGTCGAAATCGTGATGCCGCGCGCCTTCTCCTCGGGAGCCTTGTCGATCTGGTCGTACGCCGTGAACGTCGCCCCGCCCGTCTCCGCGAGGATCTTCGTGATCGCCGCCGTCAGCGACGTCTTGCCATGGTCAACGTGACCAATCGTCCCGATGTTGCAGTGCGGCTTCGTCCGCGAAAACTTTTCCTTGGCCATGATGCATTCCGGTTGCTGTTGGAGGCTCGCCGGTCAGGCGGAACCGGCGGTTCGATAGGCGTGTTCCGCCCGCCGCGCAAGGAAATTAAATACGCCGCCGATCGCGAGCCGCCCCGGACGACCATCGCGGCGGGTCGCCGGGGACCCCTTGCCGGCAAGGCCCGACCGTACTCTCCCGCGAGGGTTTCCCGCCGGCGGCGACGGCGCGAGGCGGGTCATTTCGCTTCCCTCGCCAGATAGGTCCGCACGATTTCCGCCATGCGCTCCGGCGTTCCACCGTGAGGGATGATCGTCCGGAACTGGCCGTCCGGGCCCATCAAATAGGCAAGCGACGAATGATCAACGCCATAATTGGTCGGGTCGCTGGCCGGAATATATTTGACCCGATGCACCTTGTAGGCGCGCACAACGTCGGCGATCGCCTTGTCGTCTCCACCAAGACCCAAAAGTCGCGGATGAAAACTCGACACATAATCGGCGAGCAGCTCCGGCGTGTCGCGCGCGGGGTCCACGGTGATGAACAGCGGTTGTATGCGTTCCGCGTCCGGACCCAGCAGGTTGAGCGCCTGACTCATGGTGAGCAGGTCAACCGGGCAGACGTCGGGACAGCGGGTATAGCCGAAATAAATCAGCATGAACCTACCGCGAAAATCCCGATCCGTGAATCGCCTGCCATGGCTCGCGACGAGATCGAAGGGACCGCCAAAGCGACCCGCGAGCGGGTCCGCCTGCTGCGCGCGAACGGGACCGACGCAACAGGCCAGGAGACCAGTGACGACCGCGCGCCGGTCGATCATTTTGGAACGGGCGGGGCGAGGCCCTTGATACCAAGCACGCCGTCCTCGGCAATGACTTCCTTCACGAGCGGATCGTCTCGGAACCATTGCTCCGTTTTGCCGTGCCGGGCTTCCCAGTCCGCCGCGAAACGCGTCGTCGCGATCCATGGCTTGTCGGCCCCCTCGCGAATACGCTGCGCCATGTAGATCGTGATCGCGGGATTTTCGATCAACAGCCCATCAACCTCGATCGTCTTGCCGCAATAGGGCAGAAGGTCATGAACCGCGCCGGCGAAATCGGTGGAGCCCTTGGCCGCGACGCGCAGCTTGCCGTCATCGGAGAGGAAGCCAAGCTGGCGGCGGCCGTCGCCGCAATTGGCGGGGCAATCGCCTTTCAGCGCGCAGGCGACGTCGACGACGCGCGCGGTGAATTGCGCGACCTTCTCGTGGTCGATGCCCCATTCCTCGGCGGCGCGGGCGCCCGCCGTCAGCGCCAGCACGATCGCGGCGATGGAACCTACAAGAATTCGCATGGCTTATTCCCCGAATGGCGCGACGCCATATTCCTCGTGAGTCAGATCGACCACGCCGGCGTCGTCCAGCACGGTGTTGACGAAGAGATACTTGACGCCATCGCGCTGGATGAGTTCGCCGTCCACAGTGACTTCATGGGTCTGAATCCTGACGAACGGCTTGTCGGCCACGCTCGCGTCGTCGTTCGCGACGCGCAGCACCATGTAGTAATTGCCGTCCTTGTCCTTGATGCTGACGGGTATTCCGCCCACCGCGCACCAGACCGCGCATTGATGGTGCGCCGTGCCCGCGGCGAACATGATGCCCGTGACCGAGCACCACGTATCGACCAGCTCGCCTTTCACCTGAACGCGCGCGCCCGCGTCGCCGGCCGCTTGCGCGGGGGCTTGCGCGAGCGCCGCGCCGAACGCGGCGACCAGCATGGCCATTTTCCATTTTCCCGCCATCCATCCCTCCGCCAAACAGACCGCGTACGTCCACCCATGGAGTGGCGACCGGCATCTCAAAAACTCAACATCGCATAAGGAACATCGGACCATGAATTGATCATATCGGCGTGAAGCCCGCGTTACATTTTTTCGTGATTCCGGCGCGTTCGGAATCGGCGATGATTTCCACACGCGACGGTCCGTTGAAGTCGAAGTTCCGTATGAGGTTTATCCAATGGCGTCACGCTGGTTCACAAGCCGGCGGGCGCTGCATGTCGGCGTCACGCGACGCCACCGAAGGAGACGCCCGATAAATCGGACATTTCCTTCTTCCATGTGACGAGATCGTCGGCGCACAATTTCGAGAGATGATCGTGGCCGCAGGCGCGAGCCATCACCTGCATCAGGTGTACGGAGGCGTCGAGGAAATTGGCGAGCTGGCGCGCGGACTTCTCGACCACGAGGCGATTGACGAGTTCCGGTTTCTGCGTCGCGATGCCGACGGGACAATTGTTGGTTTCGCAGGCGCGCATGGCGATGCAGCCGATCGCCTGCAACGCCGAGTTCGACAGAGCCACCGCGTCCGCGCCCAGCGCCAGGGCCTTGACGAAATCCGCCGGCGTTCGCAAGCCGCCCGTGATGATGAGCGTGACATCGCGCCGGTCGGACCTGTCGAGGTGGCGGCGCGCCCGGGCCAGCGCGGGAATCGTCGGCACGGAGATATTGTCCCTGAAGATCAGCGGCGCCGCCCCCGTGCCGCCGCCGCGACCATCGAGGATGACATAGTCGACGCCAACAGCCAGCGCCGCGTCGAGATCCTTCTCGATATGCTGGGCGGAAAGCTTGTAGCCGATCGGAATGCCGCCCGTGCGCGAGCGGACCTCGTCGGCGAAGGCGCGAATTTGCGCAACCTCGGTCCAGTCGAGAAAACGCGCGGGCGAGATGGCGGGTTCGCCCTCCATCAGGCCCCGCACCTCGGCGATTCGTCCCGTCACCTTTGAACCCGGCAAGTGCCCGCCCGTGCCGGTCTTGGCGCCCTGCCCGCCCTTGAAATGGAAGGCCTGCACCTTGTCGAGCTTGTCCCACGAGAAACCGAACCGCGCGGAGGCGAGCTGGTAGAAGTATCGCGAGTTGGCCGCGCGCTCTTCCTCCAGCATGCCGCCCTCGCCGGAGCAAATGCCCGTGCCGGCGAGTTCCGCGCCGCGCGCCAGCGCCACCTTGGCCGAGGCCGAGAGCGCGCCAAAGCTCATGTCCGACACGAGCAGAGGGATTTCGAGCCGCAGCGGCTTTTGCGCGCCGGGGCCAATGACGACCTCGGTTCCCACCGGTTCATCGTCAAGCAGCGGCGGTGTCGCGAGTTGCGCGGTAATGATCTGAATGTCGTCCCAGGATGGCAGCCTGTCGCGCGGCACGCCCATCGCGGCGACAGCGCCATGGTGGCCAGTTTTTTCCAGCCCCTCGCGGGCGTAACGCTGGATCAACGCGTTATTCGGCTCCTCGGCCGTGCCATGGCTCGTGTCGGCGTAGGCGCCCAGATAGGCGTCACGGTCGAAGGGTTGCGGATGCCGCGCCGCCCAGGCGGCGATTTCGTCGGCGTCGACAAGAACCTGCCCATCCTCGATCCAGCTCGCGAACTTCGGCAGCGCTTCCTCGTTATTGTAGGCGGAAACGCCGGTATCGAGCCGGTAATCCCAATCGTGGAGGCCGCAAATCAGATCGGAGCCGCGCACAAATCCATCGGCGAGCAAGGCGCCGCGATGCAGACAACGCCCATAGAACACCGAGACAAGCTCATCATATCTGACAACGACGAGATCGACCTCGCCCACGAGAGCGGGCTCGGGCGCCCTGTCCGGCAGCGTTTTCCAATCGGCGACGGCTACCTTGCGCATCCCAGTTATCCTTTTCGGTCCGGCCGGCCGCGTTCGAGTAATGGATCAAGTGTTATTAGGCCGCGCGCCTGAATTGAAGACGTGAATACGTCGGATGACCAAAATCGCGATGATTTGATTACTTGCGAGAGAAACCCATGCAACGAGCGCGCCGCCACGCGGGAAAACGCGCCGACCGATGCGCGCGGCTTGAATTTCCCGGACTTTGCATGATTGTTGCGTAGCGATCGGCCCGGGGCCGTCCGGCGAGACGCGGATGCGCCTCGCCATCAGGCGCCGGGTGAAAACAATCAACGGGTCGCTTCGGAGGGGTTCATGGCAAAAGGTTACATCATCGCGCGCGTCACCGTGCACGATCAGGAGGCCTACGCGCTCTATGCGCGCGGCGCGGCGGTCGCGCAGGCCAAGCATGGCGCGCGCGTGCTGGCGCGCGGCGGACGCTGCGAACCGCTCGAGGGCGAGGCGCGCCCCCGCAACGTCATTCTCGAATTCGACAGCTATGAGCAGGCGCGCGCCTATTACAATTCGCCTGAATATCAGGCGGCTCGCGAGCATCGCCTTGGCAAGGGCGAGGGTGAGTTGCTGCTGCTGGAAGGCGTCTAGCGCCACCACCGAAGGCCAACCGTTCCACGATCACGGCCAGCGCGCGCCGAGGCGAAATCGCCTCCATCCGCGGCGCTCCCACGGGAGAATTCATCATGCGCATCACAAGACGAACCGCACTGAAGGCCCTCACCGGCGCGATGGCGACACTCGCCGCTCCTCGCGCGCTTCTCGCGGAGGACTGGCCATCGCGACAGGTCACGGTCCTCGTGCCGACGGCCGCCGGCGGCAACACGGACATCATGGCGCGCCTCGGGTCCGAATATCTCCAGAACAAGCTGGGGCAGCCCTTCGTCGTCGTGAACAAGCCGAGCGCCGGCGGCGTGGTGACGACCGAGCAGACCGCGTCGGCGCCGGCCGATGGCTACACATTGATGTTCGCGCCAAACGCGACGATCTTCCTGACGCCCCTCGTCCAGAAGATCGCCGTCGACCCGATGACGGCGCTCTTGCCCGTGACGAATGTCGGCACGGGCGCGCAGGTCATCGCGATCAAGCGCTCATTGCCCGTGACAACGCTGACGGAATTCCTCGACTACGCGCGCGCCAATCCCGGCAAGCTCAATTTCGTCGTGGCGGGCGTGAACAACATCAGTCAGCTCGGCCCCCTGCTGCTGTTCAAGCGCGCCGGCGTGCAAGTCACGATGGTGCCGCAACGGGGCGAGCCGCAAGCCATCAACGACCTGATGGCGGGCGAGGTCGATCTCTACTTCGGCAACGCCTCGGTGCTGCTGCAACACGCGCAGGGCGACAAGATCAGATTGCTTGCCGTCGGCACCTCCGAACGTCTGCCCGCCGCGCCAGACCTGCCCACGATCTCGGAGACAATGCCGGGATTTGTCTTCGCGTCATGGAATGGATTCTTCGCGACGGCCGGAACGCCCAGGCCCATCATCGAGCGCCTGCGCCACGAACTGATGGAAATGGCGCGACAGCCCGATTTTCAACAGAAACTCCGCGCGCTCGGCATCGTGCCCGGTGGACAGGACGCCGCGCAGGTCGCGGCGGTCTTCGAGAACGATCGCAAGATGTTCGCCGACGCCGTCGCCGCGGCCGGCATACCGAAACCATGACAAGGGCGAAGTCGCCCTCAAGTCAATAAATTCGTGGGATTGAATGGTGCCCGGGGGCGGAATCGAACCACCGACACTGCGATTTTCAGTCGCATGCTCTACCAACTGAGCTACCCGGGCGCCGGGGGCGCGAGCCGCCCGGAGTGGCGGTCTTATAGGCAGGCATTCCGCGCTTGTCCAGCCGCGCGCGACGCCAATTGTGGATCAATGCCCGATGTCGCGGGCGGACGGCGGCGGCGCGAAATCCTCGGCGTCCGCGTCCTCGTCGTCGCTGGCGGGAATGGCGTAGCGACCGCCCAACCAGCGCGCGAGATCGATGTCGGCGCAACGCTTGGAGCAGAAGGGTTTGTAGGCCTCGACGGCCGCGCGACGGCAAATGGGACAGCCGCGGGCGCCAGCGGATTTGCCCGATTGGTCGGAGCCGTCGTCGCGCGAGCCAGCCATGCGCGTCAGGTCCGATTCAGCCAGTGCAACTGCACGGGGAACCCCTCGCCCGAGAGCAGCGTCATGGTCTCGTAAAGCGGCAAGCCAACCACGCCCGTGTAACTGCCGATCAGGCGAACGGGAAAGGCCCCGGCGAGGCCCTGAATGGCGTAACCGCCAGCCTTGCCGCGCCACTCGCCCGACGCCAGATAGGCCTCGATCTCGTCGTTGCTCAGGCGCTTGAAGCGAAGGCGGGTCTCGACCAGCTTGCGGCGCTCGGCGCCATTGGGCGTGATCAGGCTGACGGCCGTGTAGACGCGATGGGCGCGACCGGACAGCCGGCGCAGGCAGCCATCCGCTTCCGCCATCAACTCGCATTTGGGAAGAATCAGCCGCCCCACGCAAACAACGGTGTCGGCGGCGATCAGATAGCACCCGGCGAGCTCGGCCCGGGTCTCGGCGATACGACGCGCGACGCGCGCCTTCTCGCTCGCCAGCCGCGTCGCCAACGACCGCGGCAATTCGTTTTTCCGGGGCGTTTCATCGATATCGGCGGGAATCAGCTCATCCGGCTCGATTCCCATCTGCTGAAGCAGCGCGAAGCGGCGCGGCGAACCTGAGGCCAGCACCAGCTTGGGTCGCCAGGGTTTCGCTTGAGTATCCAAAGAAGGCTCCCGGACGCGGCCACGCCATGATCGATTCGACGCCGACGCATCCAGGCGGCCGTGGAGACCCCGCGCCAGCCCGGCCCGCTATTTGAAGCGGTAGGTAATGCGGCCCTTGGTCAGATCATAAGGGGTCATTTCAACGAGCACCTTGTCGCCCGTCAGCACGCGAATGCGGTTCTTGCGCATCTTGCCGGCGGTATGGGCGATGATTTCATGGTCGTTTTCCAGCTTCACGCGAAAGGTCGCGTTGGGCAGAAGCTCGGTCACGAAACCGGGAAACTCAAGTAGTTCTTCCTTCGACATTTGCTCTCGTCTGTTTAGCCCATGGGGCCGCCGGTCGTTCAGTCGCGGCGGACCCTAGTCGAGATCGCGCCATTTGTGAACCAGCGTCATAAAAGGGTTTTCAGGCCGGCGGCGGCGCGGCGGGCTCCTGGTCCACGGCGGCGGCATCGGCCGGCGATCGGGCGTAGGCCATGTATTTACGCACCGCCAGGGGCACCAGCGCCAGATAAAGAACGCTCAGGATCACCAGCATCTGCATCGGGAAGGTGGCGATCAGCAACAAGGCGACCATGACGCCGAACAGCAGCGGCATGAACCACTCGCGCGGCACGCGACCAATCTTCTTGCCGGAAAAATGGGGAATCCGGCTCACCATGAGCAGGGCGATCAGGATCACGTAGCCGATTTCGTAGGGCACGAGGGCCGGCGCGTTCGGCAAGCCGGTCGAGAATTGCAGGTAAAGCGGCAACATGACGGTGATGGCGCCCGCCGGCGCGGGCATGCCGACGAAAAAATGGTTCATCCACGCGGGCCGGGTCGGATCATCAAGCATGACGTTGAAGCGCGCCAGACGCAGCGCGCAGGCGACCGCGAACAGCAGCGCGGCGAACCAGCCGAAACTCTTGTTCTCGTGCAGCGCCCAGAAATACAGCAGCAGGGCCGGCGCGACGCCGAAATCGACGAAGTCGGCGAGGGAATCGAGCTCCGCCCCAAACCGCGACGCGCCCTTGAGCGCGCGGGCGATGCGTCCGTCGAGGCCATCGAGAATGGCCGCGCCGACAATCGACACGACGGCGAGCTCATAGAGCCCCTCGGAGGCGAGACGTATCGCCGTCAGGCCGAGGCAGAGCGCCAGCAGCGTCACGAGATTGGGCAGCACGAAACGCAGGGGAATCCGACGGATGCGCGGACGCGCGGGCGCCGCGACTTCGCTCTCCGTGGGCTGTTCGTTGTCCATGCCGTCCTGTCCCGCCTGTCGCGCCTAGCCGATCCGGAAACCGCGCGGCTCGTCGCCGCCCTTCATGTCGGCGAGCGGCGTCTCGCCGGCGACCGCGCGCGTCCCCAAGCTGACCAGGGGGACGGCGCCATCCGGCAAATAGATATCGACCCGCGACCCGAAACGGATCAGGCCGATGCGCTCGCCCACCGCCCGGGTCTCGCCCTCGCGGGCAAAGCAGACGATACGGCGGGCGACGAGACCCGCGATCTGCACCACGCCGACCTGACCGTCGGCCGTGTCGAAGACAAAACCGTTGCGCTCGTTGTCCTCGCTGGCCTTGTCGAGATCCGCGTTGACGAAAAGACCGGGCTTGTAGGCGATTTTGGCGATGCGGCCATTCACCGGCGCGCGGTTCACGTGGCAGTCGAAAACCGACATGAACACGCAGATGCGCTGCATGGGGGCGACGCCAAGGCCTAGTTCCGGCGGCGGCGCGAACCGGCCGATCGAGCAGACAACGCCATCGGCGGCGGAAATCACCAATCCATCGCGCAGCGGCGTGACGCGCGGCGGATCGCGGAAGAAATAGACGCACCAGCAGGTCAGCAGCGCGCCGATCCAGCCCAGCGGCGTCCAGAGCCAGCCCAGGATCAGGGCGCCCACGGCGAAGGCGGCGATGAAGACATAGCCCTCCGGATGGATGGGCGTGGCCTGCTTGCGGATGGAATCGAGGATGGACATGCGCGCCTGCGGATTTTCGACCGGGACGCGCTTATAGACGCCGACGGGGGCGAAAGTCACGAGCCCGGCGACGAATCGCCCGCCGGGCCCCCGACCGGACGTTTACTGGGACAGGCGGAGGGCCGTCATCTGGGCGCCGATCGATGTGAAGGCGGACTGCAGGGCGGCGATGGTCGTGGCGTCGTAGTAGTAGGAGACCGAGGTCGCGCAGGACTGCAGGATGCTCTTGATCGTCGGATCGGTGACCTGGAAGGCGATGGTGTAGATCGCCACGCCGGCGGTCTTGATGTTGTTGCACGTCGCCGCGGTGACATTGTTGGCGTCCGTGACGTTGGCCGCCTCATGGTCGGGATAATTGGCGGAATGGGTGTTGAAGCCGTCGGTCATCAGAACGATGGCCTTCTTGACCGCCGGGCCATAGGCCGCGCCGTCGGCGAAGGGCGCGTTCGGCGAAACAACCCGCCAACCCCAGAGAAGACCCGGCGCGATATAGGTTTCCTGCTGCGCGACGAGGGCGTTTATTTGCGTCTTGAGACTGGCCGAGTTCGTTGTCAGGCGCTGCAGGGGCGCCGGGCAGCCATAGCTGTAATAAAACGTCGGATCGGTCACGAGGGCCGGCACCGGATCGGTCAGGGCCACCGTGTCGTTCAGGTCGAGCGGATAGTTGCGCGAGCCGACGCAGCCGTTCCAGTTGAAATTGGACGTGTAGGTATAGGGGCCGGTCGTGCTCGTGCAGCCGCTCGCCGGCGTCAACTGGGCGTAATAGCTGCAATCGTAGGTGACGGGCACGCCATCATTCGTTCCGGTGCAGGTGGCCGGGGTGAGCGTGGAGGAATAGGTCGCCGGCACAGAACAGGTCGTGGTCGTGGCCGTCGTCGTTGTCGTGTGCGACACCGGCGCGGTGCTGGTCAGCCAGTTGGCGCCGGCGTAGGTCGTGCCGACGTTGACGTAATAGGTGAACGGCACGAGGCCCACCTTCACGGCGGACGCGGCGTTCGGCAGCGAGAACAGGGTGTCGACGAGGCCGCTGGCCGCGGACTGCGCGGCGGCGAGTTTCGCGCCGGTCATCGAATAGGTGACGTCCAGCACCAGCGCGACCTCCAGCTTGCCCGCGCCGAAGGTCGCCTGCGAATTCGCCACCACGGTTGTTTCGGGCGAGCCGATCAACCGCATGAATGTGTTGGGAATGGTCATTGTCGCGGAAGCGGAAACGGAGCTGGAGCCCGAATTCTGGACGTTGACCATGACGGTCGGCGTCTGCGCGACCTTATTGGCGAGCGCGGTAGACACGTACTGGGTGACGACCTGGCTCGGATTGGCCGCGCCCTGCGCGAGCGCCTGCGCCCCGGCGAGCACGGCGCCGTCGAGCGAATTCTGGAGCAGGGCTTTCTGCCGGTTGGCGAACGTGTAATCCAGCCCGAATCCCACGACCCCGAGTAGCGGCACCAGCGAAATCGCGAACAAAATCGCGGTGTTGCCCCGGTTGTCGCCAGCGAGCCCGGCTAGTCCAGAACGCAAAACGTGGAGGGGGCGGGAAATGGCGCGCATGAAAACCTCGCAAGCCGGCCATCGGTTGGCGATGGCAGGGTCGAAACGACAATGAGGATCATGCGCGCCGAAACTTTAAATTGTCTTTTGCAAGCCGGACCCGACCCAGGTTTTGTCGCTTCGGTTTACGCTGGGTTAAGCAAGCGCCATCAAACCCCGATGGCGACGTGTTCCGCCTTGCCTTCCTCGGCCTCCGCGCGGCGCAGGGCCTCGTTGGCCTGATCGACCTCGCGCTGCCGGTTCCACATGGCCGCGTAGACGCCCTGCCGGGCCAGCAGATCGTCGTGGCGGCCGCGCTCGACGATGACGCCCTTGTCGAGAACGAGGATTTCGTTCGCGTTGACGACGGTCGACAGGCGGTGGGCGATGACGAGGGTCGTCCGACCCTTCGACACGCGATCCAGCGCGATCTGGATTTCACGCTCGGTGAAACTGTCGAGCGCGGACGTCGCCTCGTCCAGCACCAGAATGGGCGGCCCCTTCAGGATGGTGCGGGCGATCGCGACGCGTTGCTTCTCGCCGCCCGACAGCTTGAGCCCGCGTTCGCCCACCTGCGCGCCATAGCCGCCGGGCACGAGCTTGATGAAATTGTCGATCTGGGCGAGGCTCGCGGCCGCCTCGACCTCGGCGTCGGTGGCGTCCCAGCGACCGTAGCGAATGTTGTACGCGATGGTGTCGTTGAACAGCACCGTGTCCTGCGGCACCATGCCGACACGGTCGCGCAGGGTTCGCTGCTGGACGGCGGCGATATCCTGCCCGTCGATGGTGATGCGCCCGGCCTGCGGCTCGTAGAACCGGAAGATCAGACGCGAGATCGTCGACTTGCCCGCGCCTGAAGGGCCGACGATGGCGACGGTCTGCCCCGCGGGCACCTCGAAACTGACGCCGCGCAGGATCGGCCGCGCCGGATCATAGGAGAAACGAACGTCCTCGAACCGCAGCGTTCCCTCGCGAACGTCAAGCGGCGGCGCGCCGGGCCGATCCTGAATTTCCGGATTCTGACCCAGCAGATCGAACATGGTCTCGATGTCGATGACCGCCTGCTTCACCTCGCGATACAACATGCCCATGAAATTCAGCGGTTGATAAAGCTGGATCATCATGGCGTTGACGAGCACGAAATCGCCGATGGTGTGCGTGCCGGCGCGAATGCCGCTAATGCACATGAGCATGACGATGGCGAGGCCAATCGTGAAGATGACGCCCTGCCCCGAATTCAGCACGGCGAGCGACACATAGCTGCCGACCGATAGCCGCTCGTAGCGCTCCATCGCCTTGTCGTAGCGCGCGGCCTCGCGCTCCTCCGCGCCGAAATACTTGACGGTTTCGTAGTTCAGCAGGCTGTCGATGGCCTTTGTGTTGGCGTCGGAGTCGCTTTCATTCATCGAGCGACGGATGGAAATGCGCCAGTTGGTGGCGACGGTCGTGAACCAGAGGTAACAGGCGATCATGATCACCACGACGAGCGAATAACGCCAGTCGAACTGGTAAAACAGCACGCCAAGGATCAGCGCGAATTCGACGACGGTCGGCAGGCCCGTCAGCATGGACAGGCGCACGATCTGCTCGATCGCCGTGCGACCGCGCTCCAGCACGCGCGTCAATCCGCCGGTCTTGCGTTCGAGATGGAAGCGCAGCGAAAGCTGATGCAAGTGGATGAACACCTGATCCGCCAGTCGTCGCACCGCGTTCATCGACACGGCCGCGAACAAAGCGTCGCGCGCCTGCGTGAACAACTGCATGAAGGCGCGCAGGAAGCCATAAAGAATCGTCAGCGCGATGGGCCCGCCGATGGCGAGAGCGAACGTCGACTGATCGGCGCCCTTGTCCGTCAGGGCGTCCGTCGCCCATTTGAATGAAAACGGCACCATGATCGTGACGAGCTTGGCGATCAGCATCATCGCCACCGCGCCAACCGCGCGCATGCGCAGGTCGGAGCGATCCTCCGGCCAGACATAGGGCCACAGGCGCTGCACCGTGCGCATCAGGGACAATTCACGGGGAGCCGCGACCGGCGCGCTGGCCGGGCGGGCGTGGGGAACGGTTTGATCGGTCATGAGTTCGGCGACGTTCTCTTGTCTTGGGCCGCCCGGCGATGAATCGGCGGCGTCTGTTACCGGGTCATATAGGACCAAAGTCGCGGCGACGCACCCCCGGAGCCGGTCGCCGCGCTTCAATCAGGCCTTGAGGCCAAGCGTTTTGACCGCCGTTCCGCCGAGAATCGCGATCTTGTCGGCGGAGCCGAGCCCCGGAGTCGCCAGCACGTGGCCGACCGGATCGCGGGTCCAGGGGAAGCCGAAATCCGTTCCCACCATGACCTGCCCGACGCCAACGGTCGCCACGAGATGGCGCAGCGCCTCGGGCGTGAAGACCAGCGAGTCGACGTAGATGTCGCGCAGGTATTCGGTCGGCTTCTTCTTGAGAACCACGTCCTTGCAGCGATCCGGGAATGTCACGCACACGGCGTCCGAGCGATCGGCGTAGGACGGCAGGAAGCCGCCGCCATGGGCGCCGCAGATGCGCAACTTCGGGAACTTGTCGAAGGTTCCCTCGAAAATCATGTGCGACAGGGCGATGGTGGTTTCGAGCGGGTTGCCGATCACGTTGTCGAGACCGCCGTTGCCCTTCGTCCGTTTGGCGACGCCCGTCGCCTCCGAACTGTCCTGCGGGTGCATGAACAGCATCGCGCCGAGTTCCTCGGCCTTGGCCCAGAACGGATCGAACCGGGGCGACGACAATTCCTCGCCGGCCACGGTCGGGCCGATGGCGCCGCCGCACAGGCCGAGCTTTTTCATGCCGAACTCAAGCTGTTCGGCCGCCAGTTCGGGGAATTGCAGCGCGACGCTGGCGAAGGCCGTCAGGCGGCCACCGGACGCCTTGCACATCTCCGAAAGCTTCTCGTTCTGCACATCGATCAGGCGGCGGGCCGTCTCCCGGTCCGCCTCATACCAGAAGGCGTTGATGCTCATCGCCTCGACGTCGATTCCCTGCGCGTCCATGGCCGCGAGGCGTCGTTCCATCGTCGGATTGTTGAACGCATTGCCCAGCGCGCCGCGCAGCTTGCGCTCGAGCGGCGTGTCCTTGAGCACGTCGAGCGCCTCGGGGATCACGCAATGGCAGTGAACATCGACGACCGTGACGCGCTTGCCGTCGATCTCGACGCGCCGACGCGGGGCGCTCGGGCTACCCTGCGCGAAAGCGCCGCGCATGCCACACGCCACGCAACCGCCAGCCGCGGCCGCCGACGCGAGAAAATTCCTGCGGTTGATCATCGTTCCTCCCGAATCCCGGCGTCATCGCGCCTTTCCGGCGCACATTACGACAAGGAATGCGGGGAGGCTATTTCGGCGCGACGAATATCTGACCGGGCCAGATGCGGTTGGGGTCGCGGATTTGCGCCGCGTTCGCCTCGTAAATCTGCGTGTAGCGCACGCCTCGACCGAGCACCCGCCGGCTGATGCGCCAGAGGCTGTCGCCGCGCTCGACGGTGACGGACTGGATTTCCGGCACGAGCGCGACGCCCGGCGTCGGCGGAGGCGCGACATTGGCGGCTGTGGCGACCGCCGGACGCGGGTCGGCCTTGTTCTCGGGCATGTCGAAGGGCGCCTCGGCGCGCGCGATGACCTTGCCGGTGGCGGGTTCGACGATATCCGCCCGGATGTCGTAGTGGCCGGGGCGAACGCCCTGCCCCACCTTGAGCGACCAGGCGCCGCGCGCGTCGGCCTGCACGGCGGCGACAAAGGAATTGTTGAGGTAAAGCCGCAACGAGGCGTTGGGCGGCGCCACGCCGGAACCAAGGAACGATCCGTCCTCGGCGGCGTCGGCCGAACGAATGGCGACCGAGGGCCGGGGCGCCTCCCCCTTGCCGCCCGCGTCATTCAACACGGTCGTTGGCTGGCCGGGCGCCGACAAGGCCGCGACGACCTTGTCGCCGGCGACGCGCGGCACCATGGCCGCCACGCTTTGCTCGGAGGGAAGCGCGCCGCCCGGCCCCGCCGTCTCAAGCGTCAGCAAATGGTCCCCGGACGCGAGCGGCGTCGGCATGATGACGAACTGACCGGCGGCGTCGGTTTTCGCTTCGCCAATCTTGACGCCCCGGTTGAGCAGGGTGACCGAGGAATTGGGCTCGGCGCGACCGGCGACCACGGTTTCGCCCGATGGCGCGACGCGGACGACATCGAACGACGGGCGCGCCGGCGCGGGCTGGACGGGGGCCGCCGGCGGCGCGACCGACACGGCCGGCGCGGCGGCGATGGGCAGAACTTCGCCGCTCGGGGGCGACGGCGCGCGCATCAGCCCGACGGCGAGCCAAGCGATCGCGCCAACGCTGATCGCGCTCGCCGCGACGCCACTCAACGCGATCGGGGTCCTGGGTACTGGAAACATCTGGGCCCTTGCCCTCGCCAAAATCCGGACAATTCTAGCCCCTAACACGCAAATGCGCCATATCGGCGCGATACTTGCTGCGAAGGCGATGGATTCGCGGCCTGGAGACCGACCATTTCATGCTGAAAAACATCTGCGTTTACTGCGGCTCATCCGAGGGGGCCGACCCCCGCTTCATGCAGGCCGCCGACAAGCTCGGCTCAATCTTCGCGCGCGAGGATCTGGGCCTTGTCTATGGCGGGGGGAATTCCGGGCTGATGGGCGCCGTGGCGCGCGCCACGCTGGCGGGCGGCGGGCGGGTTTGCGGGATCATTCCCGAATTTCTCAAGTCCCGTGAAAACATGCTCGAGGCGGCGCAGGAGTTGATCGTCGTGCCGGACATGCACACGCGCAAGCGCCTGATGTTCGAGCGCGCGGATGCTTTCGTCGCCCTGCCCGGCGGCGTCGGCACGCTGGAGGAACTGATCGAGCAGATGACCTGGGCGCAACTCGAACGCCATAGCAAGCCAGTGCTTATTCTCGATATCGGCGGCTTCTGGCGACCCTTGCTCGGCCTGCTGGCGCATATGCGCGAGAACGGCTTCATCCGCGCCGGCCTCGAGGTGCGCTATCTTGTCGCCGAGCGCGCGGAGGACATCGTGCCCATTTTGCGCAAGTCTGTCGAACGCGCCGATCTCGCGCGCGTCGAGCCGGCCGGCGTGATCGATCGGCTGTGAACTTTCGCGGCATTGCCGAATGGCGAGAAATATCTATATGTTGAATGAACTCATCCACGGGAGGACATGAATTGCGCGCAACCGGTCTCATCGCGGCCATCGGGCTGACAACGCTCGCGACCCTCACCTTCACCGCCGCCGCGCAGGTGCCCGTTCCGGGAATTGGCGGCTTCACAACCACGGCGCCCACGGCCGCGACCGCGGTTGACGCGGCGCAGGACGCGGCGGCCGCCGCGACACAGCCCGTCGCGAAGAAAAAGTCGAAGCCGAAAAAGAAGAAGCCCTCCGCGGCGCCGGGCAAGCCGGGTCCGGGTCAGGTGCTCGTGGTCAACCAGCGCGCCGTGGGTCTGACGTCGCTGACGCTGACCTCGATCAAGACGCCCGACAAATCGGTCGTCATCGCCAGAGGCCTCGCGGCCGGCGGCAAGGCCCTCGCCAAGGCGCCGCCGAAAACCGGCTGCGAATTCTCCATCGCCGGCGAATTCGACGATGGCGCGACGATCGAGATCGCCAATGTCGATGTGTGCAAGGACCGCACGCTCAATCTGGTTGAATAGCGCGCGACGGGCGCCGGCGCGTCAGCGCGCGCCGGCCTTGTAAAGCTTGTAGACGATGGCGTCGGTGAGGGCCTGAAACGACGCGTCGATGATGTTGGCGGAAACGCCCACCGTCGACCAGCTTTCGCCCTCGCCATCGGCGAACTCGATCAACACGCGCGTGACCGCGTCGGTGCCGCCCTGAAAGACGCGCACGCGATAGTCGATGAGTTCGAGATCGCCGATGTATTTCTGATATTTGCCGAGATCCTTGCGCAACGCGAGATCGAGCGCGTTGACCGGGCCATTGCCCTCGGCCGCCGAGATATGCTCCTCGCCGTCGACGTTCACCTTCACGATGGCCTGCGACATGCCAACCATCTCGCCCGATGGACCCGTGCGACGCTCGACGCTGACGCTGAACCGCTCGATGTCGAAATATTTGGGCACCTCGCCCAGCACCGAGCGCGCCAGCAGTTCAAACGACGCGTCGGCGCCCTCGTAGGCGTAGCCAAGCGATTCCTTTTCCTTGACCTCGTCGAGCAGGCGGCCAACGCGCGGATCGTCGCGTGACACGGCGACGCCAAGGCGTTCGAGTTCCGCCAATATGTTCGACTTGCCCGCCTGATCAGACACCAGCACGCGCCGCGCGTTGCCAACCGTCTCAGGCTCGACGTGCTCGTAGGTGCGCGGATCCTTCACGACGGCGGAAGCGTGAATGCCCGCCTTGGTGGCGAAGGCGGAGGCGCCGACATAGGGCGCGTGGCGATCGGGCGCGCGGTTGAGCAATTCGTCCAGCGTATGGCTGATCTTGGCGATGCCCCTGAGGTTTTCGAGGCTGACGCCGGTCTCGAACCTTTCCGCGTATTCCGGCTTCAAAAGCAGGGTCGGAATCAGCGTCGTCAGATTGGCGTTGCCGCAACGCTCGCCAAGCCCGTTCAACGTGCCCTGTACGTGGCGCGCGCCGGCGCGGAGCGCGGCGAGCGAATTGGCGACGGCGTTGCCGGTGTCGTCATGGGCGTGGATGCCCAGATGCGAGCCGGGAATATGCGTCGCGACCTCCGCGACGATGCGCTCGATCTCGTGCGGCAGCGTGCCGCCGTTGGTGTCGCACAGGATGATCCAGCGCGCGCCCGCGGCGTGGGCCGTGCGCGCGCATTGCAGGGCGTAATCGGGATTGGCCTTGTAGCCATCGAAGAAATGCTCGCAATCGAGCAACGCCTCGCGGCCGTGATTGCGCGCGTATTTGATGGAATCGGCGATGGAATCGAGGTTTTCGTCGAGCGTGCAGCCGAGCGCGACATGGACGTGATAATCCCACGATTTCGCGACGAAAACGATGGTGTCGGCTTGCGCTTCCATCAGGCCGGCGACGCCGGGGTCGTTGGCAGCCGAACGCCCCGCGCGCTTGGTCATGCCGAAGGCTGCGAAGCGGGCGTTGCGCGTGCGCTTTTTCGAGAAAAATTCCGTGTCGAGCGGATTGGCGCCGGGATAGCCGCCCTCGACATAGTCAATGCCGAGATCGTCGAGCATGCGCGCGATGTGGCGCTTGTCGTCGAGCGAGAAATCCACGCCGGTCGTCTGCGCGCCGTCGCGCAGGGTCGTATCGAAGAGGGTCAGGCGTTCGCGGGTCATCTTACACATATCCCATGACGCGCAGAACGATCAGCACGGCGATGGCGAGCACCGCGAGCTTCAGCGCGAAGTAATACAGCCAGCGCCGCGGAAACGGCAGGCTCGATTTCCATGTCGGGTCTTCGTTGCTCATTGCAGCACGCCCCGCGGTTCGTTGTCGGCGACGAATGTCTTGACCATGCTCGTGTTGGCGAGCCACTCGTCGCCGAGGGGCAGTACGTTGCGCGACATGCCGACGTAACCGCGCGCGGCGAAGAAAGGCCTCGCCGTGTCGCTGGCGTCGGTCGTCAGTTTTTTCGCGCCGCGCGCCGCGGCGAGTTTTTCCAGCGCGTCGATCAGCAACGTAGCGATTTTCGCGCGCGCGTGGTCGGGGTGCACGTAGAGCATGTCGATGCAATCGGCGCCCTTGAGCGCGGCGAAGCCGACGGGTTCGCCATCGCGCAATGCGACGAGGGTCAATTCGCCCGCGAGCTTCTTGCCAAAGGCGGGAATGTTGTCGGCCAGCGTCATCCAGGCGGCGCGCTGGCCTTCGCTGTAATCATCCTCCGCGAGGATTTCGATGCTGGCGCAAAAAATCTCGGCGAGCGCCCGCGCGTCAGCGGGCAGATAGGGACGCAGGGTGGCGCTTGCGGCGGTCATGGGGTCGGCTCCAAGTCGACGACGCGCGCCTTCTCCCGCTTGCGGGAGAAGGTGGCCGAAGGCCGGATGAGGGCGGCGGGAAAGTCCCTCACCCGGTCGGCTCCGCCGACCACCCTCTCCCGCGCGCGGGAGAGGGGTCGCGCGCCACTGTTCAGCGAAGCGGCATGGAGGCTCATCGCTTCACCTCCCACGTCGTCGTGCCGTCCTTGTTGTCCTTGAGCTGGATGCCCATGGCGAGCAATTCGTCGCGGATGCGATCGGATTCCGCCCAGTTTTTGGCGGCGCGCGCGGCGAGGCGGGCGTCGATGAGGGATTGAACGGCGCTGGAATCGATGTCGTCAGAGCCACGCTTCAAACGACGCCATTCGGTTTCAGAGGCTTGCAGCAAACCAAGCAAATTTGCTGTGTTCCTTAGTCGTTTCAGGGGACGATTTGCCGAGTCTGGGCGCGCGATGCTCGCTTCTGCGGCGGCGACCTGATGCAAACCGCCAAGCGCGCCGGATGTGTTGAGATCATCGCAAAGAGCGGCGAACACATCATCGTCAAATCCGTCGTCTGGCCAAGTGGCATCGCCGATAATCGAATACCACCTATCAAGCGTCTTTTCCGCTTCCTCCAGCGCCTTCACCGTCCAATCAATCGGCTGGCGGTAATGCGTTTTCAGCATCGCGAGGCGCAGAACCTCACCGGGCCATGAACGCCCGCCAAACTTATCCGTGTGCAGCAACTCGTTGATCGTGACGAAATTGCCCAAAGACTTGGACATTTTCTCGCCCTCGACTTGCAGGAACCCGTTATGCATCCAGACTTTCGCCATGACGTTCTGGCCGAAGGCGCAACGCGACTGCGCGATTTCGTTCTCGTGATGCGGGAAGATGAGATCGAGGCCGCCGCCGTGAATATCGAAGGTCTCGCCGAGATAGCGATGGCTCATGGCCGAGCATTCGATATGCCAACCGGGGCGGCCGAAAATCGCTTCCGTCCGCGCGCCATCGGTGAACTCCGCGTGCCAGCCGGGCTCGGTCGCCGCGGATTCCTTCCACAACACGAAGTCGCCGGGATTGCGCTTGTGGCCCTCGACCGCGATGCGCGCGCCGGCCTGCTGGTCCTCCAGCCTGCGCTTCGACAACTGGCCATAGTCAGCCATCGTGTTGACGGCGAAAAGGACCTCGCGCCCCTCGGCACCTGTCGCGATATAGGCGTGCCCGTTCGCCAGCAGCTTGCCGATGATGGCGACCATCTCGCGGATGTTGTCGGTGGCGCGCGGCTGCACATTGGGCTCAAGGCAGCCGAGCGCCTTCACATCGGCGAAAAACTGGTTGGCGGTTTTTTCGGTGACGGCGCGGATCGCGTCGTTCAGCGGCAGGTCGGGAAAATCACGGATGGCGCGCGCGTTGATCTTGTCGTCGACGTCGGTGATGTTGCGGACATAGGTGACGTGTTCGGCGCCATACAGATGGCGCAGCAACCGGTTGAGCACGTCGAAAACGATGACGGGGCGCGCGTTGCCGATGTGGGCGAAGTCATAGACCGTGGGCCCGCAGACATACATGCGCACGTTGGCGGCATCGAGGGGGACGAAGTCCTCCTTCGCGCGGGTCAGCGTGTTGTAGAGGCGCAACGGGGTGTTCACGGGCGACATGGGCTTCCTCGAGCCTTGCTGGCTCGGGGCGTCGGCTGAGGTTTTCAGGTCAAGACGGCTCCGGCCAGCAGTGAGCTAGCTAATAATGATGATCCGGCAAATGCGCGAATTGAGCGTCATTTCGTCACCATGCGCGAGGCGGGCCGCCGCGTCAAGGCGCGGCAACCACGAGTCCGGCGACGTTTCAATCGATCGTTAACAAGCAATCTTGCCGTATTGTTAAGCGTTTTTTCATGGCGGACGGGCAATATCCGGGCATCTCCCGCGTTCGGATCGACCCCGCCATGCTCCTGCCGCTCAACGATAAAATGTCCCTTGGCCGGATTTTGTTGCCGCTCGGCGCGGGCATCGTTCTGCTGACGTCGCTGCTGCGCGCGCCGGCGCAGGCTGAAACCACGACCTTCATCATCAGTTCGAACGAGGGCTACGGCATTCTCGATTGCCTGACCGATGGCTCGGCCTGCGGCAAGCCGGTGGCCGACGCCTGGTGCGAGGCCCACCAAAAGAAGCAGGCGGTGGCCTTCGGCCTCGCCTCCGACATCACCGGCTCGATCGGCGAAAAGACCCGGAAGCCCGCGCCTGGCGACGTGATCGTCGCCTGCAAGGATTGATGAGCTAGCCCTTCAGGAATTCGCCGCATTTGGGGGCGTCGTTCGATCCCCACGGCATGACCGGCACGGTCGAGGTCGAATTCTTCGGCGAGCCGTCGATCAGCTTGTCCGAATAGACCATGTAAACAAGCACGTTTCGCTTCGCATCGCAGCCGCGCACGATCTGCATGCGCTTGAAGATCAGCGAGCGGCGCTCGCGGAACACCACGTCGCCCTGCGCGAACTTGTTCTTGAACTTGATCGGCCCATACTGGCGGCAGGCGAGCGAAATGTCCGACACCTGCTCGGCGACGCCGAATGCGCCCGCGAGGCCGCCCTTTTCCGGCACGGTGTAATGACAGGCGACGCCCTCCACCTCGGGATCGTCGATGGCGTAGGTCGCCAGCTTGTCGTTGGGCGTCAGGAGCTTGAAGACCGTCGATTTGCGAAACACGAGGTCGGGCTCGCCGTCCTCCGCGCGAACCGTCGCGCTGGCGAGCAAGGTCGGGAGAACGAGGGCGAGCGTGGCGAGAAGGCGGCGCATGGGGCGACTCCGGAACGGGCCTCAAGCCCGACGACGGGGATATGGGGTATCGCTGGCGCGGGCGCAACGGCGCGCCCCACAAACGCCTTGATCCGGACACGGAACCGGGCGAGAGGAACGGTTAATGAATTTCGATAAAGCTGCTTCCCGGCGATTCATCCGCGCGAAGGCCCGTCACGGGTTGCCCGCGCGCGTTCGCGAGGCCGGCGGCGCCCGTCAGAGGATTGCATGCGGGTGAGTTTTTTCAATCAGGCGCGCGGCGTCGCCCTCGCGGCGACAATGATCGCTTGCGCCCCGGCTGCCCTCGCCCAGACCTATGAATGCGACCGCCTGCGCGCGCAGATCGCCTCCATTTCGCCCGCCGCCTCGCCACAGGCGGCGCGCTACGCGGCCGCGACCGACAAACAGCGACAGGAACTCGATCGCACCAGCGCCTATGCGCGCTCCATCGGCTGCGACAACCGGCAATTCCTGATTTTCGGCAATCCGCCGCCGCCGCAGTGCGGCGGCCTCGAGGCGCAAATGCAACGCATGCGCGCCAACCTCGCCAATTTGCAGGCGCAGGCGCGTGGCGGCGACGCCATCGCGCAACGGCAGGCCTTGCAGGCGCGTTTCGAGGCCACCTGCCGCCCCGGCGCGAACGGGCTTTTCGATTCGCTCTTCGGCTCGTCGCGCGAACAAATTCCAATTGACGACATCGCCCCGCCGATGCGCGACCCCGCCGAGGATGGACGGCCGCGTGGCGGCTCCATGGCGGTCTGCGTGCGCGCCTGCGACGGCGGTTATTTCCCGGTGAGTTATTCCGCGCGCTCGTCCCGCTATGATTCCCTGGAGGAACTCTGTCAGGCGCAGTGCCCAGGGACCAAGACGGCGCTCTACACGATGCCCCCCTCCGGCACGATCGATCAGGCGGTCGGCACGGATGGCGAGCCCTATGCGTCGATGGAAAACGCCGGCAAATTTCGCAAGACCTACAATCCGACATGCGCCTGCAAGCCGCCCAACAAATCGTGGGTGGAGGCGCTGGCGCAGGCCGAGGAACTGCTGGGCCGCAAGGCCGCCAGCGACGTCATCGTGACGCCGGAAAAATCAGAGGAATTGTCGCGGCCCAAGCTGGCGCGCGTCACGACGGACAAGCCGGCGAACGCCGAGGATCCCGCGACCGGCGCAAGCGCCGCGCCGCCCGCCAAGGGGGCGCCGCCAAACGCGCCGCGCTATGGGCTGAGGGATGGCGACACCCACGAAAAGACCGACACGGGCGGCCACACCCGCCGGGTCAGGGTAATCGGGCCAAAGCTCTAGCGCGGCCGATGAGCGGCAGCAGCGCCGCCATTTCCGGTCCGTTCTCGCGGCCGGTCAACGCCAGCCGCAACGGGTGGAACAGCGCCTTGCCCTTGCGCCCGGTCGCCTGCTTGAGCTGGCCCGTCCACGCGGCGAAGGTCTGGTGATCCCAGGGTTCGGCCGGCAGGGCCTCGCGCGCCGCGTGAAGGAACTCCACGTCCTCGTGCACGGGAGCGATCTCGCCCTCGACCACGCGCCACCACTCCACCACGTCGGCGAAGCGCGCGAGGTTGCCGCGCACGGCGAGCCAGAAGGGTTCGGCCTTGTGGCCAAGGATATCTTGCGGCGAGAGCCGGTCGCGCACCGAGTCATAATCCAGCGCCAGCAGGGTTTTCGCCGACAGCGCGGCAAGATCGTGGTCATCGAAGCGCGCGGCGTGGCGCGACGTATGCGCGATGTCGAACAGGCCAAGCAGTTCGCCGAGCGATTTCACCGGCTGCACGCTGGCGGAAGAGCCCGTCAGCACGGCGAGCGCCGCGACGGCGAGCGGCTCGACCCCCGCCTCCCGAAGCGACCCGATGGAGAGCGCGCCGGTGCGCTTCGACAGGCCCTCGCCCGAAGCCGCCGTCAGCAGGTTGTGATGGCCGAAACGGGGCGTCGCCTCGGGCCCGGCCAGCGCCTCGAACAATTCGATCTGCACGGCGGTATTGGTGACATGGTCCTCGCCGCGGATGACATGGGTCACGCCGAGGTCGAGATCATCGACAACGGAGGGCAGCGTATAGAGCCAGGTGCCGTCCTCGCGGATCAACACGGGGTCGGACAGGGACGCCGTGTCGATGTGGCTTTCGCCGCGGACAAGATCGTTCCATTGCACAATGCGTGGCTCGAGACGGAACCGCCAATGCGGCCGGCGCCCCTGAGCCTCCAGCGCGGCGCGCTCGTCGGCGGTCAGCGCCAGCGCCGCCCGGTCGTAGATCGGCGGCAAGCCGCGGGTGATCTGGCGCTTGCGGCGGCGGTCGAGTTCGTCGGCCGTCTCGAAGCAGGGGTACAGCCTGCCCATCGCCTTCAACCGCTCCGCGGCCGCGGCGTAAAGTGGAAACCGTTCCGACTGGCGCACGGTCAGCGAGGGTTCGATGCCAAGCCAGGCCAGATCGACCTCGATAGCCGCGGCGTATTCCTCGCGGGAGCGCTCCGCGTCCGTATCGTCGAAACGCAGGATGAAGCGGCCATGCCCGGCGCGCGCGAACAGATAATTGAACAGCGCGGTGCGCGCGTTGCCAATGTGAATGCGGCCGGTGGGCGAGGGCGCGAAACGGACGACGGGGGGACGCATGGCCAAACCCTGGCAAGAAATCTGGGCGCGGCGATGGCCGGCGCGGGCCGACCTTGTGCCCCCTTTTGACGGGAATGTTAAGGGCGAAATCGCCCTCGCGCGCGCCCCGCCCTACTCGGCGGCGGCGGGCGCCGGGGCGGACCGGCGCGTCGCCGCCGTCTCCCGATAGGCGAGATACATGACGAGAATGGCCAGACCGCCGATGATCATGGGGATGGCGTAAACGTCGAAAACCTGCTCGACCGCCCATTTGCGATCAAACAGAAAACCAGCCAACACCGGCCCGATCATCGCGCCGAAACGGCCGACGCCGAAGGCCCAGCCCAACCCCGTCGAGCGCAGCGCCGTCGGATAGAAAAAGATCATCAGGGCGTTGATGCATTTCTGGATGCCGCTGACGCTGCCGGTCGCGACGAAGGCCATGAAGGTGGCGACCCAGGCGACGGAGCGCGCGCCGAGGCCCGTGAAGAACAGGAAGGCGCCGCCCAGCATGAACAGCGCCATGATGACACGATAGGGTCCGAAGCGATCCATCAGCGGACCCAGCACCAGCGCGGCGAGGATGCCGCCGCTCGTCGCCCAGGTCGCCGCCACGGTGGCTTCCGCCTGCGTGTAGCCAACCATGGTGAAGATGGAAGGCAGCCATTGCAGCACGAAGAAGATCACCATGAGATTCATGAACAGCGCGAGCCACAGCATCAGCGTGCCCAGCGCGCGTCCATTGGTGAACAATTGCGCGACCGCCATGGCGCCTTCGCGCTTGTCGTTGACGATGAAGACGGTGTTGGCGTCGATGCGCGCGGCTGGCGCGATGCGGCGGACGAGTGCCGCGATCAGCTCGCGCGGCGCGCCCCTGGAAATCAGAAACTCCGGCGATTCCGGCAGCGTGAAAAACAGAAACGCGGCGATCGCCATCGGGATCAGCCCGCCGACGACCATGTGAACCCGCCAGCCGTATTGCTCGATGATCTGGCCGGCGATGAGGCCCGCCGCCATGGTGCCGAAGGAATAGCCGCAATAGATGAGCGCGATGCAGGTCGAGCGCACGCGCTTGGGGCCATATTCGCCCGTCAGCGCGACGCCGCTGGGAATGACGCCGGCGAGGCCAATGCCGGCGATCACGCGAAGAGCGATCATCGTCGTCGGGTCATTGACGTAATAGCACGCCATGGTCGCGAGGCTGAACAGCACCATGTTCCAGAGAATGAGCGGTCGATGGCCGAAACGGATCGACAGGGGCGCGACGAAGGCGAAGCCGATCAGAAGGCCCCAGATCATCGACGAAAAGATGGTGCCCAGCAGGGTGCGCGAGATCGCCCATTCCTTGAGAATCTTCGGCCCGATGTAGCTGACGAGCTGCACGTCGAGGCCGTCGATGAACAGAATCAATCCGCCGAGAAAGACCACCCACATCTGGTAGCCGCCCATGGGCTGCTGGTCGATTTGTTGCTCGACGTTCAGCGTGGCGCCGCTCGAAGCCATGGCGAATCCCTCCCGCCGCGTTCACGGCATATATTTTCGCCGATTGAACGCCGCGAAACGGAGCCCGTCAACCACTCCTTGGGCGCCGCGCATAAAATTCCAGCGATTTGCGCATGGATCGCGCGGCGAAGGCCTATCGCGGATTCCGCGAATCTGCCTACATTCGGTCGTCGTCAACAACCGAAAAGGAGGTGATCTAGTGTCTCATTGTCCAACGCCGCGGTCGTCGGAATACGGGATCTGGACTCCTGCTCATGCGGAGTTAAGCCCCGCGTGAGCGGCGCCTTGTGGTCCTGCCGGACCGCGGTCAATGACAATGGAAAGGCCGCCCTCGTGGCGGCCTTTCTCGTTGTGGCGCCACGCGGCAAAGCCTACTCGGCCGCGTCGCGGGCCTCGCCATAGGCGGGGTCGAACATCTTGCCGGGGTTCATGATGCCCTTGGGATCGAACAGCGCGCGGATGCTCGCCATCATGCCGAATTCGAGCGGCGTTTTCTGGCCGCGCACGCGCTCGAAGTTCTCGACGCCGACGCCATGCTCGGCGCAGATGGAGCCGCCGTAGGACCAGATGAGGTCGTCTATGGCCGAGACGATGTCCTTGCACAGCTTGTCGAAGACGGGATCGCCCGGCTTGCCCTCGGGCCAGATGCTCATGTGCAGATTGCCGTCGCCGACGTGGCCGAAGGCGATGACCTTGGAGGGCGCGTGAATCGCGCGGGCGCGTTGTTCGCACTCGGCGAGGAACGGCACGATGCGATCGATCGGCACGGATGCGTCCCATTTGAGCATCTTGCCGGTCATCAGCTTGAGCGGGGGAATCTCGTCGCGCAGATTCCACAGGTTCTGCTCCTGCGCCATGTTCTGCGCGAGGGCCGCGTCGGTCAGAAGGCCCCGCTCGACCGCCTCGCCGAAGAAGGTTTCGAGTTTCTCGGTGATTTCGTCGCGACCGGAGAAGCGCACCAGCACGAACCATTCGGCGCGCGTTTCCATCGGGCGCGTCAGGCTCGGATATTTGGCGATGGCGCGGTCGACCATGTGACCGGGAATCAGCTCGAAGGCCGTCAGGTTGGCGTCGCCAATCGAGCGCGCGAGGGCGAACAGTTCCATCAGGCGCGATACGTCGCCGACCGAGGCGTACATGGTCTGATCGCGCGGCGGCCGCGGATGCAGGCGCATGACGGCGCGGGTGACGATGCCGAGCGTGCCCTCGGCGCCGATGAACAGATGCTTGAGATCGTAGCCCGAGGAATCCTTGCGCAGCGCGCGCAGGCCATTCCAGACGCGGCCATCGGGCAAGACGACCTCGACGCCCAGCACCTGGTCGCGCGTGTTGCCGAAGCGCAGCACGTTCATGCCGCCGGCGTTGGTTGAGATGGCGCCGCCGATGGTCGCCGAGCCGCGCGCGCCCCAGTCCAGCGCGAAGGCGCGGTCAACATCGGCCGCCGCGTCATGGATGGATTGCACGATGCAGCCGGCTTCCGCCGTCACGGAATAACGCAGGGGATCGACGGAGATGACGCGGTTCATCCGCGCCAGCGAAAGGATGATGCAGGGGCGGTCGCCGCGCGGCACCGCGCCGCCGCACAGGCCCGTGTTGCCGCCCTGCGGCACGATGACGATGCCGCGCCGGTTGCACAGACGCACGACGGCGGCGACTTCCTCGGTGCTGGCGGGACGCGCCACCAGGAGCGCGACGCCACGATAAGCGCCCCTGATGTCGGCGACATAGGTCGCGGCATCTTCGCCCTCCAGCCAGCCGCGCGGGCCCAGCAATTCCTTCAGTTCGGCGACCGCTTCATTGGACATGCGAAGTTCCTCCCGGATTTGTTGAAGACGGCGCGCGTTTTCACGCGCCGCGGTCCCGCGCGCCCGAGGGCGCCTCTATTCCTCGAACCGTTCGGCGCCGCCGACGATTTTCGCGGGCGCGATGGAGACGTCGGGCGCCGTTGCCGCAGCGCCCGAGTCGCGGAAGCGATTGACGATGGGATAGCGGCGGTCGCGGCCAAAGTTCTTTTTCGTCACCTTCACGCCTGGCGCGGACTGGCGGCGCTTGTATTCGGCGATGTAGAGCAACCGCTCGATCTTGCGCACGATCTCGACGTCGTGGCCGCGCGCGACGATATCCGACACGCGCATCTCGCGCTCGACGAGACATTCCAGCACGTCGTCGAGAACCTCGTAGGGCGGCAGAGAGTCCTGATCCTTCTGGTTCTCGCGCAGCTCGGCGCTCGGCGGCTTGACGATGATGTTGACGGGGATGACCTCGCCATCGGGTCCGCGCGCGCCCTCGGGCTTCCAGCGGTTGCGCAGCGCGCACAGCCGGAACACCTGCATCTTGTAGAGATCCTTGATCGGGTTGAAACCGCCGTTCATGTCGCCATAGATCGTGGCGTAGCCGACCGACATTTCAGACTTGTTGCCCGTGGTCACCAGCATGGGACCGAACTTGTTGGAGACCGCCATGAGCAGCAGACCGCGGGCGCGGCTCTGGATGTTCTCCTCGATGATGTCGCGCGGGCGGCCGGCGAAGAGCCCGGCGAGCGCGGCCTCGACGCCCTCGACGGCCGGGGCGATCGGGACATTGTCGTAGCGCACGCCAAGGGCTTTCGCGCAGAGCTCGGCGTCGGTAAGGGATTCACCCGAGGTGAAGCGATAGGGCAGCATGATGCAATGGACCCGCTCGGGCCCCAGCGCGTCGGCGGCGAGCGCCGCGCAAAGCGCCGAGTCGATGCCGCCCGACAGGCCCATGACGACGCCGGGAAAGCGGTTCTTGTCGACATAATCGCGCAGGCCGAGCACGCAGGCCGCGTAATCGGCCTCGTCGCCATCGGGCACGGCGGCGCGTGGACCTTCCACGCATACCCAGCCGCCGCCGCGACGCTCCCAGACGGTGCGCGCGACGCTCTCGGCGAAGGCTGGCAATTGCAGGGCGAGGGATCGATCGGCGTGCAGCGCGAAGGAGCCGCCGTCGAACACCAGTTCGTCCTGACCGCCGAACTGGTTGAGATAGATCATCGGCAGGCCGCTTTCGACCACGCGGGCGAGCGCCACCTGCAGGCGCTCCTCGTGCTTGCCGCGCCAGTAGGGCGAGCCGTTGGGCACGAGCAGGATTTCCGCGCCGGTCTCCGCGAGGCACTCGACGACCTCCTCGCCCCAGATGTCCTCGCAAATCGGCACGCCCAGCCGCACGCCGCGAAACGACACCGGCCCCGGCAAGGGGCCCGGCGCGAAAACGCGCTTTTCATCGAACACGCCGTAATTGGGCAGATCGACCTTGAAGCGAACCGCCTCGATGCGGCCGTGGTCGAGCAGCGCGACGGCGTTGTGGCAGCGACCATCCTCGACCCATGGCGAGCCGACCAACATGGCCGGACCGCCATCGGCGGTTTCGCGGGCGAGCGCCTCCAGCGCCGTTCGGCAGGATTCCTGAAACGCCGGCTTCAGCACGAGGTCTTCCGGCGGGTAGCCCGCCAGAAACAATTCGCTGAACAGAACGAGGTCCGCGCCGAGTCCGGCGGCCTCGGCGCGGGCTGCGCGGATCGCCCGCGCGTTGTTGTCGATATCGCCGACGACGCAGTTGATCTGCGCGAGCGCGATGACGAGACGGTCGGCGGGCGGGGTCGATGTGTTCATGGAGAAGGTTTAGCGCGCGGACTTTTCAACGGCAAACGCGGCCCCGCTCAATCGAACTGGTACGTGTCCATCATCAGCACGCCGTACTGGCAGCTCGAATGCACGCGCCGTCCCTTCGCGCCCTCGCCGGCCGCGGCCATGGCGAAGGGCAGAGGCAGGTAGTGTTCGGGGCTCGGGTGGTTTTCGCGGCCATGGGGCGCGCGCTCCAGTCCGTGGGCGATGTCGTCGATCGCGCCCGCCTCGGCCTTCGCAAGCACCCATTCATCGAAATTGACGACCCAGGGCGGCGGCGGCGCGTCCACGGCCCCCCGCGTGCGCATGAGTTCGCGCAGGTTATGGGTGATCGAGCCCGACCCCATGATGAGCACGCCCTCGTCGCGCAAGGGCGCGAGCGCGCGACCCATGGCGACATGGTGGTCACCGCCCAGCATGGACTGGATGGACAATTGCACGACGGGAATCTTGGCCTCGGGATACATGAGCTTCAGGGGCGTCCACGTTCCATGATCGTAGCCGCGCCCCTCGACCGGGGTCGCGGGCAGGCCCGCGGCGGTCAGCATGGTCGCCGCGCGAACAGCCAGCTCGGGTGAGCCGGGGGCCGGATATTGCATCTCGAAAAGCGCGCGCGGGAACCCGCCGAAATCGTAGATCATCTCGGGATGCGCGTCGGCGCTCAGCAACGGACGGCGCGCCTCGAAGTGGGCCGAGGCGATCAGGATCGCCTTGGGAACGCCGAGTTGACGGCCATAGCCCTCCATGAATTCGCGCGCGGCGGAATTTTCCAGCACGACCATGGGCGAGCCATGCGAAACATACACGGTGGGAAATCTCGGGGTCATGGCGATCGACATTCCAACGAGGCGCCGGGCGCCACTGTCTCGTTATATAGTCTTCGCGCGCCAATTTCGCCATGCGGGGCGCGCGGGTCTGACGCGCGCGAAATCGGGCGACCTACCGGAAGACACCGATAGATCGCCCGATGAATGCTCAATCCTGTCGCTGATCAGCGGCGGGGGCCGTAGCTGTTGAACTCGTCGATACGACGACCGAGCACGCGCTCGAGATCGGCGCGCGACATGCCCAGGACATAGCTGCCATCGTCCATTTTCATCACGTGCACGTCGACCATCTTGCCGCGCAATTTCATGTGATGCATTTCATCGGACGTAAGCGAAGCGGCGAACGCGGGAGCGGCGAACATTCCAGCGGCGAGCGCCAAAGCAGCAAACTTCATTTTCATGATCATCCTCCAAGGGGCGGGCGCCATCGAGGCCCCACCAAGCGACAACGCAAAATCGACCAAATTTCGCGGGTTTAGAAATATCGATTGTCTATGAGGCCGATACTCGCGCGCTATGGGCGCGGGCGACTTCAGACAGCGGGCCGACGCTCGATCGCGCCTCCATCGAGGACCAGTCCGTGCTCGCGACTTCCCGGACGAGCGCGCCAAGTCCCGTCTTATGAATGCGACCGCGCACGGTCACGAACCTGATCTCGCGCCAGCACTCCGGGCCAACAAGCGGACGCCCGACAAGCCCAGGATAGGTGATGCAATGCCTTGGCATGCAGGCAAAGCCAACGCCCGAGGCCACCATCGCCTGCACCCAATCCTCGCGTTCGCTGCGGAACATGGCGCGAGCCTCCAGTTCACGCGCCGCGAGCGCGTTGTCGATCGCGACGTCGAAGCCGCAATCGGCGCGCAATTGGCAATAGGCGCCCTGCAACTCGTCGAGATCTATGGCGTCCCGATTGGCCAGCGGATGTTCCCTGGCCAGCAAGACGAACATGCGCTCGCGGTATAGGGAAATCTCATGCAGCTTCTCGACGTCGAAGTCGGCGGGACGCGCGTAAATGGCCGCGTCGAGATGACCTTCCAGCAAACGCTTGCGCAGATCATCGACGCCGCCATCCTCGATGGAAATCGCGACATCGGGATGATTGCGCCGCATCGCCGCCAGCAAGGGCTTGAACAGGTCCGGCGCGATCGTGCGCATGACGCCCAGTCGCAACAGGCATTTCTTGGCGCCATTGAAGCGCCTGGCCGCCGATCGCGCGGAATTGGCGCTTTCGAGCGTCGCGGTCAGAAAAGGCTCGACGAGATGGCCAAGCTCGGTAAGGCGGATGTTGTCCGGCTCGCGGAAAAAGAGCTGCCCGCCGAATTCCTTTTCCAACTGGATAATGGCGCGCGATAGCGAAGGCTGCGAGACGTTGCACTCGCGCGCCGCGCGCGTGAAATTGGCCTCGCGCGCCACCGCGAGAAAATAGCGAACCTGATGCATCTCCACGACGCGTCTCCAAATCGCCCGTCATCCAGGACGTTCGGAGATGATTACGGTTCTGCCCGCGCCATTGTTACTTCACGAAACCGTCAGATGATCGTGTGATCAGATTCAAAATCGGCCAACGGCGACGAACAGCCAGATGATGGCCGCGCTCGCCTGCGCGCAAAAACAGGCCGCGGAGCCCATGTCCTTGATGACCTTAATCTGCTCATGCAATTCGGGGGTCACGTGGTCGCAAAGTTTCTCGACGCAGGTGTTGAGAAACTCCACGCATAAAACGGCGACGAGCGACAGGATCAGCGCCAGGCGCTCCCAGGCCGTCGCGCCGATCAGCAATGCGGCGGGCAGGCCGGCGACGAAAAAGGCGAATTCCTGACGGATCGCTCGTTCGGTCCGCAGGCCGAAGGCGAAACCCGCCATGGAGTTCAGAAAGGCCCTGTATATGCGCTCCACCCGCGTCCCCGCCCCGTCAGCCAAGCCGTCGCGCGGCGATTATTCCGCCGCCTCGACCTTCTTGCGCGTCCGGTCGCGACCGGACTTGAGGTGCTCGGCGATCAGGAAGGCGACCTCGATGGCCTGCTCGGCGTTGAGCCGGGGATCGCAGTAGGTGTGGTAGCGATCCGACAATTCGCCGACCGTGATCGCGCGCGCGCCGCCGGTGCATTCGGTGACGTTCTTGCCGGTCATCTCCAGATGCACGCCGCCCGCGTGGGTGCCCTCGGCGCGATGCACGTCGAAGAAGCCGCGAATCTCGGCCATGATCCTGTCGAAGGGTCGGGTCTTGTAGCCATTGGCGGAAATCGTGTTGCCGTGCATGGGGTCGCAGGACCAGACGACCACCTTGCCCTCGCGCTGAACCGGGCGCACCAGCGCGGGCAGCATGTCGCCCACCTTGTCCGCGCCGAAGCGGGTGATGAGCGTCAGACGCCCCGGCTCGTTGGTCGGGTTGAGAATATCGATCAGGCGCAACAGATCGTCCGGCTTCAGCGACGGGCCGCACTTGAGGCCGATCGGGTTGCGGACGCCGCGGCAATATTCGATGTGCGCGTGATCGAACTGGCGCGTGCGATCGCCGATCCAGAGCATGTGGCCGGAGGTCGCGTAATGATCGCCCGTGGTCGAGTCGACGCGGGTCATCGCCTGTTCGAAGCCAAGCAGCAGGGCCTCGTGCGACGTGTAGAAATCGGTGCGGCTGAGTTGTTCATGTTCCTCGGGGTCGAGGCCGATGGCGCGCATGAAGTCGAGCGTCTGGGTGATGCGGTCGGCGAGTTCCTGATACCGGCCTGACTGCGGGCTATCCTTGACGAAGCCCAGCATCCAGCGATGGGCGTTGTCGAGGTTGGCGTAACCGCCGTAGGCGAAGGCGCGCAGCAGGTTCAGGGTCGCCGCCGACTGGCGATAGGCCTCGAGCTGGCGCGACGGGTCGGGCGTGCGCGCGGCCAGCGTCGGCTCGGTGTCGTTGATGATGTCGCCGCGATAGATCGGCAGTTCGACGCCGTTGATCTTCTCGGTCGGGTTGGTGCGCGGCTTGGCGAACTGACCGGCGATGCGGCCCACCTTGACCACCGGCGAGGCGCCGGCGAAGGTCAGCACGACCGCCATCTGCAGGAAAACACGGAAGAAATCGCGAATGTTGTCGGCCGAGTGCTCGGCGAAGCTCTCGGCGCAATCGCCGCCCTGCAACAGGAAGGACTCGCCCGCCGCCACGGTCGCCAGCGCCCGCTTGAGCTTGCGGGCCTCGCCCGCGAAGACCAGCGGCGGAAAGCCGGCCAGTTGCCGCTCGACATCGCCCAGCGCGGCCAGATCCGGATAGACCGGGGCCTGCTCGATGGGTTTGTTTCTCCAGCTATCGGGCGTCCAGCGTTCGGCGGCCATGGGTTTACTCCAGACAAGCAAATTCCCGCCGCCGGCCTCCCTTCCCGCCACGGGAAGCGGGCTTATAGCGGATTTCGCGGAAATGGCGATACCGCTTTGGGATGGTGGCGACATCGCCCCTATCGGTCCGGTCAATTAGTGCTAGTCTCCCGCCCAAGGGCCAAGAGGCCCGCCAGGGAGGATCGCATGAGAACGACCATCGGCGTCGCCTGCGCCGTCATCGCCAGCGCGCTATGCGCGGCGCCCGCCAGCGCTCAAGCCATCTTCACCGAGCGCAATATCTCCGTCGAGGCGGCGTTCAAGATTTCGCAAGCCGCCATCGCCGCCTGCAAGGCCAATGGCTACGACATTTCCGTCGTGGTGGTCGACCGCAACGGGCTCGTGCGCCTCGCGGTGCGCGCCGACAGCGCCTCGCCGCATAATTTCGAGCTGGCGCGTCGCAAGGCCTATACGGCCCGCACCTTCCGCCGCACCTCGGCCAGTTGGGCCAAGCGCATGGTCGACGAGCCGGAACTCTCGGGCCAGAAAAACCTCGCGGAGGTCATTCCCCTTGGCGGCGGCGTGCCCATCGACGCGGGCAAGGACACGATCGGCGCGGTCGGCGTCAGCGGATCGCCGGGTCAGGACAAGGACGAGGCCTGCGCCGCCGCGGGCGTCGCCGCCATCGCCAGCGAACTCAAATAGGGCGGCAAGCCCATGGCCCCATCACAGGAGGAAACAACATGCGTCTTTCCATCGCAGCGCTTTGCCTCGCGACGCTCGCCATGACGGCGACCGTCCCGCCCGCCGCCGCGCAAACGCCCGCGGCCGCCCCACCACCGCCGCCCGATGGGCAAATCCACGTCATCGCCTATGTCGAGACGAACCCCGCCTGGGAGCGCAAGGCGATCGGCGTTTTGCGCGACTACGCGACCGCCTCGGCCAGGGAGGCCGGCGCCGTGCGCGTCGATGTGTTCGAGGAAACGACCCGCCCCAACCGTTTCGTCATCGACGAGGTCTGGCATGACTTCGCCGCGTTTGACGCCCACGCGAAGGCGTCGAAACTGGCCGACACGCTGAAGCCCGGCCACCTCGCGCCGCCCGACACGCGCGCGCATACGGAATGGTCTGTTGGCCCGGCCGCGGCGCCGAAGCCCGGCGCCTTGCAGGCGTTCACACATATCGACGTCAGCCCGCCGCAACTCGCCGCGTTGCAGCAGATACTCCAGCCCTACATCGACAAGAGCCGGACGGACAAAGGCGCCGCGCGCTTCGATCTGTTGCAGGGCCTCGCGCCGCGCAAGAACCACCAGACGCTGGCCGAATCCTGGGCGAGCGAGGCGGACTTCCGCGCGCATCAGGCTTCCGTGCACGCGGTCGAATTTCGCGACCGGCTGGGGCCGCTGCTGGGCGCGCTCTACGATCAGCGGCTTTACAAACTGGTGAGGTAGGCCTCACGCCGGTCCGTAAATCTCCTTCGCGAGTCTGAGGAACTCATACTCGCGATCGGCGTCCGCCGTGCCGAGCCGCTTGACGGAGAGAGCCGCCGCGATGTCCGCGGGGGCGCGGTTGAGCACGCCATTGACCGTGACGCCGCGGCCGGTGCGCGCGTAGATCAATTGCGCCTCGGGATCGAGAAAGAAATTCAGCAGTAACCGCGCAGCGTTCGCGTGCGGCGCGTTGCGCAGCATGGCCAGCATGAAGGTCTGGTAGACCGCGCCCTCGGTCGGCCAGACGAATTTCACCGGCAATGACTTCAGCAAGAGATAGTCGGGATATTTCTGCGGAAAATACACCGCGTATTCGCCGCGCGCGACGCGCATGCCGCCTTCGAGCAGGTTGCGCGTGAAGGTCAGGTTCTGTCTGCCGAGCAAGCGCTGGTAATCAATGCCAAGCCGCTCGGCGGTGACGGCGAAGGTCGCGAAACCCTCGCCCGGCGCGCGCGGATCGTCGGCGAGGATCCTGTCCCTGAAAAATGGATCGAGCAGATCGCGATACGACTTCGGCTCGCGGTCGGGCGGAACGAGCCCCGTGTTGATCATGTAGCCGAACAGATTCTGGAAGATGGAAATCCGCGTGCCATTGCCGCGGAACTCCTCGATCACGCCGGGCGCGTTGGGCAACGCGCCATGCGGCATGAATTGCCCGGCGCGATCCATGGCGATGGCGCCGGTCGATCCGTTGAGACAGAGGTCGGCGAGATAGCGCCGCGCCGATTGCTCGATACGCACGCGTTCGCGCAGTTCGCTCGCGCGCATGTCGAGGAATTCGACCTTGACGCCGTAACGGGCGGTGAAGGCGGCGGCGACGTCGCGATGCAGGCCGAGCCCCGTGTTGTAAACCGTGACGACGCCTTCGGATTTCGCCGCGGCGACGATGGCGTTCCAGTCGCTGGTCTGGGCGCTCGCGATGGAACCGCTCAGGCCGGCCGCGGCGACACCCGCCGCGAAAGCGCGGCGGCTGACGTGCTGATCATGCGCGTTCATTCACTCACCCTGTAACGCTCGATCATGTCGGCATCGAGCTCGACGCCCCATCCGGGCGCGGTTGGCATCTCGTAATGACCATCGGCGATCTTGCCGCGACCCAGCACCATGCGATGGAAAACCGGATCGCGCTCGGGGTGATGGGTTTCCATGTAGGTGCCGTTGGCGACGGCGGCGATGAGATGCGAGCCGACGACGGGCTCGCCATGATGCGCCATTTCAATGCCGAAGGCTTGCGCCATGCGCGCGACACGCAGCCACACGGTCGGGCCGCCGCCCCAGCTCGCGTCGAGATTGCAGATGTCGATGGCGCCTTCGAGGATCAGATCGCGGCAAGCCTGCGCGGTCATCTCCGACTGGCCGGCGGCGATCGCCATGCCGGTCGCCGCGCGCACGCGCGCCATGTCGCGTTTGTCGTCGTGCCAATGGCAGGGCTCCTCGAACCAGCGCAACGGCAGATCGCGCACGCGGCGCGCGTAATCGATCGCCGTTTCGCGGTCCCAGCCGCGGTTGGCGTCAACGCACAGCACGAAGCCTTCGCCGCCGCCCGCCAAGGCCGCGCGCGTGCGCTCCGCGTCCTCGGCGGGCGACCTTCCACCCACCTTGAACTTGCAGCCGGCAAGGCCAAACGAGCGATAGAATTCCATCTCGCGCCCATAATCGGCGGGCGCGTAATCTGGATGATACTGACCGCCGATGGCGAGGATCGGAATACGATCCGCGGCGCCGCCCCACAGCTTGTAGAGCGGCATATTGGCCGCCTTGCCCTTCATGTCCCACAGGGCGCTGTCGAGACAGGCGATGGCGCGGATTTCGGGCCGGCGATCGCGGTTGGACGTATGCGTCAGCGCCCACATGTCGCGCCAGAGGGCCTCGATGTTCGTCGCGTCCTTGCCAATCAGGCGCGGCATGAGCTCCTCGCGAATGACCTTGAGGGTGGCGGCGTGAATGGCGCGGGCGCCCTCGCCGTTGATGGCCTCGCCGACGGGCCCGTGCTCCGCGTGAACGCGCGTGACGATGGCGCTCTTCTCGGGCACCGAATAGATGCTGCCGCCAAAATCGCGCGGCAGCTTGACGCAAATATGGATCGCTTCGACACGCGTGATCTTGTTCAAGGCGTTTCCCCGGCGTGCTGGTGTTGCCGGGCCAAGCCTACGACGGAACGCGCGGCGACGGAAACCATCGGCGGCGCGAAATCATCGCGCCCGGTCTATTTGCCGCGTTCGTGGCGCACCGTGCGCGTGCGCATGGTCACGAGTTCCTCGGCGGCCGTGGGATGCACGGCCATCGTCGCGTCGAAATCCGCCTTGCGCGCGCCAAGCTTGACGGCGATGCCGAGCAACTGCGCCATTTCGCCGGCCTCGTGACCAAGAATGTGAACACCCAGCACGCGGTCGGTCTCGCCGTCGACGACGATCTTCATCAGCGTGCGATCGGCGCTGCCCGAGAGCGTCGCCTTCATCGGGCGAAAATTCGCGGAGTAGATATCGACGACGTTGAATTTCTCGCGCGCCTGCTCCTCGGTCAGGCCGACCGTGCCCAGTTCCGGCGTGGTGAAGACGGCGGTGGCGACGTTGTCGTGATCGACGCGCACATCCTTGCCACCGAAAACCGTGTCGGCGAAGGCGTGGCCCTCGCGAATGGCGACGGGCGTCAGGTTCAGCCGATTGGTGACATCGCCGACCGCGTAGATCGAAGGCGCCGTGGTGCGCGACCACGCGTCGACCTTGACCGCGCCCGCGCCATCGAGCGCGACGCCGGCTGTTTCAAGCCCGAGCCCCCTGGTATGCGGCAAGCGTCCCGTCGCGATCATCACCTGATCGACGACCAGTGGCTCGCCCGTCGACATCTCGACGTGGAGGCCAAACGCGGTCTTTTCGATGCGCGTTGGCAGCGCGCCGAAATGGAACTGAACGCCCGCATGGGCCAGCGCGTCGCGCACGCCCGCGCGCATGTCGGCGTCGAAGCCCCGCAGAACGTTGTCGGCGCGCATCGCCTGCTCGACGCGCGCGCCAAGGCGGGCGAAGGCGCTGGCGAATTCGACCGCTATATAGCCGCCACCGACGATCAGCAGACGCGCGGGGAATGTCGGCAGATCGAACAATTCGTTCGAGGAGATCGCGTGTTCGAGGCCGGGGATCGCGGGCTCGTGGGAGGGCGAGGCGCCCGGCGCGACCAGAATGTATTTCGCCTTGACCACGCGCCCGTTGGCCTTCAGCCTGACGGAATGGGGGCCCGTGACCTCGGCGCGCGTTTCGACGATGGCGACGCCGGCGCGCTCCAGCCCCTGCCGGTAAAGACCGGACAGGCGGGTGATTTCCCTCTCCTTCGCCGCGACAAGCTTTTTCCAGTCGAAGGTCGGCTTTTCAGGCAGCGTCCAGCCGAAGCCGGCCGCGTCGTCGAAATCGTCCTTGAAGCGGCCCGCGTAGACGTAGAGTTTCTTCGGCACGCAACCGCGGATCACGCAGGTGCCGCCGAGCCGGTATTCCTCGGCGATCATCACTTTCGCGCCATGGCCCGCCGCGATGCGGGCGGCCCGCACCCCGCCCGAACCGCCGCCAATCACGAAAAGGTCGACGTCGTATTCGCTCATGGACGGCTCCCGCGATCCGGTCAGATCTGATGTCCCTTTTTCTTCATTTCCTCGCGCACGCGTTCCATCATCTTGGCCGACACCTGCTGCGCCCAGTTCTGGATGATCGGGTTCATGTTGCCGATCACGGTCGGCTGCACGTCGATGAACTTCTTGCCGACCGGCGTGCGAAAGAACGCCAGCGCGTCCTTGCATTCCTGCTCGGTCATGACGGCGGTGTAGATGCGCGCCGCCGTGTTCAGCATGTCCTCGGGATACTTGCCGAACTCGGGCGCGAGAGCCTCGAGTGTCGCCTTCATGTCCGGGATCAGCTCCGGGCGCGTGTTGGTGACGGTCAGATTCACCTGACCCATGAGGCTGGGAATGACCTCGAGGAACGAGGAGGCGAGACCCGAAGCGGCCACCAGTTCGCGCGCCGCGGCCAGATGCTCCGGCGTGGCGTTGGGAATCGGCAGCGTGGCGCCGGGGCGCGGCGACAGGGTCGGGGCGACCTGTTGCGCGTTCGCGGGCGCGGCGGCCAAGGCGACGATGAAGGCGGCGACGAGCGGGCGCGCGAGATGGAATAACTTCAAGGCGACTCTCCTGTTGGGGCGACCGCTACAGAGCGCCCAGAATTTCGACGCCGCCCGTATCGGCGACAATGATGGCGGAGGCGAGGCCTATGAAAAGGCCTGTTTCGACCACGCCGGGGATCGCGACCAGCGCCTCGGCGAGGCGTCGGGGATGGGGAATCTCGCCGAAGGCGCAATCAAGAATATAGTGGCCGCCATCGGTCGTGAAAACGTGGCCGGCCGGCGTCACGCGACGATCGATGGCGCCGAAACAGCCAGCGTCCGCCGCCGCCTTCTCGATCTGGCGGCGCGTCGCGCCCAGACCGAATGGGATGACCTCGATCGGCAGTGGAAAGCGACCGAGCTTGTTCACCTGCTTCGAACGGTCGGTGATCACCACCATGCGCGCGGAGGCGCTGGCGACGATCTTTTCGCGCAGGAGCGCCCCGCCGCCGCCCTTGATCAGGTTGAAGGCGGGGTCGAACTCGTCGGCGCCGTCCACCGTCAGGTCAAGCTCGGGCGTGGCGTCGAGAGTCGTCAGGGGAATGCCAAGGCTTTCGGCCTGAGCGCGCGTCGCCTCGGAGGTCGGCACACAGAGCAGGTCCATGCCGGCACGGACTTTTTCCCCCACGAAATCAACGAAATGCTTCGCCGTGGAGCCCGTGCCGAGGCCGAGCCGCATGCCGGGCAGCACCAGTTCCGCGGCGCGGGCGGCGGCGAGACGCTTGGCGTTGTCTAGGGCGTCCGAGGGCATGGCGATCCCGCAAGTTGGAACGCCGTGGCGATAGTGCTTTTGGGGCGCGAAGGCAAATCGTGGTGGGGTCAGCGCGCCAATGGCGTGCAGACGACCGATTCATCCAGCACGTAGCAGATCGACATGGCGCCCGTGCGCTGATCGACGCGGAACACGCCCGCCTCGCGCTCGTGGCGGGAGGCGATCAGCGCATATTCGCTGGACGGCTGCGGCCCGGCGCCCTCGCCCGCCGAATAACAGAGCGTGACGCCGACGCCCTTGTCCTTGAGGCCGTATTGGCAGGCGCCCACCTCGCCGGTGGCGCGATCAACGCGATAGACGCGGTTGAGATCGGTCTGGGGGGCGGCGAGAAATTCATAGGAGCCGCCCGCGGCGAACGCCGGCGTGGCGCCAACGGCCAGCGGGACGAGGAGCGCGAAGGCGCGGCGAAATTTGGACGACATGGCGATTCCCGCAAACCACGGATCACGATCGATCCGCGAATGGATTCCAAGGCCAACATGGTTAATTATTGGTTGCGGGCGGGGCGAATCTTGCCTACCCCGTCCAAATGACCCTAACAAATCCCATGCTCGTTTTCGATCTCGACGGCACGCTGGCCGACACCGCCGATGATCTCGTCGCCACGCTCAACGCCATTCTGGCGCGCGAGGGCGCGCCGCCGGTGGCCAGCGCGGACGCCCGCAACATGGTGGGGCTGGGCGCGCGGCGGCTCATCGTCGATGGTTTCCGCGCCGACGGGCGCGAGGTGTCGCCCGAGCGGCTGGAGGAGTTGTTCCACGACTATCTCGCCATCTACGAGGCGAATATCGCGGTTCACAGCAAGCTGTTTCCCGGCGTGATCGAATCGCTCGACCGGTTCGCGGCGGCGGGCTTCGACTTCGCCGTCTGCACGAACAAGTCCGAGCGCCCCGCCCTCAAGCTGATGGACGCGCTCGGCGTCTCGCATCGGTTCCGCGCCATTTGCGGGCAAGACACCTTCGCCTGGTCGAAGCCCGACGCCCGCGCCCTGCTCTCGACCATCGCGCGCGCCGGCGGCGACCCCGCCCGCGCGGTGATGATCGGCGATTCCAAGACGGATATTTCCGTCGCGCGCAACGCGAATATCCCCGTTGTCGCCGTGGACTTCGGTTACACGGACATTCCCGTGCGCGAATTGGGGCCCGACGTCGCGATTTCGCATTTCGACGATCTCTGGACGGCGGTGGCGGAAATTCACCCGATGCTCAACCGCGCTTGACTTGCCGGCGGCGTCTCCACTAAACGACAGGTCTTCGGCCACGGGCCGGGCGATTAGCTCAGCGGTAGAGCACACCCTTCACACGGGTGGGGTCGCAGGTTCGATCCCTGCATCGCCCACCATGGGGCCGGCGAGCGCCGGAGCGCCCGCCTTTCCCTCACTCTCAGGCTGACGCGGGACGCGCCGCCGGCATGGCGACGACGCCCTCGATTTGCGCCCTGCGCATCTGCTTCAGCACGAACAGGGCCAGCAGGCCGGTCAGCACATCCATGCCGATGGCGAGACCGAACACCGGCATCCAGCTTCCCGCCGCGTCATGCAACGCCGCGGCCGCCGGACCGCCCAATACCGAACCCACGCCCTGCGCCATGTACAGAAAGCCGTAGTTCGTCGTGGCGTTCTTCGTGCCGAACGTGTCGGTGAGGGTCGAGGGGAACAGCGAGAAAATCTCGCCCCAGCCGAAGAACACAAGGCCCGACAGCAGCACGAAGGCGCCGGCGTTCTGGCGGAACACGATCAACAGCGTGATCGCCACAGCCTCGAGCAGGAAGGCGAGCCCCATGGTGTTCTCGCGGCCGATGCGGTCGGAAACCCAGCCAAAGAAGGGCCGAGTGAAACCGTTGAGCAAGCGGTCGACGGTCAGCGCCAGCGGCAAGGCCGCCATGCCCATCAGCACGACATCGGCGACGCCGAAATCCCTGGCGAAATTGGCGAAGTTCGACGTGACCATCAGGCCGCCCGTCGACATCATCGTCATCATCGCGAACATCAGCCAGAAGGTCGGCGTTTTCAGCATGTCGCGCGGCGACGTATCCTTGCCGAGCGCGGTTTCCAGCACGGGTTCGGGCGCCTCGCCCGCGCGGGGAAGGCGCAAGCCCAAAGCCGCCGCCACGCCAATGACGCCGAGCAGAATGCCGAAGAAATTCAACGTCGCCTGATAACCGGACGCCTTCAGCATGGAATCAATCGGGAAGGTCGTGAGCAGCGCGCCCATGCCGTAGCCCGCCGCGACCATGCCGATGGCGAAACCGCGCCGATCGGGAAACCAGCGCGCCATCAATCCGACGATGCCGATGTAAACGATGCCCGTGCCGACGCCGCACAGCAGGCCATAAGTGAGGAACAGCATGGTCAGGCTGCCAGCGTAGGCCGATAGCACCCAGCCGAGACCGGACAGCGCCGCGCCGACGGCGATCAGCGTTTTCAGGCCGAAACGCTCGATGAGCCAGCCCTGCGCGGGCGAAAGCCAGGTCTGCAAAACGATCAACAGCGAGAACGTGATCTGAACCGCTGGCAGAGTCGCGCCCGTGGCCGTCTGGAAAGGCTTGACGAACAGGGTCCACACATATTGCGGACTGGAAATGGCCATCATGACGACAAGGCCCAGAACCAATTGCACCCAGCGCGTCGTCCCGCGATCGACGATCGAATTTTGCATAAACCACTCCCGCTCTTGTTGGCGGGTATGGTCAAGCAAGGCGCGCGCCAAGGTTAATTGACGCGGTCAATCCATTGATTGGCCGCGCCTTTTGAGTTTGGGTGCGTTAGCCCCACAGTTCCTTCGTCGCGAGCGCGGCGCCTTCGGCCAGCGCGCGGAACTTCGCCCAGACAACCTCGGGCTCGATTTCCGGCGGCTGGCCCGGCGCGAGCGTCGAGGCGAAGCCGCAGTCCGTCGAGGCGATGACGTTCTCGCGACCGACGATTTTCGCCACCTTGACGATGCGCTCGGCGACGAGTTCCGGATGCTCGACGATGACGGACGCGTGGGTGATGCAGCCCGGCATCAGCACGCGGCCCTCGGGCAGCTTCACGTTTTGCCAGACGCGCCACTCGTGGTCATGCCGCGGGTTGGCCATTTCGAACGAGTAATAGCCGGCCTTGATGGTGACGATGAGATCGACGAGATGCTTCATCTCCATGTCGCTCGTGCGCGGGCCCATGTTGATGCCGTAGCATGTATGGTGGCGCACACGGTCCTCGGGGATGTTGCGCAGCGCGTGGTTGAGCGCCTCGATGCGCTGGCGCGCCCACTTGCGCGCGTCCTCGATGCTTTCGGACGGCGACAGCATGTAATGCATGGCGAGGCGCGGATCGTCGATCTGCACGCAGAAACCGGCGGCGACAATGCCCTCGTATTCCTCGCGCATGGCCTCGGCGACCGCGTGCACATGTTCCTCGTCGGTCTTGTAGTAGCGGTTTTCCATCAGGCCCGCGCAGCTCGACGGCGAGACCGACGGCATGAACACGTCGATGGGGTCGCGTCCGTTCAACGCCGCCTTGAGGTTGTCGATGTCGGCCTTGAGCGCCGCGTGGCCAGTGTATTTGATCGGACCGGCGCAGGCGAAGCGCGCTTGCGCCGAGCCCGAATGCGCGCCGCCCTTGTAGAAATTCGGGAAGGCGGCGTTCTCGCGCGTGCGGCGCTCGCCAGCCTTCGGCGTGATCGCCTCGAGGCCTTGCAGACGCTCGGTCGCGTATATCTGGAAGGATGTCTTCGACTGCTCGCCGTCGCTGACGATGTCGACGCCAAGCTCCATTTGCGTCTTGACGGTTTCATCGACGGCCTCGCGCGTGCGACGCGCCATCAAGGCTTCGTCGTAGGGCTGATGCGTCATGCGCTTGAACAGCAGCTCCGACAGATCGTCGGGCCGTGGCAGGCTGCCGGTATGCGTGGTGATGATGCGTTTGCGTCGTTCGTCGGTGCGCGCCATGTCGTCCTCCCAGTGGGTTTTCGAGATGGCGAGGTTCTAGCCGAGTTTTCCCAGCGCGGGAAATGTTTCGAGCAACCAGAACGACGCTGTCTGCATCCCACCGGTGAGGAATCCCACGCCGGTCAGAATGAGGAGCACGCCCACCGTTCGTTCGACGACGATGAAATGCCGCGAGAAACCGCGAATGAACTTGAAACAGGGCTCGATCGCGAGCGCCGCGGCGATGAAGGGAACGCCAAGCCCCGCCGAATAAACCGCCAGCAAGGCCGCGCCCTTGAACACGGTGTCCTCGGAGCCGGCGACGGCGAGGATCGCGGCGAGTATGGGCCCGATGCATGGCGTCCAGCCAAACGCGAAGGCGAGGCCCATTATATAGGCGCCCCACAAGCCCACCGGCTTTTCGATTTGCACGCGCTTTTCGCGATAGAGGAAGGCGACGCGGAACAGCCCGATGAAATGCAGTCCCATGACGATGATCGCGAACCCCGCGACCATCGACAGAATGTCGAGATATTGCCGGATCACCTGTCCGAAGGCGGACGCCGTCGCGCCCAGCGTCACGAAAACGGTTGAAAACCCAAGGACGAACAGCACGCCCGCCAGCGCCACGTCGCGACGCGCGCGCGTCTCGCCCGCGCCCGCCAGTTCCTCGATGGTCGTGCCCGCGATGAACGCGAGATAGGGCGGCGCGAGCGGCAACACGCAGGGGCTCAGGAACGAGAGCAGTCCCGCGCCAGCCGCGGCGGCATAGGTGACTTCGGAGGCCATGCCGAACTCTTATCCCGCGCGCTCGATATTTGAAAAGCGCGACGCGATGACGTTGGCGTGAGCGCGGCGCGAGATTGACCGCGTCCACGGGCCTCAGCTAAACTGAACGAAACGCCGTTTCATATATAAACAATCAGGGAGGACGCGCCATGCTGGACGCCGTCGACGCGCATATCGAGGTCGTGCCCATGGGCGGCCCCTGCGGGGCGGAAATCCGCGGCGTCGACCTGTCGCGCGCCCTGTCCGATGCCACGCTGGCGCTGATACAGCGGGCCTGGAACGAACATCTGATCATCTTCTTCCGCGGGCAGGATGTCACGCAGGAACAGCAATTGGCCTTCGCCAGCCGCTTTGGCGACCTCGGCGCGCGCAAGCAGGCGCCCGACCATCTGCGCGAAAAAGCCGAGGGCGTGCTGCAACTCGACCCCAAGATATTGCTGGTCTCGAACATAAAGCTGGACGGCGTGCCGATCGGCGCCTTCGGCGATGGCGACATGTGGTTCCATATCGACAGCGGCTATTCGCAACGTCCCTATCGCTACACGTTCCTTTATGGCGTGGAATTGCCCTCGAGCGGCGGCGACACCCTGTTCGCCAACATGTATCGCGCCTATGACGCGCTCCCGGATCGTCTGAAGCGCGTGCTGGAAGGCAAGCGCGCGCTGCACATCCACGAATACAAGCGCACCGCGCAGGTCGACGTCGACGGCGACATCAGCTCCGCGCCACACTGGTATCATCCTGTTTTCATCACGCATCCCTACACGGGCAAGAAGGCGCTGTTCGTCGACCGCCTGATGACCGCGCGCATCGAGGGCGTGTCGCGACAGGAGAGCGACGAAATTCTCGCCGAACTCTACGAGATCGGCGAGCGGCCGGAATTCACATATGCGCACAAGTGGCAATTGGGCGATTTCGTCATGTGGGACAATCTCGCCACCATTCACGCGCGGACGGATTTTCCGCGCGGCGAGCGCCGGCTCATGCGCCGCTGCACGGTCGAGGGCGAGCCCGTCAGGGCCTGAGGACACGAACATGCGCAACGACACATTACCCGCCTTCCAGCGGTTCATCGATGAACTGCGCGCGATCTGGTCGCGCGAGAGCGACACGCAAAGACGCATGGAGCTTGGCCGCGACGCCCTGCGGGCGCTTGTCGCCGATCCGGATTTGCAAGCGCACAGCAAGACATGGCCCTCGACGGAGGGGCTCAAGAACCTGCTGCTGCATACGGACGAGGAGCACGGCTTCATCGTCAACGCCGTGGTGCGCGAGCCCGGTCGCACGGGCAGCGTGCATGATCATGCCGACGCCTGGACCGCCTATGGCGTCTGCGACGGGCTGGAATATCTGGAGCGTTACGACCGGTTCGACGACCGATCCCGGCCTGATCACGCGGAGATCCGCCGCGTCAGCACGACGATCGGCCGGGCGGGCGTGGTCGACCTCGTGGCGCCATGGGCCGTGCACGCCGAACAGGGCGGCGGCGGACGCTCGGCGGCGGTCATCCTGCGCAGCCAGAAACTCGTCGGCCGCGTGCTCCAGCACCGCTATGACGAGAAGGCCGGCACGGTGAAGCTCGGATCGGGGCCGACGCAGATTCCCTATGAGCTGACGGCGTCCTAGGTCACAGACCCTTCAGGAACCCCGCGAAGCTCATCAATCCCTCCGGCCACGGGCCATGGCCGGACTCGGCGTCGATGTGGCCGGCCTCGCCCGCGTCGAGCAATTTCGCGCCCCAGGCGAAACTCGTGTCCTCGGCGACTTCGTAAGGCGAATAGGGATCGTTGCGGCTCGCCACCAGCAGCGAGGGAAACGGCAGCGGATCGCGCGACACCGGCAGGAAGTCGGCGGGCGTTTCCAGTTGCGCGGCGATGGCGCGCAGGGCCTTGTCCGACGGCGGCGCGACCAACATGGCGCCGCGCACCTTGCCGGTGGGAAAAGCCGGCGCCGCGTGCGCCACCGCGTGAGCGCCGAGCGAATGAGCGACGAGAATCACGGGCCGCGCGCAGGCCTCGACCGCCGCGCGGATCGTCGACACCCAGTCCTCTCGCAGGGGACGACGCCATTCCGCCTGCTCGACCAGGCGACCCGTCGACAGGCGATCGGCCCACCGGGTCTGCCAATGGTCGGGGCCCGAACCGCCCAGGCCGGGAATGAACAGGATATCGGCGTCGGATGTTTTCATGCTCGATATTTGGGGCACGCGAGGCCTTCGTGCAAGAACCCGACGGCTTGCGCCCGCGTCCACGAACGCTACGATGGCCAAAACATCGGGAGGAAACATGCGACGGATTTTCACCAGCGGACTCGCGCTCGCCGCCCTTGCTACCGCCAGCGAAGCCCGGGCCCAGACCGTACTCGAACAATCCGCCGAGCATCGTTTCCAGCTTGATTTCCACGTGAACGACGCGGCCTTGCAAAAGATGCTGCCGGCGGGCTGGGTGTCGGATATGGCGAGCGTGGGCGCGGCCAAGGACGCGAATATTCGCATGATCTTCATCGATCGAATGGCGATCGTCGGCGCGGATGGCAAGCCGAAGGGCAAGGGCTCGGCCCGGCTTGTCTATCTCGCCGCGCCGGTGAAACAGGCGGCGGGCGACGGCAAGGGCCAGATGATTCTGGCCGGCATCGTCGACGACGCGGCCGACGCGCCCGGCGCCTTCGGCGTTTACGCCGCGGCGACCACCGCGAAAATGACGCGGACGGCGACATCCAGCGGCGCGGGCGCGCTGAACGACGAGGATTACGACTTCGCCGCCGCTGGTGGCGAGCACATGCAGGTCCACGTGAAATTCGAGCGCGGTCCCGGCGCGAAAGGCGGCGGCGAGACGCGGTTCTTCAATCCCGCCGACCCCGCCAAATACCAGATTTTCAAGACCGAGCAGGCGATCGACATCGCGCGCAACGTGACCGTGCCCGTGCCCGATCACGTGAAGGAGTTTTCCTACAAGGCCGGCGGCGGCAAGATCGCCAGCCTGTTCGACGGGACCGAGAAAGTCCTGAGCTGGGATAGTTTCCCCTGGTATGTCCGGACGGTCAGTGCGCCTTAGCGCGCCTCACCGCCCCTCAAGCGCCTTGACATAGCGCTGGCTGACTTCCGGCGCGGCGGTCGTGATCAGGCTGATGACCTTTTCGACCTCGGACGAGGACAACAGGCCAATTTCCAGCTTCGATTTTTCGGCGTCGGCGAGGAAATCAGCGTCCTTGCCCAAAGCCATGAATCCGTCGCGCAGCATGGCGAGACGATCGGCGGGCACGCCGGGCGGCGCGAGCATCGGACGGGCGACGGTCTTCTGCGTGAAGAAAAGCTCCAGCGTGCGCTTCTCGATGTCGCCCCTGGCGAAGGAAATCGCCTCGGGGACGTCGGGCAATTCCGGGTTTTTCATCAGCGCGCCTTGCAGCAGCACCCGCACCTTCTTGTCGCGCAGCCAGTCGGCGTGCTGGACCTTGAGGCTCGACCACGACCAGTCGCCGATGCCCTGCACCTCGCCACGCTCCATGGCGAGGCCGATTTCGGTCGTGCCGTTGTAGCCGGACACGATCTTGAATTTCGTGCCGAGCAATTCGTTGTAGAGGCGCGGCGTGATTTCCGGATCGACGTTGGTCTCGCCGCCGACGACGAGTTCCTTGTCGAACAGATCCTTCGCGCTCTGGATGGGCGATGTCGACAGGGCGAGCGAAACAGCCGTCTCGCTGTTGAGGTTGCCCAACCAGTTGAACTTGTCGAGGTCGAAATGCACCTGACCGGCCATCGTCAGCTTGGCAAGCAACATGCCGCGCTGAATCAAGCCGATCGTCAGGCCATCGCGCGGCGCGGTGTTGAAGAGCAGATTGGTGGCGACCATGCTGCCGGCGGCCGGCATGTTCTGCACGACAATGGTCGGCGCGCCCGGCAGATGCTTGCCGAGATGCCGCGACACCAGCCGGGCCAGTTGATCATATCCGCCGCCCGGCGCGCTGCCGGCGAGCAGGTTGATCGTCTTGCCGGCGTAGAAGTCCGCGGCGAGAACGGGCGAAGCCATGAAGGCGGCGCTGGCGAGCGACGACAACACGAGGACTCGAGTTGTGGTTTTCATGCTTCCCCCCACTCTTTTAATCCGCGTCGATCTCAGGCGGTCCCGAACACCCGCTTGAACACGGTGTCGACGTGCTTCAGGTGGTAACCGAGGTCGAACAATTCCTCGAGTTCGGCGTCCGACAATTTCGCTTTCACGTCCTTGTCGGCCTTGAGCAACGTCAGGAAGTCGCCCTGCCCGCGCCAGACCGGCATGGCGTTGCGTTGAACGTAGGAATAGGAATCCTCGCGCGAGACGCCCTTTTGCGTAAGCGCCAGCAGCACGCGCTGCGAGTGGATGAGGCCGCCGAGCCGATCCAGATTCTTTTTCATGTTCTCGGGATAGACGATCAGCTTGTCGATGACGCCGGTCAGGCGCGCCAGCGCGAAATCGAGCGTCACCGTGGCGTCGGGGCCGATCATCCGCTCGACGGAGGAATGGGAAATATCGCGCTCGTGCCAGAGGGCGACATTCTCCAGCGCCGGCGTCACCATGCCGCGCACGAGGCGGGCGAGGCCGGTCAGGTTTTCCGTGAGCACGGGGTTGCGCTTGTGCGGCATGGCCGAGGAGCCCTTCTGGCCCTCGGAGAAGAATTCCTCCGCTTCCAGCACCTCGGTGCGCTGCATGTGGCGAATTTCGGTCGCCAGACGCTCGATGCAGGACGCGACGACGCCAAGCGTGGCGAAGAAGGCCGCGTGGCGGTCGCGCGGGATGACCTGCGTCGACACGGGCTCGACCGCCAGACCCAGCTTGGCCGCGACATGTTCCTCGACGCGCGGATCAATGTTGGCGAAGGTGCCAACCGCGCCGGAAATGGCGCAGGTGGCAATTTCGGCCTTCGCCGCAACGAGGCGCGCGCGGCAACGGGAGAACTCGGCGTAGGCCTGCGCCAGCTTGAGGCCGAATGTCACGGGCTCGGCGTGGATGCCATGGGAGCGGCCAATGACCGGCGTCATCTTGTGTTCGAGCGCGCGGCGCTTGATCGCCGCCAGCAGCGCGTCGACGTCGGCGATCAGGAGATCGGCGGCGCGCGACATCTGCACGGCGAGACAGGTGTCGAGCACGTCGGACGAGGTCATGCCCTGATGCACGAAGCGCGAATCCGGGCCGATGAATTCGGCGAGATGGGTCAGGAAAGCGATGACGTCATGCTTGGTGACGCGCTCGATTTCGTCGATGCGGGCGACGTCGAAGGTGACGTTGCCGGCCTTCTCCCAGATGGCGCGGGCGCTTTCCTTCGGGATGACGCCAATCTCGGCAAGCGCGTCGCAGGCGTGCGCCTCGATCTCGAACCAGATGCGGAACCGCGTCTGCGGGTCCCAGATGGCGACCATTTCGGGGCGGGAATAACGGGGGATCATGGGCGAACGCGCTCCTTGGCAGGCGGTCGCCCCCTAGCATGGCCGGCCCACCCCCGCAAAGGGCGGGCGGGTCAGTCCCCCAGCAAATGCCCGACGCCGGCCTCTTTCGCCCAGAATTCCCAGCCGCGTTTCATGGCGGGGGCCTCGGGATCGAGGGTGGCGCGGGCGGCGATTTCGCCGGCCGACAGGGGAATGTAGTCGCCGAGCCGCATGGCGTTCATCTGCACGCGGGCGTTGCGGGGAATATAGACCGCCATGCGCACGAGATCGTTGATGGTGCGACCGACCGCCACGAAGCCATGACCGCGCATGAGCGCCATGCGGTTGCAATCAAGGCAACCGGCGAGGTCGCGCCCCTCGGCCATGTTGGTGACCAGCATGGTCGTGCCATCGCCGAACTTGTCGCGGATATCCCAGGTCGGCACGCCGTCGCCGATGTCGCCGATGGTATGGATGACCGCCCGCAGCTTCGTCGTTTTCGAAATCGAGAAGGGCAGAACATCCTCGGCGTGGGAATGGAGCGAGGCCTTCACTTCCGGACGCTTCTCGAAGACGCCGCCGTGAATGAAACGCTCGAGATACAGCGGGCGCTTTTCGTTGGGATCGACGGGGGTTCCATCGAGATGAAACTCGACGATATCCTCTTCCTCGACGATGGCGGGGCTGAGCGAACGGGCGAGAAAGTAGCGTTGCGAATCGAGCGGATGGCGCATGGCCACATGGCCGTAGGCGTCGAGCACGTCGTTGCGCGCCAGAATCCGGTTGGCGATCACGACATCGCGCTTCACCCGTGTAATCGCGTCAACCGACATGCCTGACCTCCCGCGTTGTAACGTGGGAGCGGGATAGCCCGAAGCGACGCGACAATCAACGCGCGGGCGGCGCTTCCATCGAAACGCCGCCCGCCCGCCTTGTTACCAGCGGCGCCAGTGGCGACGCGGGCCATAAACGCGCGGCCCATAAAAACGGGGCGGCCCGTAATAGCGGGGCGGCGCGACCCAGCGACAGCGGCCGTAGGGGCCGCACACCCAGCGCACGTCCTGAACGAGCGGCGCGAGATCGGAACCGGTCGCGATGGCTGGATCGAGACCGCCCGCCGGCATGGCGGAAGCCCCGCCCGAGCCAATGACGCACGCGCCAAGCATGGATGCGGAGATCACGGCGAGTTTCAGACTGCTGATCATGACTGTTTCTCCCATATTGGTCATTTCGACCATTCCAGCCCCACGAGGCGACTATCGCGCGCCTTTCCTGAACTTCGAATGAACCACGCGTTCAACTCCCGTTCGGGCGCGCCGGCCGCCAGTCAAATGAAAACGGCGCCTCCCCAGGGGGAAGCGCCGATGCCTCGACCTTTTTAAGGGTCAGTAGCGATCGCGATCGCCGCGGAAATGATCCCGGTCATGGTCGCGGCCACGGTCGTCCCAGTCACGACGGCGATGATCCTCGACCCGGAAGCAATGGCGATGGGGCGGACAAACCAAACGCGCGTCCTGTACGTCCGCCGCTATTCCCGGTCGGGCCATTTCCTCCGCGGCGAGCGGCATGGCGGACGCCCGCGCGGCGGCGAAAGTCGCGCCTCCGAGCACGATGGCGATCAGAGCGGCGGACTTGAAAGCTGTAATCATCTGGACTCTCCTGTTGGTTGTCCAAGACGATCAGAATGGTCGACGTCGATTGAAGCACGCCTGAACGGCGCGTTCACCCCGGGTTCACAAGCGGGCGCGAGTCAGGCCACGTCGCCACGGGCCTCGCCGGCCGCCCGGCGAATGGCGGCGATGTTACGCTGGTAGTGCTGCGTCCCATCGCGAAACACGGACGAGCCGGCGACAAGCCAGTTCGCGCCAGCGGCGGCGATGGCGCCGGCGTTGGTAGCGTCGACCCCGCCATCAACCTCGATATCGACGTCGCGACCACGCAACATGTCGCGCACCGCGCTGATCTTGCGCAGGGTCGAGGGGATGAACTTCTGGCCGCCAAAGCCGGGGTTGACCGACATCAGCAACACGATATCGACGAGATCGAGCACGGGTTCGAGCGCGCTTTCGTGGGTGCCGGGATTGAGCACGACGCCCGCCTTCTTGCCGAGCGCGCGCACCGCCTGCAAGGAGCGATGCAGATGCGGGCCCGCCTCGGCGTGCACGGTGATGATGTCGGCGCCGGCGGCGGCGAATTCCGCCAGATAGGGATCGACAGGCGAAATCATCAGATGAACGTCGAAGGGCGCGTTGGTGACGGGACGGATCGCCTTCATCACCGCCGGCCCGAACGAAATATTGGGCACGAAATGGCCATCCATGATGTCGACATGCACCACGTCCGCGCCGGCGTTGATGATGGCGCGAGTCTCCTCGCCGAGGCGCGAAAAATCGGCGGCGAGAATGGACGGACAGATCTTGATCGGACGCATGACGGCTCGTTTGTTTCACGAATGAACCGCCCGATAGCATGGCGGGCTTCGCGCGTCCATTTCGCGCGGTATCGCTGGCGAAATCGTCGGAGTTGCAATAGCGTCGAAGGGGTAATTCGGGGGATGGGCGCGATGCGTTTGATACGGTGGGGCTTGGGACTGGTCGGCGTGGCCCTGTGGGCCATGACTGGAGCCGCTTTGGCGCAAACGGAGGCCGATCCACTGCCCAAGGGCACGATTACCATCGTCGTGCCGCTGGCGCCGGCGGGGCCCGCCGACGTGGTCGCCCGCATTCTCGCGGCGAAACTGTCGGAAAAGCTGGGGCACACATTCATCGTGGATAACAAGGCCGGCGCCGGCGGCAATCTGGGCGCGGCCTACGTGGCCAAGGGGCCGGCGGATGGCTCGACCTGGCTTTATTCGACCGATTCCGTGTTCACGACCAACCCGTTCATGTACGCGTCGCAGGGGTTTGACGCGGCGAAGGATCTCACGCCCGTCGCGCGCGTCGAGGACGTGCTGTTGCTGCTCGCCGTCAATGGCCAGAAAGTCGCCGCGAAAACCTACGCCGAATTGATCGAGGAATCGAAAAAGCGCACGCTTTCCTTCGGGTCGGCGGGCATTGGCTCGCCCGGCCATCTCGCGCTCGAATACCTCAAGTCCGTCAGTCCGCTCAACGCCACGCACGTGCCCTATCGCGGCGCCTCGCTGGCGATGCAGGACTTGCTGGGCGGCCAGATCGACGCGGCATTCATCGTCGCGGGCGTGCTGACTCCCTACGTGAAATCGGGCGCGTTGCGCGCGTTGGCCGTTTCCGCCAATGCGCGCGTCGCCGCCCTGCCCGATGTGCCAACGGCGGCGGAAGCGGGCATCAAGGACTTCGACGCGCGTTTCACGAACCTGATGCTCGCGCCAGCGGCGACGCCCAAGCCCATCCGCGCCTTCATGGCCCGGCAAATCGCCGCCGTGCTGGCCACGCCCGATGTGAAGGACAAGCTCGCGACGCTGGCGGAGGAAGCCGCGCCCGTTCAGGACGAGGACGAGGCCATCGCGTGGGTGGCGCGCGAGCGCGCGCGCTGGGGCGCCGTCATCAAGGCCGCCGGCATCAAGGCCGAATGAAACCAGACGCAAAAAAATACATCGAGGGATCGACGCGCATGAGCAAGCAGCCAAATTTCCTGTTCATCATCACGGATCAGCATCGCGCCGATTATCTCGGCTGCGCGGGCCATCCGGTGCTGAAGACGCCCCACATCGACGCCATCGCCGCCGCCGGCACGCGCTTCACCAATTTCAACGTGGCGACGCCCGTCTGCATGCCCAATCGCGCCTCGCTGCTGACCGGCCGCTACCCCTCGACGCACGGCTTGCGGCACAATGGTTGTGATCTCAGCTATGACGCCACGACCTTCGTCGAAACCTTGCGCGTTTCCGGTTATCGCACGGCGGCCATCGGCAAGAGCCACCTGCAACAGATGACGGGCATTCCCGCCGAGCCGCGCGTCGATCCGAACGCGCTGGGCCCGATCAAGGAAGCCTGGAAGGACGACGACGGCTTCTACGACAACGAAGACCCCGCCCGCTATGAAAGCGACGAGTATTACCAGTTCAAGCTGCCCTACTATGGCTACGAACACGTCGACATGGTGACGTGGCATGGCGACCTTTGCAGCGGCCATTATCTGCAATGGCTGCGCAGGCAATCACCCATGGCCGACGCGTGGCGCGACCGCAAGAACCAGTTGCCGCACGATTATATCTGCCCGCAGGCGATCCGCACGCCGATGCCAGAGGAATTTTACCCGACGTCCTTCATCCGCGATCGCGCGATCGACTGGATCGAGGGCGCGAAGGGCGACGACCGACCGTTCTTCACGTTCGTCTCGTTTCCCGATCCGCATCATCCGTTCACGCCGCCGGGTAAATACTGGGACATGTACGACCCGGCCGACTTCAGCACGCCGCCGTCCTACGAGGACGTGACGCGCCCAACGCCGCCCATGCGCTGGCTGCACGACCAATGGAAGGCCGGCAAGCGCATGGACAAGGCGCAGGAAGCCTTCATGGTGAACGAGCGCGAAATTCGCGAGGCGATGGCGCTGTCGTGCGGCATGATCGCAATGATAGACGACGCGGTGGGCGCGATCATCGACAGGCTGAAGGCGACGGGCCGCCATGACGACACAGTCATCATCTTCAACGCCGACCACGGCGATTACCTCGGCGATTGCAGCTTGCTGCTGAAAAGCGCGATCATGCGCAAATCCATCAACAACGTGCCGTTCATCTGGTCGGACCCGGCCAGCCGGCAATCGCGCGTCTCGGGCGCGCTCGCCTCGACGATCGACCTCGCGCCGACCATTCTGGCGCGCGCGGGCGTCAAGCCCTATTTCGGCATTCAGGGCAAGAGCCTGCTTGGCGCGATGGATGGCTCGTCAGCGTTGCGCGAACATCTCATCGTCGAGCACGAGGACACGCAGACGCGCATGAGCTTCAAGAAGCCGGCCATCGCGCGCACGCTGTTGAGCGAAGGGCATCGCCTGACGATCTACGCCGGCGAAAGCTGGGGCGAGCTTTACGATCTCGCGCGCGACCCCGATGAGTTGAACAACCGCTGGGACGACGCCGAATACGCCGACATCCGCGCGCGCCTGACGGAAACGCTGATGCGCGAGATGCTGGAGACCGTCGACAAGAGCCCGCGCGGGCGGATGCGCGCCTGATCAGGCGGGTTTCGATTGCGCGGCGACGCCCATGGCGTTGCCGCCGACGCCGAAGCCCGCGAGCGCCTTCAGCTTGTTGAAGGCGCGCAAGGCGAAGCCCAGCGGCAGGGGCATGGCGTGACGGCACACCGCGAGCTTGCGCACGTAGGAATCGACGCGCCAGAGCGTCACCGATCCGACCGGAAAAAACGCGACATCGCCCGGTCGCAGCGTCCGCTCGACGCCATTGACGTCGGCGACCGTGACCTCGCCCTCGATGATGTGAACGGTTTCATCGACGCCAAAGCGCCATTCAAACAGGCCGGCGGAGCAATCCCAGATGACGTTGACCGCCGTGCCGTCGTCGCTGCGGGCGATTTCGCCCATGCGGGCGCGCGGCGATCCAGCCTTGATCCAGACGGGATTGATGGGCGCGTCGCTCAGGGCAACGTCGTTGGCGGCGATGGCGGTAAAGGCGCAGGCGGACATGGGCGGCTCCGGCGTGGACGCTTTGAGACCTACCCGCAATTCCTCACCGAACCCTGAAACCATCAGCCGAACTTTTCCCGCCACGACGGCAAGGCGCCGGGAAACGGCAGCGGGGTCGCCTCGTACACGCCCCGCGCGATGGCGCGCGCGAGACAATCGGCCGCGAGCGCGCCGATTTCCGCGATATCGCGAGCGCTGGGCGGCTCCGCCGCGCGGCCCGTGGCGGCGGCGAACACGATATCCCCGTCCATTGGCGCGTGGGATGGGCGCAACGCCCGGCCCATGCCGTCGTGGGCCATGACGGCGACCCGTTCGCAGGCAGCCTTGTCGAGCGCGGCGTCTGTCGCGACGATCGCGATGGTGGTGTTGACGGGCGCGTCGCCCTTGATGCGCATGACGAGATCGTCGTGGAACACGCGGGCGGGCATGCCGAGGCCGCCAAACTCGGCGCCGCGCTCGTAGGGCGCGGCCCAGAAACGCCCGGTTTCGCCAATGGTCGCGGAACCGACGGCGTTGACGGCCACCAGCGCGCCGACCGTGAATCCACGCGACGTCATGGCGCTGGTCGAGCCCAGACCACCCTTGAGGTTGACCGTCGTCGCGCCGAAGCCCGCGCCCGCGGTGCCGAGGACGAAATCGCGGGACGCGGCGGCGGCGGCCTCGTAGCCCAATCGCCAGTAGGGCGGCTGGCGGCCCCAATCCTTGTCGCCGCCATTGAGCAGGTCGAACAGGATGGCGCCCGGCGCCAGGGGAATTTTCACGCCGCCGACATCGAAGCCGCGGCCCGCCTCGCGCAGAAAACCCTGCGCGCCGCCCATGGCGTCAAGGCCAAACGCGGAACCGCCCGACAGCACCAGCGCGTCGATGGCCGTCACCGTACGGCCAGGCGCGAGCAACGCCGTGTCGCGCACGCCCGGCGCGCCGCCGTGAATGGCGATGGAGGCGGTCGCCGGCGCGTCGAACACAACCGCCGTCACGCCCGACGCAAGGCGGGGGTCGGCGGCGGCGCCGACTTTGACGCCCGCGACATCCGTGATGAGATTGCGGGGCTCGATATGGCCGGACATCTGACCTCGCGACTGGCGCCAGCCCGGCGCGGCGTGTGCGTCATGGCACAACGGTTAAGCCCGAGATTATACTATCTGGTGGATATGGAGTCGTCACCGGAGCCACGAAGGAAACGCCATGGCCGCCTCGCCCCTGTCTCCCGCCGAAGCCTTCGTTCTGCTGGACCCGCGTCAATCGAGCGCGCGCGAGGCCTTCAAGATCACGCTGCTGGCGATGATCGCGCAAGGCGCGCTGAAAATGTCGGAAACAGAGCGACCGGGCCTTTTCAGGAACACGAAGACCGTTTTCATCCGAACGATCGACCTCCCGCCCGACGCGCCCGGCCATGTTGAATCGGTCTTCGACGTCATTCAACAGGCAAGCAAGCTTGGCCGCGGCGCCGAAATGCCCGACATCGGGCGCGTGGCGCGGCAGGCGCTGGGGAGCGGCCTGACGAACTTCAAGAAAAACCTTCTTTTTCCCGCGCTCTGTTCGCGCGGGTTGCTCAAGGCGGAAAACGACCGCGTCCTCTGGCTGTTCAATCGCGTGGTCCATGAACACACGCCCGCCGGCCTGATCGAGCGCAACCGCGTGGAGGCCACGCTGGCGCGGGCGCGACGCTTGCCCGCGTTGCTCGACAGCAACCCCGCGGAAGCGGCCGCCATAGCGCTGGCGGCGGGCGGGCTGCTTCTGCTGCTGCCGGAGCTGAAGTCCTATTACGGCCGGCTTGCTACGTTGCGCGCGGCCGGGGACGCCGGTTCCTCATCCGACGGCGGCGGAGGCGAGGGCGGCTGGAACGCGACCGACGCCTTTCCGTTGTCGGGCTTCGATTTTGGTTCGTTCGATTCACACGCCTTTTCGGCGCTCGACGTCGACTTCGGCTCGTTCGACTCCAGCTTCGACTCGTCCGTCGGCGACGGTGGCGGGGGCGATGGAGGCGGCGGCGACGGAGGGGGCGGCGGCGATTAGGCCCGGCTCAACGTCGGCTTGGGCGTGGCGACGGGCCGGACGATTTTCGTCAGGGCGACGATGAGCGCGATGGTCAGCGCGTAAATGATCACCTGAAGCACCGAGGGCTGGTCGGAATAGCCGATGAGCGTATGCAGCACCCGGCCCGCCAGAGAGGAGTCCGACAGAAGCCACGACGTGTCCCACGCCGTCTGTTGCAGGAAGTCGGCCACCCCGGCCTGCTGGAGGAAGGCGACGCATTGCGCCGCGAGGCCAGCGGCGAGGAAAGTGACGAGCACCGACGTCACCGCGAAGAGATTTCGCGCGGGAATCTTGACCAGCCCGTAATAGGTCAACGCCGTCAGGCCGCAGCCCAGCGCGAGGCCGACCGCCGCGCCGGCCAGCAGTTCGGCGCCCGTGGAGCCGCCCGAGATCGCCAGCCCGTAAAGAAACAGGGCGACTTCCGATCCCTCGCGCAACACCGCCACGCCAACGACGATGGCGAGCGCGGCGAGAGAGCGCGAGCCATTGGAAACGGCGCGGCCGACATCGCCGATATGAGCGGCGAGCTCCTTGCCATGGCGGGCCATCCAGATGTTGTGCCACGCCAGCATGACGACGGCGATGGCCAGAATGCCCGCGTTGAACAGCTCCTGCCCAACGCCCGCGAGCGCCTGCGACAGCGCCTCGGCGAAAGCGGCGACGACAATGGCGCCCAATACGCCGCCCGTCACGCCGCCCGCGATCCAGCGGCCACGCCGCGGAATATTCGCGGTCACCGCGAGCACGATGCCGACGATAAGGCCGGCTTCGATGACCTCGCGGAAAACGATGATCAGCGCGCCGAGCATGGTCTGTCCTCAATCGACAACGACATAACCTTCCGTCGTGTCCTCGTGATAATCGTCGAAGAAGCGATAGCGGCCCGGCGGCAGCGCGCGCACCTTGATGGTCACCGTGGCGCCGCCCGCGATCACCTTCTCGACACGCAGGGTCTTGCTCTCGAATTCAGCCGGGGTCGAGTCGAGATTTTTGACCTCGATGGAAATCGGCTTGCCGGCGGGCGCGTGAACCTCCGCTGGCTGGAAGCGGTGATCCTTGATCGTCAGCCGAAGGGCGGCTTCCTGCGCGAAGGCTCCCGACGAAATAGCCCCCGCCCCGATCATGACCGCCGCCAGCGCGGTCGCCTGGAAAAATCTGGTCCCGATGCTCACGCCAGCCTCCTGATGTTCCGGCCCTCGCGGCCTAGAACTCAACCTCGAATTTCATGTTGAAGTGGTATTTCTCGAAGTTGGTCAAATCAAGCCGTCGCGGATCGGCGACGGCATGGCCGGCCACCTGCGTCGAGAAGGCGAGGGCCAGCAGCGTCTTGTTGGTGAAATTGATCTGCAGCGTCGGCCCCACGTACCAGGCGTGGCCCACCTCGCGGTTGAAATAAAGGCCATCGAACGCATGATAGTGCTCGACCTCGGCGCCAATGGCGATCCGCGGCGTGAACCGCCATGAAAGCGCGCCCGTGACGCCGAGCGACGAGGCGCGTTCCCAGCCCGTCGCGCCCGGCGACTTGGCCACCTCGGGCGCGTAGCTCAGATTGACGGCGGCGTAGAGCCTGTTGGGGACGAGTTCGGTATCCGCGACAATCTTGAACGTCGACCCCCAAAGCTGGGTGTTCATGCCCGTGTCGCCCTCGACCCGCGCCCATTCCGGTTCGAATATGAAGGTCAGACCGAGAGGCGATTCCGGCCCGCGGCCCAGCAACAGATAACGGAACTTGGCCGAGAGACCACCGAAGGCCGCCCGGTTGATGTTATCCATGCCCTCGACATTATGGATATTGTTGTAGAGACCATGCGCGCTCAGCTCGTAGGCGAAATTCTGCGTCACGACCTGTTCGAACTCGAGTTCCTGCTCGATGGCGTGATAACGGCCGCCGCGGCGTCCAAATCCCGCGGTGGTCTCAAGCTCGACGGCCTTTTCGCCTTCCGCGCCGATGTCGGCCCCCTCGGTGAAGCCAAACAGGTATTTGGTTTCCATCTCGTGGAACGGGCCGGACGCGAAAATCGGCAGCAGCGGCGAAGCCGACGGAAGGGGATCGGCGTGCGCGCGCGAAACCATTGCCGGACCGGCCAGAACAGTCATCGCGATCAACGCCATGCGCGCTTGCGCCGCCTCCAACTTCATTTCAGTTCTCCATCCGGTCATGTCCCAATTGGAACACCATAGGCACAACCGTCAATAGCGCTGGCGTATATTATAATTTTTCAAATCTCGAACGCTTCTAAAGTGATAAAAATTCGGACGTATTAGAATGATTCCAGACTTTTTTATTTCGAATTAGAAAATTTATAATCGAACAATACTTTATTGACGCGCGTCTATTCGACCCAGATGATGCGTTCAACAAAAGACAAGGAGCTGGCATGCGCGCGATATTGGGCGTGGCTTTTGGCGTAACGCTATTGACCGGAACACTGCTCGCGGACATCCCGAGCGGCCTCGCCCTGATCGGCGCGCCCGATCGCATGGCGTCGTCTCCCGACGCGCGCGAGGCCTCGCGGGCGCTGTCGACCCTGCTTGGCGTGGACGTCCCGATTTGCGAATCCGGCGAACCACCCGCTTCACCGGACGCGCAACTCATCAAGGCAAGCTTCAAAAGCCAGAACGATTCCGTCATCGATCATTTCTTCGGCACGGACGCGAGCCCGGACGTGGCCGACGCGGTTGCCGCGCTACGACCGCCAAGCCAGTTGCGCAGCGTGAATGGCAAGCTTGACGTGACGCTGATCGCGCGCGCGGCGCGCGTCGAGGTGGGCCAGTACGCCCTCAATGTCGCGGCCTACAATGGCGAATACGCCGGACCTGTCCTGCGCGCGCGACCGGGCGATTTGCTGCGGGTTCGCCTCGTCAATCAACTCAATCAGGTCACGAACCTGCATTTCCACGGGCTGGAAGTCACGCCGCAAGGCGCTGGCGACAACATGGGCGTCATCGTCGGCGTTGGCCAAAGCCATGTCTACGAAATCCGAATTCCGCGCGATCATCGACCGGGCGTCTTCTGGTATCACAGCCACGCGCATGGATTTTCCGAACGGCAGTTGATGGCGGGTCTCAGCGGCATGCTGATCATCGACGAGCCCGAAGGCGTCCGGCCCGCGTTCCCCGGCGTTCGTGAACAGTTGTTCGTCCTCAAGAATTTTCAGGCGAGCCCCGACGGCGATCTCTATCGCGTATTGAAGGGCTATCGGCGCGACCTGCGCACCATCAACGGTCAGTTGATGCCGAAAATCGAAATGCATCCGGGGGAGACGCAGCTCTGGCGGTTCAGCAACCAGTCCGCCGATCTCATCTACCGACTGAAACTGGAAGGCCATCGCTTTCGCGTGATGGCCCGCGACGCCTCGCCCGCCGTCGAGGAAGCGACGGACGAACTGATCATTCCCTCGGCGTCGCGCGTCGACGTGCTCGTGGAGGGCGGCGCCACTGGCCAGTATCGCCTGATCAGCGAACGCACGATGACCGGACCGGCCGGCGACGATTTCCGCGAACAGAATATTGGCCTGCTCGTCGTTGACGGCGCGGCCGCGCCGCGGACCGCGCGGATTTCGCCCCGCGCGCCGGAACCCGACATGAGCGCCTGGCCCGTGATGGAGAAGCGGCTCGTCGTCTTTTCCGAAGAGGACGACTCAAGTCGGTTTTATCTCAATGGTCGCGTCTTCGATCATCAACGCGTCGACATGCGCGCGCCGCTCGGGAACATCGAGGAATGGACAATCCGCAATTCCTCTGACGAATTGCACGTCTTCCACATTCACCAGGTGAATTTTCAGGTGGTGGAAGTGAATGGCGCGCGACAGCCCTACGAGGGGCGCGTCGACAACGTGACCGTGCCCATCAATGGCGAGGTCAAGATACGCATCGCCTTCACAAACCCGAATATCGTCGGACGCTTCATGCTCCACTGCCACATCCTCGAACACGAGGACAAGGGCATGATGGCGCAGATCGAGGTCTATGACCCGAAAGCCGCGACCCGTTCCGCGAGCGATGCGCGCGACGAACCCCACGGCCACTGAGCCCGCCGCTTCCGATCATTCAAATCACGTAGGAGAGGCCATCATGCGGATAGCCATGCCCGGTTCTTGCCGCGCGCTGCTGGCGTTGACGTCGATAGCGACAGGCGGCGCCGCCAGCGCGCAAATCGCCTACCCCGCCATCGGAACCGAAACGCAAATCCAGTTCCAACACGACATGATCCGCCTGCCGGATGGCAAGACAACGCAGGATCTGCAACTCAATATCGCGCATCAGACGATCATCGACTTCACGGACCAGTTCTCCGTGAGCAGCCTGATGTCGATGCGCCAACTGGTCGATCCATTGGACGGCTCGCGCGCGGCCTTCGCGAACGAAGGCCTTTACGCGGAGGAACTCTACGCGCAATGGACCGATCAGACCTTCAAGGTGCGGGCCGGCAAGTTCGCCCAGAAATTCGGCCGCGCGTGGTACCTGACGCCGGGCGTATACGGGCAGAATTTCGTCTCGGACTATCAACTCGCCGAACAAGTGGGCGTCGAGGCAAGTTGGGTTTTTCTGCCTTATCAATTCGGTCAGCATCAAATCAGCATTTCCGACTTCATGGCGGACCGCACGTTTCTGAGCGAATCGTTTTTTTTCAATCGCGGTCGCGCGAACATATCGATGGGCGGCCCCGGCAATACCAAGGATCCGCAGTCCTACGTACTGTCCTATGACGCGTCCAACGTGCCTCTGCCGTTTGGCTCGCTGAGTTATCAGGCGAGCTACGCCTGGCTCGGTCGGGGACTTGGCGACAGCGGCGTTGAGAACCGCGCGTCATTTGGCGCGAACGCGAATATTCCCCTGAACGGGAGCGTCGCCGAAACTCTCCGCGGCAACTTCAGTCAAATACGGCTGATGGGCGAGGCCGTACGGCGCTGGGACGCGAATGGCGTCGCGGGGCAACGCATGGACTATCTGACCGGCGCGATGGAGTACGTCCGGGGCAACTGGGTTTTCGACCTTTCCGCCACCGGACGCTGGACGACCTACCTCGGCCAAACGACCGCCGATCGGCTGGCGCAGGCGACGATTGGCTACAACCTGCCTTTCGACACGACCATCGCGCTTGGCGTGGCGTATCAACGCACGGGCGGCGTCGACGGCGTCTACGTCGGCCTGCAGCTAACCTATACCTACACGGCCTGCGAACGCTGCATGATACTCGCCAAGCACTATTAGCGCGGCGCCGCCCTCTGTTCCCGCGCGACGATGTTGTCTAATGTGGTCGCGACGCCGGTCGCCACGCGGACCGCGTCGGGGGAGGAAAACATGAAAGCATTGATTGGCATCGCCATTCTCGGCGCGGTGGTTGGCATGACGCCGGCGCGCGCGGCCGAGCCCTTCGCCCTGACCTCGCCCGCTTTCAAGGATGGCGATGTCTGGCCCAGCAAATACGCCGGCGCCGACCCGAGCCGGACCAATCCGCCCTGCCCCGGCGAAAACGTCTCGCCGCCGCTCGCCTGGTCCAACCCGCCGCCCGGCACGAAGAGCTATGCGCTGTTGTTGCAAGACCCCGACGGCGCGAATGGTCTCGGCGTCTATCACTGGATCGCCTACGACATTCCCACGAGCAAGACGTCGTTCGCCGAGGGCGAGGCGAGCAAGGGCGTGAACGGCTGGGTTGGCGGCAAGAACGCCATCGGCAAGACGCACTATTTCGGTCCCTGCGGCCCCACGGGTCATTCGCTGCATCATTACGTGTTCACGATGATCGCCACCGACATCGAGCCGGGCAAGCTCAAGCCCGACATGACGCGCGACGAACTCGTCGCCGAACTCAAGGGACACGCGCTGGCGCCGGCGAGCATCGTTGGGCGCTATACGCGGCCCGACGCGCCGGCGGCGAAACCCTGATCGCGCTTCATCGCCGGTCGCGCGCCGCGGTGGCGCGAAACCGGCGATGATTGATCTCATTCGTCGAGGTAGAAATAGCCGACCTTGTTGTTGGCGGGCGTGCCGTACCACATGTGGCCCTTCGAATCCTTGAAGAACTCGCGCATCGTGTTTTCGGCGTAAGGCAGGGGAAACTCCACGACCTTGCCGCTGCGCGGATCAAGCCGGCCCAGCACGTCCTGATGCTCGGACGAGTACCAGACATCGCCCTTCGCATCGACCTCGAAGGCATAGGGCGTCGGCTCGGCGCCGGGCAATTGCCATTCCTCGAAGGCGCGCGTTTTCGGATCGAACTTGCCGACCTTGCCAGACTGGAATTCCGCGAACCAGATCACGCCCTGATCGTCGGTGACGATGCGGCGCGAGCGCGAACCCTTCGTTGGCGGCATGAATTTTTCGACCTTCATGGTCTTGGGATCGGCGACGCCGATGCCGCCGTTCGGCGTATATTCGGCGAACCAGACGAGACCGTTCTTGTCGGTGGCGATGCCATAGACCGATGGCACGGAATCGACGCCCGTGAACTTGCCTTCCTTCGGATCGAACCTGGAAAGCGGGCCGCCCGTCGACCAGACCTCTCCATTGGGCAACACGCGCAGCGTGTGCTTGGAGCCGCCGTCGAGATAGCCTTCCTGTCCCGGCTTCCACGAGTCCTGATATTCGGTGATTTTTTTCGTCACCGGATCCCAGCGGCCAATCTTGTTGGCGCCCTGTTGGGTGAACCAGACGGAGCCGTCGGGCGCCGGGATCGCTGAATGGATCGCCGACGTGCCTTCGTTGGGCGTGGTGAACTCCTCGACCGCGCCCGTCGTCGCGTCGAGACGCGCGATCTTGTTATTGGCGCCGTAGAAGGGAATCCAGTACTTGCCGTCGCGATCCTCCGCCGCGCTCCAGGGGAACGAACTCGGGTTCGGCATTTCGTAATCGACATAGACCATGCGCAACGCCTCGTCGCCGTAGGGCGCGTGCACGGTGTCCTTGTATTTGGGCATTGCCTCGGGCGATTTCGGCAGCGTGCGATCCTTGCCGAACAGGCTGTTGATATAGGTCGCGACGTCCTTCTCCTCCTGCTCGCTGATGCGGCCATGAGTGAAGAACGACATCGACGTCGTCATGTATTTCACGCGCGCCTGCCAGCCCGCGAGATCATAGCCCTTGTCTGCCATGCGGCTTTCAAAGCCATGGCAGGCGAAACACACGTTGAACAAAGGCTTCTTGCCCGGCGCGTCGGGAAACAGGACGTTGCCCTGCCATGTCGACAGATCGGCCCAGTGGACCTCGCCCTTTTCCAGCGCGAAGTCCTTGTTCGCCGACTGATCGGCGCCAAGCGTCACGCGGCTGGTCTGGCCATTGGTGAAGCCCACCGATTTGACGCGCAGTTCATAGTCGCCCGCCGGCAGATTTTTCACGATGAAATGCCCATCGCCGCGCGACTGCACGTTCACGGTCATTTTCGTCTTGAGATTTTGCGCGGCGACGAAGGCGCCGCGAAACGGCGCGCCATCGGGGCCCTTGACCATGCCCGTGACCGTGGCGGCTTGCGCCGCGGCGGCGAGCGCGAAAATCGACGTAGAGAGCGCGAGCCCTCCCAGCATGGATCGCATGACGTTTCTCCCCGGTGTTTGTTTGACGCGAGGATGCGACGAAACGGGCGCCCACGCAAGGCGGGGCCGATTGCCTTGGCGCCAACGCGCCTCTACCATTCCGGCAACAAATTCGCGGGAGGACACGCATGACCCTTACGGGCCGCTTTTGGGGGACGCTCGCCATGATCGCCAGTCTCGCCGCCGGACAATCGGCGCGCGCCGCCGATCTGGTTCCCTTTCGCGTTGGCGAGTCGTCGCCCGCCAACACCTTTCTCGCCATCTGGATGGCCGAGGACGCGGGCTTCTATGCCGCGAACGGGTTGAAGCTCGACATCGTCCCCATGGCCGGCGGGCGCGACATGGCGGACGCCTTCGCCGCCGGTCGCATCGACGCCATGCACATCGGTCTTTCAAGCGTGGTGCGCGCCAACGCGGCGGGGGCTGATATACGCGCCTTCGGCTCGCTGTCGAACGTCATCCGCTTCGCGCTGTTCGCCAAGCCCGGCGTCAAAACGGCGGCGGAGCTCAAGGGCGGAACCATCGGCATTTCAAGCGCGGGATCGGAAAGCGACGCCACCATCACGATCGCGCTGGGACAACTTGGCCTCACACGTTCCGACGTCACGATCAAGGAATTGGGCACGCGCCGCGTCGAACCGCTGCAAGCGGGCGCGGTGACCGCGACGGCGCTGAACGAACCCGATCGGAGCCGCGCCTACGCGGCGGGCCTGACCGCGCTCGTCGATCTCGCGCCCCAGCAGATACCCTGGCTGTTCAGCGGCCTCGTCGCGAAGCGGGCCTACATCCAGTCGAACCCCGACAAGCTGAAAAGCTTCCTGAAGGCGACCATCAAGGGCAACCGCCTCGCCATGGAGGACGAGGCGCGGGCGAAGGCAGTGCTCAAGAAGGAAATGAAAATCGATGACGCCGGGATCATCGACATCGTCTATGCCGACTTCAAGGCGCAAACGCCCGTCAACGCGGAAGTGTCGGTCGCGGGCGCGCGCGCCATCATCGACCAGATCGCGCCAGCCGGCGCGAGCAAGGCGCTCGGCGACTATATCGACGAAAGCCTCGCGGGCGCGCTCAAGGCCGAGGGGTTTTACGGGGCCATGGACCGCGCATACCCCTCGAAGTAGCGGCGAACCGCAAGCGCCTATTTCGCCGGCATCTCCATCGCGTGCGTCGCGCCGGCCGACGGCGCGCCAGCGTCGGCGACAGCGACCGCCGGGCCCGCGACCGCGGCGCCCGTCACGACGACCTCGCCGACCATGAACGGGTGCGGCGAGCAGTTGAAGGCGTAAGAGCCAGGCTTGTTGAAAGTCACCTTCGCCGACTTGCCACCATCGAGCAGACCGGTGTCCCATCCGCCTTCCGACGAACCCGCCGCGTTGTGCGGCTGCCTGCCCTTGTTGGTGAAGGTCACCGTGGTTCCAGCCTTCACCGTGATCCGCACCGGCGCAAAGGCGTAGTCGATGAGATCGACATTCGCCGTCGCCACCAGCGGGCCATCGAGCCTGACGCCCGCGGGCGGCGGCGGCGGCGGCGGAAATTCCGCCATCTTGCGCCCGTCCGGCCTGCCTTTCAGCGAAAAAGCCCAGACCATGTCGCTGTTGAACGATGTCGTCTGGATGGAGACACCGCCCGACAGGATCGCGACATATTGTTCGCCGTCGATCTCGTAAGTGATTGCTGGCGCGTCCGCGCCCGCGCCGGTCTGGAACTCCCAGAGCAGGTCGCCGTTCCGCGCGTCATAGGCCTGGAACTTGCCGTCGGGCTCGCCGTGAAACAAAACGTCGGACGCGGTGGTGAGCGCGCCGGAGCCCTGACCGATGGAATAGGGCCGGCGCTTCTGCCAGACGATCTTGTTCGTCCGTGAATCAACCGCCGTCAGCGTGCCGCCGTATTTCGCGCCCAGCGGCGGGCCAACGGCGACGCCGGAGCCTTGCGCGATGCGGCTTTGCGGGCGATCCGCGGCGGTCACATAGAAATAGCCGGTGCGCGGCGAGAACGACATGGGCGCCCAGTTCGGCCCGCCATTGCCGCCGGGCGACATGATGATGGGCTGATCCCAGATGACACCGAAGATGCATTTCGTCGCCCAGCCCTCGAGTGGTTGTGGACATTGCGGCATGACGGCGTCGCCACGCGGATAGGGCTGCGTCGGCGCGCTGGCGACCCTGGCCTCCTGCTCGACGGGCTTCTCATCGATGCCGACAAGCGGCTCGCCCGTCTTGCGATCGAACATATAAATCCAGCCGGTCTTGCAGGCCTCCGCCACGCCGCGGCGCGGCTTGCCATTGTAGGTCTGCTCGAACAGGACAACCGGGCTCGGGCAATCGAAGTCCCAGAGGTCGTGATGCACCATCTGGAAATGCCAAGCGTATTTGCCTTCCAGCGTCAGCGCCACCATGGACGAGCTGAACAGATTGTCGCCGGGCCGGTTGGCGCCGACGCCGCCCGCCGATGGGCCGGGATTGCCCGTGGTGAAATAGATCATGCCCAGTACGGGATCGATGGCCGGCGTCTGCCAGACATTGGCGCCGCCCTCCTTCCAGGCGTTGGCCTTTTTCGGATCGGGATCGTTCGGCGACGGCCATGTGTTGGAGCCGAACTCGCCGGGCGCGGGCACGGTCCACCAGCGCCACTTTTCCTTGCCGTTCGTCGCGTCGACGGCGGCGACAAAGCCGCGCGCCTGCCGGTCGCCGCCGGAAATGCCGGTGTAGAGAACGCCCTTGTGAAAGAGCGGCGCCGCCGTGATCGTGTAGCCGTCCTGCCAACGCGCGAGCTGGGTCTTCCAGACTTCCTTGCCGGTCTTCATGTCGAGGGCGACCATGGAGCCGTCGAGCTGGCCGAGATAAACGCGGCCATCGCCGATGGCGACGCCGCGATTGTCCCAGCCGCAGCAAACCGTGTTGATGTTCTGGTCGATGCCCGAGCGTCGCTCCCAGATCAGCGCGCCGGTCTTGCCGTCGAGCGCGAAGACATCGTCGTTGCCGGAGGCGAGATACATGATCCCGTCCTTCACGATGGGCGTGCCTTCGAGCGAATATTTGCCGCCGAGCCCCGAACCGAGATGCGTGACCCACGCGCCCTTGAGCTTGCCGACGTTGCGCGGCGTGATTTTGGTCAGGGTGGAGTAGCGATGGTTGCTCCAGTCGCCGCCAATGGTCAGCCATTCCTTGCCCGAGGGCCTCGTCAGGTCCGGCTCGCCGGCGAAAACCGGCGACGGGGCGCCAAGCCCGAACAACGCCAAAGCGAACAGCCCGACGAACAGGCCGCGACAAAGACCGCGCATGATAACTCCCGGCGTTTCCTCGATTTTATAAATGGATTTTAGGGGCCAATCGCCGGCGGGCGCAAGATCGAGCCTCTCCCCCGATTAACCACCCGGCGCCAAAGGCGAGCCTTCGCCATCGTGCCCGCCCGGGGGCTTGTGATATGGCGGCGTCGTGCTTGAAGCATTGGGAATGAGTTTTCATCCGCGCGCCGCCGCGAAATCAGGCCGGATCACATGACTTTCGCCGACTTCGTTCGGTCATTCAACAACGAGTGGTGGCGCGTGACGCTGTTCGGCGAGCCGACCATGCTCATGCCGGTCGCGTTGATCGTCACCATCTGGCTATATCGCGCTTGTGGCGCGCGCGTCGCGCTGGGTTGGGCCGGATTGCTGACGCTTGGCGGCGCGCTGCTGATCGCGCAGAAGCTGCTCTATTACGTCGGCGGCGTTTCGCTCGATGGCATCCGGCTCTACACGATGAGCGGCCATTCGCTGGCTTCCTCCTATGTTTATGGATCGCTGACCGCGATGTTGACGCGCGGCTGTCGTCCCGCCGCGCGATACCTTGCATGGTTGTTCACCGCCGTTTTCGTGCTGTCGATCGGCGTGTCGCGCGTGGCCGTCGCCGGCCACCGTTCCAGCGAGGCAATCGCGGGGCTGGCGCTGGGTTGCTTGCTACTGGCGGCGTTCCTGCGCAAGTTCTGGCGCGGCGCGCAACCGCGGCTGGCGGCCTGGACCCTGGCCCTGCCCTGCGCCGCGACCATGGCGCTCGCCTATGGGCATGTGTTCGAGTTCGAGAACATCTTCCGTTATCTCGGCCGATGGGCGCGACCAGGCGCGCGCTTTTATCACTAGGCGCCTTGGGCGCTCGACCGGCGCGCGATACAATGCGCGCACACCACGGGAGGGGAGCCGCGATGGCCTACACACCAATTGTTCCACGCGCGCGCATCGGCTTCATCGTTCCCTCGTCGAACCGCATGGTCGAGGAACAGGCGCAAAAATATCTGCCGGCTGATGTTCGCGCGCATTTCACGCGAGTCGGCATGACCAATCGCCATCGCGCGCCGCTGGAACAACTGACGCCGCGCATCGTCGAGGCGGCGGAACTGCTCGCCGACTCAAAATGCGCTGTTATCGTCCTGCAATGCACGGGCACGTCGATGTCGGGCGGCGTGGAAGCCGAAAAGAAATTGATGGGCGCGATGGAAAGGGCGACGGGGATCAAGACCATCAGCGCCGCGTCGTCGCTGACGGCGGCCTTCGCCGCGCTGAAGGCGCGCAAGCTGGTGTTCACCTCCGAAACGCCGCCTGGACAGCACGCGGAAAAACTGGCGTTCCTGCGCGAGGCGGGCTTCGAGATTCTCGCCGATCGCGCCGTCGGCCTGAAAAACTCCGACGAATATTGCTCGATGCCCGGCAAGCTCTGGTTCGACACGGCGGTGGAATTGCGACGCGCGGACGCCGACGCCTATTTCCTGTCCTGCGCCAATATTCGCGCGATCGACATCATCGAGGATCTGGAAACGGTCGTCGACCGCCCGGTGGTGACATCCAATCAGGCGGCGTTCTGGTGGGCGCTGCGCAGCGCCGGGCTCGACGACAGGGTCGCCGGCCTCGGTCGCCTCGCGCGCCTGCATTGAGGCGCGCGCTCGCCTATCGAATGATGAAGACCGGCACGGGCGACATGGCGATGATTTCCATCGCCTGACTGCCAAGCCACAGTTGCAACAGACCGCGACGGCCATGGGTGGCGATCACCAGAAGATCGCAGCCGCTCGACGCCGCCACCGCGCAGACGCCCTCGGCGGGGCGCTTGTCGGCGACATGCACGCCATCGCTGGCGACGCCCGCCTTGCTCGCCACGCCGGCGGCGGCGGCGAGGATCTTGCGGGACGATTCCGTCAACGCCGCCTCGAAATTCTCGACGCCGAACCCATCGCCAAGCTTGGCGCGGTCGGCCATTTCCGACGGCGACCACATTTCGCTGACCGTCACGAAGGTGACGTTCGCGCCCAGTTGCGCGGCGAGCTCGACGCCCTTGGTCACGGCCCGGTCGGACAACGCCGAACCGTCGGTGGCGATCAGCAGATGCTTGTACATGTGGCTCCCCCTCGTGAATTTCAGCGCATGCTACGCAATCGCGAGGGACCGTCCCTTGCGACGGATCAAGATCGACCGCCGGTCGATCACGGCCTCAGATAGGCGTATCCCTGCCCCTGCAACTCGGCCAGACGGACAACGCCGCCCTTTTCCGCGCTGATGAACCCCGGCAGCAGATCGGCCAGCGTGATGTTCTGGCCGCGCATGGTGTTGGCGCAGGCGTTGAGCTGGACGCCGATTTTGGAAAAACCCGCGACGCGCGTCTTGAGTTCCGTGTCGGTGACGTTGCCATAAAACGAGCGCAACGCGGGGCCATGCACGACGAGGGCGATATGCACCTTGTCGGGGCCGCCCATGCCCTCGAAATGGTTCTTGATGTTGGTCAGAACGAACTGAACCTTCTCGACATCGGCCAGATGATAAACAACCTTGGGAACGCCCTTGTCGGTGGCCGTTTGCGCGCTGGCGCGGGCCGCGAACACACCCGCGAGGGCGGCGAGCGACGAGCGAAAGATGTTGCGGCGATCCATGGCGTTTCTCCCGGTTTTCGTAAGCCTAGCAAAATCCCGGGATCAAGTCCCGTTGCCTGATTGATTTATCGCCCGCCGAATAATTCGCGCGCGTCGGCGCGAAACGCGGCGCGCGTGGCGTCGCGCGCGTAGATCATGTGACCGCCCGGATAGACGCGAAACAAGACGCGGTCGCGGCTCTTGTCCGGGCCCGTCTCGGGTCCGACGCGCGGCATCTGGTCGAGCGTGAGCTTCGTGCTGAAATATTGCGTCGCGAGATCGGTAAAGCCATGCGCGACGAGCACGCGCAGGCCCGGATCGAGCGCCAGCGCCTCGCGCAGATCGGAGACGGCCTCGGGCGGGCGGCGGCCATAATCCCACTGTTCCGCCGCGCGCTCGTTGAAGAACTGATAGCGACCACCCTCGACCACCCAATGCAGCCGATTGCGGTAGACGTCCATCATCGCCTCGGTCATGGGCGCGTGGAAGCCGACGCGCATCTGGTCGTCCGGAAGGCCGCGCGTCGCGAAGGGGGTTGGGTTGTAGCCGCCCACGTTCGCGTCGTAGACGCTCGACACCAGTCCCGCGTCGCGTTGAAATTCGCGCGCGAAAAGGTCTGGCGTCACACGCCCGCCAAGGCGCGCGACGAGCGCGGGATCGAGGCCCGTGAAAGCCGCGACGCGCGTCGCGATACGGGCGACCGCAGCGGCGTCGTTCGGCCCCTTGATCAGATCGAGAATGAAGGGGCCGGACGCGTAGGCCTCCACCTCCCGGAGGTCATCGCGGTTCAGCGCGCGCTTGCCATCGAGGTCGCGCTCGAGCCGAGCGGCGGCGAAGGACGGCAGGGCGCCGGCGAGACCCAGGATCGAGCCCGGCTGCCGCAGCACCTGAAAGTCCAGCGCCGGCGAAATCAGCGCCATTCCGGCGACGCCGAGGCCCTGATCGGTCTGGAGGGCGCGGGCGATTTTCGGCGCGCGAAAACCGCCATAGCTCTCGCCCACGAGGAATTTGGGCGAGGCAACCCGATCATTGGCCTCGCTCCAGCGACGGATCGCCTCGGCCATGACGGCCACGTCGCCATTGACGCTCCACAGCGCCTTGCGGCCCTCTTCGCCGCCGAGAACGCGGCTGAAGCCGGTTCCCGGCGGATCGATGAATACGAGATCAGCGAAATCGAGCCAGGTGTCAGCGTTGTCGACCAGCGTCGGCGGGGCGGAGGGGCGGCGCGACGCCTCGTCCGCCATGGGCAGCCGCCAAGGACCGAGCGCCCCCAATTGCAGCCAGGCCGAGGCGTAGCCCGGCCCGCCGTTGAAAACGAAGGCGACCGGCCGCGTCGCCTTGTCCGCGTCGGACAGTCGGTAGGCGACATAGGCGATATCGGCCCGGGGCGCCCCCGTCTCGGCGTTCGCGAGACGGATGGCGCCGGTGGCCGAGGAGAATCGCAGGGTCCGGCCGGGCAGATTCAGCACATGGTCGGCGCGGGCTTCCGGCGGCAAGGTGGCCGGCTGTTCGGCGGGCGCGGCCGCGCGGCCGGGCGCGGCGCGCTCGGGCGGCGATTGGGCGATCGCGCCGCCGGGGAGCGACAATCCAATGATCAGCGAAAGAACGACGATCGCGCGCGACATGGCGTTTGCCTCCGCGTCGGCACCGCGACGCGACGGTAAGCCTAGCGCGCCCGGCGGCGCGTGTCAGTGGCCTCAGGCGGCGGCGCGCGTCCGGCGGTTGGAATTGCGCTGGCTCGACGCGGCGGGCGCGTTCACGTTCAGCATCGGCAGGGCGTCGATGACGCGCTCGGGCGGCAGGACCATGATGACCTCGGTGCCGACGCGCACCTCGGACTTCAGTTCGAACGTGCCGCCATGCAGTTCGATCAAACCCTTGACGATGGGCAGACCAAGGCCGGTGCCCTCCTCGGCGTTCTTCTGGGCCAGCAACCCACGCCCGAAGGACGACATGATGACCGGAATTTCGGCCTCGGGAATGCCGGGGCCCGTGTCGCGGATCGACAGCATCTGGCCGCCCGAAGGGGCCCAGCCGACGGTGATCGTGATGGAGCCGTCCGGCGGCGTGAACTTGATGGCGTTGGTCAGAAGATTGAGGGTGATCTGACGGATCGCCCGCTCGTCGGCCCAGACGCGCGGCATGTCGGGCGCGAAGGTGGCGGTGACGGTGATGCCGCGATTCTTGGCGCGCAGGCTGAGCAGGTGGCGACAATCATCGACCACGTGAGGAATGGAAACCGACTCTTCCTTGAGTTCGTATCGACCGGCCTCGACGCGCGACAGGTCGAGAATTTCGTTGATCAGCATGAGCAGGTGCTGGCCGCTGCCGTGAATGTCTGTCGAATATTCCTTGTAGGCGCCGACCGTGTGCGGGCCGAGCATCTCGCTTTTCATGATTTCGGAAAAGCCGAGGATGGCGTTCAGCGGCGTGCGCAGTTCATGCGACATGGTCGCGAGAAACCGCGACTTCGCCAGATTGGCTTCCTCCGCGCGCCGGCGCGCCTCGTCGGAGTTGAGCTTGGCCTGCTCAAGCTCGGCGATCAGGGCTTCCTTCTCCATGTTGAGGGAGAGGGTATCGAGCGCGGTTGAATAGAGCCGCCGGGCGAGAAAGATAAAGTAGAGTTGCGCGCCGCCAGCCATCAGCGTGACCGGCAGGTTGAGCAGGCCCTCGCGCGGTGACATGAAGGCCAGCGACGCGATGACGATCGGCGCGAGGCCGGCGTACACCGCCCAGGGCACCGAGGCCGAGATCATGGCGGTCATCGCCGCGACCATCAGCAGCACGAAGAGAACAAAGGTGCGGGCTATGGGGTCGGTTTCGCGCAGCAGCAGCAGCACGACCACCGCCCAGGCCGCGCCCTGCACGGCCTCCATCGCCATGAAGCGGTGACGCCAGGCCCGAGCGTTGATCTCGGGCTCGGGCAGCAGCAGCAGGCGGGAACACAGCACCTGATGCACCGCGAGCGCCGCCATGACAAAAGACAGCCAGCCGAGCACGTCGGAGACCTGAAGCCAGATCAGCGCCAGACCGCCGATGGCGACGGCGAGCAGGATCATCGCCGGCAGCGCGCCGTGCTGACTTTGGGAATACATCCGCATGAGTTCGACGTCGAAGATACGCCGACCGGCGCCATCCGAGGTCAGTTTCTCGCGCGCGTTGCGGACCTTGGCGGAGAGTTTGCGACGGCTGGCCGCGACCTTGGGGTCGAGCCCCCGGCCACGCTCGATCATCTCCGCGGTGACTTGACTCATGAACTCGACCAATCGTTCGCATTACGCTACGCCGAACGTTCAAATCATCGCCTATAATCATTAACGCGGACCTGCCAAGCTCGATCGAATTGAGCGGTTCGCGCTCCCCCATGCGCCAATTCCGAGGGGTGCGCCAGCGCACCCGCCCCGCGTTGCGCCAGCCTTTCCCGATCGTTAATAGGAATGCATTGCCTGCCCGCGCCCCGCCGCGCGCTATATGTTTTCACCAAGGACGCCGCCGGATTGCCAAGACCGGCGACATTCGGGACACGCGATGAAATTGACTGTTATCGGCTGTGGAGACGCCTGGGGAAGCGCGGGGCGCCATCACGCCTGTTTTCGGCTGGACGCCGCCGGCCTCGTTTTGACCCTGGATTTCGGCGCTTCCTCGATCGTGGGCTGGCATCGGCTCGGCATGGACCCGGCGGCGATCGACGCGGTCGTGATCAGCCATTTGCATGGCGACCATTTCGGCGGCCTGCCATTTCTGCTGATGAACGCCCAGTACCATTCGACCCGTGACAAGCCCCTCCTGATCGTTGGTCCGCCCGGTCTGAGGCAGGCGCTGGATCGGGCGATCGAGGTTTTCTATCCCGGCGTGGCCCGGCGCGGATGGCGCTTTGACTGGCGGGTGCACGAGCTGGAGCCTGGCGGTTCGCTCGCCCTGAACGGCGTGAGCCTGTCCTCCGCCAGCGTGCTCCATGGCCGCGACATGGCGGCGACCGCCTTGCGCGTGGACGATGGAAAACGCGTGTTCGCCTATTCGGGCGACACGGCCTGGACGGACGATCTCATCGGGATATCCGACCGCGCGGACCTGTTCGTCGTGGACTGCTACTCGGCCGACGCCGACATCGTCGGGCATCTCAACTGGCCGGTTCTCCGGGACAATCTGTCGCGGTTGAAGGCGCGGCGGATCGCGGTCACGCACATGAGCGCGGCCATGCGCGCCCGGTCGGCGGAGGTCGTCGCGGCGGGCGTCACGCCGCTTGACGACGGCATGGAGATCGAATTCTGAGCGGCGCGGCGGCGACGACGCTCGAGCGCCTTCTGGAAGAGGCGCGCGCCTGCCGGATATGCCGCGACGCGCCGCGCGGCGCGCCCCTGCCGCACGATCCGCGACCGGTGCTGCGCGCCAGCGCGACCGCGCGCATCCTGATCGCCGGTCAGGCTCCGGGTATCCGCGTGCATCGCAGCGGAATGCCGTTCACCGACGCCTCGGGCGACCGCCTGCGCGCATGGATGGACACGCCCGCCGACGTATTTTACGACGAATCGCGCATCGCCATCATCCCCATGGGTTTCTGCTTTCCCGGCTGGGACGCGAAGGGTGGCGACCTTCCGCCGCGGGTGGAATGTCGCCTGGCCTGGCACGATCGAGTTTTCTCCGCCCTGCCCGCGATCCGGCTGATCCTTCTCGTCGGCGCCCACGCGCGCGACTACCATTTCAATCGCCTCGGACTCCCGCGTGGGAAAAACGAGACGCTGACCGCGACCGTCGCCGCGTGGCGCGCGCATGCCGAAGCCTCGCCGCGGGTTTTTCCCCTGCCGCATCCTTCGTGGCGGAATAATGGCTGGCTCAAGGCCAACCCATGGTTCGAAAACGAACTCTTGCCGCGAATGCGGCGCGAAGTGCGCGACACGCTCTTGCCCTGACGCCGCGTTCCGTGCAATTTGCCGGTCCAACCGTGGCCCGGGGTGGGATGTCACGGGGGAGGCGACGTACCAATGATCAGTGAAAAACGACGCGATCTCTACGCCGGTGGACTGGTGTTCTTGATCGGATCGGGGGCCGCCATCATCGGCTCGAAATACACCATCGGCAGCCTGACCAAGATGGGCCCGGGATTCTTTCCCGCCGCGCTGGGCGTGGTGCTGGCGATCATGGGCGTGCTGATCGCCCTGACGTCCATTCTCAATTCATCGAACGCGCCGGCGGCGGTCGATCCGCATCACTCGATGCAGACGGAGCCCGACTGGCGCGGCTGGGGCTGCATCATCGGCAGCGTGCTGACGTTCATTTTCAGCGCCGATTTCCTCGGCCTCGTGCCGGCGATCTTCCTGTGCGTCTTCGTGGCGTGCTGGGGCGACAAGACGGCGAACCTGAAGAGCAGCACGCTTCTGGCGACGGGCATCACGATTTTTGGCGTCCTGCTGTTCTACTACGTGCTGCGGGTTCAAATTCCGATTATTCGGGGGCTGTGAGATGAACGGCTTTGAAGGATTGATGCACGGGTTCTCGATCGCGCTGGAACCCCACAACCTCTTGTGGTGTTTCGTCGGCGTGACGATCGGCAACCTCGTGGGCGTGTTGCCCGGCATGGGCGTTCTTTCGGCTGTCTCGATTCTGCTTCCGCTGACGTTCGGCATGAAGCCGGTCGCGGCGATTCTGATGTTGTCGGGCATTTTCTATGGCGCGCAATACGGCGGCGCCATTTGCTCGATCCTGCTGAACCTGCCTTGCCATCCGCCGCACGCGGTCACCTGTCTGGACGGCTTCCCGCTGACCAAGCAGGGCAAGGGCGGCGTCGCGCTGGGCATCACCATGATGGGCTCCGCCTTCGGCGCGGCTTTCGGCATCCTGCAGATGATCTTTTTCGCGCCGTATATCGCGAAGGTGGCCTTCTCGTTCGGCGCGCCGGAAATCTGCTCGCTGATGCTGCTCGGCCTGCTCGCGGGATCGACGTTGGCAAAGGGCTCGCCGCTCAAGGGCGTCGCGATGACGATCCTCGGCCTGATGCTGGGCCTCGTGGGAACCGACATCAACACCGGCGTCGAGCGCTTCACCTTCGGCATGATCGACCTGTCCGACGGCGTGGCTCTCGTGGCGCTCTCGCTGGGTCTGTTCGGCATCGCCGAATTCCTCAAGAGCGTGAACAACACCGCGCCCGTCAACATGGCCTATGCGAATGTCCGCATGAAGGACATGCGGCCCAGCAAGGCCGAGATGAAGGAAGCGGCGTTCCCGATCCTGCGCGGAACCATCATCGGCAGCCTGTGTTCCTGCATTCCCGGCACCGGTCCGACGATCGCCTCCTTCGTCGCCTACGCGGCGGAGAAGAAGATCTCCAAGCACCCCGAGAAATTCGGCCATGGCGCCATCGCCGGCGTCGCCGCGCCGGAGACCTCGACCCATTCGTCGGTGCAGGGCGACTTCATCCCGACCATGAGCCTCGGCATTCCCGGCGACGCCGTGATGGCGCTCCTTCTCGGCGCGCTGATCATTCACGGCATCACGCCGGGTCCGCGTCTCATCATCGAGCATCCGGATATTTTCTGGGGCCTGATCGCGAGCTTCTGGGTTGGCAACCTCATCCTCATCATCCTCAACGTGCCGCTCATCGGCCTTTGGGTGAAGATGCTGATGGTGCCCTACAAGTTCCTGTTCCCGAGCGCGCTGTTCTTCATCTGCATCGGCGTCTTCGCCGACAAGAACTCGCTCTATGACGTGGGCGTCACCCTGTTCTTCGGCATCTTCGGCTACCTGTTGCTGATGCTGAAGTTCGAGCCCGCGCCCATCCTGCTCGGCTTCGTGCTTGGCCCGCGCTTCGAGGAAAACTTCCGGCGCGCGCTGATCATCTCGCGCGGCGACATGAATACCTTCGTCGATCGTTGGATCAGCGCGACATTCCTGTCGTTCTGCGTGATCTTGGTCGGCGGTCAGTTGTTCGTTCGCCTGCGCAAGAAATGGGCGGCGGCGTCTTACGTCGTCGGCGCGATCACGCTGGCCCTCGTCGCCTACCTGAACATGTATGTGTTCGGTCTATGCCTCATCGTCATCGCGGTGCAGTTCGCGCTGAGCCTGAGGGCCAAGAAGCCCCTGGCCACGAGCGAGGCGCAACCCGCGCGCGTTGCTGGCGAATAGGACAACGGAGTTCATGATGTCGATTACCCGTCGCGGCGTACTCGCGATCCCAGCCGCTTGCCTTGGCGCTCCCGGACTCGTCCGGGGCGCGTTGGCGCAAACAGGTTATCCCGATCGTCCCATTCATGTGTCGATCGGTTTCTCGGCGGGTAGCGGCGCGGATATTCTATCCAGATATTTCGCCCACAAGCTGGAAGAGCTGTCGAAGCAGCCCGTCATCATGGAGAACAAGCCCGGCGCGACCGGCAATATCGCCGTGCGATATGTCGCGCGCTCCGAGCCCGATGGCTACAACATCCTCTTCGTGGCGAATTCGAACATGGCGGGCAGCCGCTATCTGTTCAAGGAAGTGCCATTCGACTCGCTCAATGACTTCAAGCCGGTCGCGTCCTTCGCGCAGATCGCCTTCGTGCTCACGGTCTCGCCCAATTCGCCGATCAACAGCATTCCCGAGCTCGTCGCCAAGCTCAAGGCGAAGAAAGACAACATCGCCGGCTACACGAACCAGACGGCTCAGCTCTCCACGGAACTGTTCAAGCAACTCACAGGCGCGCCAGCCCGCGCGGTTGGCTACAAGACGGCCGCCGACGCGATGAAGGACATCACCGACGGCACGCTGGATTTCATGGTCCTCGACGGCACTTTCGCGGCGGGTCAGGTTCGACAGGGTCAGTTGAAGGCGCTCGCGGTCACGACGGCCAAGCGCTCGCCCAGCTTCCCCGATACGCCAACCCTGCAGGAAGCCGGCGTCGCCGGATTCGAATTCGCGCCGTGGTGGTGCGTTTACGTGCCCGTGAAAACCCCTCAGCCCATCATCGACAAGCTCGAGGGCTGGATGCACGAAATCGCCAGGATGCCAGAGACGCCGAAGTTCCTGGAGTCGGTCGGCTCCATCGTCAACGACGACACGCCGGCCGAGGCCGACGCCCGCTTGCGCGCGGAATTGCCGAAGTGGGAAGCGCTCGTTAAGGCCGCGGGGATCGAGCCTCAATAGGCTCGATCACGCGTCTTTTTCCGGAACGCCCGCCGAGGCGAAGGTGGCCATGTCCGCATGACAGGCGAGCGCCGCCTTGACGATACCCGTCGCGAGCGCCGCGCCAGAGCCCTCGCCCAATCGCATGCCCAGATCGAGCAAGGGCTTCTTGCCAAGTCGGCGCAGAACCTCGCCATGGGCGCCCTCGGCCGAAGCGTGCGCCGCCATGCAATGGTCGAGCGAGGTCGGATCGATGGCGTGGAGAATCGCCGCGGCCGCGGTCACGACATAGCCGTCGAGCATCACCGGCACGCGCTCGAGCCGCGCGGCCATGATGGCGCCGGCGATGGCGCAGATTTCACGCCCGCCCAATCGCCGCATGATTTCCAGCGGATCGCCCAGATGGTCGCGATGCAGCGCCACGGCCTTTTCGACCGCGGCGATTTTGCGCGCGAGGCCCGCGTCGTCGACGCCCGTGCCCCGTCCCACCCAATCGGCGGCGCGGCCGCCATATAGCGCGTGATAGATCGCGGCGGCGATGGTGGTGTTGCCGATTCCCATTTCGCCAAGGCAGAGATAGTCGGCCCCGGCGATCGCCTCCATGCCGAAGGCGAAGGTCGCCGCGGCCGATTTTTCGTCGAGCGCGGCTGTTTGCGTGATGTCGCCGGTGGGAATTTCCAGCGCGAGATCGAACACCTTCAGGCCCAGCCCATGGGTCGCGCAGATTTGATTGATCGCGGCGCCGCCGGCCGAGAAGTTTTCCATCATGGCCCGCGTCACCGCTTGCGGATAGGGCGAGACCCCTTGCGCGACGACGCCATGATTGGCGGCGAAAACCACGACCTGCGGGCGATCGATGGTGGGTTGCGACTTGCCCTGCCAGGCGGCGAGGAATTCAACGATTTCCTCGAGGCGGCCGAGCGAGCCCGTCGGTTTCGTCAGTTGCGCGTCGCGCGCGCGGACATCGGCGACGCAGTCCGCGGCCGCGACGGGCATGATCTTGAACAGGGCGCGAATGTCGTCGAAGGGCAGACCGGTCGGGTTCATGGCGGCTCGCGGGGTCGGGGATCGTTCCCGCGATCCTTTATGCGAAACCGATCCTTTTGGCGAACGCCGTGGCGCGCCGCTCGACAGCGCCGGCCCGTTCGCGCGACACTGGCGCATGTCGCAGCTTTCCACGTTCGCCGCCGATCTCGTCGCCTGCCTGCGATTCTACACGCGGCTGCCCATTCCCGCGTTGCCGTTCGAAACCGCGCCGCACGACCTGACGGATTTCGGGCGCGCGATTCGCGCCACGCCGCTCGCGGGCGCGCTGATCGGCGCGATCGGCGCGCTTTGCCTGACGGCGGCGGCGTTGCTCCACCTGCCGCCCGGCGTTTGCGCGGGCCTCGCGCTCGGCGCGCTCCTCCTGACGACCGGCGTTTTTCACGAGGATGGGCTGGCCGACACCGCCGATGGTCTTGGCGGCGGCGCGACACGCGAGCGAAAACTGGAAATCATGAAGGACAGCCGCGTCGGCAGCTATGGCGCGGCGGCGCTGGCCTTGTCGCTGCTGCTGCGGTTCGCCGCCCTGTCCGCGCTGTGCGAGGCCGGCGCCGGGCTCGCGGCGGTGGCCCTCGTGGCGGCGCACGCCGCGTCGCGCGCGGCGGGTCTCCTGCCGCTTGCCCTGCTTGAGCCGGCGCGGCGGGAGGGCGCGGCCTTCGCCGCCGCCCGCCCCCTGCCCGGCGCTCTGCTCACGGCGGGCGTTCTGGCGTTCGGCCTTGGCTTGCTGCCGATGACGGCGGGCTTTGGCGCGGGGCAGGCCCTGTTGTCGTTGATCGCGGGCGCTGGCGCCGCTCTGGCGATGACCTGGATCGCCGCGCGCCAGATCGGCGGACAAACCGGCGACATCGCCGGGGCGGCCCAGCAACTGGCCGAAATAGCGATGCTTTGCGTTCTGGCGGCGCGGGTCTGACATGCCCGATCCCCTTCGCTTCCCCGCGCCCGCGCCAACGGTCTCCTCGCCCTGTGTCGATCTTTGCCGTCTTGACGCCGCCAGCGGACTTTGCGCGGGCTGCGGACGCACCAACGCCGAGATCGCCGCGTGGTTGTCCATGGACGAAAAGCGTCGTCGCGACATCATGGCGGAACTGCCCGCGCGCCGGGCGCGCGCGGCGATGGGCGGGGTTTCGCGCCGATAGTTCGCCGGATGCCTCCATTCAGCCCATATTCAGGCGCGTGATCAGCATATAGTGTCGACCGATCAATCATTGGCGCCCGAACATGAAGCATCTTTACCGACTGATTTGCCTGTTGGCGGCCATCGCGACGATGGCGCTGGCGCCCGCCCGCGCGCAAGCGCCGGAAGCGCGTTTCGCCTTTGTGATCGGCAATGACGCCTATGACGGCGCGCCGCTCAAAACCTCGGCCAACGACGCCGGCCTGATCGCGGATACCCTGAAGCAGATCGGATTCGACGTCACCGGCGCGCGCAACCTCGATCAGGACACGCTGCGCGCCTCCTATCGCGAGTTTCTCGAAAAGGTCGCCGCCGCCGGTCCGGGAGCGGTCGCGGCGGTCTATCTTTCCGGTTATGGATTGCAGGTCGAGGGCGAGAATTATTTCGTGCCCGTCGGCGCGTCCGTTCGTGGCGAGGCGGACGTGGCGCTCAACGCCATCCGCGTTTCCGACCTGACGCGTCCGCTCGCCGCGCTTCAGGCGCGCGCGCGCATCGTCGCGCTCGACCTTGCCTATGATGGCCCCTTCGCCAAGCAGGGGGCTCCGCTGGCGCCGGGCCTCGGCCTCGTCGACGCCGACCCCGGCTCGCTCATCGCCTTCAACGCGGCGCCCGGCGTTTACGCGCCCACGCCATCGGGCGATTACGGCCCCTACGCGCGCGCCCTCGCCGAGGCGATCCATGTTCCCGGCCTGCCGCTGAACGATATTTTCGCCCGCGCGCGTTCGCTCGTCGCGGAGGCCACGCGCGGCGCGCAGACGCCGTGGAACGACAGCAAGATCGATCCCGCCTATGCGCTGACCCAGCCCGCGCCCGAAAACGCCGGCGCGCCGACGGCGTCCATCGCCCAGATCAACGCCGCGCGCGCCAAACCCATCCGGGATTTTCCGGACGCCGAAGCCTACGCCGCCGCGCTCGATCGCGACACGATCGGCGCGTATCAGGATTTTTTGGCCGCCTATCCGTCGAGCCGCTACGCCAAGAATGTTCGCGGCATTCTGGCGGCGCGGCGCGAGGCCGTGACGTGGCGCCGGACGACCGCGCTGAACACGCCGAACGCCTACTGGACCTATCTGCGTCGATACCCGCGCGGTCCCCACGTCTCCGACGCCCGCCGCAGGCTGGCGCGGCTCGCGGCCGCCGAGGCGCCGCCCGCCGATTTCGCGCCGTTGGCCTATGACATCGCCCCGCCGCCGGACGACGAGGTCGTCTATTTCGACCGCCCCGTTCCAACCTATTACGACGTCGGCGCGCCGCCGCCGCCCCGCGGCTACTGGTCCGACGCGCCGGGATGGTGGACGCCGCCGCCCCCGCCCGCCTACGCGGAGGACGAGGACGAAGTTTACTTTCTGCCCGAGCCCGTCGCGCCGCCGCCGCCCCGGTGGTGGGGGGCGCCCGCCTATGTCGTCGCGCCGCCAGCACCCTACGAATATCGCCGGGAAGGCCGCGGTGCCTCGGTCGCGCCCTATATCGCCATTCCGGCCGCGCTCGCGGCCGGGATCGTCGCCGGCAAGCTGATCAGTAACCGTCAGGAACGACGGGAGGCCGGTTTCAACGGCTTCGCGCCGCCGCCGGGCGGCCCCCGTCCGATTGCTCCCGCGCCGGCCACGCGACCGGGAACGCCGGGCGTGGGCCAGCCCGCACGCACGCCCTTCCTACCGCCGGTCAACGCCACGCCACAGACCCTCAACCGGCTTGGCATCAACCCGCAAGGACAGTTGGCGCCGGTGAAGGGCCCGCCCCCCGCCGCCGGAGTGGGTGGGCCTGGCGGAGCGCGTCCTCCCTTGGTCCCGCCGCCGCAAGCCCCGCAGCCCCCGCAAACCCTGCCCGTCCAGCGACCCATCACGCCCCCGATCACGCCCGGCGCGGGCGCGCAACCCCCGGTCAAGGGATTGCCGCCGGCGGGCGGCGCGGGCCCCGGCCAACCCGGCGCCAATCCGCCGATCAAGGGCGCCCCTCCCGTTGCCGGCCAACCGCCCGGCGCCGGAACGGCCGCGCCCACGCGGAACCTAGCGCCCTCGGGCGCGCCGAATACCGCGCAACCCGGACAGAATTCGCGGCCCGGAACGCAGCCGCCGGCCAAGGGCCAACCGCCCGCGGCCGTCACGCAACCGCCAGCGCTCCAGCAGCAGGAGCAGGCGCGTCAACGCCAGCAGCAGTTGCAAATCCAGCAACAACAGCAACGTCAGCAGCAATTGCAGATTCAGCAGCAGCAACAGCGCGCGCAACAGCAACAGACGCAACAGCAGGAGCAGGCGCGCCAACGCCAGCAGCAGTTGCAAATCCAGCAGCAACAGCAACAACAACGGCAGATGCAGCAGCAGCAACAGCAGCCGCGTCGCCCGGCTTGTGGATCGCCGGGCCTGCCGCCCTGTCGCTGAACGCTAGGCGAGCGCCCAGGCGAACACGGCCGCGGAAACGAGGCCGATGGCGCCCAGGCCCCACTGAAGAAGGCCCCAGTCGCGCATGAGCACGCGCGCGTCGGGGCTGTCCCCGCCTTGCGGCATCGCGCGCAACCGCGCGTCGAGCGGCAGGATAACGAAGAATACATAGGGCCAACTGGCGATCATCATGATCGCGCCCACGAGCCATCTGATATCGCCGCCGTCGCGAAATCCCGCGAGGGCGGCGAGCGCCGAAAGCAGCGACAGCAAGGCGAACAGAATGAAGCCGCGGTGATCGCTTGGCCGCCATTCATTCAGCATCGCGCGATCATCGAGCGCGAGGCGCGCGGGTTGCTCGACGAGCGCGCCATAAAGCGCCGCCCCCGAGAAGGCCGAGGCCAGCGCGAAGGCCAGTAAACCCGCGTTGTTCATTTCAAGCACTCCCTCATGGCGATACCGCCATCATGGACAAGTGAACCTGAAACGCGCCGCGCGCCTTGGCGCATGTCAATCCGCGCGGGTGTCGCCTATTTCAACCGCGCGATCAGGCTCGACGTATCCCAGCGCGCGCCGCCCATTTTCTGCACTTCGGCATAGAACTGATCGACGAGCGCGGTGACGGGCAACTGCGCGCCGTTGCGCCGCGCCTCGGCGAGGCAAATGGAGAGATCCTTGCGCATCCAGTCGACGGCGAAGCCGAAATCGAACTGGCCGGCGTCCATCGTCTTGTAGCGGTTCTCCATCTGCCAGGACTGCGCGGCGCCCTTCGAGATGGTTTCGATGACGGCGTTGACGTCGAGGCCGGCGGACTTGGCGAAATGAACGCCTTCCGCCAGTCCCTGCACGAGCCCGGCGATGCAAATCTGATTGACCATCTTGGCGAGCTGGCCGGAGCCCGCGGGCCCCATCAACCGACAGGCGCGCGCATAGGCGGCGATGACGGGTTCGGCGCGCGCGTAAATGGCGGGATCGCCGCCGCACATGACGGTCAGCACGCCGTTTTCGGCGCCCGCCTGCCCGCCTGAAACCGGCGCGTCGACAAAGCCGATGCCGAGCGCGTCCGCCGCGCTCTTCAACTCGCGCGCCACGTCGGCGGAAGCGGTCGTGTGATCGACGAAGACCGAGCCCTTCGACATGCCGGCGAAGGCGCCGTTCGGCCCAAGCGTCACCTGACGCAGATCGTCGTCGTTGCCGACGCAGGCGAAAACGAAATCCTGACCGGTGGCGGCCTCGCGCGGAGTCGACGCTTCGACGCCCTTGAATTGCGCGACCCAGGCGGCGGCCTTCGCGGCCGTGCGATTATAGACGGTGACCTCGTGCCCGCCCTTGGTCTTCAAATGGCCGGCCATGGGGTAGCCCATGACGCCCAATCCCAGAAAAGCCGTTCTTGCCATGCGCGCGTCCCTCGTGAGGCGACCGCCTTCCCATAAAGCCGTCCGCCCTTCAAGGGGCGCCGTGCAGCGCGGCCGCCAGTTCGGCTGGCGAGTTCAGGTTGAGCGACCAGTCCTCGGCGGCAGCGACGGGAATTTCAATCTCGCGCGCGGCCAAAGCCGTCAGCAACCGCCAGACCGACGCCTCGCCCGCGGCGAGCGCCGCCTCGGCGCGGCCCAGCAGGGCGACGGGCCACAGAGCGAAGAGGGGCTCCACGCCGCCGGGGCTTCTGGCCACGGCTGGCGTGGCGGCGTCGCCGCGCAGCCGCGCCACGAGATCGCGCGGCGCGAAGGGCGCGTCGCAGGGCGCGGTCGCCAGCAAGCCAAATCCCTGATCTCCGGCGAAACGCAATCCCGCGACAATCCCCGCCAGCGGGCCGGGATGGCCGGCGTCCGCGTCGGGCAGAACAGTCAGTCCGAAGGGATCAAACCGCGCGGCGTCGCCATTGGCGCTGATGGCAAGACACGCCACCTGTGGCGCGAGGCGTTCGATCGCATGGGCGATCATCGGGCGACCGGCGAAATCGACGAGCGCCTTGTCGCGGCCCATGCGGGTGGACTGGCCACCCGCCAGAATGACGCCGGCGACGCCCGCGCTCACGCGGGGACGAACATATCCGCCTTGACCGTGGCGAAGGCCCAATCGATCCAAGGCAGCAACGCGGCGACGTTGGAGGGTTCGACGGTCGCGCCGCACCAGATGCGCAATCCGGGAGGGGCGTCCTTGTAGGCGTTGGCGTCGAGCGCGACGCGCTCGCTCTCAAGCAGGCCATAAACGCGGCGGGCGAAATCGGCGCGTTGCGTCGGATTGAGACCGAGATAGTCGGGATCGTTGTAGATCAGGCAGGCCGACGTCTGCGAGCGCGTCGCGGGGTCGCGCGCCAGAAAATCGATCCACGGCGTGCGCGCCACCCAGGCCTCGATATAGCCATAACTCTCGCGCGTGCGCGCCGCCATCGCCGGGCGACCGCCGATGCCCTCGGCCCATTTCAGGGCGTCGATCGCGTCCTCGATGCACATCAGCGAGGGCGTGTTGATGACCTCGGTGTCAAAGAAGTCGAGGTTCACCTTGCCCTTGTTGACGAGGCGGTAAAGCTTGGGGATCGGCCACGTCGGACGGTGCGTCTCCAGACGCTGGATGGCGCGCGGGCTCATGATGATCGTGCCATGCGCGGGCTCGCTTCCGAGCGCCTTCTGCCAGGAGAAGGTTGTCACATCGAGCTTACTCCAAGGCATGTCCATGACGAACACGGCGGAGGTCGCGTCGCAGATCGTCAGGCCCTCGCGCGTGTCGCTGATCCAGTCGCCATCGGGCACGCGCACGCCGGAGGCCGTGCCGTTCCACGTGAACACGCAATCGTGTTTGGGGTTGGCGCGCGACAGATCGGGCAGCACGCCGTATTCGGGCACGAAGGCGTTGGCGCCGGCGGGCTTCAACTGCTCCATCGTGTCGACGACCCAGTCGAGGCCAAAAGCCTCCCAGCCGAACAGATCGACGGGACGCGCGCCGAGCAACGACCAGAGCGCCATTTCCACGGCGCCAGTGTCGGAGCCGGCGGTGATGCCGATCAGATAATCGTCGGGCACGCCGAGAACGCGGCGAATGCGGCCATTCAGCTCGCGGATGCGCGCGCGCGCCTCGGGCGAGCGATGCGAGCGACCCATCAGCGAGAAATCCAGCCTGGCGGGATCCCAACCGGGATGCTTGGCGGTCGGCCCACAGGAAAAGCGGGGATCGGCGGGCTTCACCGACGGTTTGACGGGCGGCATCACGGCCTCAAAGGTTTCCAACGAAAATATGACGGCCCCTCGTATCACCGCGCCCTGCCTTGTTAAAGGGCGGAAAGCATGGATTCCGGCGAGGAAAACGCCAAAAGTAAAGGCATTGTGACGGGCATATGATTAACAAGCCGTTGCCCGCCCCCGCGGAAACCGCCGCGGTCTCGACGCCTCGACCCGCGGATTGACCCGTTTTCCAGCGCGCCTATAACGTCCCGCGTCGGCAACGGGTCGGTACGAAAGCGGCGTCGCATGATCGGTGAAAAGGAAGTTCTGGCGGCTCTCGCGCGCGTGCCGGGCCCCGATGGCGTGACGCCCCTGCCGCAATCGGGCGCGATCGCCGGGATCACGACCGTCGGCGACAAGGTTTATCTCTCGATCGCGGTCGATCCGGCCAAGGCCGCGTCGCTGGAACCCATGCGGCGGAGCGCGGAAGCCGTCATCAAGCAGCTTCCGGGCGTTGGCGGCGCGGTCGCGACCCTGACCGCCGACCGACCGGCGGGCGCGCCCCGCCCCGCCGCCCCAGCGCAACGCGCGCCGGCCGCGCCGCGCCAGACGGATATTCCCGGCGTCGCCCGCATCATAGCGGTCGCCTCGGGCAAAGGCGGCGTCGGCAAATCCACGACCTCGGCCAATCTGGCGCTGGGGCTCGCCGCCCATGGCTGGCGCGTGGGCGTGCTCGACGCGGATGTCTACGGCCCGTCGATGCCGCGCCTGTTCGGGCTCTCCGGCAAGCCGGACTCCGACGGCAAGACCATCAAGCCGATGACGGCGTTTGGCGTAAAGGTTATGTCCATCGGCTTCCTGGTGGAGGAAAACACGGCCATGATCTGGCGCGGACCGATGGTGCAATCGGCGCTGACCCAGATGATGCGGGACGTCGCGTGGGGCGAACTTGATTGTCTCGTGGTCGACATGCCGCCCGGCACCGGCGACGCGCAACTGACCATGGCGCAGACCGTGCCCCTGCGCGGCGCCGTGATCGTCTCCACGCCGCAGGATCTGGCGCTGATCGACGCGCGCCGCGCGGTGGCGATGTTCGAGAAGGTGCAGATTCCCGTGCTCGGCGTTGTCGAGAACATGAGCTATTTTCTCTGCCCGAAATGCGGCGAACGCTCGGATATCTTCTCCCACGGCGGCGCGCGCCACGAGGCGGAAAAACTCGGCGCGCCGTTCCTCGGCGAGGTGCCGCTGCACATGGCGATCCGCGCGACCTCGGACGAGGGTCGCCCGGTGGTCGCCACCGATCCCGATTCCGAGCACGCCCGCGTTTATCGCGACATCGCCGCGCGCGTCATGGCGGCGCTGGACGGCGGCCCGAAACGTGCTTTTCCCAGGATCGTGATCGAATAGCGTCTTGTGTTTGTCACGCGGCGGACCTTATTTCGCCTCGCTTTATTTGAATGACTGTTCGATGCCCGCGTCATTCCAGGGGTTGCTCGACATGAAACGCCGCCAGTTCCTGCGAACAGCCGGTTTCGCCGCCGCCGGATCGACCATCGCGGCCCCCGCCATCGCGCAGGGGACGCCGGAAATCAAGTGGAAGCTCACGTCGAGCTTTCCGCCCGCGCTCGAAACCCTGTCGGCGGGCGCGCGCGTATTCGCCGACGCCGCGCGCGAGGCGAGCGACGGACGCATCAACATCGAGGTGCATCCACCCGGCGAGATCGCCGGCGCGGTCGACGCGCTCGACGCGGTGAAGGAAGGTCGGGCCGATTGCGCCCAGACCGCCCTGCACTACTGGTGGGGAACGGAGCCCGCGCTGGTGTTCGCCACCGGCGCGCCTTTCGGCATGAACGCGCGCGAGCACGCCGGCTTCATTCATCACGGCGGCGGCGCGGAACTCATTAACGAGACGCTCGCGGGCCACAACATCGTCGCCCTGCTCGCCGGCAACACCGGCTGCGAAATGGGCGGCTGGTTCCGCAACGAGGTCAAGAGCGTCGCCGACCTCAAGGGGCTGAAATTCCGCATTTCCGGCATCGCCGGCAAGATGCTGCAAAAGCTCGGGGTCGAGCCGACGGCGGTCGCGCGCGGCGACATCGCCGCATCGCTGCAATCGGGCGCGCTGGGCGCGGCGGCATGGGTTTCGCCGGTCGACGACGAGAAACTCGATCTCGCGAAGGCGGCGCCGAATTACTATTACCCTGGCTGGCAGCAGCCCAGTCTCGCGGTGCATATCGCCATCAACGCGGCGCGATGGAACGAATTGCCGAAGTGCTATCAGGCCATCCTCCGGCAATCGGCGGAACTCGCCAACGCGCGCATGTTGTCGTCCTATGACACGATGAATCCGCCCGCTGTGCGGCGGCTTGTTGAAAATGGCGCGCGGTTGAAATCGTTTCCGCCCGACGTCATGGAAGCGCTATGGCGCGCGGCCGACGAAGTCTACGCGGAGACGGCGAAGGACAACGCGAATTTCCTGCGCGCGCATTCCGCCTACATGGCCGCGCGCAACGAGCAATATCTGTGGTGGCAGGTGGCGGAATATCCCTACGACAATTTCGTCATCCGCCAACGCGCCAAGGGCTGAGGTCGGCGCGAACAACAAAAAACGGGGGGGGAACATGACGGATCGACAACCGCTCGAAATCGCCGAGCAGGGATATTTCTTCGTCGGCGGCCATTACGTCGACGCGCCCGAGGGGAAAATTCTCGCGGGCCATATGTACGTGGAATTCCAGATACCCAGGAAGGTCACGCGGCCCTACCCGCTCGTTCTGTTCGCGGGCGGCGGCCAGAGCGGACTGAATTACACGGGCACGCCGGACGGCCGCGAGGGATGGGTTCAATATTTTCTGCGCGAAGGCTACGCGGTTTACGTGCTCGATCAGCCGGCGCGCGCGCGCTCGCCCTATCACGCGGATCAATATGGACCGACAACGCGCATGGGCGTCGAGCGCGTGCAATGGCAGTTCGCCGCGCCGGAACGCTTCAACCTCTGGCCGCAAGCGAAACACCACACGCAATGGCCCGGCGTTCCCGAACCGGGCGACGCGACCTTCGACCAGTTCATGGCGCAACAATATCCCTCGCTCGAAAGCTTTCCACGCCAGCAGGAACTCAACCGCGACGCGGGCGCGGCGCTGCTCGACAGGATCGGCCCCGCGGTGCTGTTCACGCACTCGCAATCTGGCACGTTCGGCTGGCTGGTCGCGGACGCGCGGCCCGAACTCGTCAAGGGCGTCGTCGCCATGGAGCCCTCGGGTCCGCCCGTGCACGATCTCGTCACGAAGGGCGCGCCGGACTGGTTCGAGGACGGTCCCTACGTGAAGCCTTATGGCCTCACCGCGCCGCCGCTGGCCTATGATCCGCCGTTGAAGGACGCGTCGGATCTGAAATTCGTGAAGCAGGCGCAAGCCGACGCGCCGGATCTGACGCCGTGCTGGGAGCAGGTGGAGCCCGCGCGCAAGCTGAAAAATCTCGCCGACATTCCCGTGCTGGTGGTGATGGCGGAGGCGAGCTACCACGCGGCCTACGATCACTGCACGGTGAAATACATGCGGCAGGCCGGCATGATGAAAACGACGTTCATCAAGCTCGCCGATCTCGGCATTGCCGGCAACGCGCACATGCTGATGCTGGAGAAGAACAACCATGACATCGCGGCGGTCGCGGAAAAGTGGATGCGGGCAACGGTGGAGGGATAAAACCACTCTCGATTTCGGCAAGTCCGACATCATATCGAAACGACGCCGGCTATCCGAAATTATCCGGCCATCGCCGGGCGCCGTGAAATACCGCCAGCAGTTCAACGATGCCATCGCGCACGCGATAGGGCACGATATACGGCAAGCCCGACAGGACGAGTTCACGCGTGCCGGGCACGCGACCGGGACGCCCGATATCGGGATGCGTTTCAAGCACGATCACGCTTTCGAAAATGCGCGTCACGACCTTCGACGCCGCCGCGGGATCGTCGCGCGCGATATAATCGCCAATCGCCTCGACATCCCGCAACGCGGGCGTGGTCCAGCGAATTCTCACGCGCCCGTCGTGAACCTGGCGCGCACGCGCGCGACCTCTTCATCGCTGGCGAAGTCGCCACGGTCCGCCGCGACAAGGCCCGCCTCGATCTTGCCGATCTGCCAGGAATTGAGCGCCAGGTAATCGTCCAGCGCCCTCGCGACAAGCCAGTTGCGCGAACGCTCGGTCTTTTCGGCCAATCGGTCGAGCGCGGCGAGCGCGGATTCGTCGAGACGTACCGTGAAGGGCGCGGACATGACCTCGCTCCGATGCGCGCATATGCAGATGTAATCTACCCGAACCGCATGTACTCTTCAATCGCTGGACGCGCGGATGTCGCGACCGCGCGTCGCGGCGACCTGTATCCACCCGGAGGATAGGCCTGCATGCCACGGGCGGGAGGCAAGCGCCCCTATCCCCCCGTCACGCTCATGTGGCGGCCAACCGCCGGCAGGGCCGTGCCGCGGTCGATGATGAAATCATGGCCCTTGGGCTTGCGCAGGATGGCGTCGCGGATGGCGCCGATGAGCGGCGCGTCGGACTCGCTGGCGCGCAGCGGCGCGCGCAGGTCGGCGGCGTCCTCCTGCCCGAGGCACATGAAGAGCGTGCCCGTGCAGGTGACGCGCACGCGGTTGCAGCTTTCGCAGAAATTGTGGGTCATCGGCGTGATGAAGCCGAGACGCCCGCCGGTTTCCGCGACGCGGACATAACGCGCCGGACCGCCGGTCTGGTAGTCGATGTTTTGCAGCGTGAAGCGGTCCATGAGGTTGGCGCGCACCAAGCTCAGCGGCAGATACTGGTCGACGCGGGCGGCCTCGATGTCGCCGAGCGGCATGACCTCGATGAAGGTCAGGTCCATGCCGCGCCCGTGCGCCCATTCGATGAGCCGGGGAAATTCGTCGTCGTTGACGCCCTTGAGCGCGACGGCATTGATCTTGATGGCAAGGCCCGCCTTCTGGGCGGCGTCGACGCCCTCCAGCACCTTGCCAAGATCGCCCCAGCGGGTGATGGCGCGGAACCGGTCGGCGTCCAGCGTATCCAGCGAAACATTGATGCGCCGCACGCCGCAGTCGAACAACTCTTGCGCGTGGCGGGCCAGCTGCGACCCGTTGGTGGTGACGGTGACCTCCTCCAGCGCACCGCTTTCCAGATGGCGCGAGAGCGAGCGGAACAGGGTCATGATGCCGCGCCGCACCAGCGGTTCGCCGCCGGTGACGCGGATTTTACGCGTGCCGAGACCCACAAAGGTCGAGCAAAGACGGTCCAGTTCCTCAAGGCTGAGCAAGTCGCGCTTCGGCAGGAAATTCATGTCCTCGGACATGCAATAGACGCAGCGAAAATCGCAGCGGTCCGTGACGGAGACGCGGATATACGTGACCGCCCGCCCGAAGGGGTCGATCAGGGGCGCTTCTCCCGGCGCGGCGGCGAAATTCTTCTCGGCTATGGTCATGACGCCCCATCGCTGTTTCCCATCTGATATAGCGACTGGACCCCGCCGGGGAAAGGGGCCGGGGGGAAACGCTCCCGCGCGCCTTGCCCCGCGGCGCGCTTTCCACGAGATTGCGCCCAACCAAGGAGACCGCATGACCGCCGCGCCATGGCCCACCGAATTGCGCCTGAAGGACAAGGGCCGCCTGCTCGCCATCGCCTTCGACGATGGCGGCGTGTTCGAACTCCCGGCGGAATACTTGCGGGTCGAGAGCCCCAGCGCCGAGGTGCAGGGCCATGGCCCCGGCCAGAAGACCACCCAGCACGGCAAGAAGGACGTCGCGATCGCCGAGATCGCGCCCACCGGCAACTACGCCGTGCGGCTGGTGTTCGACGATGGCCACTCCACCGGCATCTACGGCTTTGGCTATCTGCGCGAGCTTGGGCTCCAGCGCGACGCCCGATGGGCGGCCTATCTCGCCGAGCTCAAGGCCAAGGGCCTGAGCCGGTAGGGGTGAGCGGGCCAACAAACACCGCGAGACTAACCATGCCCAAATCACGCGAACCGCAATCAATTGACACAAAAATATTATAGTGTCATTATTTTAAATAATGACACTAAAGGGTCAACATGTCCTCGATCAATGTCACCATGGCTGGCAACGGGCGGATCGTCGTTCCCGCCGCGATGCGCGCGCGGTTGGGACTGCGCGGTGGCGCGACGCTCGTGGCGCGCATTGTCGATGGCGCCCTGGTGCTGGAGCCGCTCGACGCGGCGATCGCGCGCGCCCAATCGATGGTGCGCCCTTATGTCCCCGCCGGCGCGAGTTTGGTCGACGAACTGATCGCGGAACGGCGGGAGTCGGCGACGCGTGAGTGACGCCGTTCTCGACAGCTCGGCGGTGCTGGCGTTGCTGCAGGACGAGCCCGGCGCGGGACGCGTCAAAGCCTGTCTACCCGGCGCGCTGATCTCGTCCGTCAACGTCGCGGAAATCATCTCCAAACTGTGCGAACGCGGCATGCCTCCCGACGCCGCGCGGCTGGCGATCGAGGCCATTGGCGTCGAAATCGTGGAATTCGATCTGGATCAGGCCTGCCTGACCGGCGCCCTGCGGCCCGCGACCCGTTCGCTCGGTCTTTCGCTCGGCGACCGCGCCTGCCTTGCCCTCGCGCGCCTGCGCGACCTACCGGCCATCACCTGCGACAGGGCGTGGCACGGCGTCGAGGGCTCCGATGTTGTTTTTCTTCGCTAGCCAGACTGGCGAAGTCATGACCAATAAAAAAGCGCCCCGCGAGGGGCGCTTTTCATCATGGCGGGCGACGCCAATCAGCGGATGACGACGACCTTCGTGCCGACCTTCGCGTGTTCGTAGAGGTCGGTCACGTCGTCGTTGGTCATGCGGATGCAGCCCGAGGACACGGCCTGACCGATGGTGTCGGGCTCGTTCGAGCCGTGGATGCGATAGAGCGACGAGCCCAGATACATGGCGCGCGCGCCGAGCGGGTTGTCGATACCGCCTTCCATGTGGCGCGGCAGATCGGGGCGGCGGCGCAGCATCTGGGCTGGCGGGGTCCAGGCCGGCCATTCGGCCTTGCGGGTGATGGTCTTGGCGCCCGACCATTCGAAGCCCGGACGCCCCACGCCGACGCCGTACTTGATCGCCTGCCCGCCGGGCAACACGAAATACAGGCGGCGCTCGCTCGTCGAGACGAGGATGGTGCCGGGCCCATGGGGGCCCTTGTAGGCGACGGTCTCGCGCGGCACGGCGCTCTCGCGGGGCTGTTCCGCGCCGTTTTGCAGGCGGTCGGGGTTCACCAGCAGGGGCTGGTGCGTTTCAAGGTCGAACATTTCGGCCCGAACGGCGGTGGCGGGGGCCATGGCGGCGAGCGCGGCGGAGGTCGCGAAGGCAAGCGTCGAAAACGAGTGGCGCATATCGATTTCCTTAAAAGTCTTGGCGGTTTCGATCGGCGACTACTCGACGCACGACTAACTGGGCAGGCGGTTTATTGACCATCGACCAGCCGCCGGCAAGACGGGTTTCCACCCTAAACGTGCTTAACGCGCGCGGGCGCGCGCGGCGTTGTCGGATTGCAACACACGGAGGGATAAAGCGCCCTCAGGCGGCCCGCGCCGGCCGCGCGACGAGATCGATCGCGGCCCGCAGAACCTCCAGCCCCGCGCCCTTTTTGACCGCGTCGGTGGCAAGATGGCGACGGAACGCGCGGGCGCCGGGCAGGCCGGCGAACAGGCCAAGCATGTGGCGCGTCATGTCGGCGAGGCGGATTCCGCGCGCCAACTGGCGCTCGATGTAGGGGAAATAGGCCTCGACCGCGTCGAAAATCGTGTCGAAGGGCGCCGGGCGTCCGAAAATCACGGGGTCGACAGCCAGCAGCAGGCCGGGGTCGTGATAGGACGCGCGGCCCAGCATGACGCCGTCGAGGCGCTCCAGCAGCGGCAAGGCCGCGTCGAGCGTGGCGATGCCGCCATTGATCGAGATCGGCGTCGCCGGATAATCGCGCTTGAGGTCGAACACGAGTGGATAATCGAGCGGCGGCACGTCGCGGTTTTCCTTGGGGCTGAGGCCTTGCAGCCACGCCTTGCGCGCGTGAACGATCAACTCGTCCGCGCCAGCCCGCGTCACCGCCTCGGCCATGGCCCAGAGCGCCTCGCGCGGCTCCTGATAGTCGACGCCGATGCGGCATTTGACGGTGACGGGCAGCGTCACCACGGCCTTCATCGCCGCCACGCATTCGCCGACCAGCGCCGGCTGGCGCATGAGGCAGGCGCCGAAGGCGCCGCTCTGCACGCGGTCGGAGGGGCAGCCGCAATTCAGGTTGATTTCGTCATAGCCGAAGTCGGCGCAAATCCGCGCCACGCGCGCCAGCGCCTCGGGCTCGGACCCGCCCAACTGGACGGCGACGGGATGCTCGAAACCATCAAACCCCAGCAGGCGCTCGCGGTCGCCATGGATGATGGCCGCGCTGGTCACCATCTCCGTGTAGAGCCGGGCCTCGCGCGACAGCAGCCGGTGGAAATACCGGCAGTGGCGGTCGGTCCAGTCCATCATCGGCGCGACGGAGAAGATTTTGCCTTGATGATTCAACAGTCCGACCCTGACCCGCGCGCGATTTCCGGCCCACCGCCCTTGGGCGCGCCGCGCGCGATCCTAGCCGAACGTCGGCGGGGTTTCCACGTCGCCGCTCCGGCGCGCGGCAATTCGGGCTTCCGCCCGCGCCTGTTTCTGGTCATATAGGCTGGATACACAACGAACGACGGTTTGGGCGATTGACCCTCGACATCAAATCCGCCCTCCGGTCGCGCCCGGCGCGCCATGGGTGAGCTTACTCCGGATATCTGGCAGCCCGTTCTGCTGACGATCGAGCTCGCGACGATCACGACGATCCTGCTGCTGCTGATCGGCACGCCCGTCGCGTGGTGGCTGGCGCGCTCTTCGGCGTGGTGGAAGGAAGGCGTCGCCGCCGTCGTCGCCCTGCCGATCGTGCTGCCCCCGACGGTGCTGGGCTTCTACCTGCTCCTCCTGCTGGGCCCGAACGGGCCGGGCGGCGCGCTGGCCTCGCTGTGGGGGGCGCGTACGCTCGCCTTCACATTCGGCGGGCTGGTGATCGGCTCGGCGCTCTATTCGTTGCCCTTTGTCGTGCAGCCGATCCGCAACGCCTTCGAGGCGATGGGCGCGCGGCCGCTGGAAGTCGCCGCCACCCTGCGCGCCTCGCCGGCGCGGGCCTTCTGGACGGTCGCCGTGCCGCTCGCCAGACCGGGCTTTCTCACCGGCGCCGTGCTGGGCTTCGCCCACACCGTAGGCGAGTTCGGCGTGGTGCTGATGATCGGCGGCAATATTCCCGGCAAGACGAAGGTGCTGTCGGTGGCGATCTTCGATTTTGTCGAAACATCGCAATGGCGCGAGGCGAATATTCTGGCCGCGGGCATGGTCGTTTTCGCCTTCGTCGTCATTCTCGCGATGACGCTGTTCGAACGCCGTTTCGCCAGCGTGACGCCATGAGCGGCGCCGGCATCGACGTCGCATTTCGCGGCAATCTCGGGACGTTTCAACTCGACGCCGCGTTCCGCGCGCCCGCGCGGGGCGTCACGGGGCTGTTTGGTCCCTCCGGCTGCGGCAAAACCGCGGTTCTTCGGTGCATCGCCGGGCTGACACGCTTGCCGACGGGCGCCTGCGCGGTCGATGGCTTGACGTGGCAGAGCGATACGACATTCCTGCCGACATGGCGGCGCCCCATCGGCTATGTGTTTCAGGAAGCCAGCCTGTTTGCGCATCTCTCGGTCCGTCGCAACCTGCTCTACGGCGCCCGGTCGGACGTGACGCGCAAGAACGACGCGGATATCGGCTTTGACGAGGTTGTCGATCTTCTGGGGATCGACGGGCTGCTCGAACGCTCGCCCCGCCATCTGTCGGGCGGCGAGCGGCAGCGGGTCGCCATCGGTCGCGCGCTGTTGTCGCGACCAAGGCTGTTGTTGATGGACGAACCCCTGTCGGCGCTGGATCGCGCGACGAAGGACGAAATCCTGCCTTTCCTCGAACGCCTCCACGATCGCCTGTCGCTGCCCGTGATCTACGTCAGTCACGACATGATGGAGATCGAGCATCTCGCCGATCATCTCGTACTGATGCGGGCGGGCCGCGTTGTCGCCTCGGGCGCGCTATCCGAGTTGCAGGGCGACCCGAACCTGCCGCTCGCGACAAGCCGCGACGCCGCGGTCAACCTCGACGCGATCGTCGTGGAACATGACCCAGCCTATGGCCTGCTGACGCTCGATGTCGAGGGCGGACGCCTGCGGGTTCCCGCCGCGCCACATCGCGCGGGCACGCGCCGGCGCCTGCGAATCGCGGCTGGCGACGTCAGCCTGCTGGTCGAGCCGCAGCAAAGCAGCTCCATTCTCAACGCCCTGCCCGCGCGCGTCGCCGCGCGCAAGCCCATCGGCGAGAACGAGATGATTGTCGTCTTGACGCTGGGCGCGAACGACGCGGGCGCGCGCATTCTGGCGCGCATCACGCGGCGTTCGTGGGAAACCCTCGGGCTGCGCGAGGGCATGGATGTCTGGGCGCAGGTCAAGGGCGTTTCGCTGGCGCATAAATGACCGGCGCGCGTCACGCCCGCAGCAGTTGCGTATCGATCGGCAGGCGACGGACGCGCTTGCCCGTGGCCGCGAAGATGGCGTTGCAAAGCGCCGGCAAGGCGGGCGGCAGCGCCGGCTCGCCAAGACCCGTCGGCGGGAAATCGCTGGTAATGAAGGCGACCTCGACCGGCGGCGCCTGATCCATGCGCAAGGGCGGCACGCCGTCGAAATTCGATTGCGCGACGCGCCCGCGTTCAATCGTCACCGCCTGCCCCAGCGCCGCGCCGAGCCCATCGAGCACGGCGCCTTGCACCTGATGTTCGGCGCCGAGCGGATTGATGATCTGCCGGCCGATGTCGCCCGCGACCCAGACATGATCGAGCCTGACGTCGCCGGACGATGACACCGTCGCCTGCACGACCTCGGCGAAATAACCGAGATGGCTGTAATAGAAGGCGACGCCCTTGCCCGTGCCCCTGGGCAGCGCGTGACAATCCTTCCAGCCCGACATCGCGGCGACGCGGATCAGCACGTCGCGCATGCGACCCGTGTTGAAATCGCGCAATGGATCGGGCTTGCCGGGCGTCGTGGGCAGGCTTTTCGGCTCGCCCAGAAGGGCGAGGCGGAAATCAACGGGATCCTTGCCCGCCGCCGTCGCGAGTTCGTCGATGAAGGACTGGAACACGAAGCCCAGCGCGTTGGAGCGCGGCGCCCGCATCGGCCCCGTGGGGATGCCGAAGTCGATGACGGATTGACCATAGGCGAGATGGGGCACGAGTTGCGCGGGGAATTCCGTGTCGGGCATGGTCGCCGATGAATTGGCGGGCTTGCCATCCTTGCCGAAGGTCACGAAATGATCGGTGAGCGCGACCAGCGCGCCCTTGTCGTCGAGGCCGCCCTTGAAATAGTGGAAGCCCGCGGGACGATAGAAGTCGTGCTGCATGTCGTCGCGACGATTCCACAACAGCTTCACGGGCGCGCCGACCTTGCGTGAAATCCACGCGGCCTCCGCCATGAAATCGCTTTGCAGGCGACGGCCGAAACCGCCGCCGCCGCGCGTCATGTGCACGACGACATCCTTTTCGGGAACGCCAAGCGTCTTGGAGACAAGTTTCATGCCCGGCCCCGGATTTTGCGCCGGCGCCCAGACATCGATCTTGCCATCCCTGAAATGCGCCGTGCAGTTCTGCGGCTCAAGCACGATGTGCGACAGGAAGGGATAGGAATAAGCCGCCTCGACGACGCGCGCCGCGCCCTTGAGCGCCGACGTCGCGTCGCCATCGCGCCGCAGCCATGTCGCAGGCGCGCCCGCCGCGAAGGCGTCGGCGCGGGCGGCGAATCCCTCGCTGTCATGGCTTGCCGTCGGTCCCTCGTCCCAGACGATTTCCAGTTTCTCGCGGGCCTTGTTCGCCTTCCACCAGCTTTTGGCGACAATGGCGACGCCATCCACGAGACCCTCGGGGTCTTTCATCGGGTTGGCTTCGCTGGCGCGAATGATGAACGCGTCGTGGATGCCGGGCAACTCCTTGATCGCCTCGATATTCGCGCTGACAACCTTGCCGCCAAACACGGGACATTTTTCAAACACGGCGTGCAGCATGCCGGGCACGACCACGTCGATACCGTAAAGCGGCTGTCCGGTGACAATCTTGCCATTCTCGACGCCGGCGATGCGCTGGCCGATGATCCCGAATGTCTTCGGATCCTTCAACGGCACGGTCGCCAGATCGGGCACGGCCTGCGCCGCCGCCTTCGCCGCCAGCGCGCCATAGGTCATGGACCGCCCACTCTTGCGATGATGCACGACGCCCGCCTCGGTTTCGCATTCGGCGGGCGGGGCCCCCCAGGCCTGCGCCGCGGCGGCGAGAATCATCTGTCGCCCGGCGGCGCCCACGCGCCGCAGGGGATCGTAATTCTCCGGCGTCGCGGTGCTGCCGCCAGCGTGCTGGCGACCGAACCGCGCCTCGTCGAGCGGCGCCTGTTCGATCCGCACATCCTTCCAGGCGACATCAAGCTCCTCGGCGATGATCATCGGCAGCATGGTTCTGATGCCCTGCCCGATCTCCGGATTTTTCGACAGGATCGTCACCACGCCATCGGGCGCGATGCGCACGAAGGCGTTGATGGCGGCGGCTTCGCCCTCGACGGCGGCGAGGGCGGCGCGCGGCAGCATGGCGTGAAGTAAAAGGCCGCCGCCGGCGACGGCGCTCGCCTTCAACAACGCGCGGCGGGAAAGTTCGGGCGAGCGGCTGGCCGCGACCTTGGCGATTTCGTTCATGACTATTTCGCCTCCGCGACGTGTTTGATGCCCGCGCGGATGCGCGTGTAGCTACAGCAGCGGCAGACATTGCCCCGCATGGCCGCGTCGATGTCGTGGTCGCTTGGTCGGGGGTTTCGCGTCAGCAGGGCCGAGGCGGACATGATCTGTCCGGCCTGACAATAGCCGCATTGGGGCACGTCGAGTTCCATCCACGCGGCCTGCAATTTCCGGCCGACGGGGTTCCCGGACATGGCCTCGATGGTGGTGACGGCGGCGGAGCCGACGGCCGAAATCTCGATGGAGCAGGAGCGGGTCGGCTTGCCGTCGACGTGCACGGTGCAGGCGCCGCACAGGCCCGCGCCGCAGCCGAACTTGCTGCCCTTCAGGTCGAGTTCGTCGCGCAGCACCCAGAGCAGCGGCATGTCGCCGTCGACATCGACGGTTTTCTTGGCGCCATTGACCTCTATCGTGAAAACCATCCCGAACCTCCCGCGTTTGGCCGGAACGTGCCCGATGGCCCGCCCGGGCACAAGCCCGCCGCCGGGGCTGTTTCGGGAAATGCCGGTTCCGGTTATACCGTCTCCCATCATCCCGAGCCGTCGGCCCGCCGGCGGCGGCCGCGCGAACGTGAGGAACCGTTTCGATGAACGCCACGCCGACCCCGTCCTTCTCCCGCGAACCCAGCGCCCGGCCGACCGCGCCCGACGCCCGGGCCGCCCTGCTCGCCAATCCGGGGTTCGGCAAGGTGTTCACCGATCATATGGTGACGATCCGCTGGACCGAGGGCACGGGCTGGCACGACGCCCGCGTGCGGGCGCGCGAGCCCATCGCCCTCGACCCGGCGGCGGCGGTGCTGCATTACGGGCAGGAGATTTTCGAGGGGCTGAAGGCCTATCGCACCGGCAACGGCGTCTCGCTGTTCCGCCCCGAGCAGAACGCCCGCCGCTTCGCCGCCTCGGCCGACCGGCTGGCGATCCCCACGCTGCCGGAAAACCTGTTCCTGCAAGCCATCGACGAACTGGTGCGCATCGACGCCGACTGGATTCCGGGCGGCGACGGCAGCCTCTATCTTCGCCCCTTCACCTTCGCCAGCGAGGCCTTCCTCGGCGTGCGCCCCTCGGCGGAATATCTGTTCATGGTCATCGCCTGCCCCGTCGGCGCCTATTTCAAAGGTGGCAAGAAGGCCGTCAGCGTCTGGCTGTCGGACGACTACACGCGCGCGGCGCCGGGCGGCACGGGCGCCGCCAAGTGCGGCGGCAACTACGCGGCCAGCCTCATCGCGCAGGCGCAGGCCATGAAACATGGCTGCGATCAGGTCGTGTTTCTCGACGCCGCCGAACACCGCTGGGTCGAGGAACTCGGCGGCATGAACATCTTCTTCGTCTTCGACGACGGCTCGCTGCTGACGCCGCCGCTGGGGGGCTCGATCCTGCCGGGCATCACCCGCGATTCGATCATCACGCTGGCCCGCCGCGAGGGCCGGACCGTGCGCGAGGAACTCTATGGCATCGAGCAGTGGCGCGCCGACGCCGCCAGCGGCCGCCTGCGCGAGGCCTTCGCCTGCGGCACGGCCGCGGTCGTTTCGCCCATCGGCGAGATCAAGAGCGCCCACGGCGATTTCGTCATCGGCGGCGGCGAGGGCGGGCCCGTGACCGACGCGATCAAGGCCAGGCTCGTCGGCATCCAGCGCGGCGAGATCGCCGACACGGAAGGCTGGGTGCGCAAGGTCGCCGGCCTCTGATATCGCCCCGGGCGCGAGCGGCGTTGAAGCCGCTTGCGCGCCACGGCGCGCGGCCTCCATACTGACGGTCAACGAGGGTCGGACAACCGACCGGGACACGTCAGGGGAGATCAGCCATGCAGCGTCGTCAATTCCTGCGCGCGGCGCCATTCGCCGCGCTCGCCGCGAGCGCCGGACTGGCGCGGGCCGACGGGTTTCCCGCCGGCGAACCGCATATGAAGCGTTTCGACGAGCAGCGCTGGGCCCTCGACAACATCATTCAGGCCAACGGCATCGACTGGGATCAGGGCCACACCGGCGTGCTGCTGCGCGCCTGCGGCCTCGACGTGCAGAACGAGATGATCGCGTTGCGGGCGGGCGTCAAAAAATACGCCGATATCGTGCCCGCCTTCGAACGATTGGCGCGCAAGCGCGAGGCCATGGCGATCGAGGCCGAGAAGAACGAGGAGACGATCCCCGCGCGCGACAACTACTATATCGCGGCCGTTTACTGGGCGACGTCGATGTGGGGCAACGAAGAGCACGGGCCCCGCCTGCGCAACGCCAACGACAAGAAGCGCGAGAACTTCACCAAATACATGAAGCTCGCCGATCACCGGATCGAATGGGTCGAAATTCCGTATCGCGGCAAGACCGTACCGGCGATTTTCCATCTGCCGCCGGGCCTTCAGGCCGGACAAAAGGTTCCCGTCATCGTCGCCGTGCCCGGCATGGACGGTTTCAAGGAGCGCAGCGTTTCGCTGCGCGGGGATGGCTGGCTCGAACGCGGCTACGCCGTGCTGGCGATCGAGGGTCCGGGCTATTGGGAGTCGCCCGTGCGTGGCATTTTCGTCGATGTCGGCGGCTGGGTCGAAACCGGCAAGGAAGTGGTCAAGTGGCTGCGCGCGCGGCCCGAGATCGACGCCGAACGCATCGCGGCGACGGGATCGAGCTTCGGTTCGTTCTTCTCCGCCGCGATGATTTCGGAGGAACCGGCTTTCAAGGCCTGCGCCGTCACCGGCACCTGCTACGACATCGGCGGTCACAGGATATTCGACGAGGCGTCGCCAACCTTCAAGAAGCGGTTCATGTTCATGTCGGGCATCGTCGACGAGGCGGAATTCGAGAAATTCCGCCTAACGATCGACTGGCGGCCCTTCGCGGGCAAGATCAAGGCGCCCTTCCTGATCGCCGCCGGCGAGGCCGACGAGCTCTGCCCGCTGGACGCCACGGAAGCCTTCGTCAAGGCGCTCGGCGGCCCCAGGCAACTCGTGGTCTATCAGGACTCCCGCCACTCGCTCGCCGGCCCGAGCGTCGCCAACGGACCGGAGCCGCGCATCCAGCAGGCCGAATGGATCACCCGGCGATTGCAGGGCAAGCCCATGGTCAGCGAACGCTGGTTCGTCGACAACGGCGGACGCGTCGCCAAGACCTCGCTGGCCTGAAGCCCGCCGGATTGATCCGGCGCAAGGCGTGGCCGCGCCCGCCATGGTGTCTGGAGGCAGGGATCAACCGCCATCGAGAGACCATCATGAGCGCGACCGTGCAACATCATCACGAAAGCTCCATCGAGCGCCTGAGCGCCTGGATAGCCCAATGGCGTCGGGACCGCGCCGAGCGCCAGGAACTCGAGGCGATGGGATGCGACGAAGTCAGGCGCATGTTGTCGGATTGCGGCGTGTCGCTCGACGACATTGGCCATGTGACAAATCCGAAAGTCGCCGAACTGCTGCCCGAGATGCTGGCGGCGCTCGGCGTGCCCGATGACGCGCACCTTCTGGCGACAAGACGCGATCTCGAACGTAGCTGCGCGATGTGCGGCGAGTGGAAACAATGTGAGTCAGCGCTAACAACGGGCGTCGCGGTGGACACGTGGCGCGACTTCTGTCGAAATGCGCCGGCGCTGGAGGGGTTGTCGGCGACGACATCCGCGTCATCAAACCAAAAGGCAAGGTCATGAGCATCAAGGATATCCTCGTCCATCTGGACACCACCGAACGCGGCGACAACGTGGCGGACTTCGCCGTTTCGCTCGCCACGCAGTTCAAGGCTCATCTCACCGCCGCCGGCGTCGCCCTCCAGTTGATCCCACCCGCGTCTTTCATGGGCGAGTATCCCTACGATCTCATGCTGGAAGCCACCGAGAGCGCGCGCAAGGCCGCCGAGGAAGCCTTCCAGAAATTGCAGAAAGGCGTCCCCGCTGGCGTCGAGACGGACCTCGTCATGATCAAGGCGGTCGCCGGCGAGGCGCGCGGCGAATTCGGACGGTTGGCCCGGCATTTCGATCTGTCGGTCGTCGGACAGGGCGGCCCCGAATTCGGCACCGACGACGAGTTGATGGCGGAAGGCGCGCTGTTCTCGTCGGGACGTCCCGTGTTCGTCGTGCCGCGCATCCACAAGGGCCCGGCGAAGCTGGGCAAAGCCATGGTGTGCTGGGACGGCGGCATGGCCGCGTCACGCGCGGTCGCCAACGCCATTCCCGTGCTCAAGCTGTCGGGCTCGGTGGAAGTCGTGAGCGTCGCCTCCAAGCGGCTGGCGAGCGATGAATTGCCCGGCTTCAACATCACGCGCCACCTCGCCCGCCATGGCGTGAACGCCACCGTTCGCAAGCTGCCGCACGCCGACGACATCGGCGCCTGCCTGCTGTCCTACGCCGCCGACAGCGGCGCGGACTACTTCGTCATGGGCGGCTATGGCCACTCGCGGTTCCGCGAGTTCGTCTTCGGCGGAACGACCAATACTTTATTCAAATCGATGACCATTCCGGCGCTGATGTCGCACTAAGCGCCTCATTTATCGAAACAATCAAAGCGACGGCCCCGGCCCCTGTCCGGGGCCGTCGTTTTCAATTCGTTTACCTGATCATCAAATCAGCCATGTATTTGTAGCGTTTTGACCGCGCGAAAAGGCCGAACGCCGCCTCGCCAAACCCATTCTTAATGCCTGTCTTCAATAGTCATCGCATTCCGACGCGTCCGAACGAAGACGCGCGGTCGACAATTGGTTCAGAGAGGCAGTTATGATTCAAACCATTCGTGATCTCATCGCGCAACATGGCCGTCTGCCGGTCGACGTGGCATCGATCGCCGACGATCAGGATCTTTACGCCGCCGGCCTGACGTCGTTCAGCGCCGTGCAGTTGATGCTGGGCCTCGAGGAATCCTTCGACGTGGAATTCCCCGAGCGCATGCTGAACCGCAAGACTTTCGCCTCGATCGCCGCGATCGCCGCCGCCATCGACGAAATCGCGCCCGGCCGCGCGGCGGCCTGACGCCATGGCCCAATCCGATCTCATGGACCGCGCCAGTCAGGCGGCGGCGGTCGCGGCCCAGTATTGCGAGGAAGTCGACGCGTCGGCGCGCTTCCCGCACGAGGCCATCCGCGCGATGCGCGACAGCCGCCTGCTGGGCGTGATGATTCCGCGCGATCTCGGCGGCGAGGACGCGTCGCTCGCCGACATCGCCGAAGTCTGCTGCCTGCTTGGCCAGCATTGCTCGTCGACCGCGATGGTCTACGCCATGCATCAGATCAAGGTATCCAGCCTGGTTTCGCATGGTCGCGGCAGCAACTGGCATCGCGATTTCATGGCGCGCGTGGCGCAAGATCAATTGCTGCTGGGTTCGTCGACGACCGAGGCCGGCACCGGCGGCGATCTCGGCGCGTCCGTGTGCGCCATCGAGCGCGACGGAAACGATTTCAAGGTTCGCAAGGAAGCCAGCGTCATCTCCTACGCGCGGCAGTCCGACGCGATCCTCATCACCACGCGCCGCGCGCCAGACGCGCCCGCCTCCGATCAGGTGATGGCGGTTCTGACCAAGGACCAATACACGCTCGAAAAGACGGCGGACTGGAACACGCTGGGCATGCGCGGCACGTGCAGCGAGGGCTTCATCTTCGAGGGCCGCGCGCCGCTCGAACAGATTTTTCCCGAGCCGTTCGCCGATATCGCCGGGCGCTCGATGCTCGCCCACGCGCATATCCTGTGGGGCAGCCTGTGGTGCGGCATCGCCATGAACGCGCTGTCGCGGGCGCAGGCCTATATCCGCGCGGAAGCGCGCAAGAAGCCCGGCGCGACGCCGGCGGGCGCGGCGCGCGTCGGCGCGGCGGCGAGCATGCTGCAACTGATGAAGTCTTCGCTGAAGACGGCGATGCAGCGCTACGAAAACGCGCTGACCACGCCCGACGAACTGACCACCATGTCCTTCGCGCTCGACATGAACAATCTGAAAATCGGCGTATCGCGGCTCACGGTCGAGATCATTCAGGAAGCGCTGATGGTCTGCGGCATCCACGGCTACAAGAACGACACGCCCTACAGCGTTGGCCGCCATCTGCGCGACGCGTTGTCGGCGCCCTTGATGATCAACAACGACCGCATCGCCGGCAACACAGAGCTGGCCCGGCGAATCTACACAGCCCGATAAGTGGATTTTCTGCCTGACAACCGCGAGCATTGGCTCGCGAATCAGGAGAGATCATGAAGAGGCGAGCACGCAGAAACCACACAGCGGCGTTCAAGGCGAAGGTGG
>CAIOVE010000082.1 GCA_903861645.1 uncultured Hyphomicrobiales bacterium
ATGGCTCGGGAGGTGCAGGCGCCTAGCCAAGGACTGGGAAAATCTCAACCGAAGAGCGCTCGCGTTCCTGCGCCTCGCGTCAATAAGGCTTATGCTCAGAAAGCTATGCAATCCAGCATGATCTCTCCGGACAGACACTATGGATCGGAGTATAACGCGCTGGGCTATTACGTTAATAATCGGCTCTCCAATTATGGCGGCACGACCAACCCGCCTCCCTCTGGCGGCTCTTACTCGACCAACAACAATGGGCCGACGACGTCCAGCAATTGGCGCGCGCAGATGGACTCAGCCTTGCTCGCCGCCTGCGCCAACGCCAAGAACGCCGGGGTTATCGTTTTCACCGTCGGATTCAGCATTCCCGGCGATACGATCGACACAGAGGGCCTGAATCTGTTGAGGCAATGCGCCACGAGTCAGGACAAGGCCTTTGTCTCGGCAAATGGCACGGACATTCTAAACGCGTTCAAACAGATCGGCATCGGGTTGAGCAATCTTCGCATCAAGAGCTGATCGCCAGGTTTTTGTTTCGCGAGCGAGTCCTCCCGCCATGGTCGCCATGGCGGGATTTTTCTCGCGCGGCGAGGCTCAGATATTGATGACGACCTTGCCGAAATGCGCGCCCGCGCGCAGATGACGATAGGCGTCGGGCGCCGCGTCGAAGGCGAAGACGCGATCGACGACGGGCTTGAGCCCATTCAGTGAAAACGCCCGCGCCATGGCCTCGAACATCCGCGTCGATCCCACGCTGATGCCCTGCACATTGGCGCGCTTGGCCAGAATGACGGCCGGGTTGACCTCGGCCATGCCCGCGAGCACGCCGATCTGGCTCACCCGCCCTCCGACGCGAATGGCGGCCAGCGATTTGCCGAAGGTGCCGGGGCCGCCGACCTCGACCACCTGATCGACGCCGCGACCGCCGGTGATCTCCATCGCCGCCTTTTCCCAGTCGGGCCTTGTCTTGTAGTTGATCAGATGATGCGCGCCGAGCGCCTTGGCGCGCGCGAGCTTCTCGTCGCTCGACGAGGTCGCGATGACCTCCGCGCCGGCCATCCGGGCGATCTGCAGCGCGAACATCGAGACGCCGCCCGTGCCCTGCACGAGAATGGTCTGGCCCGGCATGAGATGGCCATGTTCGACCAGCGCGTGCCACGCGGTCAACGCGGCGCAGGGCAGGGTAGCGCCCTCCTCGAAGCTCATGTGCGCGGGCATCGCCAAGACGCCGCCCTCCTCCAGCACGACGACCTCGGCCAGCATGCCGTCGCGCCCGCCGCCAAGCGCGCTGTTCTGCACGTCGGAACCCGGCTCCCCGGCGGACCAGTTCTGGAAGAAGCAGCCCGCGACCCTGTCGCCGATCTTGAAACGCGTCACGTCCGGGCCGATGGCGATGATCTCGCCCGCGCCGTCCGAAAGCGGAATGACCGAGGGCTTTGTCGGCTGGCGGTACTGGCCGGTGGCGATGGCGAGGTCGCGATAGTTCAGCGAGCAGGCGACGACGCGCACCGCGACCTGGCCGCGCGCGGGGACGGGCGCCGCCATCTCCACCCGTTCAAGAGCCTCGATTCCGGTCTGGCTTTTCAGGACATAGGCGCGCAACTTCATCTCCCGTGTTTGGCGTTGGGCGATAGATAGCATATCGGTTCGCGCTCGCCACGCTGGACCCGCGACATGACCGACACCGATAGCCTCCGCACCATCCGGGATTTTTTCCGCCTCGCCATCAGTCGTTTCAACGCGGCCGGTCTGGTCTATGGCCACGGCACGACCAACGCGCTCGACGAGGCCGCCTTCATCGTGCTGGAAGGGCTCCATCTGCCCATCGACCAGCTCGAGCCATTTCTCGACGCCAATCTTTTGCCGGCGGAGCGCCAGCGCCTCGCCGATCTGATCGAGGCGCGGGTCGCCACGCGCAAGCCAGCGTCCTACCTGCTCAACCGCGCCTATGTCGGCGGCGCGCCGTTTTACGTCGACGAGCGCGTGATCGTGCCACGTTCCTTCATCGGCGAATTGTTGCGCAGCGATGTTGTCGTGGGCGGCGACGGCGCGCTGATCGATGATCCCGCGCGCGTCGGCCGCGCCCTCGACCTCTGCACGGGCTCGGGCTGCCTCGCGCTGCTGATGGCGGGCGCCTTCCCCCACGCCTTCGTCGACGCCGTCGATCTGTCGCCGGCGGCGCTCGAGGTCGCCCGTCGCAACGTCGACGACTACCATCTGGCGGACAGGGTCGAGCTGCTTCAGGGCGATCTGTTCGCGCCGCTCGCGGGGCGGCAATACGATCTCATCATCACCAATCCGCCCTATGTGGCTGAATCGGTCATGGCGGACCTGCCGCCCGAATTCGCCGTCGAGCCCGCCATGGCGCTGGATGGCGGCGGCGACGGGTTCGACATCGTGCGCCGCATTCTGGCGGGGGCCGGCGCGCATCTGGCGCCCGGCGGCGGCCTGCTGTGCGAGATCGGCGAGGACCGGGAGATTCTGGAAGCCGAATATCCCGACCTGCCGTTCCTCTGGCTCGACACTAGCGAGAGCGCCGGCGAGGTCTTCTACCTTCCCGCCGAGGCGCTCAGGCCAAAAGCCCCGCCGCGTATAGCAGCAGGAAAACCGCCGCGCCGGCGCCCAGCAACGGCAAAGGGTGCGACTTCGGCCGCCACGTCAGCAGCGCGGCGACCACGCCGACGGTGACCCACGCCAGCGGCCCGCCATCCACCACCCGCAACAGGGTCAGCACGCCCGCCAGCACCAGACCCGCGGCGACCGGCGCGAGGCCCTGCTCGCAGACCTTGCGCCAGGGGCGATCGCGGTAGCGGCTCCACACCCGCGCGACGGCGTAAACCAGCGCGGACGAGGGCAGATAGAGCGCCACGGCGGCGACCAGCGCCGCCAGCAGGCCGGCGTGACGAAAGGCGATCATCGGCGCGAGCATGGAGCTCGGGCCCGGCGCCAGCCGCGCCACGGCGAACAGATCGACGAATTCGCGCTGCGTGACCCATGGCCGCAACTCAACCATTTCGTGCTGGAAGGGCGCGTAAAGGCCGGTGGCGCCGCCGACGGCGGCGAGCGACAGCGGCGCGAGGATGACGATCAGGTCGAGATAGACGTTGTCACGCATCGGCGGCGCCCCGCGGCCAGCACGCCGCGATGCTCACCGGCGCGATCACGGCGACAACCGCGAGCATGGGCCAGCGAAGGATACCCACAGCCACGAAGGTGACGGCCATCACGCCGATGGCCATCGGCCCACGCGCGGCAACCCGGCCCGCCTCGAGGCCAAACCTCAGCAACATGCCGATGGCGACCGCGGCCACGCCCGCCACCATGGCCGAAAAGCCGGGCACGGCGAGCAGCCATTTGTAGATCATCGCCGCCAGAATAACGCCGATGAAAGGGCCGGTGAGCATGGCGGCGAGCGCCACTAGCGCGCCAACAACGCCCCGCAACCGCTGGCCGACGAAAACGCCCACGTTGGTTGAATTGACCCCCGGCAATATCTGCGACAACGCCACGCCGGAGAGGAACTCCTCGTCCTCGATCCATCGGCGCTTGCCAACGACCTCGCGGTGAATCCAGCTGACGAGACCGCCGCCGAAACTCAGAAGACCAATTTCGAAAAAAACCCGATAAATCGACATCAGTGGAACACGCGCGACGTTTTTGTCCATCATTTCAATTCTCTTCCTCCCGAAAACGCCCTGTTTCCCGACGGATTTCGTTCACAACGAATGCGCGGCGGACTATTGGCCCCGCGCCGGTAACGCGATAATGAGGGCCAACTCGGAGAGAAGTCCATGAGTGGCGTTGCAAGGAGAGGTAATTCGATGGCGCGTGTCGAACAGGCTGAAACAAAAGACGTCGCGCGTGGCGAGACCATGCCGGTTGATCCCACGATTGATCAGGTGCGCGAACTTCTGTTTGGCCACACCCAGCGCTCCAACGAAAAGCGCGATCAGGAACTGAACCAGACGATCGACGCGCTCCGGCGCGAAATGCTGGAAAAGTTCGCCGCCGTCGAGGCGCGCATGGACGAAATGGCCCACGAGACGGCGCGTCGGCACGCGACCACGGTCGACGCGATCGGTTCGGCCATCGCCGACCTCGGCGCGCATGTCCGCAAGCTGGCCGAGTCGCCCGGCGGGAAGTGACATGCAGGAAGCGTCTCGGCAGGCCGCGGACGAGACGGATGGGCTGGGCAAGCTCAAGACGCTGCTGTTTCGCGGCGAGGCCGCGCGGCTTCAGGCCGTTGAATCCACGGTAGAGGCGCTGGACCGGCGCGTCGGCGACGCGCCGCGTCTGGAAGCCGCCACATCGGAAATCCTCGTGGAAGCCCTACGCCGCGCGGAGGTCGCGCGTCATCGCGAACTCGCGCAGGCCATCGCGCCCGTCGTCGTGGCGGCGATCCAGAACGAAATCCGAAATTCCAAGGACATGATGGTCGAGGCGCTTTATCCGCTGACCGGCCAACTTGTCGTCGCGGCGGTGTCGAACGCCTTCCGCGAGATCATCGAGGCGATGAACGAGCGGCTCGACCGGCTGACCTCGTTCGACCGCTGGAAATTGCAGGCGCGCGCCCGACTGACCGGCCGTCCGGCGAGCGAGCTGGCGATGGCGGCGTCCACGCGCCCGCGCCTGTCGCGCGCGCTGTTCCTCGAACGCGGCAGCGGAACGCTGCTTGCGTCGTGGCGCGCCGACGGGCAGCCGGAGGAACGTGGCGAACTGATCGGCGGCCTCATCGCGGCCTTGACGGGCTTCGCCCGCGAAGCCCTCGGCGAGGGCGGCGGCGATCTGCGCACGCTCGATTTCGGCGGACGCGACATTCATCTGCGCGCCTCGCCCACGCACATCATCGCCTGCGAATTCACCGGTCCGCCCCGCGCCGAGCAGAAGGCCGAGCTGGATCGCGCCTGCTTCGCCTGGCTGGACAAATTCGGGCGCGACAATATCGCGACCGACGTATCCTTCGGCGCGTTCTTCAACGGCTCGGTTGTTGACGCCGTCGCCGACAGGTCGCCCAAAAAGTCCGGTTGGGCCTTCAGGGTCGTGGTCGCCGCGCTCGCCTTGTTGATTGCCGCCCTCGTCGCGCGCGCCGGGCTGCATGCGTGGCGCGAGCGCGCCCTCGACGCGGCCCTGCGAACGACGGTGAGCGCGCGACCCGCGCTCGCCGCCTTCCCGCTGCGCCTTGAGACGGATCACGGCGCCGGCCGGGTCGAACTGATCGGCCTCGCGCCAACGGCGCCCGACGTCGAGGCCCTCGTCGCCAGCCTGAAAAGCGCCGCGAGCGGCTACGCCATCGAGCCACGCGTCGCGCTGCTGGCGACAAGCGACGACCTCGCGGCGGCGCGCGAGCGGATCGCGACGCTCGCGACCAGCATCGACGCCACGCGCGCGTCGCTGCAGGCGCTGACCTCATCCAGCGCGCGCGCCGAAACGCTTGACGCGGTCAACACGCGGCTCGACGCGCTAGCGCGCGAAAAGGACTCGCTTAAAAATACGCTTGAAGCCGAAATCACGGGCGTCGACGCGCGCGCCAGGGCGCTTGAGGCGCGCGCCGACGCGCCGCGCGCGCGCCTTGCTGGTCTGATCGACGGCTTCGCGATCTATTTCGAGCGCGAACAACCGCTCGACCGCGCCGGACGCAACGAGAGACTCGACGCCGTCGCCGCGCTGTTGAAGGAAACTAACCAGTCCTTGCGCGTCGTCGGGTTCGCCGACGACACCGGCGGTGAGGCGCGAAACCAGATCATTTCGCGTCAGCGCGCCATGGCGGTGGCCGCCCTGCTCGTGGATCGCGGCGTCGCGCGCGAGCGGCTGAGCGTGGTGGGCCGCGCCGCGACCAACCCGATCATCGACGGAGGCCCCGACGCGCGCCCGCGCAATCGTCGCGTGGTGTTCGAGCTGCCGCTCGACGGGGAGATCGCGCCATGACCCGCTCGGCGAAAATCATGCTGCTCGGCGATATCGGCGTCGGCAAGACATCGCTCGCCAAGCGTTTCGTGTTCGATCGCTTCGACAGCGACTACAAGACAACGATCGGCGTCAACATCCTGACCCATGACATCGCGCTGCCCGCCGATTGCGAAGGCGCGCCCATGCGTCTCGTCCTGTGGGACACCGACGGCGACTTCGGCCAGACGCTGTTTCGCACGAGCTACATTCTGGGCGCCGCCGGCGCCATCGTTGTCGCCGACGCGACGCGCGCGTCGACCATTCATCAGATGAGCCGACTCGCCGACGCCTTCGAGGAGCGGTTTCCCGGCCGGCCTGTCAGTTGCGTCATCAACAAGGTCGATCTGTTGAACCCGGCCGCGCCACGCCCGGAAGGCGCGCGGCAAGCATTGCTGACAAGCGCGCTCACGGGCGCGGGCGTCGCCGAATTGTTCGTCGCGACTGGCGCCGCCATCTGGCGCCGGGGGCTCTGACGGGGCATGACGACGGACGCCACGGCCACCGCCCTGCTGGATGCCCTGTTCGCGACGGGCGAGGCGGGGCTTTGTCTGTTCGACGTCGACGGCAAGGTCTTGCAGGTCAAGGGCTCCGCCGAAACCTGGGCGCCCGCGCCCGGCGCGACGATCGACGACGCCCCCCTGTTCGTTGGCCTGATGGAGTCGATTCTGGCGACTCGCGCGAGCGGCGAGACGCTGACATTGGCGAGTCTCGCGATTGGCGGCATCGACGCGCCCGCCATCGATATCGACATTCACTGGCTGGCGCCCATCGGCCGTTTCGCCGCCATCGCCCGCTCCGCGGCGGCGCGCGTTGGCGACCAGCAGGCGGCGTCGCAAATCGTCCGCGACAACCGACTGTTGCACGAGAAGGTCCGGCTACAGCAAGCGCGCATCGCCGAGCAGGCGGAGATGATGGCGCTGTTCATCCGCCACACGCCCGCGGCCGTCGCCATGCTTGATTCGGATGGCCGGATCGTCATGGCCTCCGAGCGCTGGAAGCAGGAACACGGCGATCCCGCGCTGGCGCGGCCGGGCGTGGAAACGGAGTCGCCCCTGACGTGGCCGGGCGTTCTCGAACGGCTTCGCCTGGCCATGGATGGCGGCGTGCCCTCGGCGAGCATCGAGAAATCGATGGCTCGCGGCCGCCCGATCTGGAAGCGGCTGGCGCAGGCGCCCTGGCGCGGCGCGGACCGGACCATCGGCGGCGCGGTGCTGTTCAGCGAGGACGTGACCGACGCGATGCGCAAGGCGGAAAACCTGCGCGCGCGTGTCGAGGATCTGCACAAGCTCGGCGCGGAAGTGGACAATCTCGGCAACGCGATCTCGAACGATCTGCGCGCGCCCCTGCGGCAGATCGACTTCTACTCGCGCTTCCTGCTCGACGCCGATCACCCCGGCCTCGACCGCGCCAGCCTCGACTATCTCGCGCAAATCCGCGCCAGCGCCGAGCGCGTCGACCGGATGATGTCGGCGCTGAAGCGCTACATGCGGCTGTCGGAGCGCGACCTGCTTCTGTCGCGCTTCGATATCGGCGAGGCGATGACGACGGCGACGCACAAATCGCGCGACACGCTCGTCGCCGCGCGCGCCCATGTGGTCATGCGCGAAACCTTGAGCGTCGAGGGCGACATGGCGCTCCTGTCGGGCCTGTTCGAGCGCCTGATCGACAATGTCGTGAAATACGCGGGCGAGGGCGCGACGATTGTCGTCGACTGCTTCGAGGAGACCGACGGCGTTCTCCTTCGTTTCGCCGACGACGGTCCGGGCGTCCCGCCACACGTGCGGCGCCGCGCGTTCGATTTCTTCGAGCGGCTCGACGCGCCAGCCTCGATCCCCGGCGAGGGCATGGGCCTCGCCGAATGTCGCAAGATCGTCGACCTGCACGGCGGCGGCATGACCCTCGACCCGGATTACGACGCGGGCCTGCGGGCGCTGGTCAGCTTGCCGCGCTTTGCCCGGCGCGGGCCCCAGCGTCGGCCCTGAACCCCCTCCCCCCGCGCGACAACGCGCCGCGCCCGCGCGCCGGGCGATTTGATCCAGATCAGCCCACCGCCCCTAAAACCCGCCAGATTGATCGAACCCAATTCGACATATGCTGGAGGAACCCATGCCACAGGCGCGACGCATCGGGCACGCGACGTTCGAGACGCCCGATCTCAATCGTGAAATCGACCACTGGGTCGATGTCGGCGGCCTTGTTCTCGCCGAGCGCGATGGCAAGCGCGCCTATCTCGCCACGAAGGTCGGTCAACTCGTGGTTGAACTGCACGAGGGGCCGGAGGCGCGATGCTCGGGCCTGTCGTTCGAGGTCTCGCCGAAAACGGACCTCGCCGCCGTCGCGAAGGATTTGAGCGACGAAGGCGTGTCGAGCGCGCTCAACAACGACACGGCGCCGGGCCTGCCGCGCGCGCTCGTGTTCGAGGACAACAAGGGCACGAAGGTGCAATTGTTCAACGAGTGGAACTATCTCGGCGACCATCATCAGGTCAGCGGCGTCGGCCCGCTCAAGCTCGGCCATGTCGCCTTTGTCACGCCCGACGTTCACGCCGTCACGAGCTTTTACCAGCGCGTGCTGGGCTTCCGGATTTCCGACTGGATCGGCGATTATTTCTCGTTCATGCGCTGCGGGCCCGACCACCACACGGTCAACTTCGTGCGCGGCGACAAGACCCGGCTCGCCCATATCGCCTTCGAGGCGAAGGACATGTCGCATATCGCCTCGGCCTGCGACCTTCTGGGCCAGAAGCGCATCCCGATCACGTGGGGGCCGGTGCGCCATGGGCCCGGCCATAACGTATCCGTCTATCATCAGTCGCCCGACGACCACACGATCGAATTCTATATCGATCTCGACCAGATGAAGGACGAGGAGCTCGGCTATTTCGATCCGCGGCCCTGGCACCGCGATCTGCCCCAGCGGCCCAAGACCTGGGCGAGCGACACGTCGCAGATCTGGGGCATGCGCAAGCAGTAGCCCGAAGGTCGGGTGGACCCGCCGCCGGCCCGCGTCGGCGGCGGCTTGAAAGGCCGGGCGCGCTGGTCCAATGTCCGCGCGCGGAACCGTTCCGCGTTCTCGCCGGATAAAGTCCTTGTCTCAAGCCCAGAAGCCTCGCGTCGGCCTGTTCGTCACCTGTCTCGTCGACCTGATGCGGCCCGGCGTCGGCTTCGCCGCGGTGAAGCTGCTGGAGGACGCCGGCTGCGAGGTCATCGTTCCCGAACAGACTTGTTGCGGGCAGCCGGCCTTCAACAATGGCGACCGCGCGACGACGCGCGACATCGCCCTGAAAGCCATGGACGCCTTCGCCGGCTGCGATTACGTCGTCGCGCCCTCGGGCTCCTGCGCGGGCATGTTGCGCGCGCACTATCCCGAACTTTTCGCGGGCGAGCCCGAACTCGCCGCGCGCTCGGCGGCCTTCGCGGCGCGGTGCCACGAGCTCACCAGCTTTCTCGTCGACGTCATGAAGGTCGAGACCGTCGCCGCCGCGTTGAACGCCCGCGCGACCTATCATGATTCCTGTTCGGGCCTGCGCGAGCTTGGCGTGCAGGCGCAGCCGCGCAAGCTGCTCGCCGGCGTCGAGGGCCTCGACATGGTCCCGCTGCGCGAGAACGACACCTGCTGCGGCTTTGGCGGAACCTTCGCGGTCAAGTATGGCGAGATATCCGACTCCATCGTCACCAAGAAATGCGAGAACATCGAGGCCTCCGGCGCGAACCTGCTGCTCGCGGGCGATCTCGGCTGCCTCTTGAACATGGCCGGCAAGCTGTCGCGCCGCGGAAAGAACATCGAGGTCCGCCACGTCGCCGAGGTGCTCGCCGGCATGACGGATGATCCGCCCATCGGCGCGCCGGGGAAAAAGGCGTGAACGACGTCGGGCACATTCTGGCGTTGCTGGCCGTCGCGCATCTGCTCAACGTGATGACGCCCGGCGCCAATCAGGCGCTCGTCATTTCCGCCACCATGCGCAGCCGGTTTCACGGCCTCGTCGTCGCCGCGAGCTTCTGGCCCGCCGGCGCCTTCTGGGCCGCGATGGGGCTGGCCGGCATGGGCGAGGTGATGCATCGCCTGCCCGCGCTGGAGCTTGGCCTGCGCGTCGTGTGCGGTTGTTATCTCCTGTTCCTCGGCCAGAAAATGCTTCGCTCGGCATGGCGCGGCCGCGGCCTGCCCTTCGCGCCCGCGCCGGAAATGTCGCTCGGCAAGCTGTTCCTGACCGGCTTCCTGACCAACCTGAGCAACGTGCGCGCCATCGCTTATTACGCCAGCATCTTCACCGCGACGGGCGCCTATGCGCTGCCATGGTACTGGGAAGTGGTCGCCATCGCCGGCATGCCGGGCATCGGCTTTTCCTGGAACGCGACGGTGGTGTTGCTCGTGTCGAGCCCGCCGGTGCGGCGCGTGCTCGACCGCGCGGTGCATTGGCTTGACGGACTGTCGGGCGCGGCCCTCGTTGTCTTCGGCATCAAACTTCTGGCGACGCCATGACCGTTCATTCCACCACGCCCCAATTCAAGCAGAACGCCCACGCCGCCCTGCGCGACGCGCAATTGCAGCAGGCGCTCGGCAACGTTCGCGTCAATTTCGTCGAGCGCCGCGCCACGGCGGCGGCGCGTCTGCCGGAGTTCGAAGCCCTGCGCGACAGCGCGCGCGACATCAAGAACCACACGCTCGCCCATCTCGATCTCTATCTGGAGGCCTACGAGAAGAAGGTGACCGAAGCGGGCGGCCACGTGCATTTCGCCCGCGATTCCGCCGAGGCCTGCGCGGTGATCGTCGACATCTGCAAATCCCGCGGCGCGCGCACCGTCGCCAAGGGCAAGTCGATGGTGTCGGAGGAAATCGGTCTCAACGCCGCCATCGAGGCCGCGGGCATGCGGGCGATCGAGACCGACCTTGGCGAATACATCATTCAGTTACGCGGCGAGACGCCCTCGCACATCATCGCGCCCGCCGTGCATCTCAACAAGGAGCAGGTCGAGCAGGACTTCCGCCGCGTCCATGTCGATCTCGACAAGGATCGCGATCTCACCGCGCCCGAAAGCCTGCTGGCGGAAGCCCGCGCCGTGCTGCGCGAGCAATTCCTCTCGGCAGACATAGGCGTCACCGGCGCGAATTTCCTGATCGCGGAAACCGGCACGTCGATCATCGTCACCAACGAGGGCAACGGCGATCTCTCGCAGACGCTGGGGCGCGCGCATATCGTCGTCGCCTCGCTTGAAAAGGTGATCCCGACGCTCGAGGACGCCGCGCAGATCCTGCGCGTGCTGGCGCGCTCGGCGACCGGGCAGGACATGAGCGTTTACACGACGCTTTCGACCGGGCCGCGCCGGCCCGGCGACCCCGACGGCCCCGAGGAATATCACGTCGTGCTCGTCGACAACGGGCGCTCGTCCATGCTCGGCGGCGCGTTTCAGGACATGCTTCGGTGCATCCGCTGCGCGGCCTGCATGAACCATTGCCCCGTCTATCACGCGGTCGGCGGGCACGCCTACGGCTCGGTCTATCCCGGCCCCATGGGCGCGGTGCTGACGCCCTCGCTCATCGGCGTCGACAAGGGCGGCAACCTGCCGAACGCCTCGACCTTCTGCGGGCGCTGCGAAAGCGTCTGCCCGGTGCGCATCCCCCTGCCGAAGATGATGCGCCACTGGCGCGAACGCGAGTTCGAGCGGCATCTGTCGCCCGCCGGCCAGCGATACGGGCTCGGCGTCTGGGGCTTTTTCGCCCGGCGACCGACGCTCTACCGATGGGCGACCGCCATGGCCATGCCGTTGATGGCCTTCGCCGGCAAGACGCGCGGGCGCTTCGCCTCGCTGCCATTCGCCGGCGGCTGGACGCAATACCGCGACATGCCAGCGCCACAGGGCAAGACGTTTCAAACCCAATGGAAAGCGCGGGGAGGGCGGACGCGATGAGCGCGCGCGACGAAATTCTCGCCACCATCCGCCGCTCGCTCGGCGTCGCGGGAACAGAGGCGCCGCGCCGCGCCAGCGTCGACCAACGCATGGCGAACGCGCCCGCGGGCGTCGTGCCGGCGCGCGGCCAGCTTGACGCGGCGGGCCGCCTCGCCCTGTTCCGCGACGAGGCCGGGCGCGTGCAGGCGACGGTCGCCGTCGTGGCGAGCGCGGCGGACGCCCCCGCCGAGATCGCCCGCTACCTGCGCGACCAGAACCTGCCCGCGACCCTGCGCATGGGCGACGACCCCCGCCTGAAGGCGCTGGACTGGAGCCAGACCGCCATCGCCGTCAGCCACGGCGCCTCGGAAGGCGACGACCTCAATTCGGTGAGCCACGCCTTCGGCGCCATCGCCGAAACCGGCACGCTGGCGCTGACCTCCGGCCCCGACAATCCGACGACGCTGAATTTCCTCGCCGACAATCACATCGTGGTGCTCGACCAGAAGGACATCGCCGCCGACATGGAGAGCGTGCTCGCCCGGCTGCGCGCCGCCCACGGCAAGGCGCTCATGCCGCGCGTGGTGAACTTCATCACCGGCCCGTCGCGCTCGGGCGACATCGAGCAGAAACTGCTGCTCGGCGCCCATGGACCGCGGCGGTTGCATGTGGTGGTGATCGCCGACGCGGAGGCTTGATCGGCGCCACTCCCCTTGCCGATGGAAACCGGCTAGGCTCCGGGTGGGGATCGGCCGGGAAACATCATGCGCATCGCCTCATTCATCGGCCAGAAGGGCGGCGTCGGCAAAAGCGCGCTGGCGCGCGTGCTGGCCGTTGCCGCGGCGCGCAAGGGCCGCAAGGTGCTCATCGCCGATTTCGACCGCGAGCAACTGACCTGTGTCGACTGGGCCGCCCGCCGCGCCCGCAACGGGCATGCGCCCGCCATCGAGGCGCGCGAATTCAAGACGCTGAAAAAGCTGCGCAAGACCGTCGAGGGCTATGACCTCGTGGTGGTCGACACGCGCGGCCACGCCGACGAACTGACGCGGGACGTCGCCGAGGAAAGCGACGTCGTCTTCCTGCCCACGGGCACGTCGATGGACGATCTCGCGCCCACATTGCACCTTGCCCACAAGCTGGCCCGCCACGGCGTCGGCGACAAGCTCGTGATCATCCTTTCCCGGATTGGGCGTTCCGAGCGGCAACTCGACGACGCCGTTGGCGCCATCGAGGACGCCGGCTTCGTCGCGCTGGAGGTGGCCTGGCCGCAGCGGGATGGATTTCAGGCAGAGTTCGACGAGGGCCGCGCCGGGAGCGAGTCGATCAATCTCTACCTGCGCCTGACCGCCCGGCTGATCGAGGACGCCATGCTGGCGCGCGTCGACCAGCGCTGACCCCACGGCCATCTTGCGCCGGGGCCGCCCCTGCCCGTAAACGGGGGTCTCGGCGATCCAACGCCACAATTCGCCCTGCTGGAGCACCGGCCCTCGCATGAACATACTCCTGATCGGCTCCGGCGGGCGCGAACACGCGCTGGCCATCGCCATCGCGAAAAGCCCCTTGCTGAAAAACCTGTTCATCGCGCCGGGCAATCCGGGCACGGAGGCGTGCGGGCGCAACGTGGCGCTCGATGCGGCCGATCACGCGGCGGTCGTCGCCTTTTGTCGCGCGGAAAAAATCGATCTCGTCGTTGTTGGTCCCGAGGCGCCGCTGGTCGCTGGCCTTGTCGACGATCTCGCGACCGCGGGCGTCGCCGCCTTCGGTCCCACGAAAGCCGCCGCGCGACTCGAGGGCTCCAAGGGCTTCACCAAGGATCTCTGCAGGGAATTCAACATTCCCACCGGCGCCTACGGGCGCTTCTCCGACGCCGCGACGGCCCACGCCTATGCGCGCGAAAAAGGCGCGCCCATCGTCGTCAAGGCCGACGGTCTGGCGGCGGGCAAGGGCGTCGTCGTCGCCATGACGCTCCCCGAGGCCGAGGCGGCCATCGACATGATCTTCGGCGGCGCGTTTGGCGCGGCGGGCGCGGAAGTCGTCATCGAGGAATTTCTGGAGGGCGAGGAAGCCTCCTTCTTCGCCTTGTGCGATGGCGAGCGGGCGCTGGCCTTCGCCTCGGCGCAGGATCACAAGCGCGTCGGCGAGGGCGACACCGGCCCCAACACCGGCGGCATGGGCGCCTATTCGCCCGCCCCCGTGATGACGCCCGCCATGGACGCCCGCGTGATGGCCGAGATCATCGCGCCGACCCTGCGCGGCATGAAGGCGCGCGGCGCGCCCTTCCGCGGCGTTCTGTTCGCCGGGCTTATGATCGGCAACGACGGCCCGCGCCTGATCGAGTTCAACGCGCGGTTCGGCGATCCCGAAACGCAGGTCATGCTGCCGCGCCTCGACGAGGACATCGTGCCCCTGCTCGCCGCCGCCGCGCGCGGCGGCTTGCGCGCCGAACCCGCGCGCCTGAAGCCGCAAACGGCGCTGACCGTCGTTTACGCCGCGAAGGGCTATCCCGACGCGCCCGAGCGCGGCACGGAAATTCGCGGCCTTGACCGCGCCGAGGCGATGCCCGGCGTCGTCGTCACCCACGCGGGCACGAAACGCGACGGCGATCGCTTGCTCGCCAACGGCGGGCGCGTGCTCAACGTTACCGCCATGGCCGACACCGTTCGCGAGGCGCAAGCGCGCGCCTACGCCGCGGTCGACGTCATCGACTGGCCCGGCGGCTTCTGCCGCCGCGACATTGGCTGGCGGGCCATCGCCCGCTGACATCGACACATTCAAGGGACGGAAAAGGACCGGCAGCATGCTCGAAAAAGTCGTCATCACCTGCGCCGTCACGGGCAACCTGACCAACCGCGACCAACATCCGCAACTGCCGGTGACGCCGCGCGAGATCGCCACCGCCTGCCTCGACGCGGCCAAGGCCGGCGCGGCGGTCTGCCACATCCATGTGCGCGACCCCGCCACCGGCGCGCCGTCCATGGAAATTCCGCTTTATCAGGAAGTGGTGAAGCTGATCCGCGCGGAAAACCCGGAGCTGATCCTCAACCTGACGACCGGCCCCGGCGGACGGTTCCAGCCCTCCGACCACGATCCGCGCGTGCCCGGCCCGCGCACCAATCTGACCATTCCCGAAAAGCGCGTCGAACATATCGCGCTCATCAAGCCCGATATTTCGACGCTGGACCTCAACACCATGACCTTCGGTCGCGAGGTCGTCATCAACACGCCCGACAATGTGCGTCGCATGGCGAAGGTCATCCACGAGGCGGGCGTCTGGCCGGAGATCGAGCTGTTTGATTCCGGCGACATCGCCTTGTTCAATGATCTCATCGCGGATGGCACGCTGGCGCCGAACCCGCTGTGCTCCATCGTCATGGGCGTGAAATATGGCTTCCAGTGCTCGCCCGAGACGCTGCTCTACGCCCGCAACCTGCTGCCGAAGGGCGCGCGCTTCACAGGCTTCGGCATTGGCCGCTTCGCCTTCCCGATGGTGGCGCAGTCCTATCTCGCCGGCGGCCATGTGCGCGTCGGCATGGAAGACGCCGTGTTCATCGAGAAGGGAGTGCTGACGCCCTCCAACGCCGCCATGGTGACCAAGGCGCGCGGCATCGTCGAGGCGCTCGGCGGCCAGATCGCCACCACCGCCGAGGCGCGCGCGCTGCTGGGCCTGCCGCCGCGCGCGGCCTGAAGCCGGGCGAAGGGCGCGAACGTGGTTCGCGCCCGATCCCTCAGGGGTTCTCGCGCGCGACCTTTTCGAGGATCGGACGCCAGATGCGCTGCTGGTCCTGCGTGAAGGTCAGCGTTTCCGCCGCCGTCATCTTGCGGGGATAGCAACCCAGCGCGCCAAGGCGGGCGACGAGATCCTTGTCCTCGAGCGCCTTCGCCACATCCGCGCCGATCTTGCGGATGATCGCTTCCGGCGTGCCCTTGGGCGCCATCACGACGTTCCAGCCGCCCGCGGTGAAACCGGGAATGGTCTCGGCCACCGTCGGCAAGGTGGGAAATTCCGACAGGCGCTCCGCCGTGCCGACCGCGAGGCTTTGAATCTGGTTGCTGCTCATGGCCGAGGAAAGACCGGCGTAGCCTTCCAGCACCACGCCAACGCGCCCGCTGACGACATCGGGCATCGCCGCGTTCGGTCCGCCCGAATAGGCGACGAGTTGCATTTGCACCCCCGCCGTTTGCTGAAAAAGCTCCATCGTCAGATGGGTGATGCGGCCGCGGCCAGTCGTCGCGTAGGCGATCTCGCCGGGCTTCTTCTTGGCCAGCGCGATGAGGTCGCCCATGGTCTTGACGCCCAGCGTATGCGAGGCGCCGATGAACATCGGTTGCTGCACATAGAACGCGACCGGCTCGAAATCGCGCGGCAGTTCGACCGGCAGGTTTTCGGCGACGCCGGGCGCGCCCTTGAGCTGAAGGAAGACCGACGCCGCCGCCATGTAGAGCGTGTAGCCATCCGCCGCGGCCGTCGAGGCCGCGCGCGCGGAAATAGCGCCGCCCGCGCCCGGCTGGTTGACCGTCAGCACCTGCGTGCCCCACATCTGGCCAAGCTTGTCGGACAACAGGCGCAGGGCGACATCGTTGGCGCTGCCCGGCGCGGAATCCGAAATGATGCGCACGGGCGCGTTGGGGTAATTGCCCGCCTGCGCGCGCGCCGCCACGGGCGCCAGCGCGACGAAGACAGCGGCGACGGCGCTGGCCCAGTTTCCTCGGATCATCATGTTTCCCCGTGAGTGATTTTCGATCGTGCCGCGCGGAACATCCGCTGGTTTCAGTCGGGAGGCAAGGGCCCCAGGGGCGTCGCCTCGCCCGCGCCAAGGCGCGTCAGCAAATCGGCGACGCGCGCGCCGCCAATGCGCGCGTCGGGCGCGATTTCCGCCAGCGGCGCGAGAACGAAGGCGCGTTCAGCGGCGCGCGGATGCGGCACGACGAGATCGGGCTCGTCAACGTGGGCGTCGCCGAAGGTGATGATGTCGATATCGAGCGTGCGCGGGCCCCAGCGTTCGTGCCGCTGACGGCCGCCCTCGCGTTCAATGTCCTGACACAGATCGAGCAGGCCGCGCGCGCTCAGACGCGTTCGCAAGGCCGCCGCCATGTTGAGAAAATCGGGCTGGTCCGTCTTGCCCCAGGGCGGCGTGCGCCAGACCCCCGACCGCGCGACGACCTCCACGCCCGGCGTCGACGCCAGTCGCTTCAGCGCGAGGCGAAAGGCGCCCGTCACGTCGCCCTCGTTGCCGCCCAGCGACAGGGTCGCGACGACGGAGGGTTCAGTCGGCACGCGCCATGTCCGCGCGGGTCAGACGAAGCTCGACGCCTGCCGCGGCGATGCGCTCGGGAATCGGCGGCTTGAGCTTCATCACCCGCACGAAGACAGCGTCCACCGGGGGAAAGCGGGTCAGCAGGCCGCGCGCGAGTTCCACCGTCGCGCTCTCGACCAGCTTGTGGCGACGCTCGGTGAAGATGCGCTTCGTTGTCGCGACGATTTCGCCATAGTCGAGCGCGTCGACAAGATGATCCGTTCCGGCCGCGCGCGTCAGGTCGGTCTCGAGTTCGAGATGGATAAGATAGGGCTGGCCGAATTCGCCCTCGTGCCGGTGCCAGCCATGGTAGGCGTGCAACTCGAGGTCGTGGATCAATACCTTGCCGCTGATCATTTATCTCGCTCCGACTGGCCGCGGTTCATGATCGCGGCGTAAACCTTCATCGCGTCGACATGCTCGGCGACGTCGTGAACCCGGACAATATCGGCGCCGGCCATCGCGCCGATGACGGCGGCGGCGAGCGAACCCGCCATGCGCTCGCGCGCGACCGCGCGTCCCGTCGCCGCGCCGATGATGCGCTTGCGCGACACGCCAAGCAGCACGGGACAACCAAGTTCGCGCAACCGCGCGAGGTCGCGCACCATGACGAGATTCTGCTCCGGCGTCTTGCCGAAGCCGACGCCGGGATCGACGATGACGCGCTCGAAGGCGACCCCCGCCGCCAGCGCGATATCGATCGAGCGCTTCAGGAAATCGAGGGCGTCCTGGATGATGTCGATCGACGCGTCCTCGCTTTCGCGATTGTGCATGATGACGACGGGAACGCCGCGTTCGCCCGCCACGCGCGCCATGTCGGGATCGCGTTGCAGGCCCCAGATGTCGTTGACGATGGACGCGCCCGCGTCGAGCGACGCGGCGGCGACGCGCGCCTTCATCGTATCGATGGAAATCGGCAGGTCCGTCGCCGCGGCGAGGCCGCGGATCACCGGAGCCACGCGCGCGATTTCCGTCTCCGCGTCGACGGGCGCGTAGCCCGGCCGTGTTGATTCGCCGCCGATATCGAGGATATCCGCGCCCTCGGCGACGAGCCTGACGCCATGGGCGACGCCGCTGATGGGGTCGAGATAGGCGCCGCCATCGGAGAATGAATCCGGCGTCACGTTGACGATGCCCATGACCAGCGGCCGCGCGCCAAGCGCCAAGCCGCGACGGGGCAAGGGCGTCGCGGGTGTGACGTCGCGCGCGCCGGCCGCCGGGTCAGCCGGTCGGCTCGCCTGATCTAAGGCCTGTTTCGCGCCGCGAACGCCGCGGCCAAGGGCGTAGAGGTATTTGTCGAACAAGCGCGTCACCCCGGCAACGCAACAGACGCGGGATAAATCCCGCTCACCGCTCGAAGGGCCAGCTCGGCCCCGCGCCGTTCTGACCACGATGGCGCAAAAAGGCGTCGGCCAGCACGATCGCCATCATCGCCTCGCCCACGGGCACCCCGCGGATGCCGACGCAGGGATCGTGGCGGCCCTTGGTGCGGATATCGACGTCGGCGCCAAAGCGATCAATCGAGCGGCGCGGCGTCAGGATCGACGACGTCGGCTTGACGGCGAAGCGCGCCACTATGGGTTGCCCCGTCGACACGCCGCCGAGCACGCCGCCCGCGTGATTGGACAGGAACAGCGGCTTGCCATCATTGCCCATGCGCATCTCGTCGGCGTTTTCCTCGCCGGTCAGCGCCGCGGAGGCCATGCCGTCGCCGATCTCGACCGCCTTGACGGCGTTGATCGACATCAGCGCGCTGGCGAGTTCCGCGTCGAGCTTGCCATAGATCGGCGCGCCCCATCCGGCGGGAACGCCCTTGGCGACGAGCTCGATCACCGCCCCGCAGGAGGAGCCCGCCTTGCGCACGCCGTCGAGATAATCCTCCCACAGCGCGGCGGCGCGCGCGTCGGGGCAGAAGAAGGCGTTGCGCTCGACCTCGGCCCAATCCCAGTTGGCGCGGTCGATCTTGTGTGGCCCCATCTGGACGAGGGCGCCGCGAATGGTCACGCCGGAGAGGATCTTTCGCGCCACGCCGCCCGCGGCGACGCGCATGGCGGTCTCGCGCGCCGACGAACGACCGCCGCCGCGATAATCGCGGATGCCGTATTTGGCGTCATAGACGTAATCGGCGTGGCCGGGGCGATAGGAATGCTTGATCTCGCCGTAGTCCTTGGAGCGCTGATCGACGTTCTCGATGAACAGGCCGATCGACGTTCCCGTCGTCACCTGCGCGCCGGATGTCTCGTCGTGCATGACGCCGGAGAGAATTTTGACCTGATCCGGCTCCTGCCGCTGGGTCGTGAAGCGCGATTGGCCGGGACGGCGCCGGTCGAGCTGGATCTGCAAATCCTCGGCGACGAGCGGAATGAGCGGCGGGCAGCCGTCGACCACGCAGCCGATCGCCGGTCCGTGGCTTTCGCCCCAGGTGGTTACGCGGAACAGGTGGCCGAAGGTGTTGTGCGACATGGCTCTAACGCTTGAATGCGGACGTTCTATGATTCGGCGCGCACGGGGTCAAATGACCCATCGAGCAGGCCCGTCAGCGCCCGCCCCAGCAACCCGTCGTCGCCCGCGTAAAGCCGAGCATCAAGATCGAGCGCCGCGACGTGGGCGCGCAGCGCGGCGCGGAAATCCGCGTCGTCGAGCAGCCTTGTGGCGGCGGCGACGTAGGCGTCGACGTCGCCCGCCGTGAGCTCGCCCGGCAGGCCCGCGCGCGCGAACAGGGCCGCGTCGGCGTGGGCGTGCGGCTCCCGCCCGTCGAGACAGACGCCGGGCAAGCCGACCGACAGCGCGTCGAGAATTGAATTCATGTTGCCATAGGGAAACGGGCAGAGAAAGAAATCACAGGCCGCCAGCGCGGCGAGATAGGCCGCGTGCGCCATTTCCGCGTGGACGACCGCGTTCGGCAGGCAAGCGCGCAACGCCCGCGCGAGATCGAGATGCGCGAGCCCCGCCGCGCCCAGCGGAAAGAACTCGAACACGACGGCGGTTCGCGCGCCGCGGGCGATCTCCCCCAGCGCCGCGAAAAGATCGGGATTGAGCTTGGGCAGCGACCCCGGGATGGCGACGCGCACGGGCCCTTGCGCACGCGCGACCGGCGGCGGCGCTGTCTCGCGCCGGGGCGTGTAGGGAAACGCCGCTGGCGGCAGAACCGGCAACGTCTCGCTGAACGCGCCGGGATCGCCAACGAAATCCGCGGGCAGGAGGAAATGATCGATCGCCGGGCTCATCGTCGTCGCCGCGTGGCCATGGGAGGCGCACTGGACCGGCGCGAGACGGAGCGCGGCCAGCGCCATGACGCGCGCGGACAGGCCGACGCCCGCGTGCAAGACAATGTCGGGCGCGCGCGCCAGAATGGCTTTCGCCGTCGCGCTGACAACATCGATGAAATCGCCCACGGGATATTCGACGACCTCGTCGAAGCAATCATCGCTCGCGGCGCCGCGTTGATCGGCGCGCAGGAAGCCCACGACTTGAAAGCGCTCCCGCAACCCGCGGATGGCGCGCGCGTGGGTGCGATGCACCGAATGGCCCTCGGCGAAAAACTCCGTCGTGACAACAATGAGGGGCCGCTCGCGCGCGGGCCACGGCGTCGAGGGCGTCCATTCCACGCAACCGGCGTCGAGCAGCAATCGTCGCGTCTTGTCGATGAGCGCGCGCTTGATCGCATGCTTGTCGGCGAGCGCCGCGTAGCTGCAATGAAGATAGGCCTCGCCCGCGGCGGCCAGCGCCCGCGGCGCGAGCGACCACGCGTCGGCGCGCGCCGCCATCAGCGCCAGCAATTCGCCGCGGAAAGCGGCGCCCGAGGGCGTAGGATGAAAGCGCGCGCCAAGATGCGCCAGCCACGTCGGCGCGGCCAGCGCCGGTTGACCGGCCAGCCATTCAGACGGTTCGATCCGGAACGTCGTGTCGGGCGACCAGACCATCAGGAAACGCGCGCAGGCCGAGCCCTCGAAACACCAGGGCTCGCCGGACGACCCACGCCCGATGATTTCCAGCAGATGATCGCTCGAGCCGAAGGCGCCGACGCGGAACAACACGTCCACCCAGCGGCGAACGCCGGCGAAATCGATGAATTGCTCGAGCGTCGGATCGAAGGCGCGATCGACGACGAGGTCGCCCAGCGCGGCGCAAAAGCGCGTCGCGAATTCAATCAGCCGGTCCTCCTCGCCAACACAGACCGGCGACGGCTTCCATGCGATCATATCGACACGGCCATAGCGCGCGTCGATGGCGCGCAGGATGGCGAGCGCCTCACCGAATGCCTCGCCATGGCGCCGTGCGGCGACCGTGTGTTCTAGAATTTCAAGCGAGGGCGCGCGGCCGCTCATGCGGCGCGATCAGCCCGTGCGGGTCGGCTGCGCGGGCGCGCCGATCCATTCCGTGTGCGCGGGAATGGCCTCGCCCTTCATGATCACGGTCAGCGGCCCGAGCCGCGCGAAATCGCCAACATGGGTGTCGTACAGAACAGTCGAGCCCGCGCCAACGGTCACGCCATTGCCGACATTGACGCGCCCGACCTTCATCACGCGATCCTCGTAAAGATGCGTCTGCAGGGCGCAGAGCGAATTGAGCGACACGAAATCGCCGACCGTCACGCAATCGAATTCGGTGATGTCGGTCATGTCCATGTAGCAGCCCTTGCCAAACTTCGCGCCAAACAGGCGCAGCAGCCATGGCAGGAAGGGCGTGCCGCGCAGATGTTCGAGCAACACCTTGCCCGCGAGGCCCCAGTACATGACGGCGACCGATTCCGTTCGCATCGCCCAGAACGACCACATGGGCTTCACCACGGGTTCGTAGCGACCCATCGTCACCCATTTGATGCCGATGACGATGGCCGTCATGGCGACGGAGATGCCAACCGAGCAGCCGATGAAACGCAGCGCCAGCGTCAGCCAGTGACCGGCGTAGAGCGGCGGGGCGAGCACCTCGACGGCCCACGTGCCGAAGGTGATGAACAGCATGGTCGGCAGCGAGATATGCACGGCCTCGAAAACGCCGCGCATGAATTTCTTCCACTTCGGCGGCTCGTAGGTCCAGTAGCCGCCGGCGTCGAATTTCTGGCGCACGGGCAGCTTGATCGGCGGCGAGCCGAACCACGTGTCGCCCGGCGACAGTTCCTCGTTCGCGGGCGGCTTCGACTTGATGCCGATGAGCGCGCCCTCGGGTATGTCGGCGCCCGGCGGCACGACCGCGTCGTTGCCGATGAACACCCGCGCCGCGGTGCGCACCTTTTGCAGATACATGTAGCCGCGGCGCACGTCCTCGTCGCCCAGCACCACCTCGTCGGCGATGAAGCACTTCTCGCCGATCTCGACGAGATCGTAGCGACCGGCGAGATTGGTCGAGATCTCCGCGTCCTTGCCGATGCTCGCGCCCATCAGGCGATACCACGCGCGCATGTAGATCGTGGCGAACAGCGACGAGAGGGTTTCGAGCGTGACTTCCGTGGCGAGCGCGACGCTCCACTTGCGGATGTAGAAGCTCGAATGAACGGAATAGACGCCCTCGCTCACGCGCGGCAGGATGATCCAGCGCACGAGCGCGATGAACGCGACCGTGACGAGCACGAGCGCGAAGGATGTAGGCCACGCCATGATCGGAATCGACGCCAGATAGGTCCAGCGCTCCGTGTCGGAAACGCCGATGATGTCGTCGATGCGATCGAAGATCCAGAACGCCGGCAGGATGGGCAGCAGGCCCAGCGGCGGAATGGTCAGCAACAGGATCGTGTAGATGAACGAATTGACCGCGCGGCGCGCCGGCGAGGCCGACGATTGCGCGGGCAGCTCGGCGAGATTGACGAGGCCGGTCTTGCGCGCCGGCGAGCCATCCCAGATTTCGCGCGGACCGATGCGCATGCCCGAGGGCGCGGAGGTCAGATCCTTGAGTTCGGCGCTGGCGCCGATGACGACATCCTCCTCGACCACGCAGGACGTGCCGACATAGGCGTCGGGACCGATCTCGATTGGACCGAGGATGAATTCGGCGCCTTCGACGCGCGCGTTGCCGAATTTTGTTTTCGAGCCAAGGCAGGCGCCCTCGCCGATGGTGATGAGATCGTGCGCGCCTATCTCGACCTCGCCGATCAGCGCGTCGTCGCCGACCTTGGCGCCCAGCGCGTTCAGGTAAAGCCGCATGATCGGCGTGCCCTGAAACCATTTGACGTGGGTCAGCGCCAGGAAGTGCTGCACGAACCACCAGCGGAAGTAATAGACGCCCCAGAGCGGATAACGCCCCGGCTTGACCCGGCCCAGCACCAGCCACTTGACGGCGACGCCAAGGAAAATCGTCACCAGATTGATGCAGGCGTAAACGCCGAGCAGCGACGCCGTTTCCTGAAACACGCTCGCGGTCGGATCGGTCAACAGCATGTAACTGATGAACACGCCGAGCCATTGCGCGGTCATCACCGGCAGGATGATGAACAGCGCCGCGGCCTGCGCGAGTCCGCAAAGAAACCGCCGCGACAGCGGCGGCGGAGTGAACGACAGGTCGCGCGGCGCCATGACGCTCGCGCCGCGGCCGTCGAGCAAGTTGGCCATCGCGCGCAGCGAACGGGTCGCGTAAACATCCTGCAACGTCAGCGACGCCAGTTCGTGATGCTCGCGCACCTTGGCGAGAAAGCGCGCCGCCAGCAGCGAATGGCCACCGAGATCTGTGAAGAAATCCGCGTCGAAGGGAATCGGCTGTGGCGGCAGCACGGCTTGCGCCGCGACGAGCAGCTTCGCCTCGATCTCGTTGCGCGGCTCCTCCTGCTCCTCGGCCACGTCGGTCGGCGCGCTCAGCTGCGCCTTCTTGAGCAGGTTGCGGTTGACCTTGCCCGACGGCAGCCGCGGCAATTCATCCATGGTCTCGTAGCGCGCCGGCACCATGTAGGCCGGCAATTTCTGCCGCAACGCCAGCCGCGTTTCGCGCGCGTCAAGGCGCGCGTCGTCGGCGTTGACGATGAAGGCGACGAGCTGATCGAGGCCGTCGTCGTTGCGCAGCACGACAGCCGCGTTGGCGACGCCCGGCAGTTCGGTCAGCTTCGCCTCGATCTCGCCGAGCTCGACGCGAAAACCGCGGATCTTGACCTGATCGTCGATGCGGCCGCGAAAGGCGATGTCGCCCTTCGCGTCGATCAGCACCGCGTCGCCCGAACGATAAAGCACGGGATCGGCGCCGTCGCTGGCGAAGGGATTGGCGATGAATTTTTCCGCCGTCAGTTCGTCGCGCTTGAGATAGCCGCGCGCCACGCCCGGCCCGCCGATGAGCAACTCGCCCTCGACGCCGGGCCCCACCAGGTTCAACGCGTCGTCGACGACGTAGCAGGTGTAGTTCGGAATCGGCTTGCCGATCGTCACGGGTTCGCCGGGGCGCACGATGGCCGCGGTCGCCACGACCGTCGCCTCCGTCGGTCCATAGGTATTGAAGATGGAGCGGCCGGGCCGGCTCCAGCGTTCGGCGACCGAGGGCGGGCAGGCCTCGCCGCCAAGCAGGATGATGCGCAGCGTCGCGACGTCGCGCGGCAGCATGGCGAGCAGCGTCGGCACGGTGTCGAGCACGGTGACGCCGGCCTTCTCCATCAGGTCGGGCAACTGGTCAGCCTCGCCCATCATCGCGGGCGTCGCGACGAACAGCGCGGCGCCGACGAGATAGGGAACCCAGATTTCCTCCATCGACAGATCGAAGGCGACCGAGGCGCCCTGGAACATCACGTCCTCGGCGACGACGCCATAGACCTCGTTGGCCGAGCGCAGGAAATGGCAGATGTTGCGCCCGCTGATGACGATTCCCTTGGGCGTGCCCGTCGAGCCGGACGTGTAGATCATGTAGGCGGGGTAATGCGGCGTCGCGCCCATGGCGCGCGGATTGACGACCGAATGATCGGCGGCGTCGACGAGTTCGTTCTCGCAGGTGACATCGCAGTTGACCCGGCCCTCCGCGCCCGCGACCTGCGCCGCGCCGGTGATCAGCGCGCGCGCCTCCGCGTCCGCGAGGCAGGTGGCGATGCGGTCGAGCGGCGCGTCGGCGTCGAAGGGCAGCCACGCGGCGCCCGTCTTGGCGATGCCGATCTGGGCGATCAGCAGGTCGGGACCGCGCGGCATCCACAGGCCGACCACGTGGCCGGGCCGCACGCCCTCGCGCACGAGGCCGCGCGCGATGCCGGTGGCGCGCTCGTCGACCTGCGCGTAGGTCAGCACGCCCTCGGGCGTGATCATGCAGGGCGCGTCGGGTCGCGCGGCGGCCGTCGCCCCGAAGATTTCGCACAGCAGTTCGTCGCGCAGGAGGGCGTCGTTCAAGGGGCCGCGCAGGACGGCGCCGCCGGTCGTCGCCGCGGCGGCGTTCTCGATGATCATCGTGTCGTCCCGAGCCATTGCAGTCCCGTCCCGTGGGCGCGCGTGGCCCCCTGATGAGTTGTTTACGCCCGTTCAGGCATGAACCGCGCCTGAACAGTCCTGTCCAGCGCCGTCTGGCCTAGAGCCAGCGACAACCGCCGTTTTCGAATAACATCGCGCGGCCCTGTTTGATATCGGCGACCGGCGCGTCGGCGCGCGAAATCCCCCCGATCATGACCATTAAAACCCGCGCGATGCCGCCATGGGCGACGACAAAGCTGTCCTGAACGAGTTGATCGAGCCATGGCCTGACGCGCTCGGCCAGCATGGCGTAGCTTTCTCCGCCCGGCGGCTGGAAATCCCACTTGTCGCCCTCGCGCGCCTTGGCCGCCCAGGGGTCCATGGTCTTGACCTCGCTCCAGGTCAGACCCTCCCACCGGCCAAAGGACAGTTCCATGAGGCGGGGATCGGTGGCGTAGGCGATCGGATCGAGCCCCATCGCGTCGCGGGCCCGTTCCATGGTTTCCCGGCAGCGCTCCAGCGGCGAGGCGATGAAATCGAGGCCCGCGGCGCCCGGCGCGCCCGGCCCGCCAAAATAATCGCGCAGCATGCGGCCCACCGCCGACGCCTGATCGCGCCCGCGCGGGTTTAGCGGCGTATCGCGCTGACCTTGCAGGCGAAACTCGACATTCCAGTCGGTTTCGCCATGACGGAGGAAAAAAATGCGAGGCGGCATGGCAATCGGACAAACAACGGGAGTTTGGAAGTACCCTTGCGCCTGCCGCCATGCAAGCCGCGCGCGCCCATGCGCGCGGTTTCAGACCACGCTGATGTCGGGCGCGCTCGGGTTTTTCATGCCGACCACGTGATAGCCGGCGTCGACATGGAGAATTTCGCCGGTGATGCCCCGCGACATCGGCGACACGAGGAAGGCGGCGGTCTCGCCCACTTCCTCGATCGTCACCGTGCGGCGCAGCGGCGCGTTGTATTCGTTCCACTTGAGGATGTAGCGGAAGTCGCCGATGCCCGAGGCCGCGAGGGTCTTGATCGGACCGGCGGAAATCGCGTTGACGCGGATGTTCTTCTCGCCGAGGTCGGCGGCGAGATAGCGCACGCTGGCCTCCAGCGCCGCCTTGGCGACGCCCATGACGTTATAGTGGGGCATCCATTTCTCGGCGCCGTAATAGGTCAGCGTCAGCATGGAGCCGCCATCCTTCATCAGCTTTTCGGCGCGCTGGGCGACGGCGGTGAAGGAATAGCAGGAGATCAGCAGTGACTTGGTGAAGTTGCCCTCGGTCGTCTCGATGTAGCGGCCCGTCAACTCGTCCTTGTCCGAGAAGGCGATGCAATGGACGATGAAATCGAGCCCGCCCCAGAGATTGTCGACCTCGGCGAACACCGCGTCGATGGAGGCGCCATCGGTCACGTCGCAATGGCCGACCACGGCCGCGCCCAATTCGGCGGCCAGCGGACGCACCCGGCGCTCCAGCGCCTCGCCCTGATAGGTGAAGGCGAGTTCGGCGCCCGCCTCGCGGGCGGCGCGGGCGATGCCCCAGGCGATCGACCTGTTATTGGCGACGCCCATCACGAGCCCGCGCTTGCCGGAGAGAATGCCGGCTTTCTCCCGTCCCGGTTGGGCGCTTTCCTGCGACATGTTCGACCTTGAATCCCGTCATCCGCCACGCTCGCGATGGAGCCGGCCTTTGTCTCGCGTTTAAAGGGCGCCCCGCCATTAGGCAAGCGCGACCCGTCCCTGGAAAACATTCGGACGTCGCCAATCTCCATGGCCAAATCGGAATCACAGGGTTAATATATGGTTAACAACAGGTCAGGACGCCCCGTGATCAGGGATCAGAGCGATCAGCGAACGGAACTCGAACGGCTGGCGCCGGAACTGCGCCGGTTCGCGCGGGCGCTCGTCGCGCGGGATTCAGGCGATCCCGCGCGCGACGCGGAGGCTCTGACCCGCGATACGCTGGCGCGCGCCATCCGGGCCGAGCGGCAAGGCCGCGCCCGCGATCCCCGCGTCTGGCTGCGGGCGACTTTGATGGGCCTCAACCGCGCCCGGCTCAAGGCCCGGGGCGCAGCGGCCACGCCAGCCCCCGGCAACGCAGGCCCCGGCGTGACCGACGCGTTGAGCGCCCTGCCCCTCGACCAGCGCGAGGCCCTGCTGCTGGTGGCGCTGGAAGGGTTTTCCTACGCCGAGGCGGCGGAAGCGCTTTGCGTGCCCCGGATCACCGTCGGCGCGCGCGTCGCCCGCGCCCGCCTCGCGCTCGAAACCCTGCTCGACGCGGCCCGGACCGTCGACGGGCGCGGCAAGCCCAGCCACCCGCCCCATCTGCGGCTGATCAAGTAGCGCCCCCGTGACCGCCCCCACCATTGGCGACGTCGAACTCTGCGCCTGGCTCGATGGCGAGACCCCGCCCGACCGGCGCGCCGCCATCGAGGAGTGGCTGCGCGCCACGCCCGAGGCCGCCGCCCGCGTCAACAACTGGCGCCGCCAGAACGAGATCATCCGCGGCCGTTTCGCCCGCATCGCCGCCGAACCCGTGCCCGACTCGCTCTGGCCGGATGGCGCGCGTCGCGAGGCGACCCGCGGCCAGCCGGGGATCGCGCTGGTGAACGAGCGGGACGCGCCCATTCAGGTGGAGCGCTTCGATTGGCAACGGCGCGTCCGGCGTCTCCGTCTTGCGGTCGCCGCGGGCGGCGCCTTCCTCGCGGGCGCCGCGGTGGCGCTGCTGATCGTCGGCGCGACCGGTCGCCTACCCTTCGCCGGGGGCAAGCCGCCCCGCCCGATCGAGGCCACGGTCATCGCCAGCCCGCTCGAAACGCTGGCGAGGAACGCGCTCGACGCCCATCGCACCTATGTCCGCGACGCCAGCCGCCCGGTGGAAGTTTCCGCCACGGCCGATGTCGCTGGCTATCTTTCCCGCCGTGTCGGACTGGAAATCGCCGCGCCGGCGCTCGACGCCGAGGGCGCGCATCTGCTGGGCGCCCGCGTCACGCCGGGCGATCCCAGCCCCAATGGGTTGCTCGTCTATCAGGAGCCGGGCGGCGACCGCTATGGCCTGCTCATCAGCCGGGCGCCCGGTCTCGCGCCGTCCGACATCCATGTTGTCGAACGGCGAACCAGCGCCCTGGCGATCTGGTCGACGCCGGGCGTGGGATACGCCCTGACGGGCCCCAACGATCCCGCGCGCCTGAACCGGCTGGCGAGGGAACTCGCCACCCGGTCGCCGGTGCGCGCGGCGCGCTGAACGCCCGCCCGCGAAGGCTCAGGGCTTCCAATACTGGCTGAACTGGGTCGCCACGACGTCCTCGTAGGCGACCGGCGCCTTGAGCAGCCCGACATGCTGCTGGAACTCGACCATGCCCGAGACGAATTCGCGCGAGATCGACGCGTCGTAATAGGGCAGGTCGCGTTTGACGATCTGCGCGATGAGATCGGCCTCGGCGGCGGGGAACAGCTTCTTGCCGACCTTGGTCGCGAGGCTGACGTCGGCCTTCAGCGCTTCCTGCGTCTTCACCAGCGCGCGCACGGCGGCGGCGACCGCCTCCGGCTCGCGCTCGATCATCTTGTCGGACGTGATCAGCGCCGACATCGTGTAATGCAGGGCCTTGGGCGGACCATCGCCGCGGCGCGCGTCGATCACCATCGTGCCCGCGCCGCTCGTCACCGCGACTTCGGCGCCCATGCCGTTGGCCCAGAAGCCGTCGATCAGCCCGGCCTGCAAGGCCTTGGCCGCCGCGACGCCAAAATTCTTGTTCTCGCCGAGGAAGGCGCCGGGCACCGGCCCGATCTTCACCTTGTCGCGCTCGATGTCGATGCCCGATTCCACCAGCAGTTGCTTGAGGCCGAGATCGACCAGCGGCGCCGCGCCGATATTGAGGCCCTTGATGGCGTTGATGTCGCCCTTCTTGGCGCCGAGATCGGAACGCAGGATCAGAAACCAGTACATGTTCTGCGCCTGCGCGGCGATGAGCTTGCCGCCCTTCCAGCCGGGGAAGGCGAAGGCCGTGCTGTGCGCCGAGCCGCCGACGAAATCGACGCCGCCGTCGCGCAGGACTTCCAGCGCCTTGTCGACGGGAAAGATCAGCTCCAGCGTCATGTCGAGGCCCTCGGCCTTGAAGAAGCCAAGCTCGACCGCCGCGGCGACCGGGAAATACGAATTCGAGATGAGATCGGGAATGGCGACTTTCATGGAACCCTCTGCGTGAAGCGAAGAAAAGACGGACGGCGATTCAGACGATCGAGGCGGCGCGGCGCACGCCCTCGATCATGGCCACGCGCAGAAGATAGGCGCGCAGCTTGACGGGATCGGCGGCGATGCCGCGCAATTCGGCGTGGAAAGCGGCGCGCTGCGCCTCGTCCTTGAGCTCGATGTTCTTTTTGTTCTCGATGGTCTGGCGTTGCAGATACTCCTGCGCGACCGTGCGGCGCTGCCGGTCGTAGAGATCGAACAGATCGTCGCTGGCCCCGTCAAGCAACACGCGCGCCAGCTTGTCGGTCAGGTTGAAGGCGTCGTGCAGGCCAAAGTTCATGCCCATGCCGCCGAGCGGATTGTTGATATGCGCGGCGTCGCCGGCGATCAGCATGCGCCCGTCGCGATAGCGCGTGGCGACGCGCTGATGCACGTCGTAGAGATTGCGATGCACGACCTCGTAGGGACTGCCCTTGTCGAGGAAGCGCCGCAGACGGTCCTGCACGGAGGCTTCCTCGAAGATGACCTCCGGCGGCGCCGACGCGGCGGCGGCGAAAACCGCGCGCCACATGCCCTTGTTGTCGGGGCCCGGAACCTTGAACAGGGCGCACCACTCGTCGGGATCGGCGATGTAATTGGTGTAGGCGTAGCCCGCCTGCCTGAAATCATGCCGCGTGCTCAGCACGAGGAAACGCTCGGGATAGGTGAAACCCTCGAAATCCACGTTCATGGACTTGCGGACCTGGCTTCGACCGCCATCGCAGCCGATGATGTGACTGCCCCGGAACGTTTTCTTGCCGGCGGGCGATTCGACGTGGGCCGTCACGCCCGCGGCGTCCTGCTCCACCGCGACCACGCGATGCTCCATCAGCGCTTCGTGCTGCCCAAGATCCTTCAGCATGTCGCGCAGGATGTAACAGAGATTGTGTTGCTCAAGCATCAGGCGGAAGGGATAGGGCGTGTCGGCGGCGATGGCGCCCAGATCGAAATCGGCGACCACGCCGGTCTTGCGATCGCGATATTGATAGTTCGGCACGGTGATGCCGCGCTCCAGCATCGTGTCGACGACGCCGATGGTCGCGAACATCTCCAGCGTCGGCGGATGAATGGTGCCCGCCCGCGGATCGTCGAAAATCTTGTCGCCGCCCTCGAGCAGCGTGAAGGGAATGCCGCGCTTCGCCAGTATCAGCGCCACGGTGAACCCGACGGGGCCGCCGCCAACGATCAGAACCTGATCCATTCATTCGCCCGTTTCAGTGATTGCGCAACGTCAAGGAACCATAGCCGGGACTTGCGAGGATGGCAAAAATCGCCGACCATTCAAACAGCAGGAGACGATCATGACCGAAGCGAAAAAGCAGCTCAAGGCGCAGGCTCCCTGGATCGGCGCGCGCGGCCGTATCGGCGTGATCATCCCCTCGACGAACATCGGCGTCGAATATGATTGCCAGCGCATCATTCCCGCCGGCGTCACATGGCATTTCGCGCGCTTCTTCGTCGAGCAGCCGGATTTGTCGAGCGACGATATGTTCCTCGCCTTCATCGACGCGATCCGCAAGACGATCCCCGACGCCATGCGCGACATCATGACCTGCGAGCCCGATTACATCATGATGGGCATGTCGGCGGAAACCTTCTGGGGCGGTCTTGAGGGCAATGTCGAATTCGAGGCGCGCCTGCGCGATTCCATCGGCCCCTCCATGGGCCTGACCAGCGGCGCGGCGGCCCTGCGCGCGGCGCTCGACTCCTTTGGCGTCAAGCGCGTGGCGGCCCTCACCCCCTACCAGCCGGTTGGCGACATTCAGGTGCGGCGCTTCCTCGAGGAATCCGGCTACGAGGTCACCAATGTCGTCGGCCTCAAATGCGACACGGCGACCTCCATCGCCCACACGCCGCCGCAAGAGGTCATCGACGTCGTGCTCAACCAGCTCGAGGGCGACGATGTCGACGCCATCGTGCAGGCCGGAACGAACCTGTCGACGCTCGATATTTTCCCGACTCTGGAAAAGAAGCTCGGCAAGCCGGTGATCCCGATCAACGTCGCGACGATCTGGCACGCCTTGCGCGCCCGCGGCGTCGAGGACAAGGTCTTCGGCAAGGGCTGGTTGCTCGAACGTTTCTAGCGGCGCGATCAACGCGCCGTTCAAAAAACATCGGGAGGAATCGAAATGGCGCTATGGCGCGCGCCGTGGGGCGCGCTTTCACTGATCGTCGCGTTGGGGCTGATCGCGTCGCAAGGCGCTGCGCGCGCCCAGACCCCGGCCTGGCCGACGCGTCCGATCACCATGGTGGTCTCCAATGGCGCCGGCTCCAGCCCCGACGTGCTGGCGCGCCTGCTGGCGAGCCGCATGGAGCCCCTGCTCGGCCAGCCCGTCATCGTCGAGGACAAGCCCGGCGCCGGCAACGTGATCGGCGCGATGAACGTCGCCCGCGCCGCGCCCGACGGCTACCGGCTGTTTTTCGCCACCTCGGCCGCGCTCGCCGCCAATCCCTTCATGCTGAAGAACCTGCCCTATGACCCGGTGAAGGATTTCGAGCCGATCGCCCTGCTCAACCGAACGCATCAGTATCTGCTCGTGCACAGGGACGTGCCGGCCCACAACATGGCGGAACTCATCGCGCTCGATCGCAAGGCGCCGGGCGCCCTGTCCTTCGCCATCGATGGTCCGCGCAATCTGGCGGGCGTCACGGCGCAGGCGTTCAACCATCGGGCCGAAACGAAATTCGTTCTCGTCACCTACCCCAACATCATGAATGGCGTGCAGGACGTCATGGCCGGGCGCATCCAGATCGGCGTCTTTCCCGTGGCGATCACGGAAGGCGCCGTGCGCGAGGGCGTGCTGCGGCCACTGGCCGTCGCCTCGACCAAGCGCATGAATGGCAAGCCCGACATACCCGCGGTGTCGGAACTGTTGCCCAACTTCGATTTCAGCGGCTGGTTCATCGTCATGGCGCCGAAGGGCACGCCGGCCGAGATCATCGCGAAACTGAACGAGGTTCTCGACAAGGCGATGCGCGACCCGCAGGTCGTCGCCATGGGGCCGACGCTGGGCTATGACTACGACCCCGCCGGCATCGGCCCGCCCGCCAAGGCGGCCGCCTTTCTGGACGGACAGTTGAAATACTGGCGCCGCGTGACGTCCGAGCTCGCCATCGAGCCGGAATGACAAGCCGCCATCAACGAAAACATTCTTGGGGGAAGCAGGACATGCGGAAATTCAATCGGCGCGCGGCGATCGCCATGACGGGCGGCGCCTTGCTGACGGGCGCGGGCGCGCGGGCGCAGACGGCGGCATGGCCGACGCGGCCCGTGCGCTGGATCATTCCCTTCGGCCCCGGTTCGGGCGTCGACGTCGGCGCGCGCCTGCTGACCGATCGCCTCGCGGAAAAATGGGGCCAGCCCGTCGTCGTCGACAACAGGCCCGGCGGCGACGGCATCATCGCCATGACGGCGTTTCTCAACGCCAACGACGACCACGTGCTGCTCTATTGCGGCACCGGCTCCTACACGGTGCATCCCTACCAGATCGAAAAGCTGCCCTATGATTTCCAGCGCGACCTCGCGCCGCTGGCGCGCGTCGCCAATACGATCATGGCGGTGACGGCGACCACGAAGACGAACATCGGGTCGCTCAAGGACGTCATCGCGCTCGCCAGGGCGCAGCCCGGCAAGCTCAACGCCGCCGTGCCGCAGGGTATTTCGGAACTCGTCTTCGACGGCTTCGTGAAGGCCGAGGGCCTCGACATCCAGAAGGTGCCTTACAAGGATGTCGTGCAGGCCGTGCCCGATCTCGTCGAGGGCCGCATCAACATCATGTACACGTCCTACGCCGTCGTGCGTCCGGTCGCGACGGCGGGCACGGCGAAGGTGCTGGCGGTCGGCGCGCAGGCGCGCGTCGATACCTTGCCGAACATTCCCACCGCCCGCGAATCGGGCGTGCCATCCTTTGAACTCGACGGCCTCTCCGGCCTGTTCGGTCCGTCGAAAATGTCCATGGATGTCCGCAAGAAGATTGGCGCCGACGTCGTCGCCGTCATGGCCGACAAGATCATTCTGGAACGCCTCGCGCTCAGCGGTCAGGCGCCCGCGCCCGGCGGCCCCGAGGCGCTGGAGGAATCCGTGCGTCGTCAGGTCGATCAGGTCGCGTCCATCGCCAAACTGCTGGGCATGACGAAAAAGTAGGATCATGGGCCGCAAGCCCATGCCCATGCCGACGACCCCGGCGCGCGCGACGCGCCCCGGCGCCGATGCGCCAAAAATTCCGGATTGACCGCGGGTCAATCCAGACAGGCGCGGAACGCTACAGCCGCTCGAACGTCAGATAAACGCTCGTGCGGCCCTCGCGGCGCGCCTTCTCCTCGTAACGGGTCGAGCGCCAGCCCGCCCAAGGCGTCAGCCAGTCAGCCGATTTTTCCGCCCGCCAGCGAAATTTGGGAACGAGGCGCGCGCGCGCCAGCATCCAGCCCGCGTAATCGTCGATGTCCGTGGCGAAATGCAAGGCCCCGCCCGGCTTAATGACGCGCGCCATCGCGGCCAGCGATTCCATCGACACGAAGCGCCGCTTGCGATGCCGCCATTTCGGCCAGGGGTCGGGATAGAGCAGATCGATCCGCGCCAACGAAGAATCGGGCAGGCGCGACAGCGCGTTGAGCGCGTTGCCGTTGTGCACGCTGATATTGCGCAGCCCATCCGTTTCGATCCGCGCCAGCAGCTTGGCGACGCCGTTCACGAAGGGCTCGCAGCCGATATAGCCGGTGTCCGGATGGGCGCTTGCCTCGTCGGCGAGATGTTCGCCGCCGCCAAAGCCGATCTCCATCACGAAGCTCGCCGGCGCGAAGTCGAACAGGCTCGCGGGATCGATCGCGTCGGTTCCCGCCGGCAGCGCCAGACGCGGCAACAGATCCTTGATCAGGCCGGATTGAACCGCGCGCAGCTTCTTGCCGCGCTGGCGCCCGTGCAACTGCTGACTGGCGGGTTTCTTGTGAAGGGCGGACGATCCGCGCGCCATGATGTCCTCAATGAAAAACGCGCCGGCGAGGCCGGCGCGTTTGACGATTATCGGGACTGACCAGCGAAAGCCAGATCAGAAAGCGGCCTTCAGCTTGTCGACCAGATCGGTCTTTTCCCATGTGAAGCCGCCCGTCGCGTCGGGCTCGCGGCCGAAGTGACCGAAGGCCGAGGTGCGCGCGTAGATGGGGTTGTTGAGATTGAGGTGCTCGCGGATGCCGCGCGGCGACAGGCTCATGATCTCGCCCAGCACCTTCTCGAGCTTCTCGCCGTCCACCTTGCCGGTGTCGTAGAGGTCGGCGTAGATCGACAGCGGCTGGGCCACGCCGATGGCGTAGGCGAGCTGGATGCAGCACTTGTCGGCCAGACCCGCCGCGACGACGTTCTTGGCGAGATAGCGCGCCGCGTAGGCCGCCGAGCGGTCAACCTTGGTCGGATCCTTGCCCGAGAAGGCGCCGCCGCCGTGGGGCGCCGCGCCGCCGTAGGTGTCGACGATGATCTTGCGGCCGGTGAGGCCGGTGTCGCCGTCGGGACCGCCGATGTAGAACTTGCCGGTCGGATTGATGTGCCAGACCGTGTCATTGCTGATCCACTCGACCGGCAGGGCCTTGCGGACGTAGGGCTCGACCGCCGCGCGGATCTGCGCCGAGGTCATGTCCTCGATCACGTGCTGATGCGACACGACGATCTGCGTCACGCCGACCGGCTTGCCGTTCTCGTAGCGCACGGTGACCTGGCTCTTGGCGTCGGGGCCGAGCGCCTTTTCCTTGCCCGCGTGACGGGCCTCGGAAATCAGCTGCAGGATCTTGTGCGAATAATACAGCGGCGCCGGCATGAGCGAGGGGGTCTCGCGGCAGGCGTAACCGAACATGATGCCCTGATCGCCCGCGCCCTCGTCCTTGTTGCCGGCCGAATCGACGCCCTGCGCGATATCGGCGGACTGGGCGTGCAGCAGCACCTCGATCTTGGCGTGCTCGTGGTGGAAGCCGTCCTGCTCGTAGCCGATGTCGCGGATCGCCTTGCGGGCGGTGGCGACGATCGTGTCCTCGGCGATCTTCGGGCCGCGGACTTCGCCGGCGATCACGACGCGATTGGTCGTGCAGAGCGTCTCGCAGGCCACGCGGATCTGATACGGATCGATGCCGGCGTTCGCGCCTTCGCGGAAGAACAGATCGACGATTTCGTCGGAGATGCGGTCGCTGACCTTGTCGGGATGACCCTCGGAAACCGATTCGCTCGTGAAGAGATAGGATTTACGCGCCACGCCTTCGCCTCCAGCAGGGCTCCACAAATGCAACGCGACGCCGCCAGCCCTTGGCTCGTCAATCGCTCGCGCGGCCCGAGGCCGCGTCGGGCCGTATTACAGACCGCGTTCGTTAGGTCAAGCATTTTTGGCTATATCGTTCTATAGATCGAACGATATGGGCCAAAACCCATGTTTATTTTCCCATCAACTGGGCGGCCGCCAATAATTGCCCACCCGCGTTACTTCGCGAAGCGCGCCTTAATTGGCGGACTCCTCGACGCCCTCGGCGCCGGCGATCGCCGCCACCAGATCGACGATGCGCTTGCGCACCTTGGGATCCTTGATGCTGGCGAAGGCCCGATTGAGTTGCAGGCCCTCGACCGACGAGATGAAGTCGACCACGTACTGGCCGGCGGGCGCCTCGGCGAAACCCTCGTGCGACACATCCGGCTCGCCCTGCTGCGGCGCGCCCTCGAAGAAGAACGACGGCGGCGCCTGCAGGATCTTGGCGATTTCCTGAAGGCGGCTGGCGCCGATGCGGTTGGCGCCCTTTTCGTACTTCTGAACCTGCTGGAAGGTGAGGCCGAGCGCTTCCCCGAGTTTTTCCTGACTCATGCCCAGCAGAATCCGCTTCATGCGGACCCGACCGCCGACATGCTTGTCGATCGGATTGGGAATCTTCTTGATCACGTCGCGCCTTCCCCGGATGAAACCAGCGCGACGCCCTGAAAACCGGACACCGCGAAAGAAACGCCAGCTCACCTCGTCAACGCACGTATTAGGTGAGATTCCCGGCGGGTGCAATATTTCGACGGGCGCTCAGGTCGCCGCTCGACCGGCTCGACGGCGGGCCCACAACGCGCCAAGAACCGCCAGAAGCATTAGCGCGAGCGGGCCCGCGAAAGGCCGCCGGGCGAACGGCGTCGCCGCGATGGCTTCCGGCAGGGCGCCGTCGAGCACCCCCTCGACGCCCAGCGGCAGGGCGCCGGTCACGCGACCATAAGGGTCGACAATGGCGGAAATGCCGGTGTTGGCGGCGCGCACCAGCGGCAGGCCCTCCTCGATCGCGCGCAGCCGCGACTGGGAGAAATGCTGATAGGGACCAGCGGTCATGCCAAACCACGCGTCGTTCGACACATTGAGCAGCGCGCCGGGCCGTTCGGCGATCGAGCCCTCGGGCGTCACCTCGCCCGGAAAGACCGCCTCGTAGCAGACCAGCACGGACAGGGCGGGCAAGCCAGGCAGGCGCATCGGCTTGCGCGACAGACCCGCGTCGAATCCGCCGGGAATATGCACGAATTGCCGGAGGCCCAGCTTTTCCAGCAAGCCGCCGAATGGCAGGTATTCGCCGAACGGCACGAGATGCGCCTTGTCGTAGGTCGCCAGCAGCCCGTGCTCGCGGTCGAGCGCCTGCACGGAATTGTAGAACACGCGCCGCGCCCCGCGCGGCTGGCTTTCCTCGCGCGCCGCGCCGGTGATCAGCACCGACCGCGGGCCGAGAAACGAACTCAATCGCTCCATCGCGGCGCCGTCGCGCGTGAGGATGAAGGGAAAGGCGGATTCCGGCCAGATCAGGTGGGTGACATCCGCCACGCCCGTCGTTTGCGGCGAGGTAGCGCGATCTGAAATCGACAGGTAGCGATCGAGAATCGCGTTCTTGTTCTCCGGCCTGAACGACCGATCCTGCGCCAGATTGGGCTGCATGATCCGCAGGCGGACGCCAACCACGTCGCCAACATGGCCGCTCGCCAGACGCCAGCCGCCGAAGGCCGCCAGCGCGCCCAGCGCGACGACGGCGACAAACGGCCCGCCGGAAAGCCACGAACGGCGCCCCGCGCGCTCGTCGTTGAGCAGCGCGGGCGTGGCGAAAAGGGCGACGACGACGACGTTCAGGCCATAGAGCCCGATCACCGAGGCCGACTGCGCCAGCACGAGATTGCCGCCGAGCGCCATGCCGAACTCGTTCCACGGAAAGCCCGTCGCCACGTGACCGCGCAGCCATTCGCTCGCGCCAAGTCCCGCCGCCAGCGCCAGCACGCGCGCGCCGCCCGGGCTCCAAAGGACGCGCGCCAGCGCGAATCCGAGCCCCGTGAACAGACCGAGCACCGCCGGCAGGCCCAGCACCGCCAGCGGCAGCGCCCAGGCGAATTCGTCGGCCTCGACCAGCATCGCCGCGCCGAGCCACCAAAGGCCGGCGACGAAATAGCCAAAGCCGAGCCACCAGCCGATCCCCGCCGCCGCCCGCGCTTCGGCGAGCCAGACGCGACCGCCCGGCTTGTCCGCCGTCGCGCCGTCGATCAGCCAGACGGCGACCGTCATGGGAATGATCATCGCGGGGAAGAAATCGACGGGCGCCATGGCGAGCGCGCCGGTCGCGCCGGCGATAAATGCGATGGCGCGCCGGGTCCAGCCAGACGACAGGATGACGTGATCGGCGACCTTGCGAAAGGCTGTGAAGGTCAAGAGTCGATTCCGTTTCCCGCTGATTCGGCGCACTCGGACCATACAGGGGAACCGTCCGCCGGACACGCCCCGGCGACCTCAAATCGCGTCAGCCGTCGACGTCGCGCGGCGGCGTCAGACGCAGCTTCAGACGCTTGAGCTTGCGCGGATCGGCGTCGATGATCTCGGCCTCGACCGTGCTTGACAGGCGAATGATCTCGCCACGCGAGGGCACGCGCCCGGCCACCGCGATCACGACGCCGCCGATCGTGTCGACGTCCTCGAGATCGACGTCGCCCGCAAGTCCGTCGCCAACGAGCTCGGAAACCTTGTCGAGCGGGGCGCGCGCGCTCATCGCGAAGGAGCCGTCGGCGGCGGTTTCGATCTTGGGCGATTCCTCGTCGTCGTGCTCGTCCTCGATGTCGCCGACGATCATCTCCATGATGTCCTCGATGGAGACGAGGCCATCGGTGCCGCCGTATTCGTCGATCACCAGCGCCATGTGCGTGCGCGTCGCCTGCATTTTCACGAGCAGGTCGAGCGCCGGCATCGACGGCGGCGCGAACAGCACGGGGCGCAGGATATTGGCCTCGCCCAGCGGCACCGACAGATCGAGCCCGTTCTGGCTGGCGATGCGGCCAATATCGGGCGCGGTCGACGGATCGGCGCCGGCGGCGGGCCGCGCGCGGGGTTTGCGCGTTTCGGCCGAGCGCGCGATGTAATCGACGAAGTCGAGGATGTGCACCATGCCGCGGGGATCGTCGAGCGTGCCCGCGTAAACCGGCAGGCGCGAATGGCTCGCCGCGCGGAACACCGACAGCACTTCCGTCAACGGCTGATTCAGTTCCACGGCGACGATGTCGGCGCGCGGCACCAGAACATCCTCGACGCGCAATTCATGCAGCGACAGGACGTTCTTGAGGATCAGCGTTTCCTTCTCGCTGAAACCGCCGTCGCGCGAGGCTTCCTCGATGGCTTCCTCGACATCCTCGCGGGCCGAGGGCCCATCGAAGCCGAACATCGAGCGCAGCCGGTCGAACAGGCCCGCGCGCTCGGGCCGCCCGGCGGCGGCGCTGGAAGATCCTTGCTCCGGCGCGCTCATGGCGTGGCGGGGTCTCCACCCGCCGACGCGTAGGGATCGGCGATCCCCATGCGCCCCAGAATCGCGCGCTCCAGCGTCTCCATGATCTCGGCCTCGTCGTCCATCTCGTGATCATAGCCCAGAATGTGCAGGAGGCCATGCACGACCATGTGGCTATAATGATCGGCGAGCGACTTGCCTTCTTCGGCGGCCTCGCGCGCCACGGTCTCATAGGCGATGGCGATGTCGCCAAGCGCCAGCGAACCCGCCTGTTCGGGCGCGGGAAACGACAGCACGTTGGTCGGCTTGTCGAGGCCCCTGAACGTCCGGTTCAACTCCTGGATGCGCGCGTCGTCGCACAGGAGAAGGCTCAGTTCCTCGTCCTCGTCGACCTCGGCGTCGGCCATGTCGACGCAGGTCTCGACGGCGCGGCGGGTCAGCGCCTCGATATCGCCGAGGGCGTCCCAGCCCCCGGCCTCAATCATGATGTCAATAACAGGGGCCATGAATCAGCCGGGTCGCCTCGAGTCCGTGCCCTCGTAGGCGGCGACGATGCGGCGCACCAGATCATGGCGCACCACGTCCGCGCCCGAGAAGCGCACGTGGCCGACGCCCTCGACCGTGGAGAGCAACGACACCGCTTCCGCCAGACCCGATTTCTGCCCGGCGGGAAGATCGGTCTGCGAGGGATCGCCGGTGACGATCATCCGCGAGCCCTCGCCAAGGCGGGTCAGAAACATCTTCATCTGCATCGAGGTCGTGTTCTGCGCCTCGTCGAGCAGCACGCAGGCGTTGGTCAGCGTGCGTCCGCGCATGAACGCGAGCGGCGCGACCTCGATCATGCCGGTCTGCATGCCGCGCTCGACCGAGCGCCCGTCCATGAAGTCATACAGCGCGTCATAGACGGGCCGCAGATAAGGATCGACCTTCTCGCGCATGTCGCCGGGCAGGAAGCCAAGCCGCTCGCCCGCCTCGACGGCGGGACGCGACAGGATCAGCCGCTCGACGACGCCCTGCTCCAGCAGGCTCACCGCCTTGCCGACCGCGAGCCATGTCTTGCCGGTGCCCGCGGGCCCTTCGGCGAAGACGAGTTCGTTGCGCTTGAGCAGCTTGAGATAATTGTCCTGCGCCGCGTTGCGGGCGCGCACGCCGCCGCGCTTGCGCGTGGCGATCTGCTCGAACATCGTCCGGGCGCCTTCCGCCTCGCCGGGAAAGAGCGATCCCTGCAAGGCGATTTCGGCGATGGCGCCGTCGATGTCGCCAAGCGTGATCGCCTGACCGAGGCGCACGCGCTCATAGAGGCTTTCGAGCACGCGCCGCGCCTGCCCGCAGGCGTCCGGCGTTCCCTTGATGATGACGTGATTGCCGCTGGCGTTGGCGAGCACGCCCAGCCGGCTTTCGATGCGCGCGATGTTCTGGTCGTACTGGCCGAAAACGAGCGAGGCGAGGCGGTTGTCATCGAAGGCGAGCTTGAGTTCGGTACTGCTGCTCCGCGCGGGCGCGGCGGGAAGGGTCCGGGTGTCGGCTCGGCTCAATGCATCACCTCCATCAAGGGCGCTCGCGCGCGTGTCGGGAAACCTCACGCAATTATCGGGCTACGGAACGGCGCCGCTCAAGCGACGCAGGCGAATCATAGCACATCAAGCCAGTTCGCCAGCGAGGGAATTGGTTTTCAACGACAGGATTTTGACGGGCGCCACCCGGCCCACGAGATTGAGCGGCCCATCCACATGCACCGCCTGCATGTAAGGCGATTTGCCGCCGATCTGGCCGGGGTGGCGGCCCTGCTTCTCGAACAGCACGCCCACGACCCGCCCGACGGTCGCCTGATTGAAGGCCCGGCGCTGGTCCTCCTCCAGCCGTTGCAGGCGGGCGAGGCGCTCGCTTTTGACGGCCTCGGGAACCTGCTCCACGAGTTCGGCGGCTTTCGTGCCCGGCCGCGGCGAATATTTGAACGAAAAGGCGCTCGCCATCCCGGTCCGCCGGATGAGGTCGAGGGTCGCCCCGAAATCGGCCTCGGTCTCGCCGGGAAAGCCCACGATGAAATCCGACGACAGCGCGATATCCGGCCGCGCCGCGCGCAGGCGCTCGATGATGGCGAAATATTGGGCGGCCGTATGCTTGCGGTTCATCGCCTTGAGGATGCGATCCGACCCCGATTGCACCGGCAGGTGCACGAAGGGCATGAGCTTGTCGATCTCGGCGTGGGCCGCGATCAGGTCATCGTCGAAATCGTTCGGATGGCTGGTCGTGTAGCGGATGCGCTCAAGACCGGCGAGCGTCGCCAGTCGCTCCACAAGGCCGCGCAGGCCAACGCTCGCGCCGCGCTCGTCGAGGCCGTGATAGGCGTTGACGTTCTGGCCGAGCAGGCTGACCTCGGCGACCCCCGCGTCAACCAGCCTTTTGACATCGTCGAGAACGCGCGCGACCGGGCGCGACACCTCCGCGCCGCGGGTGAATGGCACCACGCAGAAGGCGCAGAACTTGTCGCAACCTTCCTGAATCGTCACGAAGGCGCTGACGCCACGCGCGCGGATGGCGTCGGGCGCCGGCGCGGCCATGTGGTCGAACTTGTCCTCGGGCGGGAACTCCGTATCGACGACGCGCGCGCCGTTGTCGGAGCGGCGCAGCAGGTCGGGCAGGCGATGGTAGCTCTGCGGCCCGACGACGAGATCGACCGCCGACTGGCGGCGCAGGATTTCGCCGCCCTCGGCCTGCGCGACGCAACCGGCGACGGCGATGCGCGTGGCGACGCCCCGCGCCGCGCGCGCTTCCTTGACCTCGCGCACCTTGCCCAGTTCCGAGAACACCTTCTCGGTGGCGCGCTCGCGGATATGGCAAGTATTGAGAATGACGAGATCGGCGTCCTCGATCGCGGACGTGTCCGCGTAACCCTCGCCGGCGAGCACGTCCTTCATGCGCTCGGCGTCATGGACGTTCATCTGGCAGCCGAAGGACTTGACGAAAACCTTGCGGGCGGGCGGCGGGTTGCTCATGGGCGGGCGTCCTATCGCAAAGCGCCCGCCTTGGAAACTCAAAGGTCGGCGCGCAGGATCAGGGCCGTGGCGGCGGGCCCGGCCCCGGTGGCGTAATAGCCCTTGCGCTCGCCCACCTTCACGAAGCCGGCGCGGGCGTAGAGCGCCAGCGCAGCCTTGTTGCCGGCGTCGACCTCGAGGAACAGCGCCCGAACGCCGCCCGCCTTGAGCCGGGCCATGTGGTCGGCCAGAAGCTTGCCGCCCACCCCCGCCCCGCGCGCGGCGCGATCGACCACGATGGTCAGGATTTCCGCCTCGTCGAGGGCGCGGCGGGTCAGCACGAAGCCGAGCAACCGGCCCGACCGCCCATCGACCGCCGCCGCCGAAATGACCGTGGGATCGGCCAGCAGGGCGCGAAACTCGCTCTCATCCCACCCGCGGTGAAAGGCCTCCGCGTGAAGACCAACACACTTCGCGAGGGCGTCGGCCCGGAGCGGCACGATCTCCACCGGTTTCGCGCGACGCGGAAAGCTGGCGAACGGCCACATGGTCAGACCGTCGCCGGCGACCGGTCGCCGGACATGGGCGTCGCGTCGACGGCCTTGAGATACAGGGGACGCGGTCGCCCGTCGCCCGGCTCCATCAGGCAACCGAGCATGGCGACGAAGGCGATGGGCGGCGCGACAAGGTCGCCCGCCGCCTCGGCCCTGACGCCGCGCGCCAGCGCCGCTTCCAGCACGGCCGGCGCGCCCGTGCCGGTGACCCGGCAGGCGACGCCGCCCATCAGGGCGACCGCGTCGGCGTGGCGCAGAACGGCGGCGGACCCCAGCGCCTGCCCGTTGGAGCCGAAGAGCTGCGCGTATGACTGCCCGTGCCGCGCGTCGACGCAGGCCAGGATACGGCGATCGTCGCGCGCCAGAATGAGCGGCGCGGCGAAGGCGTTGAGCGTGGACACGCCCACCACGGGCTTGCCGAGCGCCAGCCCGATGGCCCGCGCCGCCGACAGGCCCACGCGAATGCCGGTGAACGAGCCCGGCCCGACCGTGACGGCGATCCGATCAAGCGCGGCGAAGCCGCCATCCGTCGCGCCCACCACGCGCTCGATCAGCGGCATCAGCGCCTCGGCGTGGCCGCGCGCCATCGCGAGCGTTTCGCTCGCCAGCGGCGTCCGTTCGGATGAATCGAGCACGCAGGCCGATACAGCCGGCAGGGCGGCGTCGATGGCGAGTATCCGCATCAGCCCCGTCCCGACGCGCGCAAGCTAGATCTGCTCGACGGAAGCCACTTCCGGCACGAAATGCCGCAGCAGGTTCTGCACGCCGTTCTTGAGGGTGGCCGTCGACGACGGGCAGCCGGAGCACGACCCCTTCATCTCCAAAAAGACGACGCCATCGCGAAACCCGCGGAAGGTGATGTCGCCGCCATCGCCGGCGACGGCGGGCCGTACGCGGCTTTCGAGCAATTCCTTGATCGTCTCGACGGTTTCGGCGTCCTTCGGATCGAAGAATTCCGCGTCGGCGGCGACGGGCTCGGCGTCGGCGCGCAGGATCGGCGCGCCCGAGGAATAATGTTCGAGAATGGCGCCGAGCACCTGCGGCTTCAGCGTCTGCCATTCGCCGTCGGACTTGGTGACGGAAATGAAATCGGGGCCAAGGAACACGCCGGCGACGCCGGGAATGGCGAACAGCGCGCTGGCCAGCGGCGACCGGTCGGCGGCGGCGCTGTCCTTCAGGTCGAGCGCGCCGTTGGGCAGCACGGTCTGGCCGGGCAGGAACTTGAGGGTGGCGGGGTTGGGCGTGGCTTCGGACTGGATGAACATGGCTGGCTCCTCGGCGACCGGTTCAAGGCCGGCGCGATGAAGCGACAATCTACACCCCCGCGCGGCGAGGGGGCAAATTCATCATGGAAAGGGCGCTGGAGCGTGCGCGGTTGGAGGCGAATACAGCCCCCGGCGAATCTCAATCGACGATGAAAAGCTTCGCGCCCCTCGGCGCATAGGAGCGATGCGCGGCGTCGCCGAAATCCGACACCTGATAGCTCATGCCAGCCGACAGCACGAAGCGGCGGCCATCCCTGAGCTCGCTCTCGATCTCGCCTTCGAGCACGTAGAGAACATGGCCCCGGTCGCACCAGTGGTCGGCGAGATAGCCGGGACTGTATTCGACATGGCGCACCCTGAGATCGCCGATGTCGAACGTCCGCCACAGGGCCATGCCCTTTTCGCCGGGATGCTCGGTGGGCGGAACCTCCGCCCAATTGGTGACGGTGAAGGGCAAGGCCGGAATTTTCACGCCGCGGCGCTCCTCGAATGATGACGGCACGCGCGAACGGCGCGCGGCCTAGCGCACGAAACCGAGGATGTCCTTCACGGCGGTCATCGTTTCGGCCGCCAGCACGCGGGCGCGGCGGGCGCCGTCGTTGAGCACAGCGTCGAGATGGGCGACATCGCCCAGAAGGCGCTTCATCTCGGAGCCAACGGGTTCGAGACTGGCGACGGCGACATCAACCAGCGCCGACTTGAAGGCCGAGAAATTCTGGCCGCCGAAGCGTTGCAGCACCTCCGCGCGGCTGTCGCCGCTGAGCGCGGCGTAGATGCCCACGAGATTGTCGGCCTCGGGCCGGCCCTTCAAGCCATCGGCCTCGGATGGCAAGGGCTCCGGGTCGGTCTTCGCCTTGCGGATCTTCTGGGCGATGGTGTCGCGATCGTCGCTGAGGTTCAGGCGCGAGTAATCCGAGGCGTCGGACTTCGACATTTTCTTCGTGCCGTCGCGAAGGCTCATCACGCGCGTCGCCGGCCCCTGGATCAGCGGCTCGGGCAACGGGAAGAAGGCGTCGCCATGGCCGTGGGCGGCGATCGAGGCGGCGTAATCGTTGTTGAACTTCTGGGCGATGTCGCGCGACAGCTCCAGATGCTGCTTCTGGTCCTCGCCCACCGGCACGTGGGTGGCGCGATAGACCAGAATGTCCGCCGCCATCAGCGTCGGATAGGCGAACAGGCCCACCGAGACATTCTCGGTGTTCTTGCCGGCCTTGTCCTTGAACTGGGTCATGCGATTCAGCCAGCCCATGCGGGCCACGCAGTTGAACACCCAGGCGAGCTCGGCGTGTTCGGGCACCTGACTCTGGTTGAAAACAATGTGCTTTTTCGGGTCGATGCCCGCCGCGATGAAGGCCGCCGTGACCTCGCGGATGGTCGATTTCAGTTCGGCGGGATCCTGCGGCACGGTGATCGCGTGCAGGTCGACGACGCAATAGACGCACTCGTGGGTTTCCTGCAGCGCGACGAATTTCTTGATCGCGCCCAGATAATTGCCGAGGTGGAGGTTCCCGGTCGGCTGAACCCCGGAGAACACGCGCTCGGGGAAGGTCGTCATGGCGTCATCCTTGGAATTGTTCGGGCGTCGTTATGTCAATCGCGCCCGCGCGGCGCAAGGGCCGGCGGAGGCCGGCGCGGAAGGGAAGAATTTACACAAATCGCCTAGTTTGATGATTGAACACTTTTTCGGCGCCGGTCGCGCCGGACAGCCGGGAGGCTAGAAATGCTGGTCGAGCAGGCGCGGGCGAACGACACGATCCAGCATCTGCATGAGCGGCGGGACGCCGGGCGCGCGCCCATTCTTGGCCATCTCGTGTCGCTCAACGGCATGCATGGACTGATCGCCAGCGAGGTCAGCTCGGATGGCGCGGGCGAATACTGGTCCGTCGGCCATCTCATCACGGTCGTGCATGAAAAGACCCGCCTCGTGGGCGTGGTTTGCGAGTTGACGGCCGCCGACAATCTCTGGCGCGAGGCCGAAAGCAATATCGCCCATGTGAAGATCGAACTGACTGGCGCCATCGTCGACGACGAGCAGGGCAAGCCGCGGTTCTTTCGCGGCATCCAGTCCTACCCGCGCCTCGGCGCCGTCGCCCATCGCATCCGCGCCAGCGATCTGGCGGCCATCTACGCCTTCAGCGGCACGGAAGGCATCGAGATCGGCCGCCTGTCGCAGGACGCCAGCATTCCCGCCGTCGTCAGCGTGCGCGAACTCGTCAGCCGCCATTTCGCCGTCATCGGCTCGACCGGCGTCGGCAAGACGACGGCGGTCTCGATGCTGATCCAGAAATGTCTCGCCAACCGCGAAAAGCTGCGCGTGCTCATCGTCGATCCGCACAATGAATACAGCAGCCATTTCCCCGATACGTCCGTGGTTTATGATTGCGACAACCTCGAATTGCCGTTCTGGATGTTCAAGTTCGAGGAAATGGTCGACATCGTCTACGCCGGCCGCACCGCCTCGGCGACCGAGATCGACGCCTTCTTCGACCTGATCAAGTCAGCCAAGGCGCGTTTCGCCACCGCGCAACCGGCGGTCGGCGCGCTGGGCGCGATCCGCCGCCCCGTTGGTCCGGAATCCACCAACAATATCAGCGCGGACACACCCCTGCCCTATCGAATGGCCGACGCCATCAAGATCATCGACGAGTGGATGGGCAAGCTCGACCAGCGCTATCCCGTGACGGAACTGCGCGCGCTCAAGAACCGGCTGGAGACGCTGGCGCGCGATCCCCGCTTCCGCTTCATGTTCGGCAAGGCGCTCGTCGAGGACAGCATGGCGCGCGTCGTCTCGCGCATCTTCCGCATTCCGATGGACGGCAAGCCCGTCACCATCGTGCAGCTCGCGGGCCTGCCCAACGAGGTCGTCAACTCGGTCGTTTCCGTGCTGGCGCGGCTCGCCTTCGACATCGCCCTGTGGAGCGGCGGCGGCTACGAGATCGCCGTGGTCTGCGAGGAGGCGCATCGCTACATCCCCAACGACCGCTCGCTCGGCTTTGGCCCGACCCGGCAGGCCATCGGCCGCATCGCCAAGGAAGGCCGCAAATACGGCGTGTCCCTCGGCGTGGTTTCGCAACGCCCCTCGGAGCTCGACTCCACCGTGCTGTCGCAATGCTCGACCATGTTCGCCATGCGCCTGCCCAACGAGGCCGACAAGGCGATCATCCGCTCGGCGCTGGCCGAATCCTCGGCGAGCATCGTCTCATTCCTGTCCTCCATCGCCGATCGCGAGGCGATCGCCTTCGGCGAGGCCATTCCGACGCCCATGCGGATGAAATTCGCCAATTCGGAAAAACGCGCCTCGACGGAGACGGCCGAGGCGCCGCCGCCGCCGGCCATGAACAATGGCGGCGACGTGCTTCGCCTCATCGGACGGTTGCGCGGCGAGTTCGGCGGCGAACGCGAACCGGCCTGACGCCCGCGGCTACAGGATAAAGCGGCTCAAATCGGCATCGCGGGCGAGTTCGCCCACCTGGTTCTCGACATAATCCGCGTCGATCTCGATCGCCTCGCCGGAGCGATCCGGCGCGGTGAAGCTGATGTCGTCGAGCACGCGCTCGAGGATCGTGTGCAGGCGCCGCGCGCCGATATTCTCCACGGTGGCGTTGACGCGCGCGGCGATCTTCGCGATGGCGCCGATGGCGCTCTCGCTGAATCCGAGGTCGACGCCCTCCGTGCGCATCAACGCCGTGTATTGCTTGATGAGGCTGGCCTCGGTTTCCGTCAGGATGCGCCTGAAATCCTCCTCGCCGAGCGAGGCGAGCTCGACGCGAATGGGCAGGCGGCCCTGCAATTCCGGCAACAGGTCCGAGGGCTTGGCGACGTGGAACGCGCCCGAGGCGATGAACAGGATATGGTCGGTCTTGACCGTTCCATGCTTGGTGGAGACCGTCGTGCCCTCGATCAAAGGCAGCAGGTCGCGCTGCACGCCCTCGCGCGACACATCCGCGCCGCCACGCTTTTCGCTGGCGCATATCTTGTCGATCTCGTCGAGGAAGACGATGCCGTTGTTCTCGACCAGATCGATCGCCTCGCGCGTGATCTTGTCCTGATCGAGCAGCTTCTCGCTTTCCTCCGCGATCAGCGGCGCGCGCGCTTCCGACACCAGCATCTTGCGCGGCTTGCCGCGATTGCCCATCGCCTTGCCGAAAATATCGCCGAGCGAGATCGCCGTCACGGAGCCGGGCATGTTGGGCAGTTCGAACGCCGGCCCCGAAGGCCCCGTCGACGCCACCTCGATCTCGACTTCCTTGTCCTCGAGCTCGCCCGCGCGCAGCTTGCGGCGAAAACTGTCGCGCGTCGCCGCCGACGCGGTCGCGCCCACCAGCGCGTCGAGCAGGCGCTCCTCGGCGGCGAGTTCGGCGCGCGCCTCGACGCCCTTGCGCTTGTCTTCCTTCACCAGCGCGAGCGAGACCTCCATCAGGTCTCGGATGATCTGTTCGACGTCGCGGCCGACATAACCGACCTCGGTGAAACGCGTCGCCTCGACCTTGAGAAAGGGCGCGTTGGCGAGCCGGGCCAGCCGGCGCGAGATTTCCGTCTTGCCGCAACCGGTCGGCCCGATCATCAGGATGTTCTTGGGCAGAACCTCCTCGCGCATGGGGCCGGTGAGTTGCAGGCGCCGCCAACGGTTGCGCAGGGCGATGGCGACGGAGCGCTTGGCGTCCTTCTGGCCGACGATGTAGCGATCGAGCTCGGAGACGATTTCACGCGGCGAAAAATTGGTCATTTGGCTGTCACTCGCACGAGGGCTCGCGGCGGTTCACGCGGTTTCGTCGATGGTCTCGACCACGAGATTGCCATTCGTATAGACGCAGATGTCGGCCGCGATCGCCATCGAGCGCCGGACGATCTCCTCGGCGGAAAGCTCCATCGGCAGCAGGGCGCGCGCCGCCGACAGCGCGAAATTGCCGCCCGAGCCGATCGCCATGGCGCTGCCGCCTTCGCTCGCCTGCGGCTCCAGCACGTCGCCCGTGCCGGTCAGCACGAGGCCCGCCTGCCGGTCGGCCACCAGCATCATCGCCTCCAGCCGGCGCAGATAGCGGTCCGTGCGCCAGTCCTTGGCGAGTTCGACGCAGGCGCGCGCCAGCTGGTCGGGGTACTGCTCCAGCTTGGCCTCGAGCCGCTCGAACAGGGTGAAGGCGTCCGCCGTCGCGCCCGCGAAACCGGCGATCACCTTGCCACCGCCGATGCGGCGCACCTTGCGCGCGTTGGCCTTGACGACCGTTTGCCCGAGGCTGACCTGACCGTCGCCGCCGATGACGACGCGGCCGCCCTTGCGCACCATCAGGATTGTCGTTCCGTGCCAATCCATGCCAACGCCCCGCTCCTGCCGGGCGCCGCGACGGCGAGAACCGGTTCTGGCGATCTATGGCCGGCGGGCGTGCATTGCAAGTATGCCGAGCCGGGAGTGGAAAAGACCGGGCGGACTTGATACAGGTCCGTCACATTGTCGGCGGGCGAAGTCATGCGAACTGCGGTTGTGAACAGAAAGACAAGGGAAACCGACGTTCGCGTCGAGTTGAACCTTGACGGGACCGGCCAGTCGAACATCTCGACGGGCGTCGGTTTCCTAGATCACATGCTCGATCAGGTCGCCCGCCACGGCCTCGTCGACCTGACCATCGCCACGACCGGCGACCTGCACATCGACCAGCACCACACGGTCGAGGACACCGGCATCGCGCTCGGGCAGGCCGTGCGCATGGCGCTGGGCGACTACAAGGGCATCACCCGCTACGCCGAGGCCTATCTGCCGATGGACGAGACGCTGACCCGCGTCGCCCTCGACATTTCCGGCCGGCCGTTCCTCGTGTTCAGAACCACGTTCCACACGCCCAAGATCGGCGTGTTCGACACCCAGCTCGTGCGCGAGTTCTTCCAGGCCTTCGCCATGAACGCCGGAATCACCCTGCACGTCGAAACGCTGTATGGCGAGAACGACCATCACATCGCCGAATCCTGCTTCAAGGGTCTGGCGCGCGCCTTGCGGGCGGGCGTCGCCATCGACCCCCGGCGCGCCGGCGAAATTCCCTCGACCAAGGGCAGCCTGTCCGGCTGAGCGACATGCAAGTCCATACCGTTCATCTTGGCCGCGGCGCGGCGCGACCGACCGGCGGCGGCGAAGCCGTTTTCGTGCCCGAGGCCTTTTCGCGCGCGGCCTTCCTGCTGGGCCCGTTCTGGCTTGCCTGGACGCGGGCCTGGGCGGCCCTCGCCCTCTGGCTCGTGGCGATGGGCGCGATCGTCGCGGCGACCCTCTGGTTCGGGCTCCCGCCCGCATTCATCGCCGGCGCCTGGCTGGTGGTCGCGACCCTGACCGGCCTTGAAGGCAATGAGCTGCGCCGCGCGGCCCTCGCCCGCCGCGGCTTCAGACCCGCCGACGTGGTCTGCGGCCAGACCCTCGACGACGCCGAGCGCGCCTTCTTCCGCCGCGCCGGTCTCGTGACGGCTTCGGTGAGCGACCCGCGGCCCGGCTCGGCGGGCCCGGCCTTCGCGCCGGTCGGCGGCCTGTTTTCCGATCTGGGAGACTGACGTGACGGTCGCCATCATCGATTACGGCTCGGGCAACCTGCATTCCGCCCGCAAGGCCTTCGAGGTCGCGGCGGCCGACGCCGGCCTGTCGGACGACATCAAGCTGACCAGCGATCCCGACATCGTGCGCCACGCCGATCGTGTCGTGCTGCCCGGCGTCGGCGCCTTCGCCGATTGCAAGCGTGGCCTCGACGCCATCACCGGCATGGACGCGGCGCTACGCGAGGCGATCATGCAACGCGGTCGGCCCTTTCTGGGCATCTGCGTCGGCATGCAGCTATTGGCGACGCGTGGCCTGGAGCACGGCGAACACGCCGGCCTCGGCTGGATCGCCGGCGACGTGGTGGCCCTGACGCCGAACGATCCCGGCCTCAAGGTGCCGCACATGGGCTGGAACACGCTCGCCGCGCGCCGGCCGCACGCGATTCTCGACAATTTACCTGTCGGCGAAAAGGGGTTGCACGCCTATTTCGTGCATTCCTACCAGCTCGTCCCGACCGATCCCGCCGCGATCCTCGCGACCACCGACTACGGCGGCGACGTCGTCGCCATGGTCGGCCGCGACACCATCGTCGGCGTGCAGTTTCATCCCGAAAAAAGCCAGAAACTCGGTCTGGCCCTCATCGCCAATTTCCTGAGGTGGCGTCCGTGATCCTTTTTCCCGCCATCGACCTGAAGGAAGGCCGCTGCGTGCGTCTCGTGCGCGGCGACATGGCGCAGGCGACCGTTTTCAACAACGACCCCGCCGCGCAGGCCAAGGCCTTCGTTGATCAGGGCTTCGAATATCTGCATGTCGTGGATCTCGACGGCGCCTTCGCCGGCAAGCCGGTCAACGCCGACGCGGTCAGCCGCATTCTCGATGTCTGCAAGATTCCCTTGCAACTCGGCGGCGGCATCCGCGACATGGCGACCATCGACAAGTGGCTCGCCCGCGGCGTCACCCGCGTCATCATCGGCACGGCGGCGGTGCGCGACCCCAGCCTCGTGCGCGAGGCGGCGCGGCGTTATCCCGGGCGCGTGGCGGTCGGCATCGACGCGCGGCAAGGCTTCGTCGCGGTCGAGGGCTGGGCGCAGGTGTCGCAACTGTCGGCCGCCGAACTCGGCAAGCGGTTCGAGGACGCCGGCGTCGCGGCCATCATCTATACCGACATCGCCCGCGACGGCGTGCTCGCCGGCCTGAACCTCGAGGCGACGATGGAGCTCGCCGAAGCTATCTCCATCCCCGTCATCGCCTCGGGCGGCCTCGCCTCCATCGACGACGTCAGGGAAATCCTCAAGCCCGAGCGCGCGCGCCTCGCCGGCGCCATCGCTGGCCGCGCGCTTTACGATGGCCGCATCGACCCGGCGGCGGCGCTGGCGCTGATCCGCGCGGCGCGGGATGAAATACGATGATCCGAACCTGGATGATCCGGGCGGGGCGCGGTGGCCGCTACTTCGAAGCATTCCGAGAGGGCAACTTCGTTGCAATCGGATGGTCAGCGTTGGGCCCGTTGAACGCTGGAACAACGCGCGAGGAAATGATTGCGAACGTTAGGGCGATGTGGCCGGATCTGTCCGTGGGCTCGGCTGCTGTAGCAGCGGGCCAACTTCTTAGGTTCGTTAGCGAAATCGCAACTGGAGACCGGGTCGTCACTTATGATCCGAGAGCGCGCTCTTACCTGTGTGGAACAATTACGGGAGAGTATCGCTTCGAAACCTCCGATATTGAGGATGGTCTCACGAATAAGCGTGACGTTAAGTGGGATCATGAAACCTCGCGCGATGATGTTTCACAAGCGGCTCGTTTTTCACTTGGCGCGCTGACTACAATTTTCGCGGTCTCGCCTGCGGTCTCCGACGAGCTTTGGAAGGCGCCTTCCGATACAAAATTGGAACTTACCGCTCCTGAAATAATTGAAATCGAACAGGGCGAGGAGCCTGAAGTAGCGAGTTTTGATTTTTCGCCGGCAAGAGTTCAGGAGATAGCCTCCGAAAAGATCAAGGACAGGATCGCTCGATTAAGCTGGCAGGATTTGCAGGAGCTTGTTGCGGGTCTTTTGAGGGCGATGGGTTATAAAACAATCGTGTCGCCGCCCGGTTCAGATCGAGGCAAGGATATCATAGCCTCACCAGATGGCTTTGGTTTTCAAGAACCGAGGATTGTCGTTGAGGTTAAACATCGCCCACGCGACAGGATGGGCGCCCCCGAGGTGCGTAGCTTCATTGGCGGTCGCAAGGCTCACGAAAAGGGTTTGTACGTCAGTACTGGCGGGTTCACGCGCGAGGCCTATTACGAGGCCGAACGTTCTCAAATCCCATTGACGCTGCTAGACTTCGAGGAACTCGTCGAGGCAGTCCTGACCAACTACGCCAATTTCGATGCGCGAACGCGTCAAATTGTTCCTCTTACGCAAGTTTATTGGCCGCTCTAATGCTTAAGCTCCGCGTCATTCCCTGTCTCGACGTCAAGGACGGCCGCGTCGTCAAGGGCGTCCAGTTCGTCGATCTGCGCGACGCCGGCGACCCCGTCGAAAGCGCCATCGCTTACGACAAGGCCGGCGCGGACGAGCTTTGCTTTCTCGACATCACCGCCAGCCACGAGAACCGCGACACGATTTTCGACGTCGTCGCGCGAACGGCGGAAGCCTGCTTCATGCCGCTGACGGTTGGCGGCGGTGTGCGCGCGGTCGAGGATATCCGCAAGCTGCTGCTCGCCGGCGCCGACAAAGTCTCCATCAACACCGCCGCCGTGGCGCGCCGCGAATTCGTGCGCGAGGCGGCGGAGAAATTCGGCAGCCAGTGCATCGTCGTCGCCATCGACGCCAAGCAGGTCGCGCCCGGCAAATGGGAGCTGTTCACCCATGGCGGGCGCAACCGCACGGGCATCGACGCCATCGACTACGCGCGCGAGGTCGTCGCGCTCGGCGCCGGCGAAATCCTGCTGACCTCGATGGACCGCGACGGCACCAAGTCGGGCTTCGACATTCCCCTCACCCGCGCCATCGCCGACGCGGTCGGCGTGCCGCTCATCGCCTCGGGCGGCGTCGGCAATCTCCAGCATTTCGTCGATGGCGCGCGCGAGGGCCACGCCGCGGCCGTGCTCGCCGCCTCGATTTTCCATTTCGGCGAATACACGATACGCGAGGCGAAGGACTACATGGCCGCCCATGGCCTGCCGGTCCGGCTGGATTGAACGGGGCGCGCCGCCATGGCCTTCACGCTTGAACAACTCGACGCCATCGTCGCCGCGCGCGCGACCTCGACGGCGGAGAAGTCCTACACCAAGTCGCTGCTGGACTCGGGCGTGGCGCGCTGCGCCCGCAAGTTTGGCGAGGAATCCATCGAGGCCATGATAGCCGCGGTCGAGAAGGACCGCGACGGCCTCGTCAAGGAAGCCGGCGACGTGCTGTTTCATTTGCTGGTGCTGTTGCGCGCCAGCGGCGCCGGGCTCGGCGAGGTGCTGGCAGAACTTGAAAGCCGCACGGCGAAATCCGGCCACGAGGAAAAGGCCGCCCGTCCGAAAGGCTGAGGGGCGGGGCCTCTCGCCACGCGGGCGAAACGCGCTAATGTCGAGGCCGGCCCGCCGCCGCGCGGGCGGAGACACGAAATGAACGACGCGGGTGCACCAAGGCCATCGGAAGAGCCGCTTGCCGGCCATCTGTCGCCCTATCGGCATTTCACGCGCGCCGAATGGGCGGCGCTGCGCGCCGACACGCCGCTGACGCTCAATCTCGACGATCTCGTCAAGCTGCAATCGATCAACGACCCGATCTCCATCGAGGAGGTCATCGCCATCTATCTGCCGCTGTCGCGCCTGCTGGCGCTCTATGTCGCGGCGACGCAGGGTCTGTTCAAGGCGACGCAGCGTTTCCTCGGCGCCGAGGATGGCAAGGCGCCCTATATCATCGGCATCGCCGGCTCGGTGGCGGTCGGCAAGTCAACGACCGCGCGCGTGCTGAGGGCGCTGCTGTCGCGCTGGCCCAACACGCCCAAGGTGGAGCTCGTCACCACCGACGGATTCCTGCACCCCAACAGTGTGCTGAAGCGCGACGGACTGATGGAGCGCAAGGGCTTTCCCGAAAGCTACGACGGCGCGGCGCTGTTGCGATTTCTCGCGGCGGTGAAGGCCGGCGAGCGCAACGTGCGCGCGCCGATCTATTCGCATCTGGTTTATGACGTCGTGCCCGACCGGAGCGTGGTCGTCGATCGCCCCGACATTCTCATCGTAGAGGGGCTGAACGTCCTGCTGCCCAACAAGCTCGGCAAGGAAATTCCGTTCGTCTCGGATTTCTTCGATTTCTCGATCTATCTGCACGCCGACGAGGCGCGGCTCGAAACCTGGTACATCAACCGCTTCATGCGCCTGCGCGAGACCGCCTTCCGCGATCCGCAATCCTATTTCCACCGCTACGCGAGCCTCTCCGATGACGAGGCGCGCGCCACGGCCCATTCCATCTGGACCGCGATCAACCTGAAAAACCTGCACGAGAACATTCTGCCGACGCGGGCGCGCGCCAGCCTCGTTCTGTCGAAGGACGACAGCCACCGCATCGAATCGGTGGCGCTGCGCAAGCTGTGAACAGCGCCGCGATTAAATCCCGCCCATCTCGCAGATGATCTTCCATTCGTCGTCGGTGACCGGCTGCACCGACAGGCGCGCCGAGGTCAGCAGCGACATTTTGGCGAGCGACGGCGTCTGCTTGACGCGCGCCAGCGTGACCGGCGTTTTCAGCGGCTCGACCGCGCGAAAATCCACCATGCCGAACTTGCCGGTGAGATCGCTGGGATCGGGATAGAACAGCTTGATGACCTCGACGACGCCGACGATCTCCTTGCCCTCGTTCGAATGATAGAAAAAAACCTGCTCGCCGAGCTTCATCGTCATCAGGTGGATCTTGGCGAGATGATTGCGGACGCCGTTCCAGTGCGTGCCCTTCGCCCCCGCCTTCACCTGCTGGTCCCAGGACCATTTGGATGGTTCGCTCTTCACCAGCCAATGCGCCATCGTCATCCCTCCGGGCTTCGCGCCTTTTTGTGGGCTTGACCGTAACGGAGGGCGTGTAAGCCCGCAAAGGGTTTGTACCCAAGGCGATGCGCGCTGGTTTCCTAGAGGAAACTCTGCGGATCGACGTCGACGGCGACCCGCACCCCGCCGCGCTCGGGTGGCGCGGCGGCGAGCATTGCCCGCAGAAAACCCTGAAGATCAATGGAGCGCGGCGCCTTCACCAGCAGACGGAATCGATGCCGCCCGCGCACGATGGCGATGGGGGCCTCGGCCGGCCCGAGCACGACGACCTCATCCACCCCCGGCAGGTCGCCCGCGGGCGCGATTTTCCACGCGCCCGACAGGCCATGGGCGGCGCGCGCCAGCATCCGCGCGTGGGTCTCCGCGGAAGCGCGATCCGAACCGCTGACGATCAGCGCCGCGAGCCAGCCGAAGGGCGGCAGGCCCGCCCGCTCGCGCGCCTCCGTCTCCAGTTCGTAGAAGCGCTCCGTGTCGCCCGTCAGCAGGGCCCGCATGACAGGATGCTCGGGCTGGAAGGTTTGCACCACGCCGCGGCCCGGCCGGTCGCCGCGACCCGCCCGCCCCGTCACCTGTTGCAACATCTGGAACGTGCGTTCGGCGGCGCGCGGATCGCCCGAGGTCAGGCCGATGTCGCCATCGACCACGCCCACCAGCGTGAGATGCGGAAAATTGTGCCCCTTGGCGACGAGTTGCGTGCCGATGACGATGTCGAAGGCGCCGCGCGCGATTTCATCGAGTTCGCGCCGCAGACGCTCCGCGCCGCCGGGAAAATCCGACGACAGCACCAGTTGCCGCGCCTCGGGAAAGAGTTCCGCCGTCTCGTCGGCGAGGCGTTCCACGCCCGGCCCGCAGGCGGTCAGCGAATCGACGCTTTCGCATTCGGGGCAGGCGTCCGGCCGCCGCTCCACGTGGCCGCAATGATGGCAGACGAGCGCGCGGCGAAACCGGTGCTCGACCAGCCACGCCGTGCAGTCGGGACACTGGAAGCGATGCCCGCAGGCGCGGCACAGGGTCAGCGGCGCGTAGCCGCGACGGTTGAGAAACAAAAGCGACTGCTCGCCCGCCGCCAGATTGCGGGCGATTTCGTCGCGCAGGCGCGGCGCGATCCACTTGTTGCGCTCCGGCCCGGCCTTGCGCAGATCGATCGCCGAAATATCGGGCATGGGCCGCTCGCCGTGGCGGGCGTCGAGCACGACCCGGCCATAGCGCCCGCGCTCGGCGTTGACGCGCGTCTCGATGGAGGGCGTCGCCGAGGCGAGCACCACCGTCGCCTTTTCCAGCCGTCCGCGCAGCACCGCCATGTCGCGCGCCTGATAGCGCACGCCGTCGTCCTGCTTGTAGGCGGCCTCGTGTTCCTCGTCGACGACGATCAGGCCGAGGTCGCGAAACGGCAGGAACAGCGCCGAGCGCGCGCCGGCGACGACGCCCACTCCCTCGCCAGCGACGCCGGACCAGATGCGCGCCCGCTTGCGGCCGGAAACGCCGGAATGCCATTCGGCGGGCCGCGCGCCGAAACGGGCGGCGAAACGATCGAGAAACTGCGCCGTCAGGGCGATTTCCGGCATCAGGATCAGCGCTTGCCGTCCCGCCCGCAGCGTCGCCGCGACCGCCTCGAAATAGACTTCCGTCTTGCCGGAGCCGGTGACGCCTTCGAGCAGCGTCGCCGAATAGCCGCCCGCCGTCACGCGGGCGACCAGCGTTTCCGCCGCCGCCGCCTGCGCCGCGTCGAGCCGGGTCGCGATGAAATCGGGATCGGCCCCCCCGGCCACGGGTTCGGGCGGCAGGGCGATGGCCTCCAGCGCGCCCTGATCGACCATGGAGTCGATCACCGCGGTCGAGCAACCGGCGGCTTCCGCCAGCGCGGATTTGCCGAAGGCGAGCCCGCCCGCCGCCGCCGCCAGCACCCGCCCGCGCGCGGGCGTCATGCGCTCGGGCG
>CAIOVE010000083.1 GCA_903861645.1 uncultured Hyphomicrobiales bacterium
CATCGAGCGATGCTTCAACAAACTCAAGAATGCCCGGCGCTTCGCGACGAGATACGACAAGCTCGCCGAAACGTTCGGAGGCTTCGTTCAAATCGCCTGCATCCGGCTATGGATGCGCTACTTTGTCAACGAGACCTAGTTTGTTTGTAAGTTGTGTTCAAATGGCTACCAGTCTCGCGCATGATTAGCTCTGATTTTAATCAAACGCTTGAGGCGCATCCGAATTGGTCACTTGAAGGGGCAAGGGACCGGACAAGGAATCGGATAAGGTCGGCGCGCATTTGCCTGTCCGTGCCGATTGGTGTAGACGCGCCCTTCAATCCCGTTCCGTGGAACCCCCATTTCAGGATCGCAAGCCCATGGCCCGCGTTACCGTTGAAGATTGCATCGACAAGGTCGAGAATCGCTTTGACCTCGTTCTGGTCGCCGCGCATCGCGCCCGCCTGATTTCCGCCGGGCAGGCGATCACCGTCGATCGCGACAACGACAAGAATCCGGTCGTCGCCCTGCGCGAAATCGCCGAGACGACCATGCACCCCGACGATCTGCGCGAGGATCTCATTCATTCGCTGCAAAAGAACGTCGAGGTCGACGAACCCGAGGCGGAAGTCGTGCCCGCCCTGTCGAGCGCCGCGGGCGTTCAGTCCGACGCGGCTGGCGACGTGCAGTTCGATCGCATGACCGAGGAAGATCTCCTGCGCGGTCTCGAGGGCCTCGTGCCGCCCGCCGAGACGGAAGACGACGTCGAGTAACATCGATTTCGAGTCGCGGATCGTCGCGCGATTTCCTCGCGTCCCGAAAGCCACTAGTGTGACGTCGCGCTGGCGTGTCGTCGGCGTTTCGCCGGGGCCATACCCTTCATGATGCGGCAATACGAACTCGTCGATCGCGTGCGGAAATACAATCCGAACGCCGACGAGGATCTGCTGAACAGGGCCTATGTCTACGCCATGAAGGCGCATGGCGCGCAGTTGCGCGCCTCGGGCGATCCCTATTTCACCCATCCACTCGAAGTCGCCGCGATCCTCACCGAGTTGCATCTCGACGACGCGACCATCGTCGCCGCCGTGCTGCATGACACGATCGAGGACACGGACTCGACCCGCGAGGACATCGACCGTCTGTTCGGCAAGGAAATCGGCGCGCTTGTCGATGGCCTGACCAAGCTCAAGAAGCTCGATCTCGTCTCGAAAAAGGCCGAGCAGGCCGAAAATTTCCGCAAGCTCTTGCTGGCCATCGCCGACGACGTGCGCGTATTGCTGGTCAAGCTCGCCGATCGCCTGCACAACATGCGCACGCTTAATTTCGTGCCCGTCGCCAAGCGCGAGCGAATCGCGCAGGAGACGCTCGACATCTACGCGCCGCTGGCGGGCCGAATGGGCATGCAGCACATGCGCGACGAGCTCGAGAACCTTTCGTTCCGCACGCTGATGCCCGAGCCGCACGCCATGATCGAGGCGCGGCTGGGCGATCTGCGCTCGCGCAACGTGAAACTTATCGCGACCATCGAACAGGAGCTGGTCGAGGCGCTGTCGAAGCGCGGCATCGACGCGACGGTGAAGGGCCGCGAAAAGGCCCCGTATTCGATCTTCCGCAAGATCGAGCACAAGTCGATCGCGGTCGAGCAGCTTTCCGACATTTACGGGTTTCGCGTCATCGTCGACACGGTGGAGGATTGCTATCGCTCCATCGGCGTCATTCACACCAAGTGGCAGACGGTTCCCGGACGATTCAAGGACTACATATCCACGCCCAAGCAGAACGACTATCGCTCGATTCACACGACCGTCGTCGGGCCGGGTCGGCAGCGCGTCGAGTTGCAGATTCGCACGCGCGAGATGCACGAGATCGCCGAATACGGCATCGCCGCGCATTCGCTATACAAGGATGGCTTCGGCGCGGGCTCTGGCGCGGCCATGGGCGAAAGCCGGTCCTATGACTGGTTGCGGCGGACCGTGGAACTGCTGGCGGAAGGCGACAGTCCCGAGGAGTTTCTGGAGCACACCAAGCTCGAACTGTTCCACGATCAGGTTTTTTGCTTCACGCCGAAGGGGCGGCTGATCGCGCTGCCGCGTGGGGCGACGCCCATTGATTTCGCCTATGCGATTCATACCGGTCTGGGCAATGGCGCGGTTGGCTGCAAGATCAATGGTCGCATCGCGCCGTTGCTGTCCGAGCTGCAGAACGGCGACGAGGTCGAGGTGGTCAGCGCGCGTGGGCAATCGCCGCCCGCGGCCTGGGAATCCCTGGTCGTCACGGGCAAGGCGCGCGCGGCGATCCGGCGCGCGACGCGCGAGGCCGTGCGCATGCAATACGCGGGGCTTGGTCGTCAGATCATCGCGCGCGCCTTCGAGAAGGTCGGCAAGACATTTTCGGAGGACATGCTCAAGGGCGCGCTACCGCGATTGGCGCGGCAATCGGTCGATGACGTGCTCGCCGCCGTCGGACGTGGCGAGATGTTCTCCGGCGACGTGGTGCGCGCGGTGCACCCTGAAATCAAGGTTGACCGCAAGCCGGCCTCGCCGGGCGCCGCGGGCAAGGCCGAGGGCGGATGGTTCGGCATCAAGCGAGCGGCGAGTCTCGTCTTCAAGGTGCCGGGCGCCGACGAGGCGGGCGATTCCAACGCGATCCCCATTCGCGGTTTTGGCGGCGATTTGCCGGTGCGTTTCGCGCCCGATGGCGGCGCCGTGCCGGGCGATCGGATCGTCGGCATCCTGACGCCGGGGGAGGGGATCACGATCTATCCGATCCAGTCGCCGGCGCTGACCGCCTTCGAGGATCAGACCGAGCGCTGGCTCGACGTGCGCTGGGACATCGACGAGGAAAACCGCGATTTTTTCCCAGCGCGCGTGGTTGTCGGTTGCCTGAACGAACCGGGCGCGCTGGGAACCATCGCGACGGTGATCGGCGACCTCGGCGCGAATATCGAGCACGTTGAATTCAGCACCCATTCGCCCGATCTGCGCGACATCAAGATCGATCTGCGCGTCCACGATCTTGCCCATCTCACCGGGATCATTTCCCAGCTCAAGAGCAAGAGTGTCGTTTCGCGCGTCGAGCGTGTCTACGTTTGACCGCTACGCCGCCCTTTTCATGTAGTCGGCGCATTTCTCCGCGATCATGATCGCGGGCGCGTTGGTGTTGCCGCTGATCAGCGTCGGCATGACCGAAGCATCCGCGACGCGCAGGCCCTCCACGCCGCGCACGCGCAACTGCTCGTCGAGCACGGATTGTTCATCAACGCCCATGCGGCAGGTGCCGACGGGGTGGAACACCGTGCCGGCGGATTTCGCCACATAGGCGTCAAGCGCGGAATCGCTGGTGACGTCGGGGCCAGGCGCGAATTCGCGCGCCTTCATGCGATCGAACGCCTTCTGCCGGAAGACGTCGCGCATGATTTTGATGCCATTGCGGAAACACTGCCGGTCCGCCTCGACCGACAGATAGTTGGCGCGGATGACCGGCGCGGCGAAAGGGTCGGCCGAGCGCAGCGAGATCGTGCCGCGGCTTTCGGGACGCAACTGGCACATCGACGCCGCGTAGCCGTAGCCGTCGTGCACGCCCTCGGGCTGCGGCACGAAGGGAACGCGCATGCCCGTCGTCGCGGGCACGCCGGGGAAAAAGTGAACCTGTAAATCCGGAAACTCCACGTCGGGGCGCGAGCGCATGAAGCAACCGCCTTCAAGCGGAAACGATGTGCCGGGGCCGGTGCGCGTCAGGATCGCGCGCGCCACGCTGAGCACGGCGCGATCGACGCGCCGCAGGTCGTAGAGCGCGTCGGGCTCCTCGCAGGCCTGCACGATGCGGGTGTTGACGTGGTCCTGAAGGTTCTTGCCGACCGAGGGAACATCGGCGGCGACGCCAATGCCGTGGGCGCGCAGTTCGTCGGGCGCGCCGACGCCCGAGATCATCAGCGCGGTTGGCGAGGTGACGGCGCCGCAGGACAGAACGACTTCACAATCAGCCTGAATGAATCGCTTCTGGCCCTTGACGCTGACCTCGACGCCGGTGGCGCGGCCCTTTTCGATGACGACGCGCAGAAGATGGGCGTTGGTCAGGATGGTGAGATTGGGGCGTCCGCGCGCCGGATCGAGAAACGAGCGCGCCGTGCTCCAGCGCTGGCCGTCGCGTTGCGTGAAATGGAACCGGCCAAATCCCTCCTGATCGGGGCCATTGAAATCGCGATTGACCGGGAAGCCCGCCTGCCGACCGGCTTCGATGAAATAATCATATAGCGGCACTGGCGCCGACGAGCGCACCACGGGCAACTCGCCGCCCGAGCCGTGGAAATCGTTGGGGCCCTCGAGGAAGTTTTCCGAGCGCTTGAACCAGGGCAGAACCTTTTCATAGGACCAGTCGCGCAGGCCAAGCTGCGCCCAATGGTCGTAATCCCCGCGGTTGCCGCGGATATAGACCATGCCGTTGATGGCGGATGATCCGCCGAGGACGCGCCCGCGCGGCCAGGGGATGCGGCGGTTGTCCATGAAGGGTTCGGGCTCGGTTTCGTAGGCCCAGTTGTGCAACTTGTGCCGGAGAAAGAAGCTCGCCATCAGGGGCACGCGAATGAGGGGATCCCAGTCGCGCGATCCAGCCTCGACAAGCAGCACCCGCGCCGTCGGCGTTTCCGAGAGTCTGTTGGCCAGCACGCAACCCGCCGAGCCGCCGCCAACAACGATATAATCATAGCCCTCGGACATCCGTATTTCCCCCCGAAGCGTCGCTCATCGCGTCGACGCTGTCGCGATTATCGTTGGATTTTGTCGACGGGCAACCTATTCCTGTGGCGGGTCGCCAAGCTGTTCAGGTCGCGTGGCGCGTGATACTCGCGGGGTACATGAGGGGGAGTGCACATGGGCAATGGCGGAATCAGTCGACGCGCCGTTATCGGCGCCGGCGCCTTGGGCGGGATGGGATTCGCCCCGCTTTCCGCGTGGGCGCAGGGCTGGCCCGATCACCCCATTCGCATGATCGTGCCGCTGGCGGCGGCCAGCGCGGTCGATGTCGCCGCGCGTCTCGTCGCCGATCGCATGAGCGAGGATCTCGGCCAGTCGATCGTCGTTGAAAATCAACCGGGCGCGTCGGGCATCACCGGGATGCGCACCGGGGCCCGCGCGACCGCCGACGGCTACACGATCCTTGGCGTGAACGACAGCATCATGGCCATGCTGCCCAACATGAAGGACGACGTGGGCTATGACCCCGTGGGCGATTTCGCGCCAATCACGCAACTGGTCACGGTGAATTTCGCGCTGATCGCCAATCCCGCGTTCCCCGCCTCGAACGTGCGCGAACTGATCGAACTGGCGCGCCAGAAGCCGGGCTCGATCGATTATGGATCGGGCGGGCCGGGGAGCCCGCAGCACGTGGCGATGGAACTGTTCATGCGCGAGACCGGCGTCAAGCTCAATCACGTGCCCTATCGTGGCGTGACTCCCGCCTTCAACGACGTGGTCGGTGGGCATGTTCCGGTGATGATCGTGGGGTTGCCGGCGCCCAACGAGTTCGTCGCGATGGGCAAGCTGAAGCTGCTGGCGATCACCTCGGCGAAGCGCTCGCCCATCTTTCCCGATACCCCCACGGTGGCGGAACAGGGCGTCAAGGGCTTCGATTTCACCACCTATGGCGCCTTCGTCGCGCCGGCGAAGACCCCGCCGGAGATCGTGGCGAAACTCAATGCCTCGGCGGTCAAGGCGATGCGCGATCCCGCCATCGCGAAAAAGCTGACCGATCTAGGCTTCGAGGTCATCGCCAATTCGCCCGCCGAATTCGCCGTCGCGCTGAAGGATGGCATCGCCAAATATGGCGACCTCGCCCGTTCCGCGCATATCCATCTCGACTGATCATTCCGCGAGCCAACATCATGTCAGCAACAGCCAAGGTCCTGCGTCCCTCCGAACAGCCGCTCGCCGATCGCGGCGGCGGGGCGCGAACGATTCCCATGGTGACGCCCGGATGCGGGTCGACGCAGATGCTCAACGGGTTCACGATGTTCGATCCGGGCGCGCGGATCGGCCTGCATTTCCACAACTGCGAGGAGAGCGTGCTGGTGGTCGAGGGCGAGGCCATCGCCATGATCGACGGCGTCGAGCACCATTTGACCGCCGGCGACACGACGTGGGTGCCCGCCGAGGTTTCGCATTTCTTTCGCAACCCTTCCGCGACGCAGCCGATGAAAATCTTCTGGACCTACGCCTCCATCGCCGCCACGCGCACGCTTGTCGAGACGGGCGAAACGCGGCCCGTCGCCGCCGAACACGCCGCCGACAAACTGGTGAAGCGCTGACATGCGCCGCGCGTCGCCCGCCGATCTCGGCGCCTTCATCGCCCGCGCCTTCGTCGCCGCCGGCCTGCCAGCGCAAGACGCGGAGGCGGTCGCCGCGCGCATGGTCGAGGCCGACGTTATTGGCGCCGACGCCCATGGCGTGTTTCGCCTGCCGCAATACATCCGCCGGCTGAAGGCGGGCGGCGTGAACGCGCGCCCCGATATTCAGGTGAGAAAGACGGGGCCCGCCACGGCGCTGGTCGATGGCGACAATGGCATGGGCCATCTGGTGATGACGCGCGCGGCGCGAACCGCCGTTGAACTCGCGCGTGAAACGGGCGTCGCCTGGGTCGGCGCGCGCCGCTCCAACCACGCTGGCGCGGCGTCTGTTTACGCGGAAATTCCCGCCGTCGCGGGCATGATCGGCATCTATTCGGCGGTCGCCAGCGCCAACCACATGCCGCCATGGGGCGGCATCGCCTCGCTGCTGGGCACCAATCCGCTGGCGATTGGCGTGCCGCTTGGCGATGACGCGCCCGTCATGCTCGATTTCGCCACGACGGTCGTCTCCTATGGAACGGTCAAGGGCTACGAATTGCGCGGGCAAAAAATGCCCGAGGGCTGGATGGTCGACAAGGCGACGGGCCAGCCGCTGACCGATCCCGCGCGCAGCAACGACGGATTTCTGTTGCCCATCGGCGGCTACAAGGGCGCGGGCCTGTCGCTGATGCTCGGCCTGCTGGCGGGCGTGCTGAATGGCGCGGGCGTCGGCAAGGACGTGGTCGATTTTAACGCCGACGACGCGAGCGCCGCCAACACCGGCCAGTTCATTCTGGCGCTCGATGTCAAACGTTTCATCGACCCCGTTGTTTTTGCCGCGGCGGCTCGACGTCATCTGGAGGAATTGCGCGAGTCGGAGCGTCTGCCAGGCGTTGATCGTATCCGGTTGCCGGGCGATGACAGGGCGACGCGTCGTCGCGAAAGGTTGCGCGCGGGCGTGCCTTTGCCGGATCCGCTGCTGGTGAAACTGGACCAGTTGGCGCGGGAGGCGGGTGTCGAAAAGCTGGCTCGAGCTTGACAAAAAATGACAAAATCGCCCGCGTGCTCGAATTGTTCTTGCTTTTCGTGGATTTTCCTCTATATGTGCACAATCGAATTTCGGCCTGATGACCTAGACCTAGTCCTCCGGGACAAATGTTGAAGACCTCTCCAAAATATCGATCGACCCGGCCCCGCGTCATGCGGGCCTTCTCCCTACACTTTGGAGAGTTACTATGGCTACCGGAACCGTGAAGTGGTTCAATGCCCAAAAGGGCTTCGGCTTCATTCAGCCCGACGATGGCGGCAAGGACGTCTTCGTGCACATCAGCGCCGTCGAGCGCGCTGGCTTCCGCGAACTGCGCGACGGCCAGAAGATCTCCTACGAACTGACCCAGGACAAGCGTTCGGGCCGTTCGTCGGCGGACCAGCTCAAGGCTATGTAAGCCTTACGGTTCGCACGCGTCGCCAGCCACGGATGTACTGGCGACGGCGCGACACGGACCGTTCCCGCGAAAGCGGGTTGGAAGCCCCCCGCGCATGCTGGGGGCTTTTTTCGTTTTCGAGCCTCGCCGCCGCCGTTTTCCGTTAAACTCAATCCGTCCGCCCGGCCCAGTCGCCGGGGGCGACTTCCGAGCTGAAATGACCGCGTCCAACGAAAAGCAGCCCAGCAAGTACGTCCGCGTCCTGCGCTTCGTGACGCATTACTGGCTGCTGTCGCCGGCGCTGTTTTTCATACTGGTGATCGCGCGTATTTTCTCGACGCTCATCGATGTTACCGTGCCGATCGCCTCGGGTCGCGTCGTCGACGCCATCGCCGCGGGCAGCCGTGACAATCCCGGTCCCGCCTTGTGGGCCTTGAGCGCGCTGCTCGGTCTTGTCGCGCTGTTTCAACTGTCCCGGCAGACGGTGACCTTCCTGCTCAACCGCATGAGCGCGCGGGCGATCACGGCCATCGGCCGCGACGCCTTCGCAAAGGTGCAGCGGTTTTCCGCCGAATGGCACGCCAATTCGTTCGCCGGCGCGACCGTGCGCAAGATCACGCGCGGCATGAACTCCTTCGACACGTTCACGGACACGCTCGCGTTCAATCTCGTGCCGGCGTTGCTCGTGGTGATTGGCGTCACCGCGACCTTCATCTGGCGCTGGCCCATTCTCGGCGCGGTGGTCGGCGCGAGCATTCTGGTTTTCATCGCCGTCAGCGTCGCGCTGTCAATCTATTACGTCAGTCCGGCCAATCGGGCCGCGCGCGAATGGGATTCGCGCATGAGCGGCACGCTGGCGGATTCGGTGACGGGTAACGCGACGGTCAAGACCTTCGCCGCCGAGGAGCGCGAGGACGCGCTGTTCGCCGAGGTTGCGCGCAAGTGGGGAACAACATCGATCGTCGCCTGGGATCGCGGCGCATGGACCGGCCTCGCGCAGGCGATGATGTTGCTCGTCGTGCAGGCGATCATGTTGGGCGTGGGCATTCTGCTGTGGAGCGAAGGTCGCGCGACGCCGGGCGACATCGCCAGCCTCATCGCGACGCAATTCCTGCTCACCGGCTATCTGCGCGATATCGCCCAGAACGTGCGTCAGGTGCAGCGCACGATCAACGATATGGACGACGTGCTGGAGTTTCGCGAGGCGGAGCCCGATGTCGCCGACGTCGCGGGCGCGCGCGACCTCGTCGCCGACCGCGGTCGCATCGTTTTCGACCACGTGACGTTTCGCTACAAGGGCGCGCGCCAGCCGGTCTTCGAGAATTTCAGCATCGAAATTCCCGCCGGCCAGCGCGTCGGCCTCGTTGGCGCCTCGGGCGCCGGCAAGTCGAGTTTCGTCAAGCTCATCCAGCGTCTTTACGACGTCCAGTCCGGCGTCGTGTTGATCGACGGGCAGGATATTTCGCGCGTCTCGCAGAAGTCGTTGCGCGCCGCCGTGGGGCTCGTGCCGCAAGACCCGATCCTGTTCCACCGGTCGCTGTCGGACAATATCGCCTATGGCAAACCGGGCGCGACGGCGGCGGAGATCGCGCGCGCGGCGCGTCTCGCCCACGCGGCCGATTTCATCGAAGGCCTGTCGAAGGGATACGACACCCTGGTTGGCGAGCGCGGCGTCAAGCTGTCTGGTGGCGAGCGCCAACGGGTGGCGATCGCCCGCGCCATTCTCGCCGACGCGCCCATTCTGGTGCTCGACGAAGCCACGTCGAGCCTCGACTCGCTCTCCGAGCAATACATCCGGCAGGCCATCGAGCGCCTGTCAACCAATCGCACCACCATCGTTGTCGCGCATCGTCTGTCGACCATCCAGCGTCTTGATCGCATTCTCGTTTTCGACGGCGGGCGCGTGGTCGAGGATGGTTCGCACGCCGAATTGATGGCGCGGGCCGACGGGGTCTATCGCCGCCTGCTTGACGCGCAGATCGCCGATGGCGAAATAACGGCGGCGGCTGAATAGCGCCGCGTTATCAGCCCCGAACGAAACCGCTATCCTGCGCTGGTGGCGGCGACGATTCGAGCCGCGATCCAGGGAACCCATGGCATGAGCGCATCCCGCCTGCGCCTCGGCGTCAACATCGACCACGTCGCCACCGTCCGCAACGCGCGCGGCGGCGGCCTTCCCGATCCCGTGCGGGCCGCGCTGCTCGCCATCGAGGCCGGCGCCGACGGCATCACGGCCCATTTGCGGGAGGATCGCCGCCATATCCGCGACGAGGACATGGCGCGTATCCGCCGCGAGATTTCCAAGCCGTTGAATTTCGAGATGGCCGCGACCGACCAGATGCTGGACATCGCGCTGCGCACAAAGCCTCATGCGTCGTGCCTCGTGCCGGAAAAGCGCACCGAGCGCACCACGGAAGGCGGCCTCGATGTTGTCGGCGGCCATGATTATCTCGTGCCCTACGTGGATCAGCTCAAGCGCGGTGGCATCCGTGTGTCGCTGTTCATCGAGCCGTCCATCGACGCCATCGACGCCGCGCGCTCGATCGGCGCGCCGGTGGTCGAGTTGCACACTGGCGCCTGGTGCCACGCGGTCGAAAATGGCGAAACCGAGAAAGCCGACCATGAATTTGGCCGCATCCGGGTCGCCGCCGCCCGCGCCGCGCAGGTGGGTCTCGAATGTCACGCCGGCCACGGGCTCGATTTCGCCACCGCCCGCAAGATCGCCGCGCTGCCGCAGATCGTCGAACTCAACATCGGCCATTTCCTGATCGGCGAGGCGATCTTCATCGGCCTCGCGCCCGCCGTGCGCCAGATGCGCGCGGCGATGGACGAGGGGCGGCGGCAGGCGGTCGCCGGCGCATGATCATCGGCATCGGCTCCGACCTCTGCGACATTCGGCGGGTCGAGGACACGCTGAAACGTTTCGGCGACCGGTTCATCCAGCGCTGCTTCACCGAGATTGAACAGAAGCGCTCCGAGGGGCGCGCCGACAGGACGTCTTCCTACGCCAAGCGGTTCGCCGCCAAGGAGGCCTGCTCGAAGGCGCTGGGCACGGGGATACGCGGCGGCGTATTCTGGCGCGACATGGGCGTCGTCAACCTGCGGTCGGGCAAGCCCACCATGGCGTTGACGGGCGGCGCGGCCGAGCATCTCGCCGCCTTGCTGCCGGCTGGCCACGAGGCGCGCATCCACCTGACGATCACCGACGAGTTTCCCCACGCGCAGGCGTTTATCGTCATCGAGGCCATTCCCGTCGCCGGATAGGGCGGTTGGCGCGCCAAAACGCCGCCGGAACGCCATAATCCCGCGCCATGGTGGATATCGAAGGTTTACGGGCGGATCGGGCTGACGCTATATGAGCGCGGCGCGGATTGCTTTTTCGCGGGCGAATCCATGGCGCGCCGCGCCAGGCATCGAGGACAGGACATGACCGAACCGGTACGGCTCGACTCCAAAACCCAGACCAAGAAGCGGGTCAAGGAGGAAGGGCTCGGCGAGACCATCAAGGTCATCGTCCAGGCGCTGCTGATCGCCCTGGTCGTTCGGACATTGCTGTTCCAGCCGTTCAACATTCCCTCGGGATCATTGATTCCGACGCTGTTGATCGGTGACTACCTTTTTGTTTCCAAGTATTCCTATGGCTATTCCCGCTTCTCGATGCCTTTCGCGCCGAATGTGTTTTCCGGCCGCGTCTGGGGCGCCGAGCCCAAGCGCGGCGATATCGCCGTCTTCAAGCTGCCGCGCGATGGCGAGACCGACTATATCAAGCGCGTGATCGGCCTGCCCGGCGACAAGGTGCAGATGATCGAGGGACGCCTCTACATCAACGGCCAGATCGTGCCGCGCGAATCCGCGCCAAAGGTCAAGACCGCCGACGCCTATGGCGCTACCGTCGAGGTGCCGACCTATATCGAGACGCTGCCCGGCGGCGTGAAGCACCAGATCATCGAATTGCAGGGCGACACGGGCTATCTCGACAACACCAGGGTGTTCGAGGTTCCGCCCGGCAATTTTTTCATGATGGGCGATAACCGCGACAATTCCACGGATTCGCGCGTGCCCCCAGAACAGGGCGGCGTCGGCTTCGTGCCGTTCGAGAATTTCGTCGGCCGGGCCGAGGTGATCTTCTTCTCGGTCAATGACGGCGAGGCCGCCTGGCAGTTCTGGAAATGGCCATGGACGGTGCGCTGGTCGCGCCTGTTCCAGCCTGTTCGTTGAAGATGAACCGCCCGACGAAGCCTCGCATCGAGGATCTTCAGGCGCGCATCGGACATGCATTCTCGCGGGTCGATCTGCTGACGCTGGCGCTGACGCATGTGAGCGCCGCCTCCGTTCGCTCGCGCTTGCAAAGCTACCAGCGGCTTGAGTTCCTCGGCGATCGGGTGCTTGGCCTCGCGATCAGCGAAATGCTTTACGAGCAATTCCCCGACGCGGAGGAGGGCGAGCTGTCGCGCCGCCTGTCGGCGCTCGTGCGCAAGGAGACGTGCGCCGAGGTCGCGCGCGGCTGGGAGGTCGGTCCGCATCTCAAGCTGGGCCTGGGCGAAATCAAGGGCAGGGGCCGACAGGCCGACGGCATATTGGGCGACGCGTGCGAGGCGATCATCGGCGCCGTGTTTCTCGACGCGGGCTTCGCCACGGCGCGCGATCTCGTGCGCCGCGCCTTCGGCGACCGGATGAACGCGCCGGGCGTGTCGCTCGATCCCAAGACGGCCTTGCAGGAATGGGCGCAGGCCGCCGGGCGCAAGCCGCCCGTCTATCGTGAAATTTCCCGCGGCGGTCCCCACCACAAGCCCGTGTTCGTGATCGCCGTGGATGTCGAGGGCTTCGACCCCTGTGAATCCGAGGGCTCTTCCAAGCGCCTCGCGGAGCAGTCGGCGGCGCGGGCCTTCATGGAGCGTGAGCACGTGCCTTCAGGTTTCCGTCGCGGAGCAAATCCGTCCCCATCCAACGCAGCCGCGGGCGCTGTCTCGTGAGCGCGCAACCCGAAGGCGCCCATTGCGGTTTCGTCGCCCTCGTTGGCGCGCCGAACGCGGGTAAATCGACGCTGATCAACGCGCTCGTCGGCGCCAAGGTCTCCATCGTGTCGCGCAAGTCGCAGACGACGCGCGCGCTGGTGCGCGGCATCGCGCTCGAAGGCGCGACGCAGGTGATCTTCGTCGACACGCCCGGCATATTTTCACCTAAGCGGCGGCTCGACCGGGCCATGGTGACCACGGCCTGGGGCGGGGCGGGCGACGCCGAGGCGATTGGCTTGCTGGTCGACGCGCGCCGGGGCGTAACGCCCGAGGTCGAGACCGTGATCGCCCGGCTGGCTGATTTGCGGCAGCCCAAGGTGCTGATCCTCAACAAGATCGACCTCGCCGAAAAGACCACGCTTCTGGAACTGGCGGCGAAGCTGAACGAAAAATGCGCCTTCGCGCGCACCTTCATGGTCAGCGCCATGAAAGGATACGGCGTCGATGATCTCAGGAGCGCGCTCGCCGACATGATGCCGGAGGGGCCGTGGCTCTACCCGGAGGATCAGGTGATGGACGCGCCGCTGCGTTCGCTCGCCGCCGAAATCACCCGCGAGAAGATCCTCGAGCGCCTGCACGACGAATTGCCCTACGACATCACCGTCGAAACCGATCAGTGGAAGCAGTTGCCCGATGGTTCGGCGCGAATCGAACAGACGATTTTCGTCGCCCGCGAAAGCCAGAAAAAGATTGTCATCGGCGAGGGCGGCCGGATGCTGAAATCCATCGGCGCCTCGGCGCGCCGTGATATCGGCGAGGCCGCCGAGACGACGGCGCATCTTTTCCTCTTCGTGAAGGTGCGCGAAAACTGGGCCGACGACCCCGAGCGCTATCGCGCCATGGGGCTGGAATTTCCACGGGAATAGGGGCTTCACATGGCTCAATCGCCGCTGTCGACGCACAAGAGGACGACCGTTTACCGCTATCTGACGGGGGTGGACGACTCCAGCTTCTGCCATCGCGTCAGCGAGGCCCTGAGCAAGGGCTGGCTGCTGTATGGCTCGCCGACCCTGACGTTCGATCCCGTCAAGGGGCGCGTTATCTGCGGACAGGCCATCACGAAGGATCTGGACGACGTGGATTACAGCCCCGACCTCAAGCTCGGCGAGTTGTGAGCGCGCCACGCGACCGCATGGACTCGATTTTGCCTCCGCCCTATAAGGCCCCGAACTCAACGCGAGCATGACTATGCAGGCAGCCGCCGTTTCATCGACGCCCGACCTAGAACGCCTCCGCCGGACCATGGCGGACTGTCAGTTGCGGACATTCGACATCACGAACGCGGCCGTGATCGACGCCTTCGAGGCGGTCCCGCGCGAAAAATTCGTGTCTCCGGCGGACGTCGCGGTCGCCTATTCCGACGCCATTCTTTCCGCGAGCGCGGGCGGAACCGAGCGCGCTTTGCTGGCGCCCATGGTGCTCGCCCGCCTGTTGCAGGGCGCGGACATCACGGCTGGCGACAAGGTTCTCGACGTGGCGGGTGGTCTTGGCTACTCGGCCGCGGTCCTTGCCCGACTGGCGGCCGACGTCACGAGCCTCGACGTCGAGGCCGGATTCGCTGTCTCGGCCAATGGCGCTTTCGCCGCGTTGGGAGCAACCAACGCCCGGGCGGTGACGGGCCCTCTCGAAAAGGGCTGGGCGGCGAAGGCCCCCTACGACCTGATTCTCGTCAATGGCGCCGTCGAGGAGGGCTACGAGCCCCTGTTCGACCAGCTCGCTCCGGGCGGCAGGCTCATCGCGGTTGTCCGTCATCCCGGACAGACCGGGCGCGCCGCGAAGGCGATGCGGTTCGACCGGCTACCGAGCGGCGTTATCGCCCGGAAATGGCTGTTCGACGCGGCCGCGACGACCCTGAAGCCCTTCGCCCGCGTTCCCGCCTTCGTGTTCTGACGGGCGGCGCCCCGGCGCGCCGACTGTCGCATTTTTGCAGCGCGTCCACAGGAATCGTGGTTCGGCCCCGGTGGCCGGATGATCCGGGATTGCGTCGCGCGTATGAGTGGTTACTGTATTGGAAAGATCAACCGGTTCGCGAAGGCCGGGGTCGTCAGAACAGGGTGAGCAGGCGGGACGTTTCCTCAGCCTGCCTTTTGCGCGGGTTGCGATGAGATTGTCAGTGCAGGTCGGTCGTGAACGTGGCGTCGCGTCGTTCGTCCCGGCGGAAACGCGTTTTCGCGGGGCGCGAATGGTTTCAGGCGTCGCCCTCTGCGCCGCTCTACTGTCATCCATTGGCGCTTTCGAGGCGCGCGCGGAGACGATTTCCGGCGCGTTGGCCAAGGCCTACGGATTCAGCCCCGATCTTGGTCAGCAGCGGGCCGCGACGCGCGCCGCCGACGAGGGCGTTTCCAAGGCGGCGGGCGCCTTCCGGCCAACGGTGACAAGCACGATCACCGGCGGTTTCGCGAATACGACCACGACGAACCCGATCAGCAAGACCGGCCCGCACCTGAACTATAATACTTACCCGCGCTCCTATAACGTCGTCGTCACGCAGACGCTGTTCAACGGCGGTCGCGCCGCCAATGGCGTTCGGCAGGCCGAATCGACGGTGATGCAGTCGCGCGAGACCCTGCGCCTGTCCGAGCTCAACATTTTGAACGCCGCCGCGGCGGCCTACATGAACGTGTTGCGCGACACGGCGCTGCTGCGCCTCAGCGACAGCAACATCGAGGTGCTTCAGCAGCAGCTCAAGCAGACCAATGACCGCTTTCAGGTGGGCGAGGTCACCCGAACCGACGTCGCGCAGGCGCAGGCCGCCCTCGCGCAGGGGCAGGCGTCGGCGTTCACCGCGCGGTCCAATCTGAATAATTCGCTGGGTATTTATCGCCAGTTGATCGGCGAACCGCCGCGTAACCTGTCGCCGGCCCGCGCGATCGAAGGGTTGCTGCCCAAGAGCATGGATCAGGCGATCTCGATCTCACAGAGCGAACATCCGCAGGTTCAGGCGGCGCTCCATGCGGTTGACGTGGCCGCGCTCAACGTCAAGGTGCAGGAGGGCGCGCTCTACCCGACTGTTTCCGTGCAGGGCAACCTCTCCGAGGTGCAGGACTCCAACGCGACGCCCAAGGCGAACGTGTTCGCGGCGTCCGCGATCGGAAGCCTGTCGATCCCCCTCTACGATGGCGGCGTGACCTACGCGAACGTGCGTCAGGCGAAGGAACAGCTTGGTCAGGCCCGTCTGCAAGCGGATCTGGCCCGCGAGACGGTCCGCTCCGGCGTGGTTTCGGCGTGGGGCGCCTATCTCAACACCAAGGCGTCGATCCAGTCCTTTCAGGCGCAGGTTCGCGCCAACGAAGTCGCGCTGGCGGGCATCCGCGAGGAAGCCAAGGTAGGCCAGCGCACGACGCTTGATGTGCTTAACGCGCAGCAGGCATTGTTGAACTCCCGCACCAGTCTCATCAGCGCCCAGCGCGATCAGGTGGTCAATTCCTACGCGCTTCTGGCAAGCGTCGGCCAATTGTCGGCCGCGAAGTTGGGACTGGGCGTGACTGGCTATGACCCGACCGTGCATTTCGATCAGGTCAAGGACAAGGCGTGGGGCCTGCGGACGCCGGACGGTCGTTGACCGGTCGCCGACGCGGCGCGCGAGCGGCGGTTTTTTTTTGTTGCGTCGGTTGAGCGAAAGACACGGGCTTGTCCGTGTCGGCTGTGAGATGTCGTAATGCGTCCGCGTGACGTCCTGACATCAATTAATTCTCCGCGCGGGGCCTCTGGCCACGTCGCGCCCTTGCTGGCGCTGGCGCTGGTCTTGGGTGTCGCCACACAACCGGCCGGCGCGGAAACGATTTCCGGCGCGCTCGCCAAGGCGTATCTCTTCAGTCCCGACCTTGGTCAGCAACGCGCGGCGGGTCGGGCGGCGGATGAGGGCGTGGCGCGCGCCGCGTCCGCCTTGCGCCCGACGGTGGCGGCTACGGCGACGGGCGGCTATTCGAACAATCGGCTGGAAAGCCAGAGCGGCATTTTCGGCCCCTCGACAACCAAGAGCATCACCTATCCGCGCACCGCGGGCGTCACGGTCACCCAAACGCTTTACAATGGCGGACGCTCGGTCAACGCGATCCGTCAGGCGGAATCCTCGGCCATGCAAAGCCGCGAGCAGGTGCGTCAGGCCGAGATCAACGTGCTCAACAACGCCGCGACCGCCTACATGAACGTCCTGCGGGATTCGGCGCTGTACGCCCTGAACCAGAGCAACGTGAAGGTTCTGGAGGAGCAGTTGCGGCAGAGCCGCAGCCGGTTCGAATTCGGCGAGATCACGCGCACCGACGTGGCGCAGGCGGAGGCCGCGCTTTCGCAGGGTCAGGCCAATCGCTCGACCGCCGAAGGCAATCTGCAAAACAGCCTCGCCGTTTATCGGCAGTTGATCGGCGAGGAACCGCCGAACCTGTCGCCCGCGCGCCCGCTCGACGCGATGTTGCCGCGCACGGTCGAGGAGGCGATTGACTACGCCACCGCGCAGCATCCCCAGATACAGGCGGCGCTGCACGCGGTCGACGCCGCGGCGCTCGCCGTCAAGGTTCAGGAAGGCGCGCTTTACCCCACGGTTTCCGTGCAGGGCAGCGTCGCCCAGAACTGGGACGTGCAAGGCACGCCCAAGCAGAACATCTGGCAATATTCCGCCATCGGTAGCCTCAACGTTCCAATTTACGACGGCGGGCTCAGTTTCGCGACCATCCGGCAGGCCAAGGAGCAGTTGTCGCAGGCGCGGTTGCAGGCCGATCTGCAACGCGAGAACATCCGCGCAGCGGTCGTTTCCGCGTGGGCGTCCCTGCGCAGTTCGCGCGCCAATATCAGGTCGTATCAATCGCAAATTCACGCCAACGAAGTGGCGTTGGCGGGCGTGCGCGAGGAAGCCAAGCTTGGCCAGCGCACAACGCTTGACGTGTTGAACGCCCAGCAAACCTTGCTGAACTCGCGCGTCAGCCTTGTCGGCGCGCAGCGCGATCAGGTGGTGCAATCCTACGGATTGCTCGCGGCGATGGGCAAGCTGTCGGCGGCGGAACTTGGCCTCAAGGTGCAGACCTACGACCCCGCGACGCATTTCAATCAGGTCGCGGACAAGAAATGGGGACTGCGGACGCCGGACGGACAATAGGCGCTGTCCACAGCGCAAGTTGTTCGGCGACATCGGGCGTCTTGCCGGGCGGCGATGGCTCATTCAAATTGGAGCCATCGCGTCGAATCATCTGGTCGTGTCATCGTCGTCGCGATGCAATGAAAGCTTCGGGGTCATGACGTCATCAACCACATCGCAATCCCGCCTTTCCGAGGCCACCGCCGCCGAACAGCGCGCGCACGAGCCCTCGATGGAGGAAATTCTGGCCTCCATTCGCCGAATTATCGCCGATGACCAGATGCTGCCGATTTCGCGGCCCGCCGCCGCGGAGCCGGCGCCCGTCGAGCCCGTCGCCAGCGAGCCGGAGCCGATGCCGGCGTCTCCGCCGATCGAGGCGCCGCGCGCCGAGCGTATCGCGCGTCCCGTCGAACCCGAGACGCCCCGTCGCGTCGAGGCCCCCGTGATCCGGCCCGTCCCCGTGGAGCCGCCCGCGGCGCGCGCGCCCGTCGTGGAGCCGGCGCCGCGTCCCGAGCCCGTGCGTCCCGCGGCGCCGCGCCGCGAGGTTCCCACCTTCCGCGCGCCCGAGCCCGCGCCCGTCGAGGACCGCCCGCTGCTGTCGCCGGAAAACGGCAGTTCCGTCTCGTCGGCCTTCAACGCGCTGGCGACAACGATGGTTTTGCAGAATCAGGGCATGATCGAGGAAGCGACCCGCGAAATGCTGCGTCCGCTCCTCAAGCAGTGGCTCGACGACAATCTGCCGATCATGGTCGAGCGCCTCGTGCGTATCGAGATCGAGCGCGTCGCGCGCGGCGGTCGCTAGGCGCGGTTCGCGGCCGGCGGCGTCAAGCCACCTTTCATCGTAAGGCCCCGACCGCGAGGTTCGGGGCCTTTTGCTTGGCTCGGGTCGGCGCGTCGCTCCCCGCGCGCGCTTGTCCATCCCCGGAAGTCGCGTGATGGCGGCGCGCGCATTGACTTCGCGGGAGTCGCGCGCTTTCTAGCCGCGAAATAGCAGGAACACGTTGACCGCCATGATGGACAAGACATTCGATCCCGCCGCCGTCGAGCGCCGCGTCGCGCAGGCTTGGGAAGAGGCGGGCGCCTTCCGCGCCGGACGGCCCGAGCGCGCGGGCGCGCCGCCCTATTGCATCGTCATTCCGCCGCCGAACGTCACCGGCAACCTGCACATGGGCCACGCGCTCAACAATACCTTGCAGGATATCCTTTGCCGGTTCGAACGCATGCGCGGCAAGGACGTGCTCTGGCAGCCGGGCACCGACCACGCGGGCATCGCCACGCAGATGGTCGTCGAGCGCCAGCTCGCGGAACGCCAGCAGCCGGGTCGCCGCGACATGGGCCGCGAGGCGTTTCTCAAGCGCGTCTGGGAGTGGAAGGCCGAATCCGGCGGGGCCATCGTCAACCAGTTGAAGCGGCTTGGCGCCTCCTGCGACTGGTCGCGCGAGCGCTTCACCATGGACGAGGGCCTGTCGAAGGCCGTGCTCAAGGTGTTCGTGCAGCTCTATCGCGAGGGGCTGATCTATCGCGACAAGCGCCTCGTCAACTGGGATCCGAAGTTGCAGACGGCGATCTCCGACATCGAGGTCGAGCAGATCGAATGCAAGGGTTCCTACAAATGGACGCGCGGCGACGAGAAACCGTTCGACGCCGTCGCGCTCGGCAAGATTCTGGATCGCGCCCCCAACGGCCACCTGTACTATTTCAACTATCCGATTGAGGGCGAGACCTACGACGTCGATAATGCCGCGACCTATATTCAGGTGGCGACGACGCGTCCCGAGACCATGCTCGGCGATACGGCGGTCGCCGTGCATCCCGAGAATGAAAAGCTGAAACACCTGATCGGGCGCCATGTCGTTCTGCCGCTGGTGGGGCGGCGGATTCCCATCGTCGGCGACGATTACGCCGACCCCGAGAAGGGCACCGGCGCGGTGAAGATCACCCCCGCGCACGACTTCAACGATTTCGAGGTGGGCAAGCGCCACAACCTGCCGCTGATCAACATTCTCGACGCCGAGGGCCGTGTCGCGCTCAACGATGCGTCCTTCATGGTCGAGGGCGAGGAGGTTCCGCGCGTCGGCGCCGACTTGATCGCGTTCGATGGCATGGAGCGCTTCGCCGCCCGCAAGAAGATCGTCGAGACACTGCAATCGCTTGATTTGTGCGTGCGCATCGAGCCCAACACGCACACGGTGCCGCATGGCGACCGTTCCGGCGTCGTCATCGAGCCCTGGCTGACGGACCAGTGGTACGTCGACGCCAAGACGCTGGCGCAACCCGCGCTCGCGGCGGTGCGCGAGGGCAAGACCGGCTTCATTCCGAAGAACTGGGAGAAGACCTATTTCGAATGGCTGGAGAACATCCAGCCGTGGTGCATCTCGCGTCAGTTGTGGTGGGGACACCAGATTCCCGCCTGGTACTCGGCGTGGGGCGGCGTTTACGTCGCCGAGACGGAGGAAGACGCCGTCGCGCAGGCGCTCGCCGACGCGGTCACGCGCGAGATCTACGACGACGTCGAAGCCGGTCGCATCGCCGACGATCCCGAGAAAGCCGCGCAATTGCTGACGCGCGACGAGGACGTTCTCGACACCTGGTTCTCGTCGGCCCTGTGGCCCTTCTCGACGCTCGGCTGGCCCGACGAAACCGCCGAGGTGAAGCGCTTCTATCCGACAAGCACGCTCGTCACCGGTTTCGACATCATCTTCTTCTGGGTCGCCCGCATGATGATGATGGGCCTGCACTTCATGAAGGATATTCCCTTCAAGGATATCTATATCCACGCGCTCGTCCGCGACGAGAAGGGCGCGAAGATGTCGAAGTCGAAGGGCAACGTCATCGATCCCCTGAACCTCATCGACTCCTATGGCGCGGATGCGCTGCGCTTCACGCTGGCGGCGATGGCGGCGCAGGGCAGGGACATCAAGCTCGCCACCAGCCGCGTCGAGGGCTATCGCAACTTCGCGACGAAGCTCTGGAACGCCTCGCGCTTCGCCGAGATGAACGGCTGCGGCCGCGTCGCGGGCTTTGATCCGGCGAAGGTCGAGCAGACGCTCAACCGCTGGATCATCGGCGAGGCGGCGAACACGGCCAACGATATCACCGCGGCCATCGAGGCCTACCGGTTCAACGACGCCGCCAACGCCGCCTATCGCTTTGTCTGGAACATCTTCTGCGACTGGTATGTCGAGCTGACCAAGCCCGTCGTGCAGGGCGCGGACGGCGCCGCCAAGGACGAGACGCGCGCCACAACCGCCTTCGTGCTCGACCAGATCGCGGCCATGCTGCATCCATTCATGCCGTTCCTCACCGAGGAGCTTTGGGCCGCCTTCGGCGAGCGCGCGGGCGACGCCAACCCCGGCCTGCTGGCGCTGGCGGCCTGGCCGGCGCTCGACGGGTTGCAGGCGCCCGACGCCGAGGCCGAGATCGGCTGGGTCATCGATCTCATCAACGAGACGCGTTCCGTGCGCAACGAGATGAACGTGCCCGGCGGCGCGCAGATTCCCATGACGCTGGTCGACGCGCCCGCCGAGGTCGTCGCCCGCGCCCGCGCGTGGGACGAGACCATCCGTCGCCTCGCGCGGCTGTCCGCGCTCGACTTCGCGCCGGCCGCGCCGAAAAATTCGGCGCAGATGATCGTGCGCGGCGTCGTCGTCTGCTTGCCGCTCGAGGGCATCGTCGATATCGGCGCGGAAAAGGCCCGACTGGCCAAGGAAATCGCCAGGGAAGAGGGCGAGGTCAAGAAGGTTGACGCCAAGCTCGGCAACGCCGATTTCGTGCGCCGCGCGCCCGAGGAAATCGTCGAGGAAAACCGCGAGCGCAAGGTCGAGGCGCTCGCGCGGATCGACAAGATGCGCGCCGCCCTCGCGCGCCTCGCGGGCTGATCCAACGGGCGCGCCGGCGGTGGTCCGCGCGCCCTTCGCATCCGGATTTTGTGACATTCCGGCAACGGCGCGGGCGAATTTTATTTCGCCTTGATACTTCAACGGAGGCGCCGCTTTTCAGCCATAAACGGCTCGCTAATCTAAACCACTTAAACGAAAGCCTTATTTTCCGCGACGTTGCGTTTTCCGGTTTTCCGGCGCGCGTGGCGATGCGGAAGCGGGTCTTGCGGAACGCCGAACCGATATGTCAATCGGGGTGGTCATTTGCATTGGATTTGTTCGAATTCCTGAACGAAGCCAAGGGGATGATGGGCGTTTGACCGAGTGGGGATCGAGCCGGCCCGTCGCGCCGACCGAACCTTGAAACGTGTGATGGCGATGGCGACCCCCATGGGGTCTTTGGGATGAAAAGCACGTCGATGGGCAGCAGAAGTCGTATCGCGTTGACGGTTGCATTTTGTTGCGGCGCCATCCTGCCGGTTACCCGCGCCCTCGCGCTGGATGACGTCAAAACACCGTCCGGCGATCCGGCGGCGCTGCGGATGTTCAAGGATCCGCGGCAGGCCATGTCGAAGTTCCTCGAAGGCTATCAGGCGGGCGCGCCCGTCTCCTCCATCGAGGCCTTGCGTTACGCCGCGGATGGCGGCGAGCCCCTCGCGCGCTGGAAGCTTGGCGCCATGTACGCGGCGGGCGATGGCGTGCAGCGCGACGACGCGAAGGCCTATGATTATTTCCTCAAGATCGTACAGGCCTACGACGAATCCGAACCGTCGCCGCGCGAACGCTCCATCTTCGCCAGCGCCTTCGTCGCCGTTGGCGCCTATGCGTTGAACGGCATCCCATCGAGTCGCGTCGCGCGCGATCCGGAACGCGCCTTGCGCATGTTCACGATCGCGGCGACGGAGTTCCGCGATCCCAACGCGCAATACAATCTCGGCCGCATGTATCTGGACGGGGACGGGCCCCGCAAGGACGCGCGTCGCGGCGCGCAATGGCTGCGCCTCGCCGCCGACAAGAACCACATGGAAGCGCAGGCGCTGCTGGGGCAGATCTATTTCGATGGCGCGGAAGGCGTGCAACGTCAGCGCGCCATGGGCTTGATGTATCTGACGATGGCGCGCGAGAACGCCGGGGATCGCAAGGCGCAACAGTGGATTGTCGACGCCTACGACCACGCGATGGAGGCCGCCAACAGCGCGGATCGGCAGGGCGCGCTCGCCTATCTGCGCGATCATCTCGACGGTCGTCGTCAGTAGTTGTCCTTCAAGATGATCGCTTTTCAATCAGCCGGCTTCGCGCCGGCTTTTTGTTGCGCGAGCGGCGCCGTTAATTTTTGGGATCGAACGGGAACACAATGGCGACGAATCAGCTTCGCGCCGAAGTTGCCGCGCTGTTCGCGCTGTATGTCGTGGCTAGAGCTTGCGCCGACGCCACGGGTTGAATCGATCAAGCGCGCGTCGCGCGTGTAACGGCTGGTCGCGCGCCATTTAAGTTAACTTCTCGCGCCAAATTGGGACAGGGCGTCGCGCGTCATGTGTTGGCGAGACGTTAACGCAACGGCGCCGTTTCAGGGTCGCGCCGTTAATCTTGAAACTTAAACGCGAACGATATGGCGACGAATCAGCTTTCGCGGCTTGTTGCCGGGACGTTCGCGCCGCGGATGGTATGCGTGTCCGCGCAACCTCCCATTAGTTGAAGCGGAACTCAGCGCTGGGGTCGTCGGGGGCGCGGTGTTTCATCTGGCGCGTTAACGCATCGTCCCGATATGGCGCGTCAGGAGCCGCCGACGTTGCCGTGTCCGTCTTGCGCGATATCGGCGCGTCCACTGGCGTAACGACGATAAGCTTGCGCGTACCGGCTTGCTTGCGGATACGCGTTCACGGCGGCGATCGCCTGAGCCAGCGCCCCTTGCGGCGCGTCGGGTTCGCGCGCGCGCAGCACCTCCATGTGCGCGCGCAGGAAGTCATCGAAGCCGTCGTCCTTTTCCGATGCGTCGCCATGCAACGCGAACACCTGCGTTTGGCCGCCACGGCCCTTGAGCGCGACGCCGCCCAGAGGCACGAAACGAAAGCCTTGCGCGCGCTCGCGCGTGTCGATCGACACAATGATTGGAACGCCGAAATCCTTGGTCGCCGCGTCGAGGCGCGCGGCGACGTTCACGGGATCGCCAACGAGGGAATAATCGAAGCGCTGTTCCGAGCCGAGGTTGCCAACGAAGGCGCGGCCCGTGTTGACGCCGATGCCGATCGCCACGGGCATGTGGTCGCGTCCATGTTCGGCGGCGACCCGCGCGGCGCGCGCGTCGATCGCGGGCACGCGCTTGAGCATGTCGAGCGCCGCGCGGCAGGCCAGCGTCGGATGATCGGGCGTCTCGATGGGCGCGTTCCAGTAGGCCATCACGCCATCGCCCAGATATTTGTCGATGGCGCCGCCGTGCTCGAGAATGGCCGATGTCAGTGGCGTCAGCAGGTCGTTGAGGAACCGCACGACGCCTTCCGCGCGCATGTGTTGCGAGCGCGTCGTGAAATCGCGCGCGTCGCAAAACAGCACGGTGACATCGCGCGCCTCGCCGCCGAGCGTGAGCGACGAGGGATTGGCGGCCAGACGCTCGACGACGGCGGGCGCGAGATAGCGCGAAAAGGCGGCGCGCACGAAACGACGCTCGTTTTCGCTGCGCCGGTAAACCGCGACCGTCACCGCGCCCCATGTCGCGAGCCATGTCGCGGAGGGCAGCATGGGATCGAACAGGAGGGCCGCGGAAAGAAATGTCCTCCAACTCGCCCAGCCGCCAAGCGCGATGAGTCCGACGATGGCGGGCCCAGACAGGATCGGACGACACCGCGCCGCGATGAAGGCCGCGGCGACGCCGCCCAGCAGCGCCATCAGCGCCTCGACGCCGCGCGCGTAATCGGGCCGGCTCAAGCGCGCCTCCGTGACGGCGTGCTCGATCATCTCGGCGTGGACCTCGACGCCGGGCACGGCGCCGTCGATCGGCGTCGATCTGATGTCGCCGATGCTCGCGGCCGTGACGCCCACCAGCACGATGCGCCCATCGATATCCTCGTGATGGAGATCGCCCGCCATCAGGCGCGCGGCGGAAAGGAAACGGCCGGGCTGATGGCCCGCGTAGCGCAGGCGCGCCTGCCCATCGGCCTCGGTCGGGATTTCGATCGCGCCGATGCGCAGGGAAACAATCGCCGCGGCGCCGCCGAACCGTCGTTCCATCGACGCGCCCGTCGATTTCACGATCGGCGATGGCGAGGGCTGCGCGTGGTCGCTCGGATCGATCTGGGCGACGCGCAGCAGTTCGCTCGCCAGCGACGGCGCCAGCTCGGGCGCGTCGGTCGGACCGACGCTGAAGAGCAGGGGCGCCCGCCTGATCACGAGATCGCGGTCGGGAATGAAGTTGACGCCGCCGACGCCTTTCGCGGCGCGGGCGAGATCGGGTAGCGGCGCCAGCGTTCGCGCGAAGGGATGGGCGAGGCGGAGAGGATCGTCGCCAAGGATCACGAACGGAGCATTGACGCGCGGCGCCGCGGGCGGCCCGCCCTCGTCGAGAAAGGTCTCGGACAAAACCACGGGCGCCGCCGCGATGGCGTCCGCGAACGCGGTTTCATCCGTGGCCATGCGCGTCGCGAGCGCCCGCGACAGGGCCTCGCGATCGGGGCCTTCCGGCAGCCGGTCGCGCAGGGCGGCGGTGGAAAGGCGGTCCTGTTCGGAAAAGACGATGTCGAAGCCGATGGCGGCGGGTCCGAGCGCCGCGAGATTGCGGGTCAGTTCCGCCATGCGGTCGCGCGGCCATGGCCATTGGCCAAGGGCGGCGATGGCTTCGTCATCGATGGCGATGATCCGCACCGGCAGGTCGGGCGACCATGGCCGCGGGCTCCAGACCTGAAACTGGTCGAACAGCAGATCCCTCACGCGGTCGAGCGCAGGCGTCGGCGCGCCGATCGCCAGCAAGCCCGCGACGATGGGGATGAGCGCCGGCGCGAGGAGGCCCGAACCGCGAAGCAAGGCGCCGATGCGTCCGGACAGGCTCATGGGGCGGCCTCGTCCTCCCGCCGTCGATCAGTTCAGGTCGATGACGACGGGAACATGGTCGGACGGCTTTTCCCGCGCCCGCATGTCCTTGTCGATCCGCACCGCGCACAGCCGGTCGGCGGCCTGCGGCGACAGCAGCAGGTGGTCGATGCGGATGCCATTGTTCCGCTGCCAGGCGCCCGCCTGATAGTCCCAGAATGTGTAAAGTCCGCCCGCGTCGGTCGACGCGCGCAGGGCGTCGGTAAGGCCGAGGTTCAGGAGTTCGTGGAACTTGGCGCGGGTCGTTGGCAGAAACAGCGCGTCGCCCGCCCAGGCGGCGGGGTCGCGAGCGTCGCGGGCGTCGGGTATGACATTGTAGTCGCCGGCCAGCACCAGCGGCTCCTCCAGCTTGAGCAGGCCCCGCGCATGGGCGATCAGGCGATCCATCCAGGCGAGCTTGTAGACGTATTTGTCGGTTGCCGGCGGGTTGCCGTTGGGCAGGTAGATCGAGGCCACCCGCACAACGCCCGCGCCGTGGGGTACGACCGCCTCGATATAGCGGGCCTGCTCATCCGCGTCGTCGCCGGGCAGGCCGCGGGTGATCTCCACCGGCGCCTTCGAGAGAATGGCGACGCCGTTGAATGTCTTCTGGCCGTGCGTGGCGACATTATAGCCGGCGGCTTCGACCTCGGCGCGCGGAAAGGCTTCGTCGAGGCATTTGATTTCCTGCAGGCAGACAACGTCCGGCTCGGCCTCTTTCAACCAGTAAAGCAGATGATCCAGTCGCTGGCGGACGGAATTGACGTTCCAGGTCGCGATACGCAAGTGACATTCCCCGTGAGCGGCTTGGCCGAGACTAGCATGTTCGCGCCGCGCGGTTCAGCCCCAGCGACGGTGCGCCCACATCCATTGTTCCGGCCGCTCGCGGATGGAGCGTTCAAGCGCGGCCTGAAGGCGCTCGGTCGCCACGCGCACGTCGTCGTCGATGTTCTTGGTGCGGGGCATGTCGATGATCTCGAAGGCGACACGAAACCGGACGCCGGGCTGCCGCACGATGAAAAAGGCGATCAGCGGCACGTCCAGCAGCCGCGCCACCCGCGCCGGAAAAGGCGTTGAAGGGGCGGGGCGGCCAAAGAACGGGGCCTGCACGCCAAAGGCGTCGCGCAGATCCGCTAGCAGGGCGAGCGAGCCGCCCCGCCGCACCTGCCGTAGCGCCTGCGCGCCCGCGATCGGGCTCTTTTCCAGGAGGCCGCCGGGGTAATAGGGGAGCCGAAGCTTGAGCACCCGACGGTCGACCAGCGGATTGGACATGCGCTGATAGATGCCGGTCGGCCGCGCGCCGAGGCGCACCGGCCCCATGGAGGCGATCTCCCAGTTGCCCTGATGGGCGGCGCAGACGACAGCCGGCGCCGATCCGTCGAAAGCGCCGCCGCCGGCCAGCAGGGCTGAAGCGTCGATCCGGTCGCTGGCGTATATCTCGGCCAGATGAAAAAACTCGCCGAAGGTGCGGCCCAGCGTCTCCCACATGTCGCGCGCGATGCGGTCGCACTCGGCCTCCGACTTGTCCGGGAACGCCAGCCGCAAATGCGCGATCGCCCTGGCATGCCGGCTTGTCAGCGGCGCGATCAGCCGCCAACCCCGGCCCGAGAAGCCCGAGGCGACTTCGAGCGGCATCGCTCGAAAGATGAGTTCAATCAGCAAAAAAACCGCATATTCAATGCGATATTTTATTTTTCTTAAAAATAGCATGAAGTTCGGCCGGCGCCCGATTGCCCTTGCCGCCCTGCTTGCCGGTCGAGGCGCGCCGGGTCAAGCCCGGCGGTCGGCGAAGATGCGCGCAAGTCCCTTGGGCTCGGTCCGGGGCGGCTGCATGAGTGGCGGCAACCGTCCCTTGGGCGTGACGCCCTCGCGCATCAGGGCGCGGCGCAGCGGCCCGACATGCGCCATGGCCGCCAGTCCAGCCGCGCGGGCGAAGTCAACGGGCGTCTCGTGCAGCAGCAGGGACTGGTTGAGGGTAGCCACGCCCATGACGCGCGTCGACACGTCGGGGCGGCGGGCGGCGTCGTAGTCGGCCAGCGCGCGCGGGGCGCCAGGATCGGCGCGCCCGAACTTGCCAACGGAGGCGGCGAGCTGGGCGACGTCGCGCAGGCCGAGATTGAGGCCCTGCGCGCCGATGGGCGGAAAATAATGACCGGCGTCCGCCACCAGCGCGACGCGCGGCCCGACCAGGCTGTTGCAACGCAATCCAGACATGGGGAAGGCGCCGCGTGGACCCTCCAGACCCATCGCGCCATGGATGCCGCGCACCTGCTTGCCGATCTCGGCCGCGAGTTCGGCGTCCGGCAGTTGGCGGCGGCGCGCGGCGTCTTCATGGGACATCAGCCAGACGAGGCTTGAGCGATTGGGATGCTCGGCGGTGCCGCGCAGGGGCACCAGCGTGCACGGTCCGGTGCGGGTATGGAACTCGGTCGATGTCGCGCGATGCGGGCGCTCATGCCACAGCAGCGCCGTGAGGGCTGTTTGCGGGTATTTCCATTCGGTCACGCGAATGCCGGCCGCGGCGCGGGCGCGCGAGTTGCGGCCGTCGGCGCCGACGAGCAGGGCGGCTTCGATGCGCTCGCCGTTGGAAAGCCGGGCGCTGACGCGCGTCGAACTCAGAATGTAGTCGTCGAGCAATGTATCGAGCAGACGGATGCCGGGCGTATCGCGCGCGATGTCCGCGAGTGCCCCGACGAGCGCCGCGTTCTCGATATTGTAGCCGAAGGCCGGCAGGCCGATTTCGCTCGACCGCAGCAGCACGGGATCGGGATGGAACATCGAGCCGGTGTCGTCGATGAGCCTGATCCGCTCCAGCGGCGAGGCGATGTCGGAGAGGCGATCCCAAAGCTCGAGGGATCGATAGAGCTGGATGGACGCCTCGAAGAGGGCGACCGTGCGGCCATTGCGATTGAGGTCGAGGCCGCCGGCGATCGTTACCTCGAATCCGGCGCGGGCGAGCGCGATGCCCGTTGTAAGACCTGCGGCGCCGGCGCCCGCGACGAGAATTTCCGTTCCCTGAGTCATGGGTTGAACGTATCGCTTTTCGCCGTCCCGCGCGAGCGCCAGACTGTCGCGGATTGTCTTGCGAACATCATGTTTTGGTGAAGCCGCGCGATCACGTTGACTTGCTGGTTTCCGCCGTTGCGGAACGCCTCGGCCCGCTTCTATGATCCATCAGGCAGTCGAAACCGCGCGATCGCGCGGCAAAGGGGAATCGCTCATGACCAAGGCCATTCGCATGCATCGGACGGGAGGGCCCGAAGTCCTCCAGATCGAGGATATCAAGGTCGGCGATCCCGGCCCGGGGCAGGTGAAAATCCGTCACCGGGCCATCGGCCTGAACTTCATCGAGGTCTATTTTCGCACCGGGCTTTATCCCGCCGAACTGCCGTTCACGCCAGGCAACGAGGGCGCGGGCGACGTCATCGCCGTCGGCAAGGGCGTCACGAATTTCAAGGAGGGCGACCGCGTGGGTTACGCGGCGCAACCCGGCAGCTACGCCGAGGAGCGTCTCATCAATGCCCAGTATCTGGTGAAGCTGCCCAAGGCGATTTCGTACGAGACGGGCGCGGCCATGATGCTCAAGGGCCTGACCGCGCAATATCTGCTGCGGCGGACATATCGCGTGAAGGCAGGGGACACGATCCTGGTTCACGCCGCCGCGGGCGGCGTCGGCAACCTCTTGTGCCAGTGGGGCAAGGCGCTGGGCGCGACCGTCATCGGAACGGTTGGCTCGGAGGCGAAGGCCAAGGTCGCCAAGAAGGCGGGCGCCAAGCACGTCATTCTCTACAACTCGGAGAATTTCGCCGAACGCGTCGCCCAGATCACCAAGGGCAAGAAATGCGACGTCGTCTATGACGGCGTCGGCAAGGCGACCTTTCCCGGCTCGCTCGACTGCCTGCGCCCCCTCGGCATGTTCGCGTCCTATGGATCGGCGTCGGGCCCGATCGAGGCGTTCAACATCAACCTGCTGAGCGCCAAGGGGTCTCTGTTCGTCACACGGCCGACCCTGTTCAGCTATATCGCCAAGCGCGAAGACCTCGACGCCATGGCCCGCGACCTGTTCCGGGCGGTCTCGAGCGGCGCGGTGAATATTCCGATCAGCGCGCGCTACAAGCTGGAAGATGTCGCCGAGGCGCATCGCGCGCTGGAGGCGCGTGAAACCACGGGCGCGGCGATTCTGCTGCCCTGATGCCCTGAGAGTCGCGCAAACGGCCCGTTGCGGGCTGGCGTCAGCCCCGGAAGGACGGTCAGGCCGTCTTTTCGGGGCTTTTTCGTCTGATTTTCAGGCAGTTTCAAAAATGGCTAAATTCTGGGCCGATTTTATATGCCGATTTCAAGTGTTCACGTGTGAATGACGGCGGATTGAGGTCTAATTCAAGAATAAATTTTAATACCGCATCGCAACATGCAAAAATTTTGAACTTGTATTCCGATATATATTCATGGATGCTTTGAATCGTGGAGAGTTGGAAAAATATGGCTTTTCACTCAAAATCGAGGAGAAAAAAATGAATCAGCATGTCTTGAAGCCAAAATTCAGAAAAAATTCGTACGAAATGATCGCGGATGATGCTCAGAAGTGTGAAAATCACAAATCTCAGCAAACCCAAAATTCCGGATCGCTTCGTCAGCAGGCTGCTTCCACTGGCGCGAATACATCGAATATTCAGCTCGGCGATCGAATGGCCGAATGGCACCGTTCGCAATACTGAATTGCCATGATTGTTCAACATTAGGGGTCGCGCGCGCTCTTCAGCGATGGCGCGACCCCCGAGAATCCCCGCCTGGCCCTTCGCTAGCGAAAGAGAGCCCAGATCAGCGCGGCGCAGAGCGCCACAAGCCCGAAAGCGGCGGCTGTCTTATGCTTGATGAGCATATTGAATAAATGGAAATCCCACCCCGCCCACGTATCGCCTTGGCCATGGGACACGTAGCTGGCCGGCGATTGGCCATTGTAGAGACGCCAGGGCAGCGGCGTGACGGTCTCGCTGAGCGGATATAAATTGTACATCAGGCTGATGAACAGGGATCCCGTGGTCAGCAGGACGCGAAAGTGTCGCGGAACGTACCACTTGTCCCATTGCCTGCTCGCGTCGGGCAGCTTGTCGAGCAGGAAACGCGTAAAGCCGTGGCCCTTTTCGGCCATCATGAAATCGTTTGAAAAGCCGATGGGGTGGGTGAGCGGCAACACCACGCCGTGATCCAGCAAATCATCCAATGGCTTCTGGCAGAAGACGTCGAGGTCGACGTAAACGCCGCCATACAGATTCAGGAACATGTAGCGCACCGCGTCGACGCGCTGGATCTGGTATTTGTACGAGCGAAACAATTCCAGCAATTCGGGAAAATTCTCCCGCGCCAGTCGATCAATGTCCTCGTCCGTCCACAGTCGATACTCCCACCCCGGATGGTTTTCGATCCACGACCGACGGGAAGCCGCCATGGCCTCCGGGAGGGCGGCTGTTTTCCAGGTCTGATGAATAATGCGAGGAATCATCGCCAAATCGATCCGCCAAAAAAGGCCTAAACCGCCATGCCATGCAGATCATAGGCGTCGCTTCGCTCGACCTTGACCGTAACAATTTCACCTTGGCGCAAAGGGCGCCGGGAGGCGACGTGCACGACGCCGTCGATTTGCGGCGCGTCGGCGCGACTGCGTCCCTTCGCGCCACCGGGGCCGGCCTCGTCGATGATCACCGGCAAGCGCTGGCCAACCTTGCGTTTGAGAATGGCGGCGCTGATCGCCTGCTGGGTTTCCATGAACCGCCGGTAGCGGCGTTCCTTGACCTCTTCCGGCACGGGGGCGAGGCCGAGCGTTTCGGATGTCGCGCCGGCGACGGGTTCGTATTTGAAGGCTCCGACGCGGTCGAGGCGGGCTTCGGTCAGCCAGTTCAGGAGCATCTCGAAATCTTCCTCCGTTTCACCGGGGAAGCCGACGATGAACGTCGAGCGGATCGCGAGATCGGGACAGATGTCACGCCAGCGGCGGATTCGCTCGGCCGTCTTTTCCTGATTGCCGGGCCGGCGCATGGAGGCCAGCACGCGTGGCGAGGCGTGCTGGAAGGGAATGTCGAGATAGGGAACGAGATTGCCGCGCGGGCCACTCTCGGCCATCAGTTCGACGACCTCGTCGACGTGGGGGTAGGGGTAGACGTAATGCAGGCGCACCCAGGCGCCGAGCCCTGATAGCTCGCGCGTCAGGTCGAGAAACCGCGCGCGCACGCTCCGGTCGGCGAAAGGGCTCTCGGCGTAGCGAATGTCGAGACCATAGGCGGACGTGTCCTGCGAGATGACCAGCAGTTCCCTGACGCCCGCCTTGACGAGTTTCTCCGCCTCGCGAAGAACGTCGCCGGCTGGGCGCGACACCAACTTTCCCCGCAGTTTCGGTATAATGCAAAAGCTGCAGGAATTATTACAACCCTCTGATATTTTTAGATAAGCATAGTGTCGCGGCGTCAGTTTCACGCCCTGGTCCGGCACCAGGCTGATGAAGGGATCGTGGGCCGGCGGCGCGGCTTCGTGCACGGCGGCCAGCACGCTGTCATAGGCTTGCGGTCCCGTGATCGCGAGCACGTTGGGGTGCGCGGCGCGAATGGCGTCCGGCTCCGCGCCCATGCAGCCGGTGACAATGACCTTGCCATTTTCGGCCATGGCGGCGCGGATCGCCTCCAGCGACTCAGCCTTTGCGCTGTCGAGAAAGCCGCAGGTATTGACGATGACCGCGTCGGCGCCATCGTGCGCCTTCGTCAGTTCATAACCCTCCGCCCGCAGACGGGTGATGATGCGTTCGGAATCGACTAGGGCCTTGGGGCAGCCGAGGGAGACGAACGAAATGCGCGGCGAGCCGTCGCGGGATGAAATAGCCATATCGTCGACTTGCCATTTTCGCGGTGCGTAAGCAATTCCGCCGAGGCCGGTTTGGCGGCGGACAAAGAAAAAAGCCCGGCCAGAAGGCCGGGCTTTCCATCCAGTGGAGCTGGATAATCTCAGTACTTGGCGACAACCGCCGAAGCCGGCGCGCCGAACTTGTAGGCGATGCCGACGCGGACCTGGTTCTCGTTGACCGAGTGCTTGAAGGTACTGCCGGTCCACAAGTTGTTGGCCGCGTTGGCGACGTTGTCCTTCGAGCCAGCAAACTGGGTGTAGCGGTATTCGCCGCGCAGGGTCCAGTTCTGGTTGAAGGCGTACTCGATGCCGGCGCCGAGGGTCCAGCCAGCCTGCGTGCCCGAGAACGAGCTCGAGGCGACACCGGTCGTGATGTACTTGGTGTTGATCTGCGCGAGGGCCAGACCGCCCGTCACGTAGAACAGGGCGTTGCCAGCGGCGTAGCCGGCGCGAGCGCGCAACGAACCCTGCCAGGGCAGCGACTCGTTGTAGCTGTAGTCGCCACCGGCAAGCACGCCAGCCGGGTTGTAAACCGCGACGCTCTTCGGGCTGATCGAGGTGGCCTCGATGTCGCCTTCAACGCCGAGCACGATGCTGTTGCTCATCTGCCAGTTGTAACCAGCGAACAGACCGCCGACGACGCCCGAGCCGTTCAGCTTGCCGTAGCCCTGATAAACGTTGGTGGCGGTGTTGTAAGCCCGCATCTTGTCGTTGGTCCAGCCGCCGCCAACCTGCGCGCCGACGTAGAAACCCGTCCAGGTGAAGATCGGCGCGGCCACGTACGGCGCGGCCGGGGCGACCTTGCGGTTCGGAAGGTCGGCCGCGAAAGCGGCGGTCGAGACGGCGACGAAGGCCACCGAGGAGAGAAGAATCTTACGGAGCATTTTTAGTGCCTCTGGGTATGACAAACTGTCTTGGGTAAAGCGTCTTTCGTTTACGCTGATCGGAAAATACCAAAAGTTTGCCGCAGTGCAAGCAAACGATGCGCTCCGAGGGTATTTGGGCGCGCACTGTTCCCCCTTTGCAACATGAGGATCAAATTGCTGTAAAATATAACGTAATCGAAATAGTGAACGATTTTTAATACGTTGATCTTGGCCTTTGCCGGTCGCCGGCGCCACCGTTAACCGCGAACACGGTTAGCGAATTGTGTCGAATTGGGGAACCCGTCTTGACCATTGGTTAGGGATGTCGGCCGCGATTCGCGTTTGCCGAGACGATGGTCTCGCGGCTAGAGTGTCGTCACGCGACCCATCGAATGACATGGGCGACGTCCTGACGTCGCGTAACGCGGCACGCATCGGAGGAAACATTGATGAGTTTCAAGCTGGCATCCATTGAAACGGCCAAGGGGCCGCGCGCGGCGCTCGTGGTCGGCGACCGTGTCATTGAAGTGGCTGCCGTCACGGGCCGCGAGGAGGACCGTACCGCGCTGGGGCTGCTCGCCGACTGGGCCGCGAACCTGCCGCGCCTCGAGGCAGTGGCGAAGGAAGCCGCCTCGAAGGGGCAGGCGCTCTCCGCCGTCAAGCTGCTGCCGCCGGTGACCAACCCCGGCGCGATCTATTGCGCGGGCGCCAATTACGCCGATCACGCCGCCGCCATGGCCGCGCGTTCGGGCAGCCCGCCGCCGGCCGACCCGCACACGCTCGGCCTGCGCTCCTGGCACTTCATGAAGTCGATGAACGCCCTGTCGGCGCCGGGCGCCACTGTCGCCATGCAGCCGCACGCCAAGAAGATCGACTGGGAGGCCGAACTCGCCGTGGTCATCGGCAAGAAGGGCCGCAACATCGCCGAGGCCGACGCGCTGGATTACGTGGCGGGCTACACCATCGCCAACGACCTGTCGTGCCGCGATCTCGGCACGCGCGAGGCGATCCCCCCGACGTCGGGCTTCCGCCACGACTGGGTGGCGCACAAGAACTGGGAAGGCTCGTGCCCGCTCGGCCCCTGGATGACGCTGAAAAGCGATGTGAAGAACGAACGCGACCTCAAGATCATTCTGGAGATCAACGGCGTCGTGAAGCAGGATTCCAATTCCGGCCACATGATCTTCAACATCCATGAGCAGATCGCCGACATCTCCCGCAACATCACCCTCCATCCGGGCGACGTCATCCTCACGGGCACGCCCTCGGGCGTCGGCGCGGAGCGCGGCGAATTCCTCAAGAAGGGCGACGTCATCAAGATCCGCATCGGTGATCTCGGCGAACTCGTCACCGTAATGGGCTGACGCTCTGTCATCCACGAAAAAAGCAAGCCCGGCCGCGTAAACGGCCGGGCTTTTTGTTGAACAAACGTCCTTCGCCGTCAGGCGTTGGGGTTCTTGTAGGCGGAAATCTTGACTTCCATCGGGCCGATGGCGGCGCATTCGGCGGTCAGCGTGTCGCCGGGCTTGACCGGGCCGACGCCGGCCGGCGCGCCGGTGAAGATCACGTCGCCGGGGTAGAGCGTGTAGAAGGACGAGGCGAGCCAGATCAGCTTCGCGCACCCGTAGATCAGGTCGTTGGTGTGGGCGTTGTGGCGCAATTCGCCATTGCAGAACAGCTTGAACGGCACGTCGTCCGGGTTCGGCAATTCGTCCTTGGTGACGAGCCACGGGCCGATCACCGCGTAGCTGTCGATCGACTTGCGAAACGAACGCTCCTCCTCGCCGCGCACGGTCATGTCGAGGCTTAGGCAATAGCCGGCGACATAATCCAGCGCCTTGTCCTCGGAGACCTGCGAACACTCCTTGCCGATGACGATCATGAATTCGAGTTCATGCTCGGTCAGGCGGTCGAGGAAGCGGACATGTACGCCCTCGCCGGGGCCAACCATGGCGGAGTTCGACTTGAGGAACAGGCCGGCCTTGGAAATGTCCTTGCTGGGCACGCGGTCGGGACGGCGGGCCGCCATTTCCGCGATATGGGCGTGGTAGTTGGTCGGGGCGGCGATCAGCTTGGAGGGGCGCTCGACCGGGCTCAGCAGCGTGACGCTGGAAAGGGACTTGGCGGGATGCGACGCGGCGTCGCCGACGGCTGCGCGGATTTCGGCGAGATTGGCAACGAAGGGGTCGCCCCAGCGCATCTTCTTCTTGGAGGCCAGAACCTTCTCGACCGTGGCGGTGATGTCATGGACCTTGTCGCCGATCACCACGCCATGGCGGTCGTCGTCGTATCTGCAAAAACGCATGTGTTTCCTCCTGATGTGAGCGGCGCCGCGGAAGCGGCGTTCTTGGTGGCCTAGTCGATTTCAAAGCCGCCGTCGGAATAGCGCAGGCGCACCCCGAAGGAGCCTTCGTTCATCATCCAGCGTTGCAGGCGATACGAACGGTAGCCGCCCCGGTGATAAGGGTCGGCGTCCGCGATCGCCCGCGCCTCGGCTTCCGAGTTCGCCCGGATGATGATCATGCCGGGGCCCATGGGCTTGCCGGCTTCGTCCACGAAAGGTCCGGCGGCGAACATGATTCCCCGCCGTTCCAGATCGTATTGGTGGGCCAGATGGTCCTGATGAACCGCCTGGCGCTGTTCGGCTGTCGACGTCGGCTCCGAGAAGATGATGTAGAGCATCTTGCGTAAATGCTTGCGCGGCGCGCCGGCGTCTCCTGCCACGGGCGAGCCTCTCAGCTCGCCATCTTGCGCGAGATGATGTCCTCGCAGCGCTGGTTGTTCTCGTCGACGAGCTTGCCGGCCATGGCCTCGCGCAGCAGCTTGGAGGGAACGGCCATGCCCCAGCGGTCGGGATTGCCGTTCATCACGCGCTGCCAATAGTCGGGCGTGCCGGGAATATGGGTCGCCTCGTCGATGCGCTCGACCTCTGTCGTGTATTCGGTGACGAAGCCGTTCGGTTCGACGAAATAGCTGAAGATGTTGTTGCCGGGGCCATGGCGGCCGACGCCCCATTCGATCTCGTAGCCGCTCTTCTTCACGCGGCCGGCGCCGCGCATGAGGCCATCGAAGTTCGGCACTTCATAGGCCATGTGATTGAGGCCCGCGCCGTGGCCGCGCGCCATGGCGATGGAGTGATGATCGGCGCTGCACCGGATGAAATCCATGAAGGATGTCGAATCCGAATGGCGGAAGCCCAGGATGTCCTTGAAGAAGGCGCCCTGTTTCTCGATGTCGACGACGTTCAACACGACATGCGAGAGTTTTTCCGGCTTGGAGCTGTCGTTGTAGGCTTCCTCGTGGCGCAGGAGGTCGCTCGACACGGCGATCGTCTGACCCTCTGGCGTGCGCACGGAGAACCCGTAGCCGCCGCCGGCGACCTTGGCGAGATCGCCCGGCTTGGAAACAATCTCGACGCCCTCGGCCATGGCGCGGGCGAACAGGCCGTCGACGGCGGCGCGGTCGCGCGCGGCGAAGTCGATGGAATGCAGCGCGGCGCGCGGGCGCTCGTGGATGGTCAGGATGTGATGCTCGGTGCCGCCGGCGCGCAGATACATCGTGCCGTTGTCGCGGGCGACTTCCTCGAGGCCCCAGACGGCGCGGTAGAATTCAGCGGTTTTTTCAAGATCGAGCACGTCGAGTTCGACGCCCCGCAGGTGGGTCACGCGTGGTCCGGCCATTTCGATCTCCTGTCTGTTCGGGCTTTTGCCCAAATCCTATATCGGTCGTTTCAATTACGCCACTTCCGAGTGGCCGCCATCGCCGCGCAGCCGCGCGCTCACCCGCCGCTCGAACCAGCGCAGGGCGGCGACGATGGCCACGAGCGGCAAAATCTGGATGACGCCCAGCGCGCAGACCGCTCCATAGCTGCCGCCTTCCTCCCACATGGTCAGGCTGATGGTGCCGAGCACATGGGTGCCGGGGCCGACGAGAAAGACCGAGGCCGAGAGTTCGCGCACCGCCAGCACGAACACATAGAGCCAGGCGGCGATGATGATGGGCGCCAGCAAGGGCAGCAGCACCCGCCTGAACATGCCGAAGAGGCCCGCGCCGGACATTTCGGCGGCCTCTTCCAGTTCCCGATGGATTTGCGTCAGGCCACTGGTGGCGAAGCGCATCCCGTAGGGGAGGTACAGCGTGATGTAGGCGATGAGCAGAATCCAGATCGTGTTGTAAACGGGGATCGGCAGCATCAGATACGCGAACAGCACGCTGGCGCCGACGATGACGCTCGGCACGGCGATCGGGCTGAAGGCCAGCGCGTCGAGAATCCAGCCAAAGCGGGGCGATCCCCGTTGCGTCACCCAGGCGCAGGCGAAGGTCAGTAGCACCACGAAGGTCGCCGCCATCGCGCCGAGCAGCACGCTGGTGCGCACCGCCTCGACGAAGATCGGGTAATTGAGCACGAAGGCGTAGTTCGACCAGGTGAACGGCGAGGACGCCGGCATGAACGGCGTCGCCAGATTGCGGAAGAACGACTGCCAGATCAGCGTCAGCAGCGGCAGGCCCAGCGCCAGCGCGAACATCAGCGCCAGCGCGATCGACACCGGCCAGCGCCAGACGCCAAGCTCGATCGGCACGGGCTTGTAGCCCTTGCCCGTCACGGTGGCGTAGGCCTCCGCGTCGCGGGTCGCGCGACGGTAGAAATAGACGGCGACGACGCAGATCGCGAGCAACGAGAACGACAGCGCGCTGGCGACGCCAAATTCCGGTGTGGTCTGGCCCGTGGCGCGCTGCACCTCGGTGGTGAACACGTTGATGCGGGCGGGATTGCCAATGAGCCGGGGCACGTCGAAGCTCTCGATGCCGCGCACGAAGAGCAGCAGGATTGTCGACAGGATCGCCGGCCGCAGGATGGGCAGCGTCACGCGCCGCACCGTCTGCGCCGACCTGGCGCCGGACATGGTGGAGGCCTCCTCCATGCGCACGTCGAGCATCCGCATCGCCGGCCCCAGCAGCAGATAGGCGAGCGGGAAATAATGGGACGACAGCGCCCAGATCATGCCGGGCATGGTGTAGATATTCAGCAACGGCGCGCTCGACCCCGTGAGGGTCTTGTAGAGGGCGTTGAACCAGCCGATGTTCGGCGACAGGGTCAGGGTCCAGGCCATGGCGATCAGCAAGCCGGGCAAGGCGAAGGAAATCAGCGCGAGGGAATGAAAGACCTCGCGGCCGGGCGCGTCGGTGCGTTCGACCACGGTCGCCACGGCGCCGCCCATCAGGAAAGTGACGGCCGCCGTGCCCAGGGCGAAGACGAGCGAATTGCCGAAGACCGTCAGAATGCTCCACCGGCCGTAGGCCTCGACGAAATTATCGAGCGTGAAGGGGCCGGGGCCAAAGCCCGTATCCTCGGTGAAGCCCGTGTAGAACAGCGCAGCCAGCGGCACGAGCACGAACCATGCGCAGATGACGCCGCAGACGATGAGCGCGATGGTCGCCGGCTTGATCGATCCGGCGATTTTCGACGACAGGGGCGCGGTTGAACTCTGGCTCATGTCAACGCGGCCTGAACAGATCGTTGAATTGCTTTATCCGCCGCCGGTCTTCCTCGGTCGTCAGCAGGATGGGCTGGACCGCGCGGCCCTTGAAGGCGTCGAAAATATCCTGCGGGTTGGGCGTCACGTCGCGACGCGTGGGGATGCGGCCGAATTTCGTCAGGAAGGACTGGGCCTCGCGGCTGATCGAATAGTTGGCGGCGAGTTTCGCGGCGGCCGGGTGGGGCGCCAGCGCGGCGACGCCAACCTGCCCGTAAAAAAGCGGAACCGGGTCCATCAGCCAGAAGTCGGTCGGCGCGCCGCCCAGTTTGGCGTTGAGCGTCAGGTTCACATAGTTGTTCAGGGCGAACCAGTATTCGCCCGAGCCCACGGCGCGGGCCACGGCGAGATGGCCATTGATCGTCACCGGCTGCACCGCGGCGATGATGTCCTTGAGAATCTGGAGCCCCTTCTCCTCGCCATGGAAGGCGAGGAAGGCGGTCATGAAGGCGTCGTCCGTCGCGTCGATGGCGACCTTGCCGGCCCATTCCTTGTGCCGGGCGAAATCAGCGTAAGTGGTGGGCAATTCCTCGCGCCGGACGAATTTCGTGTTGTAGGCGGGCGAATTGTAATTGGCGTAGACGCCATGCCAGCGCTGTTCCTTGTCGGCCGCGCCGGCGTCGAGTTTCCCCGCTTCCGGCGGGGCGTAGCGCAACAGGAACTCGGTGGGGATCTTGTTGACGTTGGCCGTCTGCATGATGTCCCACGAGTGCTGACCGGCGCGGTTCTCGATGATCACGCGGGCGAGCAACTGGGAGTCCGAGGCGCGGACGTAATTGACCTTGACGCCGACGGCGTCCTCGAAGGGCTTCCAGAGCGGAAGTCCTTCCTCCTCGTTGGTGGTCGAATAGACGGTCAGGGAGCCTTCCTTGCGGGCGGCGTCGGCGAGGTCGCGGTCAAGCCAGCTCGGCTCGGCGGCGCGCGCGCCGATGGCCGAGGCGCCGAGCGCCACGAGCATCAGACTGGCGGCGATCGCTCCGCGCGCGGCGGCGCTTTTCGGCCCTGATGGCAAGCGTTTCTCCCGACGTTTACCGCCAACCTCCGGCGGTCGCGCCTGTCTATCGGCGGCGTCGGGGCGAGTCCATAGGGCGTGCCGGGGTTGCGAAGCGCGGGCGAAGCGTTGCAAGCTCTTCGTCAACGAATTGGGGAGGAAAAGCATGGCGTCCCAGGCCAGGACAATTTCACGGGCGGCGCTGGAGCGCTTCGACCTGCGCGGCAAATCCGTCATCATCACCGGCGGCGGCAAGGGCATCGGCAAGGTTTACGCGCGCGAATTCGCCCATGCCGGCGCGCGGGTTCTGGCCGCCGACATCGACGGGGCGGGCGCCGAGGCTGTCGCCGCGGAAATCGTCGCCGAGGGCTACGAGGCCATCGGGATGCGCGTCGATATTTCCGACGCGGCAGCGGTCGAGGCCATGGCGCGCGCCGCGGTCGATGCCTTCGGGACCATAGACGTGCTCGTCAACAACGCCTCGCTCATGAGCGTTTTGCCGCGCCGCGACTGGATGGAAATTCCCGTCGAGGAATGGGATCGCGTGATGGAGGTCAATCTGCGCGGCATGTTCCTGTGCTGCCGCGCGGTCGCGCCGGTCATGAAGGAGAAGGGCGCCGGCAAGATCGTCAACATCTCGTCGAGCCGTGTCTGGGAGGGCACGCCGCTGCGGCTGCACTACACGACCTCCAAGGCTGGCGTCGTCGGCCTGACGCGGGCGCTGGCGCGCGAGCTTGGCGACCATGGGATCAACGTCAACGCCATCACGCCGGGCGCGACGTTGAGCGAGACGCAGGTGGCGAGTTCGTCGGGCAATTATCTGGCGACGCGGGTTTCCGGCCGCGCCTTGCAGCGCGCCCAGACGCCGGATGATCTGGTGGGGGCCGTCATGTTCCTGTCGACGGCGGCGAGCGATTTCATCACTGGCCAGACGCTGAATGTCGACGGCGGCAAGGCGATGCATTGATGGGCAAGCTGTCGCGCGCGGTCATCCACGTCGCCGCTGGCGCCTGTGTGGCGTTTGGCGCGGCGACCGCGCGCGCCGGGGAGACGGACGTCGCCGATTTTTATCGCGGCAAGTCGGTTTCGTTGATTGTTTCGACGACGGCCGGCAGCAGCTACGACCTGATGAGCCGCGCCATCGCCCGCTTCATCGGCAAATACATTCCGGGCGCGCCAGCCGTCGTCGTGCGCAACCAGCCCGGCGCTGGCGGCATCGCCGCGCTCAACGCCCTCTACCACGTCGCGCCGCGCGACGGGCTTACCCTCGCCGGCGTTCAGGGCAGCGTGCCCTTCGAGCCCATGCTTGGCACGAAGGAGGCGGATTTCGATCCGTCGCGTCTGAACTGGCTGGGCTCGCCCAGCAGCGAAACCTGCGTCACCACTGTATGGGGCGGGTCGAATGTGATGTCCATCGGCGACGCGCGGTCGCGCGAGATCACGATGGGATCGTCGGGCGCCAACGCAAATCCCAGCTTTTACGCGCGGCTGATCAACGCAGTGCTGGGCGTCAAATTGCGGCTGGTGTTCGGCTATCCCGGACAGCCGGATGTATTCATCGCGATGGAGAAGGGCGAGGTGGACGGCCACTCCTGCGTATTCTGGAGCGCGCTGTCCTCGACGCGGCCCGACTGGCTGCGCGACGGCAAGGTTCGGTTGCTGTTGCAATACGGCCCCGCGCGCGAGCCAGCGCTGGGCGCCACGCCGTTTCTCGCCGATCTCGTCGCCAATCCGGACGACCGCGTTCTGGTTGCCGCGGCGCAGGCGCCGCTCGCCCTCGGGCGACCCTATGTCATGCCGCCGGAGACGCCGCCCGAACGCGTCGCGGCGATGCGCAAGGCGCTGATGGCTGTTTTCGCCGACGCGGAATTCCTCGCCGAGACGAAGCGGCTCGGCCTCGCGGTAAACGCGCGACAAACCGGCGAGGACATGCAAGACTTGATCGCCCGGACATACGCCACGCCCGCGCCCATCGTCGAGCGTCTGAGAAGGTTGTCGGCGCAATGAGGTGACCCATGCGCGCATGGCGGCTGTGGATGATCACGCTCTTCGCGTTGTGCTGCGCGACCTCGCCGCGCGCCTTCGCCCAGACGACCGTCGATACGCAACTGGTTCTGGCGGTCGATGCGTCCGGCAGCGTCAGTCAATATCGGTTTGAATTGCAGAAGCAGGGCTACGTGGCGGCGCTGCGCGACCCACGCGTGCTCAACGCCATACGTTCGGGCATGAACGGGTCCATCGCCGTCAGCATGTTTCAATGGACCGGCGCGCGACTTCAGGCGGAAGTCATTCCGTGGATGATCATTCGCGACGAGGCGACCGCCAACGCGGCCTCCGCCGCCGTGGCGGCCGTGCCGCGTCGACTGTTCGGTGGGGGCACGTCGCTCAGCGGCGCGATTGATTACGCCATGGGTTTGTTCCCGCGGGGGGAGTTTCGCGGTCAGAGACTGGTGATCGACGTCTCCGGCGATGGCTCCAACAACAGCGGGCGTCCCGACACGCTCGCGCGCGACGAGGCCGTGGGCAAGGGCGTTGTCATCAATGGCCTGCCCATCCTGACGGTCGAGCCCGACCTCGACGACTACTACCGCGAGCATGTGATGGGCGGGGAGGGCTCGTTCGTCATCGCGATCAAGCGCTTCGAGGATTTCTCGGAAGCCATCGTCAAGAAACTCATCGCGGAAATCGCGATGAACGAGGGCGTCAAACGCCGTCGCCTCTGACCATCCGGGCTGGCGACAAGCCTATTTCGCGGCCTTGAGCGCGTCGCGGATGGGCGTGAACGGACCGAATTTATGTTGTTCGGGCGGCGCCTTGTCGAGATAGGGTCCATATCCCGCGTCGACGGGCTTTTCCGAGCGCACGGGGAAATCGCCATCGAGCCCGGCCTTTTGCGGTCGGTCGCGCGAGACGATGAAGGCGCCAATGTCCCACGCCTGATCCGTTGTCAGTTGTGGATGGTCGAGGCTGACGCCGAAGGGCATGTTGGCGTGGATGAAATTCGCCGCCGCGATCAACCGGTTCATGCCGGCGCCATTGTTGAAGCTGTCCGGGCCCCAGAGCGGCGGAAACGCGTATCCCGCGGCGTCGCCTTTCGCGCCCCGCCGTTTTCCGTGCCCATCCTCGCCATGGCAGACGGCGCAGTTTTCCGCATAGGCGGCGGCGCCGGCCCTGGGATCGGCGGCGCGCGTCAACTCCGGCATTGATCCGGCGCCGCGCCCGGGCGTCGCCGCGCCAACCGGTCGGCCCGTGGACAGGAATTTGATGTAGGCCACGAAGGCCTTCATCTCGCGCGAGTCGAGCGGCAGCACGCGTCCGTTCATGCTGCGCGTCATGCAGCCGTTGACGCGGTCCTCGATTGTGCCCACTTCGCCCTCGCGGGCCCGGTATTGCGGAAAATCGCCGAAGACGCCGACAAACGGCAGGCCGAATTCCTTCGCGCCGCCATCGAGGTGGCAATTCTGGCACGACAGATTGTTGCCCGCGTAGCGCTTTTCCGCGTCGGCGACCTCGGGTCCGATGATGGCGTAGGTCTGGTTCGTCAGGTGCTGGCCGAAGCGCACGAGTTCACCCCAGGCGTCGCCGGGCAGCTTGTCGGCGGACGGCGGGGCCCAGTCCGCCGCGCTCGCCGTGGTGACGATCAGCGCGGCGACGAAACCGATCAGTGACAGTCGACGCATGTTCCCTCCCGGCGATCCTTGAAACCCACCATAAGGCGGGCCTCGTCGCGCGCGCAATAGAGGGGAAATGGCCCACGGCATGCCGGCCTTGCGCGTTCCCGGCCGTGACGGCCAAATGGACGTTGCGTAAATCGCGATGAACGATTACCCCAATCGTGATGGCGGAAACGCGCCGATGATTTTGACACGGGGAGCAGACGATGGCGGGCGAAACACGCAAGGTTGGCGACTGGCAGAACGTGCTGGTCGAGGTCGAGAACAAGATCGCCTGGGTGACGCTCAATCGTCCTCACAAGCGCAACGCGATGAGCCCGGGCCTCAACAACGACATGGTTCAGGTGCTCGACACGCTCGAGGTCGACCCTGCGGTTGGCGTCGTCATTATTACCGGCGCGGGCGAGTCCTTCACCGCCGGCATGGACCTGCGCGAATATTTTCGTGAGCTCGACCATTTGCCCTACATCCAGCAGGTTCATGGCCGACGTTCCGCCTGGCACTGGCAATGGCGGATGCTGATGAGCTATTCCAAGCCGACCATCGCCATGGTCAACGGCTGGTGCTTCGGCGGCGGCTTCACGCCGTTGGTCGGCTGCGATCTCGCCATCGCGGCGGAGGAAGCGCAGTTCGGCCTGTCGGAAATCAATTGGGGCATCATTCCCGGCGGCAACGTGACGCGCTCGGTCGTCGCCACCATGCGTCACCGCGACGCCATGTATTACGTGATGACCGGCAAGACCTTCGACGGCAAGAAGGCCGCCGAAATGGGCCTCGTCAACGAGGCCGTGCCGTTGGCCAAACTGCGCGAGCACACGCGCGAACTGGCTGTTGAACTCCTCGGCAAGAATCCGGCGATCCTCAACGCGGCCAAGCAGGCCGTGCGCTCGACGCAGGGCATGTCGTGGGAGCTCGCCGACGAATATCTAATGGCCAAGAGCCATCAGGGCCGCTTCCTCGACACGGAAAACGGCCGCGCCAAGGGACTGAAGCAGTTCCTTGACGAAAAATCCTTCCGTCCGGGCCTCGGGGGCTACAAGCGCGATGAATGAACCAGACGACCGGCGACGCGCGGCCATCGGCAGATTGCTGCGGCCGCGCAGCGTCGCCATCGTGGGCGCGTCGCCGACGCCGGGTTCGCTCGGCGGCGCCGTGCTCGGCAATCTCGAACGCTTCGGATTCAAGGGCGACATTCACCTCGTCAATCCCTCGCGTTCGGAAATCAACGGCCGTCCCTGCGTGGCGACGACGCGCGATCTGCCCCATGGAGTGGACGCGGTCGTGCTCGCCATTCCGCAGAAGGGCGTGATCGACGCGCTGAAAGGTTGCGCCGAGCGCGGCGTCGGCGGCGCGATCGTGTTCTCGGCGGGCTTCGCCGAGGCGGGTCCGGAGGGCGTGGCGCGTCAGGCGGAACTCGCCGCGCTCGCGCGCGAGTCCGGCATGGCCATCGAGGGGCCAAACTGCCTCGGCCTCGTCAACTACATCGACGGCGTCGCGATGACCTTTGGCGTCGCGCTGCCGTTCCCGCCAGCGGGCGGCAAGGGCGTCGCGATCATCTCCCAGTCCGGCGCCATGGCGACGGTGGTGCGCGCGGCGCTGCACGCCCGCGACATCGGCCTTTCCGTCACCGTGTCCACCGGCAACGAGGCGGTCGATGGCGTCGAGGATTTTCTCGACGCGCTGGTCGACGATCCGTCGAGCGCCGTGATCGCCATGGTCGTCGAGCAGTTTCGCAAGCCCGCGCAATTCCTGCGCCTGGCGCGGCGCGCGCGCGCCATGAACAAACAGATTTTCCTCATGCATCCCGGTCGCGGGCAGGCGGCCCGGCAATCGGCGGCGACCCATACCGGCGCCATCGCTGGCGACTGGGATCTGATGCGCGCCCGCGTCGAGGGCGAGGGCGTATGCGTCGTCGAAAGCCTCGAGGAACTGATCGATCTTTCGGAGATCGCCCTGCGCAGCCCGCGCATGCCCAGCGGCGGCGTGGCGATGATCACCGATTCCGGCGCCTTCAAGGCGATGACGCTCGACACCTGCGAACTGCTGGGGCTGGCGACGCCGCCCCTGTCGCCGGCTTCCGCCGAGGTGATCGGCGCCATCGCGCCGGGGCTCATCCTGCCGACAAATCCGCTCGATCTGACGGCGCAGGCGCTGGTCGATCCCGACCTTTATCGCAAGACGTTGCGCCCCCTCATCGATGATCCGGCGTTTGGCTCGATCGTCTTTGGCGTCATTTTTTCAAGCCCGCTGATCGCCCATCGCAAGAACAAGCCGATCATCGACGCGCTGCGCGAGTTCAAGCCCGAAAAGCCGGTTTATCTCGCCATGCTCGGCGACGAGGCCGAGGTGCCCGCCGACCTGATCGCGGATTTCCGCGCGCTGGGCGTGCCGTTTTTCCGCTCGCCGGAGCGCCTGATGCGGGCGCTGGCGCGGCTCGATCACTGGGCGTCGCGTCCGCGGTTGCCGATCGATTTCGATCGCCCGGCGCCGCGCGAGCGTCTGCCGTCGGGCACGATCCCCGAATATCGCGCCAAGGCGCTGCTGAGCCATTTCGGCTTGCGCGCGCCCGCAGGCGGCATGGCCAAATCGCTGGAGGAGGCGCGCGACGTCGCCGCGCGGGTTGGCTATCCCGTCGCGCTCAAGGCGCAGTCTCCCGATCTTTCGCACAAGAGCGACGCGGGCGGCGTCATCCTCGGGCTCGTCAGCGAGGCCGCCCTGCATGATGGCTGGACGCGCCTGCATGGCAATGTCGCGCTCGCCTTGCCGGACCTCGTGCTCGATGGCGTGCTGGTCGAGACCATGTCGCCGCGTGGCGTCGAACTGATCATCGGCGCGAAAAACGATCCGGACTGGGGACCGGTTTTGGTCGTGGGACTCGGCGGCGTCTTCGCGGAAGCGTTGAAGGACGCGCGGATCGTTCCGGTGGGCCTGCCGGCCGCGGCGATCGCATCGGAAATTGGCAAGCTCAAGGGCGCGGCCCTTCTGAAGGGTTTCCGCGGCGACCGACCGCGCGATATCGCCGCCGCCGCCGAATTGGCGGCCTGCGTCGGGCGGTTCATCCTCGCGCATCCCGAGGTCGCCGAAATCGACATTAATCCCGTGCTTGTGCTGCCGGAGGGCGAGGGCGCGTTGGCGCTCGACGCGTTGATCCACGTGGCCTGAAACCGACGGCGGCGCCTATTCGGCGATGCCCTTGCCGATGATCGCGACCGCCGCGAGGAAAACGCCGACGAGGGCCGTCATCGCGACGAGCACGATCAGAATGACGCGTTCCTCGCGGCGGGATTTTGGCTCCATGGGCCTGAACTTGGCGGATATCGCGTGGAAGGGCAATGTTATAAAATTACGACCTTCCCGCGCGGAAAGTGAAGCGCAATGACGCGCTGCTTGCCGGGCGCGCCGCCGCAAAGCCCCTTCGGCCCTTGAACCGGTGGACGTCGGTCCGGAGACAAGGTCGGACCTATTCCGCTGCCGCGTTCGTCGCGTATTTCGATGGACCCTGAACCGTCGTGCGGCGCATGTCGCGCTTGTAGGCCTTGTCGTCGAAATGCGAGCCGCGATGCATCGTGCAGCGATTGTCCCAGATGACGAGATCGCCCGCGGACCATTTGTAATAGAAGCGATATTTCGGCTGCAGGGCCATTGCGTTCAATTCATCGAGGAAGTTGCGGCCCTCGGCGCGCGGCCAGCCCACGATGTGCGACGCGTGCGAGGCCAGCACGATCGATTTGCGCCCCGTGCGCGGATGCACGCGCACGAGGGGTTGTGACACGGGCGGCATGGCAGCGAGCTCATCGTCGCGGAAATCCTTGCCGCCGCAAAGGGCGCGCGAATACCAGACCGAGTGTTCCGCCCGCAGGTTCGCGATACGCTGCTTAATCTCGTCCGAAAGATCGTCATAAACAGCGCGCATGTCCGCGAACCCGGTGTCGCCGCCCTCGGGCGGCACGACGCGCGCCGACAGCAGGGAATAGCTCGTTTCCGCGTTGATGAACGAGCGGTCGGTGTGCCAGAGCTTGTCGGATTCGCGCCACTGGCGACGGCGGTCCTCTTCCGCGAGGATCCCGTGGTTCTCGTCGAGATTGGAAATGTCATAGAGCTCGGCGCGCAGCCGGGTCGCCTGCGTTTTGGCCCGGCCGGGATTAAGCGCGCGCGACAGGTCGCCCAATAGCTCGCTGACGGCGAGTTGCTCGTCATCGTCGAGGAACTGGCCGGGCAGCGCGATGACAGCGTATTGGTCAAGCGTCCTTTCGACCAGCGCCATGGTCGCTGGCGACCGGTCGGCCCGCAAATCGACGCCCTCAAGGCGCGCTCCAAACAAGGGAGATAGCGGCGTGATTTTCGTCGTCATGGTTTCCGCCCGGCGGTTGATGATTTCCCCGCAAAATCGCGCCAGGGCGACCGGAAGTCAAACGCGAGCCCACGACCAGTCGACCGGCTGGCCGAGGCGCGCGACGGCGGATCGGCGCGGTTGAGCCAGAGGTCTTCTATGGTATTGTAAATCGATTGCTTGCCGGGCCTTGCCGGCGCGGCGCTATTTACGTTTGTTTTCTTGCCTGAACTCTTCGGGGGCGGGGCGAGGGTCTGAACCGAAAATGAAGGCCTTGGGATGAACCAGCCGGTCAACGAACCCGTGGCGTCGCAGGCGATCGACCCTGGTCTGAGCGCCTTGTGCGCCATCGCGGCCTTTTACCGTATCGCGGCCGACCCGCGACAAATCGCTCATGAACTGGCGCTGGGCGCGCGCTTCGCCACGGCGACGGACGTGGCGCGCGCGGCCACGCTGGTTGGCCTTAAGACGCGCATCCTGTCGGGCATAGGTTCGCGGCGGCTGGCGTCGACGCCATTGCCGGCGATCGCGCGGCTGAAGGGCGGTGCTTTCGTCGTCATTGGCGGCCGTTCACCCGAAGGTCAATATCGCCTCGTCGACACGGTTACCCGCATCGACAAGTTTCTCGACATCGACGCCTTGTTCGCGGCCATCGAACCGGAGGTCATTCTGGTCGCCCGCAAGATCGGCGGCGCGGGCATCGATCCGGCGACATTCGGGTTTCGCTGGTTCCTGCCGTCGATCTGGCGTTATCGCAAACCGCTGGGCCACGTGCTGATCGCGTCGTTTTTCGTGCAGATATTCGCGCTGGTGACGCCGCTGTTCTTTCAGGTCATCGTCGACAAGGTGCTCGCGCACAAGAGTTACTCGACGCTCTTTGTCCTGATCGTGGGCCTTAGTGTCTGTCCGATGAGTTCTTGAATCGAATGAATCGTTTGTGATTCAAGAGAGGCGACCTGATTCGGAGGGGTCGCTGATGTGGACCAACGAAAATCGCGCGCGTTATGATCGAAGCCGTTTGCGCTATCCCA
>CAIOVE010000084.1 GCA_903861645.1 uncultured Hyphomicrobiales bacterium
CGCTGGGATAGCGCAAACGGCTTCGATCATAACGCGCGCGATTTTCGTTGGTCCACATCAGCGACCCCTCCGAATCAGGTCGCCTCTCTTGAATCACAAACGATTCATTCGATTCAAGAACTCATCGGACAGACACTAACCGGCGAAGTATGCGGTCGAACGAATTAACATAGCGTTGGCCGGGCCGTTGACGCCGCGCCGTTCGCGCGCCCCCGCTATCTGCCCGTGGGTCGGTAGGGGCCAAGATCGCTCAAGGCCTTGTCGACAAAGGACATGTCGAGAAGCGTATCGACGGCGACCGCGACGTCGGTCACGTCGCCCTGCGCCTTGAAGAAGGCGAGATCCTTGCGCAGGCTGTCGATATTGGGGCGACCGTCGGGGTTGATGGCGGGCATGTAGGCGCCGCGGATTCGCGCTTCGGGCAGGTCCAGCCCTTTCGCCATGATCGCGACGATGGCCTCGCCTTTCGCGTTCGCCGCGAGCCGTCCGCCATCTAGCGCGTCGTTGTAATCGCGCAGCGCGCGCAGGTAGGTTTTGATGAAACGCTCGCCGACGGGCTTGCGTTGCTTGATGAAGCGCTCGCTGAAGAACACCATGCCGATCTGGTCGTTCGGATAGAAGTCCTCGGTCGAAACCACCCTGACTCCATCGCCGGCGGCGACGATCGCCGAGGCGAAGGGCTCGATCATGATGGAGCCATCGATCGCGCCGTTCTTGAAGGCGGCGACCTGCGGCGGAAACGGCATGTAGATACGTTCGATGTCCTCGTAGGCGATGCCGCCCTTTTTGGCGGCTTCGTTGAGCGTCGAACCCGGACTGCCGCCCGGCGCCAGCAAGGCGATCCTGAGGCCCTTGAGGTCGGCGTAACCCTTGTAGCGGCCCGAATCGATCAACGCCTTGCGGATCATCAGCGTCTGGAACATCGAACCCGGCGCGGTGCCCGAGCGGTCGGCGACGATGCGGATGGCGATGTTGCGCGCCGCCGCGTTGTAGAGACTGGCCGAGGCCGCGCCGCCGCCAACCTCCAGATCGCCCGTGCCGAGCGGCGACATCATTTTCTGAGCGCCATCGAAGGGGATGAGTTGCGCGTCGAGGCCCTCGTCGCGGAAATAGCCGCGCGCCTCGGCGATGAGAAAGCCGGCGTCGGAACTGTTGCCGACGATGCCAACGCTGACCTTGTCGGCGGCGCGGGCAAGCCCGGACCAGCCGGGCGCCAGCGTCAGGGCGATGGCGAGCGCGGCGCGCGCCGCCAATGAAACGCGCGGCGCCATCATGGCGCCTTCCGATGATAGGGGCCGAGTTCCTTGACGGCGGCCTGCGCGAAACTCATGTCGATGACCTTTTCCACGGTAATGTCGGGCGATGTGACAAGACCCCGCGCCTTGAAGAAGTCGAGCACCTTGCGCAGCGGCGCGAGATTGATGGCGCCGTCCGGGCTCGTCGCCTGCGGATAGGAAGCGCGCACCTGCGCCTCGCTCATGCCCACGGCTTTCGACAGCAACCGCGCCGCGTCGGCGGCTTGCGGCCCGTTGTTCCAGCGGCCATCCGTGATCGCGTCGTTGTAATCGCGCGCCCCGCGCAGCAGGGCCTTGAGATATTTGCGCGCCACGTCGGGCCGTTCGCGCGCGAACTTGTCGCCATAGAACAGGAACGAGATTTCCTCGTCGGGCACGAGGCCCTGCGTCGTATCGATGATCTTGCCGAGCCCTTCGTTGGCGGTGGCGCTGCCATAGGGCTCGATCATCAGCGCGCCGTCGATCGCCTTGCCGCGCAGGGCGGCGACAATCTGCCCGAAGTTGAGATAGACCTGTTCGATGTCCTCGTATTTCATGCCGCCGCGCTTCGCCATTTCGCTGACGGCGAGTTGCGAACCGATACCGGCGGCGGGCAGGGCGATCTTCATGCCCTTGAAGTCGGCGTATCCCTTGAACTTGCCGGACTCGACGAGATCGGTTCGCACGACGACCGTCTGATAGCGGTACCCTTCCGCCATCGCGGAGCGGTTCGACACGATGCGGATCGCGATGTTGCGCTCCGCCGCGTTGAAAAAAGCCGCCGACGTCGCGCCGCCGGAAACGTCGAGATCGCCGGTTGCGAGAGGCGCGACCATCTTGGCGCCGGAGTCGAAATGGATGGCCTCGACGTCGAGGCCCTCGTCCTTGAAGTAGCCCTTGTCGAGCGCGAACAGCAGCGGCAGGTCGCTTGAACTCCAGGACACGCCGACCTTCACCTTCTCGCTGGCGGTCGCCGCGCTCGTCGCCAATAGCGCGAGCGCGACCAGCAGCGATCTTGCCTTGAAACGCGCGAGGATCATGGCGGGCCTTTCACGGCGCGTGGGAATAGGGCCCGAGCGCCTTGGCGGCCTCGCGGGCGAAGGACATGTCGACGATCTTGTCGGCGGTGATGTCGGGCGCGGTCACCAGTCCGTATTTGCGGAAGAACGCGAGGTCGCGCTCGAGCGCCGCCATGTTGACGAGACCATCCGGATTAGAGGCTTGCGGTCGCGTTTCGCGTAGCGCCGCCTCGCTCATGCCGACGCCGCGCGCGAAAATGCGCAGCACGTCGCGCGCCTTGTCGGTGTCGCGCCAGGCGCCGTTCTCGATCGCGTCGTTATAGTCGCGCACGCCCCGCAGAAAGGCCTTCATGTAACGTCGCGCGACGTCCGCGCGTTCGCGCGCGAATTTCTCGCCGAAGAAGGCCAGCGATATTTCCGCGCCGGGATAGATGTCCTCGGTGATCGCGACATGCACCGCAGCGCCCGCCTTCTCCAATTGCGTGGCGTAGGGCTCGATCATGATCGCGCCGTCGATCGCCTTGCTCTGGAAGGCGACGACCTGCTGCGACATGCCCATGTAGACCTGCTCGATGTCGGTGTAGTCGATATTGCCGCGCCGCGCGGCTTCGGCGATCACCGCTTGCGGCGTGATGCCTGGCGCGGGCACGCTGAGCTTGAGGCCCTTGAGGTCGGCGAACCCCTTGTAGCGGCCGCTCTCGACGAGGTCTTTCCGGATCATCAGCGACTGATAGCGGTAGCCCGGCGCCGTCGAGCCGCGATCGGCGACGACGCGAATGGCGATCTGGCGCGCGGCGGCGTTGTAGAGACCCGCCGAGACAACGCCGCCGCCAACGTCGAGTTCGCCCGTGCCCAACGGCGCGACCATCTGCGCGGCGGAGACGAAGGGAGTTGTCTCGAGCTCGATGCCCTCGGCGGCGAAATAGCCTTTGTCCATGGCGATGAGAACGCCGATGTCGCCGGAGCTGTTCATTGTGCCGACGCGGACCTTGTCGGCGGCCAAAGCCGGCATGGCGACGATTACCGTGAGCGCCAAGAGCACGCGCCCGACGACCCGCTTCATGAAATCCTCCCCCGCGACCTTTGAGCCGATGATAGCGGCTTGGCGCGGGGAAGGAAGGGGGCGATCATGCTGTTGACCCCGATCTCAACGTCCCTTTGCTAGGCGAGAGAATTGAGCCGCGGTCCATGGAGGCGGAAGACGTCCATTGCAGAAACGCTTTCCGCCGTGCGACGCCTGATCAGGAGCCGGCGTTGTAGGTGAACGCCGGCAGGGCGCCCAGCGAAGCCTTGGTCGCGCCGGGAAGGACCATTTTCTTGTCTTTCACCTGAATCGAACTGAACGGCACCACAACGGATTTCGCGCCCATGCCGAGGAATCCGCCGACCGAAAGGACAGCGAAAGGCACCTTGTCGGATGGCGTGACGATCAGATCGTCGATCTTGCCAATCGTCTCGTTGGCTTCGTTGACGACGGAGCTGCCCACCACCTTGGATGTGCGATAGCCGGTGGTCAGCTTGACGGGATCCACGCTCGTCAAGGTGACCGTCTGCGGAGCGCCTTGCGAGAATGTCGGGCCGGTCAGCGCGGTGGCGAAAAGAGCGGCGCCGGATAGAATCATGATTGAACGTTTCATGGAAAAACTCCTTGGACTGTCTGTCGTGAGGCGATCGCGGCGTCGGTTTTGGCGCCGCGCGGAACTCGGAAAGCTACTTCTTCAGCGCGTCCTTCAGACCGCCGACCGCGTTCTGGATCTTGCCTTCGGCCTTGTCGGCCTTGCCTTCGGCCGTCAGTTTGGCGTCGCCGGCAACCTTGCCGATCGATTCCTTGATGGCGCCCTTTGCTTCCTTGGCCGCGCCAACGATACGATCCTTGTTCATCTGGAATACTCCGTTTTGAAAGCTCTTGTGTGTTTCCATGGCGAACCTTTAGTGTCTGTCCGATGAGTTCTTGAATCGAATGAATCGTTTGTGATTCAAGAGAGGCGACCTGATTCGGAGGGGTCGCTGATGTGGACCAACGAAAATCGCGCGCGTTATGATCGAAGCCGTTTGCGCTATCCCAG
>CAIOVE010000085.1 GCA_903861645.1 uncultured Hyphomicrobiales bacterium
CCGGTCTCGATCAAAAAAGGTTCGAGGAAAGCCCATTCCACATCCGACATCGATCCACGAATCAAATCCGCCTCCCTCCAAGAGGCAGCCTTGAATCAAGCAGCGATTCCAGCGTCAATCACTTTGTCAACGGGACCTAGACCAGGCCCGAGGCGATGTTGATCATCAACGCGAGGATCGTCGTGTTGAAGAAGAACGACACGAGCGAGTGCACGAGCGAAACCCTGCGCATGGGCGGCGAACAGATTTCAATGTCCGCAGTCTGCGAGGCGACGCCGATGATGAACGAGAAATAGACGAAGTCGAAATAGTCGGGCGCGCCGGCGCCGGGAAAATGCAGGCCTCCCCGGAATTCCTCGGGAAGGCTTTTTTCCGAGGCGCGCTCGATGAAATATTCATGCGCGTAATGCTGCGCGAACATCAGATGCGTGAAGGTCCACGCGCTCAGCACCGTCGCGCCCGCGAGACAGAGATGCGCGGCTTTTTCCCAGCCCTGCATTTCCTTGACGACGACGAGTTCGGCGAAGATGCCGCCAAAGGCCGCCGTCGTCGCCATCAACGCCGCCGCCAGCACGACCCAGCGCCCCTCGTCGCCCATGACCGCCTGCCGACGGATATTCCCGGTGGTCGAACGCGCGATCATCAGGAAGGCCGACGCCAGATAGGTCCAGGTGCCCAGGTTCCAGGCCAGCAGCAGGCGCGTGGGCAATCGCCAGTCCGGCGGCATGACCAGCAGCGCGATCAGGCCGATGATGATCGACAGCATCAGGCGGGGTCGCGCCACGACGTTGCGGATGACGGGATGATGGCGAAAGGCGTGGGATGGCGTCATGCGGGAGCCTTCAATGGGCGCGCGCCGCGGTGAAGCGCGCGGCCTCGCTCAAAGTATTCGCCCGCGCGCCAAACGGCTTCAACGCGTCGAGCGCGCGGACAACGAGTTCATCGCGCGCGCGCTTGGCGCCGTCGAGGCCCAGCGCGCCGACCAGCGTGCCCTTGTTGCGACCGGCGTCCTTGCCTGCCTTCTTGCCCAGCGCTTGCGCGTCACCCTCGGCGTCGAGAATATCGTCGGCGATCTGGAAGGCCGCGCCCAGCGCGAGACCGTAATCAACCAGCGCGGCGCGCTCGCCGGGCGCGGCGCCCGCGAGAATCGCGCCCGCCTCGACCGCGTAGCGCAGCAAGGCGCCGGTCTTCATCGCCTGCAAACGCTCGATGCCCGCGCGCGGCAGGGCGCCCGCCTCGCGCTCGGCGTCGAGATCGAGCATCTGCCCACCGGCCATGCCGCCAAGGCCCGAGGCGCGGGCGAGGCCCAGCACGAGGCGGGCGCGAACGCTCGCGTCGGGGTGGGTCGGCTCGTCGGCCATGACGTCAAAGGCGAGCGTCAGCAAGGCGTCGCCCGCCAGAATCGCGGTCGCTTCGTCGAAGGCCTTGTGGACCGTCGGGCGGCCGCGGCGCAGATCGTCGTCGTCCATGGCCGGCAGGTCGTCGTGAACCAGTGAATAACAGTGGACGAATTCGATGGCGCAGGCGGCCCGCTCGGCCTTCGCCTCGGGCCAGCCAAGCATGGCGGCGGTCTCGATGGTCAGGAAGGGTCGCAGGCGCTTGCCGCCGCCCAGCGCCGCGTGGCGCATCGCGTCCAGCAAGCGCTTCGGTCGGACAATCTCATCGGCCAGCGGCGCGGGCGTCAGCAGGCGGTCCAGCGCCGATTCAACACGGGCGCCGATGGAGGCCAGACGTTCGGAAAAGGCGGATGGCTGGGGGGCGGCGCTCACGCGATGAATCCGAATGATCGAGAGCTTCCGGCTTGCCCCAGCCCGCGCCCGCGGTCAAGGTTTCCCACATGGGCGATTCGCCTCTGGCCTTCCGCCCCGTTTCGGTGTATTGGCCCGGCTTCGATTTCGCCGACAGCCCGTTCCGAGGGCCCGTCCGCCCTTGATCCGGAGTAGAGACATGGCAGTTCCGAGACGCAAAACCTCCCCCAGCCGCCGCGGCATGCGCCGTTCGGCCGACGCCCTTGCCGCCCCCACCTATGTGGAAGACAAGGATTCCGGCGAACTTCGCCGCCCGCATCACGTCGACCTGAAGACTGGCATGTACAAGGGCCGTCAGGTTCTCGCGATCAAGTCCAAGGAAGACTGATTTTCCAGCCAAGGCTGGTTAACAAGGGGTCGGCGCGAGCCGGCCCCTTTTGCGTTTGGCCAGGTTTGCGCCTGGCCAGGTCAGTCCGTCGCGCGGTCGGCCGGCGTCGAAAATCGCCACACCTGCGTGCGCTTTATTTCCGCGTCCTCGAGATCGCGCGACACGGCGATCCGGTATTCCGCCACGGCCGAGAGGCGGTCGCGCGCCAGATAGCTCCGGCCGGGGTCGCCGATCAGCACCAGCGCGCCGCGGCGCGCGAGCGCTTCCAGCCAGTCGGTCATCCGGGCCGCCATGTCGCGCTCGTAGGACACGTCGCCGGCGAGCACGACGTCCCAGCCCTCGTCCACGCCCACCAGATCGGCGGCGCGCGGGGCAATCGTCACCCCGTTTTCCGCCGCGTTCAGGCCGATGGCGGCGAGGGCGAAATCGTCGATCTCGCTCGCCTCGACGATCGTGGCGCCGGCCCGCGCGGCGGCGATGGCGACCAACCCCGACCCAGTGGCGACGTCCAGCACGCGCCGGCCCCGAACGACGGCGGGGTTATCAAGGATGTAGCGCGCCAACGCCTGCCCGCCCGCCCAGGCAAAGGCCCAGAAGGGCGGCGGCAGGCCCATTTCGCCCAGTTCCTCCTCGGTTTTCATCCAGAGGGCGGTGGCCTCGTCGGCAAGATAGAGGCTGATTTCCGGCGCGTGAGGCACGCGCAGCAACCGCGTGTGCGCGCGAATGAACGCCAGCCGCCGTTCGGCGGCGATCATCGCTTGAGCCAGGGCGCCGCCCAACCCAGCCCGTCTTCCGTGCGGCCGCGAGGATTGTATTCGGCCCCGACGAAGCGGTCCCAGCCGCGGCGGGCGAGTTCGGCGAGAATGGCGGGACAGGCGAGTTCGCCCTCGTCGGGTTCGCGGCGGCTTGGAACGGAGGCGATCTGCACATGGCCAATATGCGGCCAGTGCCGCTCCATCCGCCTGAAAATATCGCCTTCCATGATTTGCAGGTGATAGACGTCGAACAGCAGCTTGACGTTGGGCTCGCCGAGTTCAGCCAGTAGTTCAACGACATCGTCGGATCGCGAGACGAAATAGCCGGGACGATCGCGGCTGTTCAGCGGCTCGATGACGAGTTCGACCCCGGCCGCGCGGGCGAGGGGCGCGGCCCAGCGCAGATTTTCGAGAAACGTCGCGCGGGCGGCGGGGCGCGCGGCGGGATCGGGGACGCCGGACATGCAATGGATCGTCCCGACGCCGAGGCGCGCGGCATAGGCGAGCGCCCGTTCGAAACCCTCGCGAAACGCCGATTCGCGGCCCGGCAACGCGGCGAAGCCAAATTCACCGCGGGAAAGATCGCCGAGGGGCGTATTGATGGAGTTCATCGGCAGACCCGTCGCCGCGAGGCGAGCGGCGATGTCCCCGGAGGCGACCGCGTAGGGAAACTGGCATTCCACCGCGCGAAAGCCGGCGGCCGCCGCCGCGTCAATCCGGTCGATGAAGGGATGCTCCGCGAACAGCATGGAGATGTTCGCGGACAGGATGAACGTTCGGGCCATGCCGCTTCATAACATGGCGGGGGTGGCGCGTATTGGCGCCTGGCGTCAGGCCGCCCGTTCGGCCTTTTCGGCCGCGGCCATCGCCGCGTCAAGCTTTTCGCGCAGGTCGAAGATGCGCAGGCGCAGGGCGGCGTTTTCGGCCTCCAATTCAGCGATGCGGCCGTTGGAGTCGGCGCGGCCCGAGGACTCCGTCGTATCGAGCACGAATTCGATGCCCGCACTCTGTTCGTCGCGCCAGCAAAGCCGGGCGCGATAGGTGCGGCCCCTCTGCGGCACCTCTATGTCGAATTCCTCCGGCAGGGTCACGGTATTGCTGATCGCCAGCCGCGCGCCGGACTTGGAGATGTTGCGGATCTGGCAGTCGACGGTCGAATTGTGATTATTGAAAATAATGTGCGCGCCGAGAATCGACCGGGCGCGGTCCAGCTTGCGGGCTTCGCTCATGACGGGCTCCCCAGACGGCGGCGAGGACGCCGCGAATGGAAGCTTTTGAAACGCGAACAGTTTTACGAAATACAAATTTCTTCGAACTATCGTAAACGAGTCGGTTACCATCGGGCCTCGCCATCGGGCGGCGGCGCTCGCTGCCGTGACCGGCGGCGCCGTCTCGCGCGCGCCACTTTTTTCGCGTGAATTCGCGGGGGTTTTCACATCATGCAGGCCGTGATTCTCGCAGGCGGAATGGGAACGCGCATTTCCGAGGAATCGCATCTGCGGCCCAAGCCCATGATCGAGATCGGCGGGCGTCCGATTCTCTGGCACATCATGAAAATATACGCGCACCACGGCATAACCGATTTCATCATCTGCCTTGGCTATCGCGGCTACATGATCAAGGAATATTTCGCCAATTACTTCCTGCATCATTCGGACGTGACGATCGACGCGCGCGAGAACAAGCTGCACTATCACCAATCGACGGCCGAGCCGTGGCGCGTGACACTGATTGAAACCGGCGACAAGACACAGACGGGCGGCCGCCTGAAGCGCATCGCCCCCTACATCAATCCCAATGAAAGCTTCTGCTTCACCTATGGCGACGGCGTGTCGAATGTCGACGTCCGCTCGCTCGTCCGCTTCCACAAGGAGCATGGGCGGCAGGCCACGCTGACCGCGGTGACGCCGCCCACGCGCTACGGCGCCTTGTCCATTTCCGGCGACGTTGTCGACCGCTTCATGGAGAAGCCGCCGGGCGGCGACGGATTGATCAACGGCGGGTTTTTCGTGCTCGAACCCGGCGTCATCGATCGCATCGACGGCGACATGACCGCGTGGGAGGGCGCGCCGCTCGAAGGCCTGGCCCGGGAAGGTGAATTGCACGCCTATCGCCACGCGGGCTTCTGGCAATCCATGGACACGCTGCGCGACAAGGTATCGCTCGAAGGCTTGTGGGAAACGGGCAAGGCGCCCTGGCGCGTATGGCCGTGAGCAGGCCAGACCCGACGTTCTGGCGGGGCAAGCGGGTGCTGCTGACCGGGCACACCGGTTTCAAGGGCGGCTGGCTGGCGTTGTGGCTACACGAGATGGGCGCGGAGGTTCACGGCCTCGCCTTGGCGCCCGACACCAACCCCAACCTGCATGATCTCGCGAGCGTTGGCGCGATCGCGCGGGGCGCGATCGGCGACATCAGGGATCCCGCCGCGCTCGCCGCGGCCGTCGCGCGGGCGCGACCGCACATCGTTCTGCATCTCGCCGCGCAACCACTCGTGCGCCGCTCGGTGCGCGAGCCGATCGAGACCTTCGACGTCAACATGATGGGCACGGCGCGCCTGCTGGAGGCGCTGAGAACCGCGCCCGACCTCCGCGCCATTCTCGTGGTGACGACCGACAAGGTCTACGAAAACCCCGAACGCGGGCAAGCCTTTCGCGAGGGCGACCCGCTTGGCGGCCACGACCCCTACTCCGCGTCGAAGGCGGCGGCGGAAATCATCGTCTCTTCCTATGCGCGCACCTTTTTCGAACCAGACGGCGTGCCCGTCGCGACGGCGCGCGGCGGCAACGTCATCGGCGGCGGCGATTTTTCGCCCGATCGCATCGTGCCTGACATTTATCGCGCCATGCGCGCCGGCGAACCCGTCGTGCTGCGGCATCCGCGGGCCACGCGACCCTGGCAACACGTGCTTGATTGCCTGTGCGGCTATCTCATTCACGCCGAGGCGCTCGCGAGCGGTCGCGATCCGCCGCGCGCGCTGAACTTCGGCCCCACGGGCGCGGCTGACATCCCCGTCGCCGCGCTTGTCGACGCCATGCAGAAGGCGCTGGGCGCGCGCGCCAGCTGGACGCTGGCGGAGGGGCCGCAACCGCGCGAAATGCAACTGCTCTCGCTCGATTGTTCAGCCGCTACAAAAGCGCTTGGCTTCGCCGACCGGCTGACGGGACGGGCGGCGATCGAAGCCACCGCGCAATGGTATCTCGCGCATGCGCGGGGCGCGGACATGGGCGACGTCACGCTGCGCGCCATTCGCGAATACATGAACTGAGCCGACGCCGCCTTGACCCCCGGCGGGCCTTGCCGGATAGTCCGACCAAGCCAAGCGCGCCGAGGAAACATCCATGATCATCGAGTCCGAAAACGACGTCACGCCCGCCGTTCTGAAGGCGATGGAAAAGGCGCCAGACGCCCGAATCCGCGAGATTCAGGAGGCCTTCGTCAAGCATATCCATGCCTTCGCCAAGGAAGTCCGCCTGACCGAGCGCGAATGGGAATACGGCATCGGCATGCTCAATGGCATCGGCAAGAAGACCACGGACACCCACAACGAGGGCATCCTGTTTTCCGACACGATTGGCCTGTCGACGCTCGTCTGCCTGATGAACAATGGCGCGAATGGCTCAACCGAAACAGCGGCCGCGCTGCTCGGCCCGTTCTGGCGCATGCACAGCCCGGAAACGAAGTCCGGCGACTCCATCATTCGCTCGCCGACCCCCGGCCCGGCGCTGTTCGCCTCGCTGAAGGTTGTGGACGCGAGCGGCAAGCCCGTCGCCAACGCGGAAGTCGACGTGTGGCACGCCTCAACCACAGGCATGTATGAAAACCAGGACGAGAATCAGGCCGATCACAACCTGCGCGGCAAGTTCTTCACCGACGCCGAAGGCAGGTTCTCGTTCCGCACGGTGCTGCCCGCCGGCTATCCAATTCCAACCGACGGCCCCGCCGGCGAGATGGTGCTGTTCCAAAAGCGCGAGCCGTGGCGCCCGGCGCATCTGCATTTCCTGATCCACAAGCCCGGCTTCAAGACGCTGGTCACGCAGATCTTCGTGGATGGCGCCAAATACATCGATTGCGACGTGGTGTTCGGCGTCACCAAGGCGCTGATCGGCGACTATCGCAAGCACGAGAGCGGGACCGCGCCCGCGCCCGACGTGAAAGCCCCGTGGTACACGCTCGATTACACCTTCCATGTCGAGCCCGGCGAATCCGGCCTGCCGACGCCCCCGATCAAGTAAGAGCCGTTGATGTCGCATTCCCAAAACGTCGAGGCGCGCGTGCTGCGCCTCGCGGAAAAGGCCGCCTCGATCGAGGCGGTAGCGCCGCGCGTCGAAACACGTGGTCTCGCGCCGCGCGAGGGCGAAATCCTGATCGAGATTCTCGCCGCGGCGATCAACCCGTCCGACGCGAAGGCCGCCATCGGCATGATGCCGCACGCGGTTTTCCCGCGCACGCCCGGTCGCGATTATTGCGGCGTGGTGCGCGCGGGGCCGGCGCGGTTGATCGGCAGGGAAATGTTCGGCTCATCCGGCAAGCTTGGCATCACGCTTGACGGCACGCACGGCACGCATCTCGTCATCGAGGAAACCGCGGCGCTGGAAAAGCCCGCGAATCTGTCGAGCGCGGAAGCCGCTGGCATTGGCGTGCCCTTCGTCACCGCGGCCGAGGGCTTTCGCCGCGCGGGATTTCCGAAGCCCGGTGAAACCGTTCTGATCATGGGGATCAACGGCAAGGTCGGGCAGGCGGCCGCGCAGATCGCCGCCTGGAAGGGCGCGCGCGTGATCGGCGTCGCGCGTCGCGACGAAGCCTTCGCGGGCGAGGCCTGCGCGCCGGTCGAGGTGCTGAACTCGACGACGATGGACATCCCCGCTTGCGTGCGCGAATTGACGGGCGGCAAGGGCGCCGACATCGTTTATAACACCGTCGGCGATCCCTATTACGAGCAGGGCACGAAGTCGCTGGCGATTGGCGGCCGTCAGATATTCATTTCCGCGATCAACAAGATCGTGCAATTCGACATCTTCGCCTTCTATCGCGGGCGACACGCCTATTTCGGCGTCGATTCGCTGGCGCTGACGACGACGGAAACCAGCAACGCGCTGGCTGAGTTGCTGCCCGGTTTCGCCAGCGGCCATCTCAAGCCGTTCCCCATCGCGCAACACGCGATCTATCCGCTTGAGCGCGCGCGCGAGGCCTACGCCGCGGTGCTGGGTTCGGCGCGCGATCGACTTGTTTTCAAGCCCTAGGACATCGCCATGCATCTGACGCGCATCGACGAGGCCAAGCCCTACTTTCCGCCAGAGCATCACGACATGCGCTGCCTGCGGTTGCAGGGACACGAGGCTGGCCCAGCGGACCTGTTGTGGATGGGCATGTCGCAGTTGCTGCCGGGCGGCCATACGTCGCTCGACGCGTCGCCCATGGAAAAGTTCTATGTCGTGCTCGAGGGCGAGGTGACGATCACCAGCGACAGCGGCGTTGAGACCCTGCGACAGTGGGATTCATGCCGGATCGCGCCGGGCGAGAAGCGGGCGCTGAAAAACGATACGAACCGGCCGGCGGCGATTCTTCTCGCCATGCCGTTTCCCGGCGTCAAGAAAGATTAGGCGACGGCGCGCCGCGCGCCGTTGAAAAAAAGAAGAAAACAGCAACGAGGAAAACGCGTCGGCGTGGCCGGAGCGTGAATCGGGAAGGGCCAAATGCACAGACGTTCATTCGTTGCGGGCGCCGCGAGCGCCGCCGTCCTGCCTTCCATCGCGCGGGCCGCCGAGCCGTTGAAAATATCCGCCTTCGCGGGCGCCTCCAATCTTCCCATCTGGGCGGGCCAGGCCAAGGGATTCTTCGCCGCGCAGGGCGTCGAGCCCACGCTCGCGATCACGCCGAATTCGACCCAGCTCGCGCGCGATCTCGTCGCAGGCGATATCGATCTCGCGCTGACCTCCATCGACAATGTCGTCGCCTATGACGAGGGACAGGGCGAGGTGGACCTTGGCAAGCCGGCGAATTTCGTCGCGCTGTTCGGCATCGACAATGGCATGCTGCATCTGATGGTCGACAAATCGATCAACGATTTCGCCGGGCTCAGGGGCAAACTGCTGTCCGTCGACGCGATGACGACCGGCTACGCCTTCGTGCTGCGCGAAATGCTGGCGCGCAACGGCGTCAAGGAAGGCGATGTGCAATGGGCCAAGGTGGGCGGCGGCGCGCAACGGCTCGATGGATTGCTGAAGGGCGAGCAGGCGGCGACGCTGCTCAACACGCCGCTTGACCTCATCGCCGAGGCGCGCGGCTTCAAGCGCCTGCTGCGCGCGCGCGACATGCTGGGCGCCTATCAAGGCATTTGCGGCGCGACGACCCGCGACATGCTCGCGCGCAAGGGCAAGGAAATCGGCGCCTTCGCGCGGGGCCTGCGCGCGTCCATCGCCTGGCTGGCGGACGCCAGTCACCGCGACGAGGCGGTCGCGTTGCTTGTCGAGCGCATGAAGGGCATGGAAAAGCCCGCCGCCGAGCGCGCCTATGATCGCTTGCTCGACCCCGTCGATGGCATGTATCGCGATCTCAAGATCGACATGAATGGCCTCAAGACGGTGCTTGAATTGCGCTCGCGCTACGCCGTTCCGCCCCGCCCGCTCACGGATGCCGGCAAATACGTCGATGCCGGCTTTCTCGACGCGGCCTTCAAATAGAAACGGAACCTGACCATGACCTCGGGACGAATGGACCTCAGCATCGCGCTCTCGGACAACGCGCGCACGCGACCCATCATCGACGGAGAAATCCTCGTCGAAGGCGCTAACCTGCACACGACCGTCGTGCATCCCTCCGAAATGTTCTGGCGGCAGTTGAAATACGCCGACTTCGACGTCTCGGAAATGTCGATGTCGTCGCTGCTCATCGCCGCGTCGCGCGGAGACTATCGCTGGGTCGCCATCCCCGTTTACACGCAGCGCATGTTCTTTCACACGCGCATCCTCGTGCGCGCGGATCGCGGCATCAACGCGCCGGCCGACCTCAAGGGCAAGCGCGTCGGCGTGCCGGAATACCAGCAGACGTCCGCCATCTGGTCGCGCGGCATTCTGCAAAACGAATTCGGCGTCAATCAGCGCGATATCGAATGGTTCATGGAGCGCACGCCCGACATGAGCCACGGCGGCTCGACCGGCTTCACCCCGCCCGAAGGCGTTCGGCTGAATCGCATTCCGCCGACGACCAACATCGGCGAGATGATGGCGAAGGGCGAGCTCGACGCGACGCTGCTCTATCTTACGAACACCAATCTGGTCGACCGCAGCGTGATCGATCTTGAAAACCATCCCATGGTCCGTCGCATGTTCTCCGACGGCGGCGCGGAGGGGCGACGCTATTACGCCAAGACGGGCATCTACCCGATCAACCACACGATGGTGATCCGGCGCGAGTTGCACGAAAAACACCCGTGGATCGCGCTGAACATCTATTCGGCCTTCCTCAACGCGAAGGAACACACGCTGAAGAAGGCGAAAAAGGCCCTGCAGCCGTGGCTCGAGGTCGGCGCGCTTGGCCCCGAGGCGGCGAAGGGCTTTTCCGCCGATCCGCTCGCCTATGGCGTGAAGGCCGCGCGGCCCGTGCTCGAAATGATTTCGCAATTCGTCCACGAACAGGGCCTGACCGAGCGCCGCGTGGCGATCGACGAGGTCTTCGCCAAGAGCACGCTCGACGTCTGAAGAACGCGCGCGCCCGCAGGGCGACACCGGCGGGCGCGGTCGCGTTATTTGTAAAGCTCGTTCGCGAGCTTTGGCAGCTTGTCCTCGGGATCGAGATTGCGCGTTCCCAGAAGTTTTGGCGACAGGGCGCGAATCTCGGCCGGGATTTTGTCATCGACGCCGTCGGTGACCGGGCCGATCCCCTCGGTCGCGTAGATGGACTGACCTTCCTTCGACAACATGAAGTCCATCAGCAGACGCCCCGCGTTGGGATGGGGCGAATTGCGGATCAACGACGCGCTGTAGGGCGTGAACGTCAGCCCCTCGGCCAGCGCCACGGCCTTCAGCGGCAAGCCCTTTAGCGAGGGGAAATTGTTCAGCAGAAACGGCAGGTAGATCGCGAATTCGCCGCGCGCGACGCGACGCTCCGCCTCGCGCTGGTCGCGCGTGAAGGTGATGGCCTGCGTCGCGAGCTTTTCGTGCCAGGCGCGCCCGAACTTATCGAGTGTCACGGCGAAGAAACTCTGCCCGCCGCCGGCGGCGCGGAATTCATCGGCGAGGATGCGCCCCTTCCATTTGGGGTCGAGCAGGTCGGCGTAGGTCGCGGGCGGGGGAGAGGCCTGCGCGCTGTTCACCAGCAGGCCGTAGCGCAGATTGAAGATCGGCAGGTTGACCTCGCGATCCTCCCAGAAGGGCAGAATGTCCTTCGAGATCGCGGCCAGGTTCGGCAAGGCGCCAAATTTCTCGATGGTGGAATCGCCCATGGAAATCTCGCGCGTCTGCGTGCCGGATGTGTTCATCACGTCGGCGAGCACGCGACGCGAGGCGCTTTCCACGCGGATGCGCTCGCGCAATTCGGTGGCGCGGACCTCCAGGATATCCACGCGCACGCCGTATTTCGCCGTGAAGGCGTTGGCTATGTTCTTGGTCGTGCCGCTGCCGACAAGGCCCGTGTAAAGCGTCACCGAGCCTTCGGTTTTGGCGGCGGCCACCACCTTGTCCCAATCGCCCGACTGCGCGGCGGCCGGCATGACGGCGGCGATCAGCGCGGCGAAGGCCCATGTCCATTTATGCATCGCGACGTCTCCTCTTGGCCACGATCAGGCGTAGCCGGCGTTCTGCCCCTCGATGACACGCTCGCGGCATGTCGTGCGCCGCATGTCGCGGCGATATTTCGTGTCCTCGAATTCCGTGCCGCGGTGCAAGGTCGTCAAATTGTCCCACATGACGAGATCGCCCCGCCGCCATTGATGGCGATAGACGAAGCGCGGCTGGGTCGCGAATTTCGTCAGTTCGGCGAGCAAGCCGCGACCGAGTTCGATGGGCCAGCCGACGATGCGCGACGCATGGGACGCCAGATAAAGCGACTTGCGGCTGGTTCCCTCGCGGACATGCGAGAGCGGATGGCGAACCGGCGGCCGCGACTCCAGCTCCTCGGCGGTCGGTTCGGGAAATCCCGCGAGTTGGCGCGAATGCCAGATGGAATGTTCGGCGACGAGACCATCGACGAGGGTTTTCATCGCGTCCGGCAAGGCTTCGTAGCCGGCGCGCGCGTCGGCGAATTCGGTGTCGCCGCCCATGGGCGGCACCTCGTGACCAACGAGCATCGAATAGGTCGCGCGGTTTTCCATGAAGGACATGTCCGCGTGCCATAGGCGGTCGCCCTTGCGGAACAACATGCGACGATGATCTGCGGGAAAGATATTGCCGTCGGGGTCGAGATTGCCGACGTCGACAAGTTCCAGATAGCGCACGCGGCGCCGGTCGAAGCCGGTGACCTTGATGATCTGGCCAAGCTCGATGGGCCCCAGCATTTTCGAGAAGGCGATATGTTCCTCGTCGGTCGGCGCCCGTTCGCCGCGAAACACCAGCACGCCATAACGATCGATCGCGGCGCGAATTTCGGCGATGGGCGCGCGCTCCGGCGGCGTGGCGAAATCGTAGTTGGCGACGATCGCGCCGAACTCGTTCTGGATGGGTTTGATATCGAGCGTCATGGCGCCGCGAACCCCGCCCGCGCGAAGGCGCCCGCGCCGTCGCCTTTTGAAATAAATTGAATGAACGCCGCCGCGATCGCGGGATCGCGCGGCGCCACGCCGGGCGCGACGCCATAGGTCGTCACAAGTTGAATGTCGGCGGGCAGCCAGGCGCCGATTTCGACGCCCTCGACGGCGGCGATTTCGGTGCCTTGCGTCAGGCCAAAGGCGGCGCGACCCGCGGCCACCTCCGCCATGACCTTGTAGCCGCCGACGCGCAGGATCGACTTGTCCTTCACCGCGTCGAGCAGGCCCAGCCTCACCAGCACATCATGCAGATGATTGCCCGCCGTGCCGCCGCCGGCGGGATCGCCGCGCGCGAAGGCCGGCGCGTCGAGCAGCACGCGCTTGAACTTCTCGACCGTCGAGATGTCGGGCGGCGTCTCGCCCTTGCGCACGCCCAGCGCGATGCGCGAGACGCCGATCGCCACGGGCGTTCCGATGAGGCCATGCGCGGCAAGTTCGCGCAGAGGCTCCAGCGCGGACGCGAAAATATCGCTTTTTTCCCCAGCCGAGACGCGCTTGTGGATGCCGCCCGAGGTATCGAAGCGCAGCGTGGAGCCATGGCCCGTCGCGCGATGGAACAGGTTGGCGCAGTCGGTGAGCGCCTCGCGCACGGCGCTCGCGCTCAACATGGACAGATCGGCGCCCGAGCCAAATACGATTTCGTCCGACATGAAGTCCTCCCGCCCGGCCACGCCGGCTTTTTCAATCGATACCACGCGTTCGCGCCGTCGCAAGGCGACTTCGCGCGCGCCCTGACCGCGTCACCATTTGTTCACGAATTATCGCTAGAAAAGATTGTCCGCCAGAGCGTGTGTTGTGTACCTCCGCTCGCATGGATGGAATCGCCGGGCCGGATGTACGCCCGGCGTTTTCGTTTCTGGCCCCCTCTGCTTTCCAGATTTCCCCGCTTCGCCTAGACTGGCGGCAAATCCCGGGAGGAAAGCGTGCGGACCCTCATCATTTTGTCGTTCATCGTCGGCGTGCTGGCGCCCGGCGTCGCCGGCGCCCAGCAAGCGGGCGCGCCCGCCCTCGACGAGCAGCAGACGCAGGGGCGGCGCTTGCTCAACCAGCATTGCGCCATCTGCCATCTCAAGCCGCAACTGGGCGCGGCGACTTTTGGGCCCGCGCTGAGCAAGGAGACCCTTGGCGGCCAGGAGGCCGTGCTGCGCGAGGTCATCGGCAACGGCCTGCCGCGGATGCCCGGCTTCAAACACGAGTTCAAGGCCGAGCAGATCGGCGCGATCATCGCCTATCTCAAGACCGTGCCCGCGCCCGTGGCGCCGGCGAAGCCATGATTGGGGAGGAACGCATGCGCTCGATGAAGCACGTCGCCACGGTCGGCCTCGCCGCCCTGACGCTCGCCGCCGGCCTCGCCACGGCGCGGGCCGACGCCATCCTGACCGGCGTCATCAAGGACGCCGCCGGCGCGCCGCTCGGCGGCGTCACGGTTTCCGCCAAGGCGCGTGGCGCGACGATCACCACCACGGTCTATACGGATGAGTCTGGCGCCTATTATTTTCCGTCGCTGCCCGGCGGCGCCTATGACGTATGGACCAACGCGCTCGGCTTCGAGCAGGCGCGCGGCGCCGCCGAGGTGCAAGCCGCCACGGCGCGTCGCGATTTCGCGCTGACCGCGATTACCGACAAGGAAGCCCTGTGGAAGCAGTTGCCTGGCGACGCTATGCTCGCGGCGCTGCCGGAGGCGACGGACGCCGACGCCAACATCAAGCGCATATTCCACAATAACTGCACGGGCTGCCACACGGCGAACTATCTGTTGCAGAACCGCTTCGACGAGGCGGGCTGGTCGGCGATCATCGACCTGATGAAGAAATTGCCCGGCACGGGCGTCTATTCGGAAAATCTGAAAACCAATGCGCTGATCGAATATAACCAGAAGGAACTCGCCGCCTATCTGGCGCGCGTGCGCGGCCCCGGCGAAAGCGAGGCGAAGCCGCGCGAACGCGCGCGACCCAGCGGCGAGGCGGCGCGCGCGGTGTTTCGCGAATACGACCTGCCACAAAACCCCGACGCGGGCATCGGTCTCGCCGCGATCACCAATAACGGATCGAACTGGTCGGATGGCGCTCCGTCCAAGCAGGGCGGGCTTGTTCATGACGCGTGGCTCGATCTCGACGGCGATCTCTGGTTCACCTGCAACAATCCGAACCGGCTCGTCTCGATCGGCCATGTGAACGGCAAGACCGGCGAGGTGAAATTCCTGAAAGTCACCGCGCAGAATGGCTTGGCGGCCAACTCGCACGGCCTGTCGCGCGACAAGAATGGCGTGTTCTGGTTCGACATCAATCCAGGTCGTCGCAGCCTTGGTCGCCTTGATCCCAAGACAGGCGAAATCAAGATTTTCGCGACGCCGGCGAGCATGTCGCCGCTCGGTGGCGCGGTGACGGTCGACGTCGACGGCAAGGGCAAGATATGGGCGTCGGCGCCCGACGGCGCGTTGCGCTTCGACCCGGAGACGGAGAAGTTCACCGAGTTCAAATCGCCGAACTACAAAACGCCCGGCGGCGACGGCATGACCTATGGCGCGGCGGGCGACCGCGACGGCAACGGCTGGTGGGCGCAAATGCCCATCGACGTCATCGGCAAGGCCGACATGGCCACCATGAAGGCGAGCGAGGTGCCCCTGCCGGAAGTCGCCGGCGTGCGCGCGCGCCAGACGCCCGAGGCGATGAAGGTTTACGCTGCCTACGATCAATTGAGCTTCAATCATCCGCTGCCGTGGCAGGAAGGTCCGCGCCGCATGGGCGCCGACAAGAACGACGACGTGCTCTGGGTCGGCAATTCGTGGGGCGGCAGTCTCGCGCGCATCAACACGAAGACGAACGAGACGACGATCGTGCCAATGCCCGATCCGTTCAGTCAGCAGCCCTACCACATCGCGGTCGACTCCCGGCACAATGCCTGGGGCAATATGTGGAGCGCGGACCAGATCTATCGCTACGATCCGGCCGCGGGAAAATGGACCATGTTCGATCTGCCGCGTCGCGGCACCGAGGTGCGCTACATCTCGCTCGACGAGACCGGCGGCCAGTTGAAGGTCGTCACGCCGCTCTATCGCACCAGCCAGATCTCGGTGATGACAATCCGCTCGGAAGCGGACATGGAGGCCGCGAAAAAAGCGGCCCAATAGGCCGCTTTTCGTTCGCGCGAACAACGCTCCGGCCATCGGCCGGGGCGTTTATTTCATGGTGGGAATGCTGAACTCGGCGCCTTCCTTGATGCCCGAGGGCCAGCGCGAGGTCACCGTCTTGGTGCGCGTATAGAAGCGGATCGAATCGGGCCCGTGCTGGTTGAGATCGCCGAACACGGACCGCTTCCAGCCGCCAAACGTATAGTAGGCGATCGGCACGGGGATCGGCACGTTGACGCCGATCATGCCGACCTTGACGCGCGCGGCGAAATCGCGCGCCGCGTCGCCGTCGCGGGTGAAGATCGCGACGCCATTGCCGTATTCATGATCGTTGCAAAGCGCCAGCGCCTCCTCGTAGGTCTTGGCGCGCGCGACCGAGAGCACCGGTCCGAAAATTTCCTCCTTGTAGATGCGCATGTCCTTCGTCACGTGATCGAACAGACAGCCGCCAAGGTAGAAACCGTTTTCGTAGCCCTGCATCTTGAAGCCGCGACCATCGACGACGAGTTTCGCGCCCTCATTCACGCCGATGTCGACATAGCCGCGCACGCGATCCAGCGCCTGCTTCGTCACCAGCGGACCGAAATCCGCGCTTGAATCGGTGGAGGGGCCGATTTTCAATGCCTCGACCCGCGGGATCAGACGGCGGACGAGTTCGTCGGCGGTCTTTTCGCCCACGGGCACCGCGACCGAAATCGCCATGCAGCGCTCGCCCGCCGAGCCGTAGCCCGCGCCAATCAGCGCGTCGACCGTCTGGTCCATGTCGGCGTCGGGCATGACGACCATGTGGTTCTTGGCGCCGCCGAAGCACTGCACGCGCTTGCCGCTCGCCGTGCCGCGCGAATAGACATATTCGGCGATGGCCGTGGAGCCAACGAATCCGATGGCCTGAATGTCGGGGTCGTCGAGCAGCGCATCGACCGCTTCCTTGTCGCCGTTGACGACATTGAGAATGCCCGGCGGCAGGCCCGCCTCGATCATCAACTCGGCGAACATCAGCGGCGCCGTCACGTCGCGCTCGCTCGGCTTGAGGATGAAGGCGTTGCCGCAGGCGATGGCCGGCCCGAATTTCCACATCGGGATCATCGCGGGGAAATTGAACGGCGTGATGCCAGCGACCACGCCGAGCGGCTGACGAATGGAATAGATGTCGATGCCGGGACCGGCGCCCTCTGTGTATTCGCCCTTCATCAGGTGCGGCGCGCCAAGACAGAACTCGATGACCTCGACGCCGCGCTGGATGTCGCCCTTCGCGTCGGGAATGGTCTTGCCATGCTCGCGCGCGATGACGTCGGCGAGCTTGTCGTTGTCGCGCGCGACGAGATCGAGAAACTTCATCAGCACGCGGGCGCGACGCTGCGGGTTGGTGGCGGCCCAGGCGGGTTGCGCGGCCAGCGCGTTTTCCACGACGGCGCGGACCTCCGCCTTCGACGCCAGCGGCACCTTGGTGATGACCTCGCCCGTCATCGGCTGATAGCCATCGGTGAAGCGCCCCGAGACGCCCTTGACGTGCTTGCCGCCGATGAAATGAGTGAGTTCGCGCATGGGGTTTCCTCGTGGTTGACCGGTTGGCGACAGCATACAGCCGGGCGCGCGCGTTGACAGCCCGTCTATGGTCGCAAGGCCGCGTCGGTCAGTCGGAAACGCCGCCCGCCGACGAGGGGTCGTCCGCCTCGGCGATATCGATCAGATGGCCGGCGCGGTCGCGCTTGGCGGCGAGATAGCGGATGTTCTGCTCCGTCCTGCGCCCGATGACGCGCTGGTCGGACACAACCTCAAGTCCAGCTTCCTCCAGCGCGGCGATTTTCAGCGGGTTATTGGTCATCACGCGCACCCGCGCCACGCCCAGCATCTTCAGCATGACGGCGGCGTAATCAAAGCCGCGCTGATCGTGGTCGAAACCGAGCACTTCGTCGGCGTCGTAGGTATCGAAACCCTGCGCCTGCAATTTGTAGGCGCGGATCTTGTTGGAAAGCCCGTTGCCGCGACCTTCCTGATCCAGATACAGCAGCACGCCGCCGCCATTCTCCGCCATGAAACGCGCGGTGTGGCGCAACTGGTCGCCGCAATCGCATTTGAGGCTGCCGAACAGATCGCCGGTCAGGCAGGCAGAATGAAGCCGCACGGAGACGACGCCGCCGAAATCCGGCTTGCCGACGACGACGGCGACCTGATCGCGCAGCCCCTCGCCGCCGCGGAACACAACGAACTCGGTATCGGGCGCGCCTTCGAGCGGCACGGGCGCCCGCCCGACGATCCGCAAATCCTGAACGCCCGCGGCGCGGTAACCCTCGATCGCGCCGGCGTCGACGCGAATGAGCCCCTCCCCCTCGATGGCGCGGGCGGGAACCTGCGCCGCGACGACGGCGGGGAGAATGAGCGCGAGGCGCGCGAGTTCGAGGGCCGCATGATCGAGCTTGCCCAGGGCCGCGACCGGCGCGTCGACGCGCGCGCCAACCTCAAGCGCAAGGGCGGTGATGCGCCTGAGGTCGATCACCGGCAGGGCGATGGCCCCCGCGCGGGCGCGGTCAAGGCCAAGGCGACGCAGACGCGGGGCTGGCAACAGAAGCCGGGCGCGACGATTAGACAGGCGGGCGATCATTCCGGCCCGCGCCTCGTCCAGCGCCTCGACGCCGATCACGATAACGTGCGAACGGCCCGAACGGATCACGACCGGGCGACCGGCGCGCAGCTCGGACAGCGCGCGATCGACCGTTACCCGAGCGACGCCGCCGTCGGCCTCCAGAATATGCTTGATATCTGCCACGCAACCCTCGACGCAGGCAACGCGTCACCATGGTCGGGCGTCGCGGTTTGCCTGTATACGCTCGATAGCGCAAATCGGATTAACAGACTAGGAGCGGTCATGATCGAGGCGGGGCGCGAGCGGGCGAATGGGCGGGATCCCCTCGCGCCGATTCGCGCGGCGAACCCGGCGCGGCCGTTTGTCGTCGCGCAACTGGGCCAGTCGCTCGATGGCCGCATCGCCACCATCACGGGCGAGTCACGCTACATCAATCGCGCCGCGGCGCTCGATCATCTGCATCGGATGCGCGCCAGCGTCGACGCCGTGGTCGTGGGCGCCGGCACCATCGCCGCCGACGACCCACTGCTTACGGTGCGTCGCGTTGGCGGGCGCTCGCCGGCGCGGGTGGTCATCGACCCCTCCGGACGCCTCGGCGCGGACAAGCGCTGGCTCGCGCGCGACGGGGTCGCCCGCTACCTCGTCAGCACGTCGGAGAAGGCGCCCGCGGGCGCGGAGCTCATTCGCCTGCCCGCGACCGACGGCGCCCTGGCGCCCGCTGACATCGTCGCGGCTTTGTTCGCGCGCGGGCTGCGGCGGCTATTGATCGAGGGCGGCGCCCAGACGATCTCGCGGTTCATCGACGCAGGGCAAATCGACCGGCTGCATCTCATGGTCGCGCCGGTCATCATCGGCTCGGGAAAGACCGGGCTCGATCTCGCGCCGATCGCGGCGCTGTCGAGCGCGCTGCGGCCGCGCGTTGAAACGTTTTCGCTGGGCGACGGGGAAATCCTGTTCGATTGCGATTTGCGCGAACGGCTCGAACCCGACCAATAGACTTCAATCGAGTTCGAGAACCTCGCCCGGCCTGCAAACGCGGAAGCGTTCCTCGGCGATATCAGCCGCGCGCAAGGCCTCGCGCAGGGCGCGGGGCGGCTCGTCGATGGCCTCGTCCGTCAGTTGAAACGTGCCCCAGTGATGAGCCATCGCCATGCGGGCGCCGCACATCTGGAAAATGCGGACGGACTCCTCCGGGTCGACGTGCTGGTCGCGCATGAACCAGCGCGGTTCGTAGGCGCCGATCGGCAGGATCGCCAAGCGGATGTCGCCGTGTTTCTGGCGCGCCGCGGAGAAGATCGCGCCGTCGCCCCAGCCCGTGTCGGCGATGTGATAGATCGCGCCATCCGGCGTCTCGATGACGAAGGCGCACCATAACGCCATGCGGCGGTCGCTCAGGGATCGCGCCGACCAGTGATAGGCCTTCTCGAAATGCACGGCGACGGCGCCATTGAGCGGCGCGCGCGCCCCCCAGTCGTAGGCCTCCGCGTCGATGCGCCGGTCGTGGCGGCGCATGATGACGTCGTTGCCGAGCGGCGTCAGCACGCGCGGCGCGTGGGTTTTCGCCAGCCGCGAAAGCGTCGCGAGATCGAGATGGTCGTAATGATTATGGCTGACGAGCACCGCGTCGAGCGGCGGCAGGTTCTCCAGCGCGACGCCCGGCGCGTTGACGCGCCGCGGCCCCGCCCATTGAACCGGACTGGCGCGGTCGGCCCAGACCGGATCGATCAAAATGTTGAGCCCCCGCGTCTGGATAAGCACGCTGGCGTGGCCGATGTAGCTCACCCGCAGGCGCGCGCCCTCCACGCGGGCGGGCGGATGATCATGGAACGGGCTTGGCGCAAGTTTCGGCCAGGCGTGACGACGCCCGCCAAAGCGCCCGCGCCAGAGATCGCCGGGCGACTTGTCGCGCGTGACGCCGCGAATGAAAAAGCGCTCACCATCGAAATGATCCGAGCGCGGACCGTTGTAGTAGGGATTGCGGGGCATGTTGACCGGGCGGGCGGGCGCGGCCACCATGCCGCGAGTCAGGGGAGACTAACATGGGTTTCATTCGCGGACTTTTCCAGACGCTGGCGGTCGTCGCGTTGACGAGCGGCGGCGCGCGCGCGCAGGCGCCCGCCCGTCCCTGGATGACGCGGGAAATTCTCGATGCCGCGAAGGCCGAGGGTCAGGTCACCGTCTACTCGTCAACGAATGAGCAGGAAGGCTTGCCCCTATGGAAAATCTTCGAGGACGCGACGGGCATCAAGATCAATTACGTGCGCGCGGCCGACGCGGCGTTGATGGGCAAGATCGCGCTCGAGGCGCGCAGCGGCCAGCAAAGCTGGGATCTCATCAACACGCCCACCGCGAACCAGTTGCCCTCGGCCGTCATGGCGCAATTCGATCCGCCTGAAGCGCGCAACATCATGGAGAGCGCGCGCGCGCCGGACCGCCGCTGGTATGGCGTCTACGCCAACTACAATTCGCCCGCCTACAACACCAATCTGGTGAAGAAGGAGGATCTGCCGAAGACCTACGAGGGCTTTCTGGAAAAGAAGGAATGGGTGGGCCGCGTCGCCATCGAGGGCACCGACAACGAATGGATGAACGCCATTTTCGCGCAATATGGCGCGGACAAGGGCCGCAAGCTCATCGAGGATCTCGTCTCGACGCTCAAGATCGTGGTGCTCGACGGCCACCTCGCCGCGGCGCGCCAGATAGCCTCAGGCGAATACGCGGTGGCGCTCAACAACTATACGATGCTGACCAACAACATGAAGCTGTCGGGCGCGCCGACGGATTTCTGGGCGATGGACCCGGTGGCCCTGTTCTTCGGACAGGTCGCCATCAACGCCAAGGCGCCGCATCCCAAGGCGTCGCTGCTTGCCGCGAATTTCATGTTGAGCGCGGAAGCGCAGGCCTTCGCCGCCAAGACCGGTCGTATTCCAACGCGGCCGGACACGCCGGCCAATCCGCCCGACGTCGTGGCGCGCCTGACAGCGGCGAAGGTGATCCCCTATTCGCTGTCTGGCGACCAGATCAAGGCATCGCAACGCCTTTTCGACGAACTTTTCAAGAAGCGATAGGCGGTTCGCTCATCGTCGAAATGGTTGTTTTACCAAAATTTCCCTCATGGGTTGTAATTCGACGTCGCTACAAGCAAGCTCCCGTCGCGTATCAGGCGGGAGAGTTCAGTGTCAGTCACGCTCAACGGCATGCGCGGGCCGGCATGGATTCTACGCGCCGGAATCGCGCGGATTCTTGAAAAGCCGCTCGCGCGGCGGGGTTTCGTCGCGTTTCACGGCGCCTTCCCGTCCGCGGGCAAGCCGCCCGACGATCAGCCAGCGATCGAGAACCGCCGCGTGGACCGCCAGCGGGTTCGGCTGCGATCGGGCCGAATCCTTGATCACGAAGGCCGCTTTATTTGCGATTGCATGATCCACGACCGGTCGAGCACCGGCTTGCGGCTCAAGCTGCACGAACGGCTGACCTTGCCACGACGCGGCGTCATCCGCCTCGATGAAACGGGCGTCGCCCATTCCATGGAAATCGCCTGGCAGCGCGACACGCTCGCCGGCGTGCGCCTACTGGGTCAGACGCGACGCGACGCGGGCGCCTTCCGACCCTGACGGGCCGTGGCGCGCTTGCGCCAGCCCGGCGAAGGGTCCACACTTCCGGCAAAAGCGCGCGACAACGCGACGCACCGGGAGGAAGCCATGCAAAACCTCATTGGCCGCCGACTGTCCCTTGCCCTGTTGCTATCGTTCGCCCCGCCCGCGCTGGCGCAACAGGCGACGCTGCATGGAGAAGCGCGCTCCGACCGCGAAGGACCGATGGAAGGCGTCGTTGTCACGGCGACGCCCGAGAATTCAACGATTTCCTACAGCGTCGTGACCGACGAGCACGGGCGATTCGCCTTTCCGGCCGGGCGCCTGAAAGCGGGCGCTTACGCGCTGACGATGCGCGCGACGGGCTACGATCTCGCGGCGCCCGCGAACGCCACCGTGGGACCGGACGGCGAGGGCAGCGCCAGCCTCAGACTCACGCCAACGAGCGACATCGCAAAACAGCTCACCAGCGCCGAATGGCTGGCCAGCATGCCAGGCACGGACGCGCAAAAGCAGATGCTGCTGAATTGCACCGACTGCCACACGGTCGAACGCATCGTTCAATCATCGCATACAGCCGAGGAATTCACGCAGGTTTTCGAACGGATGGCGGGGTACTATCCGGGCGCGTGGCCCGAACAACCGCAACGCCTTGTCGGCGATGGCCGCCGACCACCCGTCGCGCCCAACCGCGTGAAGGAATTTTCCGAATATCTCGCCAGCGTGAACCTGAGCGCTCACGCCACGCACCCTTATGAATTGAAGCCCTTCCCGCGGCCCAGCGGCAGGGCGACAAGGGTTTTCATCACCGAATACGCCCTGCCGCGGAAAATCATCCAGCCGCACGACGTCATTCTCGACAGGGATGGAATGGTCTGGTTCTCGCACTTCGGCGAGCAGTTTCTCTCCCGGCTGGATCCCAGGACCGGCAAGACAACCGACTTCGCCATCGCCGAGCAAAAGAAAGGCTATCCAACCGGCACGCTCGACCTCGAGACGGACGAGGATGGCAATCTATGGATTGGCCTGATGTATCAGACCGGCGTCGCCAGGTTTGATCGAAAGACGGAAACGTTCACGTATTTCCCGCTGCCGGCCGACTGGCAAACGAACATGACCCAGCAAGCCCACCTCTCGGCCGCGGCAAGCAAGGTCGACGGCAAGATATGGGTCAAGAATTCGGATCGGGCGCAGGTCATGCGGCTCGATCCGTCGACGGGAAAATACGAGAATCTCGGAACGATGATCGACCCGGCGGTCAAGCGTCCAATCGGCATCTACGGCATTTCCGCCGACCAGAACAACAACGCCTATATTCTCGATTACGGCGGCGGCAACATCGGCAAGATCGACGCGAAAACCAAGGCATTCTCGATCTACCCGACGCCAACGCCCAACGCGCGGGCGCGGCGCGGTCGCGTCGACGTGGAAAACCGCCTGTGGTTCGCCGAATATGGCGGCAACGCCATCGGGATGTTCGATCCACGCACCGAGCGCATGTCGGAATGGTCGCTAAAGACGCCGTGGAGTCAGCCCTACGACGTCATGCTCGACAGAAGCGGCGCGGCGTGGACGGGCTCCGTCATGTCGGACCGGGTCACCCGGCTCGACACGAAGACCGGCGAGTTCATCGACTATCTCATGCCGCGGCCCACCAACATTCGGCGGGTCTACGTCGACGACACCGCCAGGCCGGTCGCGTTCTGGACGGGCAGCGACCACGGGGCCTCCATCGTGAAGGTCGAGCCGCTCGATATCCCCGGCGAACCACTGTCGCCGACACCGTAGCCGCATCGCCCGCGCGGGCGATGCGCGGGCGCGAACACGTCGAGCCCGTAGAATGGCCGCCTATTTTTTCGGGGCGATCTTGTCCTGCGTTTTCGTGTCGAAATCGCTGGCGTCATGCCGCTCGTGCAACTGGTCCGACAATTCGCCGTTGACGCGGTTGACCTTGCGGCCGCGCCGGACGGCGGGACGCTCCAGAATGGCGTCGGCCCAACGCATAACGTTCTTGTATTCATGCACCTGCAGGAACTCGGCCGCGCCATAGAGCCAGCCCTTCACGAGGCCGCCGTACCAGGGGAAAACGGCGATATCCGCGATCGTGTATTCGTCGCCCGCGAGATAGGCGCTTTCGGCGAGGCGGCGATCCAGCACGTCGAGCTGGCGCTTGGTCTCCATCGAGAACCGATCGATGGCGTATTCAAACTTCATCGGCGCATAGGCGTAGAAATGTCCGAATCCGCCGCCGACGTAAGGCGCGCTGCCCATCTGCCAGAACAGCCACGAGAAACACTCCGCGCGCGCGCGGGGCTCGGTCGTCAGAAAGGCGCCGAATTTTTCCGCCAGATGCACGAGAATGGCGCCGGATTCAAAAACGCGGATCGGCTTCGGTCCACTCCTGTCCAGAAGCGCGGGGATTTTCGAATTGGGATTGACCCCGACGAAGCCGCTGCCGAACTGATCGCCCTCGCCAATCTTGATCAGCCAGGCGTCGTATTCCGCGCCGGCGTGGCCAAGCGCGAGAAGCTCCTCGAGCATGATCGTGACTTTCTGGCCGTTCGGCGTCGCCAGCGAATAGAGCTGCAACGGATGACGGCCAACGGGCAATTCCTTGTCGTGGGTCGGACCGGCGATCGGGCGATTGATGTTGGCGAAGCGACCGCCGTTGCCCTTGTTCCAGGTCCAGACCTTCGGCGGCGTGTATTCGGGCGTGTCCGTCATGATGAATCTCCAGATATCCGCGACAGGCGCGCGGCTCGTGATGCCTCATGTTACACGAAGGCCGGCGCCACGGACTAGGCCGCTTCAACGGCGCGCCATCACCAACGCGTCATCCGGGCCCGGCGTCGGACGGCCCGCGACGCCATGGCGTCGCCACTTTCCGGCAAGAAATTGTGCTATCATTCGTTCGTGTCGAAACATCCGGTCCACGATGTCGAAAAGAATTCTCGCTCTCATTCCCGCCCTTGCCTGCCTGTCGTCCACGGCGTGGGCATGGGAAGTCGTCGGCGGTTCCCTGCCGACATTCGCGCAGGAGGGATCGGCGGCGTCCGCGTCCCTGATCCGCCCATGGTCGGCGATGACTGGCGATCCGTTCCGCGCGACAGCCCTGCCCGCCGGCTATGACGTCAGTCTCGGCAAGGGCTTGCTTCTCGGCGTGCGCAACTGGTCCGATACAGCGCCGGGTTTCTCGATGGGCGCGTTGGCGCCCATGGGATTCTCCGGCAGCCAGGTCAAGCTCGGGTTCAACATGGGGGGCGCGCTCACCCCTTATGTTTCCGTCGCGCAGGGCATGGCGCGCTCGCCTTTTTCGGGCATGTCGTCCCTGACGGGCGGCTATATGGCGGCACCGGGCAATCCTTTCACGACGACCGCGACGACGACGACGGTGGGCGCCGGATTCGATTACGCGCTCACCAACAACATAACGCTCGGCGTTGGCGTGTCGGCGACGCAGATTCGCTCCAACTGGCCCTGAGCCGTCCGCGAGGGCGCGCAAACGGAGAAAGCCGCCCCGCCTCGCGGCGAAACGGCTTCCTCCTGTCCGCTCGTTCGAACGGCCCCGGTCGCGAATGCTCCCAAACGACCAGGGTATTCCGGTTGCGCGCGCCTAGATGACCTGCACGCGGGTTCCGACCTTCACGCGCTCGTAAAGGTCCGTGACATCCTCGTTCATCAGGCGAATGCAGCCCGACGAAACGTTCTGCCCGATTGTCCATGGCTCGTTGGTGCCGTGGATGCGGTAGAGCGAGGAACCCAGATACATGGCGCGGGCGCCAAGGGGGTTTTCCGGCCCGCCCGCCATATGGCGCGGCAATTCGGGGCGGCGCAGCAGCATTTCGGGCGGCGGCGTCCAGTCCGGCCACTCCGCCTTGCGGCTGACGGTTTTCATCCCAGCCCATTCAAAGCCCGGGCGACCAACGCCGATGCCATAGCGCATGGCCCGACCATTGCCGAGCACGTAATAGAGATATCGATTGGGCGTATCGACGATGATCGAGCCGGCCGGTTGCGTGCTGGCGTAGTCCACTTCCTGCCGCAGATATTTCGGGTCGATGGCGCGATGCACGCCGACCATGGCCGAAGGATCAACGGAAGCCCGCTGGATCGGCGCGGGGGCCGGCGGCGGCGCGCGCGACGGCTCGTTCGTATAGGCGCGCTGCTGGACGGGCATGCCGGGCGCGGCCTGCTCGTATTGCGGGGCCATGCGCTGACCGCGCGGCGCGTAGACGTCCGGCGTCGGATCGCGCCCGGTCGCCAGCAGTTCGAGGAACCCGCCGCCAAGGCCGCTGGCGGCGACGCGCGTTGGCCGGGGCTGCGCCGCCGGGGCGACATCGGGCCCGACGCCCTGAATGACGAGGGGATCGCGCGACCCCGCCGCCGCGGGCGTCACGAAAGACAAACCGCCCGCAACGAGGGCGACGATTGTTGCGATACTTGAACCACGCATGGCGCACGCTCCACCAAGAACGATGGCCCGGCCATCGCTCGCCCCGACCGAGGCGGGGGTATTTTGATCGTCGAATGATAACGTGGAAGCGCGTTTTCCCGAGCGGGAACATCCCGAATGGTTAGTTGATTATTACGGGCGCATTCGCTGTTTATTTTTATCCAAAGGGTAAGGTTAAGCCAACGTTACCGCCGATATTTCAATATGTTGAAAGCATTTCGCGGGTCGATGTCACGGAGAATTGAGCGTTTCACGCTTGTTCTCTCCGGTCGCCGATCAGGCATTCGGCCTTTCCGGTATCGAATTGGTATGATTTTCATGTACCATGCTTAACCGATTGCAATTGTCGTGGGCGACCGCCGTCCCGCGCTCCGTGGATATTGTTCATGAGTCGCCTTGTTCCCGCTTTCTCGCTCGCCACGCTCCTCTCGGCGACGCTTGTTCCGTTCGCGTTCGCGCAGGCTCCGGCCTTCGATCCGCTCTCGGCCGCGCCGATGGGCGGCGGATCGCTTGAGTCCGCCTTGCCGGCGTCCGCCCCGCCCGTCCCCGGAGCCGCTCCGTCCGCGACGCCCGCGCCAGTCAAGGCGAAGCCCAAGCCAAAGCCCATTCCCATCCGCGAGACGGCGCTGCCGACCAATCCGGAGCCGACCTTCACGCAGGAGGTCTTTTTCTCAACGGCGAAGGCCGCCGAGCATTACGCCGCGATCGCCGACGCGGGCGGCTGGCCGACCGTGCCGGGCGGCCTCGCGCCGGGCGCGAAGGGGAAGGGTGTTGCGGCGTTGCGGAAGCGTCTGGCGATCGAGGGCGATCTCGACGCCATGGGCGCGGACAGCGAAAGCTGGGGCCCGGACCTGACGGTCGCGATCAAGCATTTTCAGGATCGCATGGGATTGCGTCAGTCCGGACTGATCACGCCCGGAACGTTGAAGGCGCTCAACATTCCAGCGGCCACGCGCTTCAAGCAACTGGCGTCGAGCGCGCAGCGGGTCGCCGGCATCAATTTCCAGTATGACAGCCGGTATGTCGTGGTGAACATTCCGTCGGCGACGGTCGAGGCGATCGATCACGGCACGGTTGCGCGGCGCTATGTCGCCGTCGTCGGCGATCCCGATCACCGTTCGCCAGAAGTCGCCACGAAGATTCAGGCGGTGAACCTCAATCCCTACTGGACGCTGCCGACCTCGATCATCAAGAACGAGATCATCCCGAAAATGCGCCGGGATCCGGGTTATCTGACGCGCGCCAAGATTCGCATCCTCGATAATCACGGCGCGGAAGTCGATCCGCGCCAGGTCGACTGGAATGGCGAACGCGCCGTCAATTACACCTTGCGACAGGACGCCGGCGCCGCCAACGCGCTCGGCAACATTCGCATCAACATGCCCAACAAGGACGCCGTGTACATGCACGACACGCCGTCGAAGAAATACTTCGGCGGCGACTATCGCTTCCTGTCGCATGGCTGCGTGCGCGTCGAAGGGGTGTACGATCTTGCCTCCTGGTTGCTGGAAGGCGCGGGCGGCGCGCCGAATGGCCGCTGGGACAAGCAGGCCCTGCTGGCGAAGGTGGCCACGACGGAACATGTCGACATCAAATTGCCGGCGCCCGTGCCGGTGATCTGGGTCTACATGACCGGATGGGCGAACGGCGATGGCGTGGCCCATTTCCGCGACGACATCTACGAATACGACCGGATTGGCGGCCGCGCGCGCGCCGCGGCGCTGTAGCGCCGCTTGCCGCGGGCGCCGCTGCAAAACCGGGTCGACCCCTTCGGCGAACTTCACGCAACGCCCGCGCGCGGAACCCTGATGGGCAACCGCGGCGGGCGTTTCCATGATGACGAGCGGCGGCTCGGCTCGCGGCGCTTTGTTTCGCGGCGATGGATCGCGTGCCTGTGCGACTTCAAGGGCCGCCATCGCGAGGTCTGGGGCGCGGGCTATACGGAGCTTTTCTTTCTCGACGACGTCACGGCGCTTGCTGCGGGGCATCGACCCTGCTTCGAGTGCCGACACGCGGACGCGCGCGCCTTCGCGCGGGCGCTGGGCGATGCAATCGACGCGGACGCGATTGATCGCCAGCTCGACGCGGAGCGCCGCGATGGAAGACTCAAGCGCCGGCATCGCGCGCGACTCGACGATTTGCCCGACGCCGCCATGATTGTCTGGAACAACAAGCCCCATGCCGTTCGCGGCGACTGGCTTCTGCCATGGCGGTTCGAAGGCTATGAAGCGCCCATCCCTCGACCACGCGACGTTGGCGTCGACCTGCTCACGCCGCCAACCATCATCGAGGCGCTTGCGCGCGGCTATGAGCCCCGAAACTGGTTCGACAACGCGCCGACGCGCTGAGGGTTGCCGTCAGTCGCCCTTCGTCAAATCCAGACTCACCATTTTCACACCGGGATCGTCGGGTTCGTCGACGATGCGGAAGCCAAGCTTGCCGCACATGGCGAGCATGTTGGTGTTCTCGCCGAGCACCTGACCCTCGACGCGCTTCAACCCGCGCGACCGCGCGTAATCGATCATCATCTTCATCAGGCTCCAGCCGAGCCCGCGCCCCTTCTGATCCGAGCGCATGAGGATGGCGTATTCGCCACTGTCGAAATTGGCGTCCATCATCAGGCGCACGGCGCCGAGCATGTCGCCACTGCCTTCCTCGATGGCGCAAAGCACGAAGGAGCGCGCGTAATCAACCTGCGTCAGTCGCGCGATGAAGGCGTGCGAGAATTCGCGCACCGGCGCGAAAAATCGAAGACGCAAATCCTCGATGGTGACGCGCTGGAAAAAGCGTCGGTACATGTCCTCGTCGTCGGGCCGCACGGGCCGGCACAAAACGCGGGTGCCGTCGGTGCGCGTGATCCAGCGCTCCCAATCCTTCGGGTAGGGCGCGATGGCGAACCGCGGATTGACGGGCGAACGCTTGCCGACGACCGGCGCGATCAACACGCGCGAATCGACCGCGATGACGCCGGTCTCGTCGGCGATCAGGGGATTGATGTCGATCTCGCGGATTTCCTCGATATCGGCGGAGAGCTGCGCGAGCTTGACGAGCGTCAGCGCGACGGCGTCGATATCGGCGGCGGGCACGTCGCGGTATTTCGCCAGTTGGCGCGAGGCGCGCGTGCGCCAGCGCGAGATCGAGTGGCGGAAGCGCCAGCGCGCGGTCGCCGATGGCCTCGACCGCCTTGCCGCCACGGCCGAACATGATGACCGGACCGAACGTCGGATCATCGGCGACGCCGACAATCAGCTCGCGCCCATTTGCGCGCCGCACCATCGGCTGGATCAACACGCCATCAATGTGGGCGCCGGGCGACAGTCGCGCGGCGCGATCAAGCACGCCATGCGCCGCGGCGGAGGCGGTGACGGGCGTCATGACGTTCAAGACCACGCCGCCGATATCGGACTTGTGCGTGATGTCGCGCGAATGAATCTTGATGGCGCAGGCGCCGTATTCGGCGATGATTTTTTCCGCGATGGCGGCGGCTTCGCGCGGGTCCGTCGCGAGCTTTACCGGCGCGACGGGAATGCCGTAGGCGGCGAGCAGGTCCGACGCCTCCACGGGATCGAGCCATTGCGCGCCACGCGCCAGCGCGCCGGCGATGATCGCGCGCGCGCCGGCGACATCGGGCGCGAAGGTTTCGGGCAGGCTGGGCGGCGTCGCCATCAACGCGTCGCGCGCCTGACGCCAATGCACCAGATGCATGAAGCCGCGCACGGCGCCGGTCTGGTAATGGGGGATGCGCGCTTCCTCGAATATGCGATCGCTCGCGGCGCTGGCGCCGAGCCAGACGGCGAAAATGGGCTTGGGCGTCAGCACGGCCGCGTTATGCGCGCGCGCCGCAGCGGCGACGGCCGCGGCGACCTCGGCGCCATCCGACATCGCGGTCGGACAATGCATGACCATGACGGCGTCGTTGGCCGGGTCCGCTAGCAACGCTTCAAGCGCGACGCGGTAGCGTTCAGGATTGGCGTCGCCAACGATATCGGCGGGATTGGCGCGCGACCACGTTGGGGGCATCGCAGCGTCAAGCGCCTCGCGCGTCGCTGGCGAAAGCTCGGCGAGCTTGCCGCCAAGATCAAGCAAATCGTCCACCGCCAGAACACCGATGCCACCGCCATTGGTTAGAATGGCGAGCCGGTCGCCCGGAAATGGCCTGACGCGGCCAAGCGCTTCGGCGGCGTCGAAAAGTTCATTGACGTCGCGCACGCGCAACAGGCCAGAGCGGCGGAACGCCGCCTCGTAGACGGCGTCGGAGCCGGCCATGGCGCCAGTGTGCGTCGCCGCGGCGCTCGCCGCCCGCGGATGCCGGCCGGACTTTATGACGATGACCGGCTTGACGCGGGCCGCGGCCCGCGCGGCGGACATGAACTTGCGCGCGTCGCCGATGGCCTCGACGTAAAGCAGGATGGCGCGGGTGGCCGAATCGAGCGCGAACCAATCGAGCAGATCGCCGAAATCCACATCCGCCATGTCGCCGACCGAAACAAGCGCGGAAAAGCCGATGCGACGCTCATGCGCGAAGGCGATCAACGCGGCGGCGATGGCGCCCGATTGCGAAATCACCGCGAGATCGCCGGCCTTCGTGGGCATGGAGGCGAAGGACGCGTCGAGACCGACGCGGGGCGCGACAACGCCAAGGCAATTCGGACCAACAACGCGAATGCCGGTCGCGCGCGAAATGTCGCGCAGGCGCGCCGACAGCGAGTTCGCCCCGTGATCGGGGTCGGCGGTGATGACGAGCGCGCTCGCCACGCCGCGCGCCGCGGCCTGCGCGACGAGATCGGCGGCTGACTCTTTTGGCGCGACAACAATCGCGAGGTCCGGGATGAAGGGCAAGTCCGCCACGCTCGGCGAACAGGGCAAGCCATCAATCACCTGATGCCGCGGGTTGACCAGCCCAATTTGTCCCTTGAATCCGCCCTTGCGCAGGTTCTCGAGCACGGCGCGCCCTAGCGAATCGGGCCGCGCGCTGGCGCCCATCAACGCGACGCTCGCTGGTCGAAACAACTTGTCGAAATTTCGCGTCGTCATGAGGTGCCGCTCCGCCGCCCGGAAAACCGACCGCGTGACCTTATCAAACAACGCGACGCGAAGCGACTTGATCTGGCGCATGAACCGCCCTCGTTTCGATGGAGAATCGAGGGCGCGTCAGGGACGGAGAGTTTCAGCCCCCGTCCGCTTCAAATAACGGCACGCCCAGGCTCCCACCAGCATCGCGACAACGAAAACCATTGCGCGCGGTTCGAGGAAAGCCACATCCGCGAGCGCGGGCCCGGGACAAAGACCGCCAATGCCCCAGCCAATTCCGAATATCATCGCGCCCACCACCAACGGCGCGTCGATGCGCCGGCTCGCGGCGCCAGCCCGCAACGCCGCCGGCGCGAAACGGAACGCGATCAAGCCAACCGAGACGGCGCCGCCCATCACGAGGGCGAGCGACGGGTTCCAGGCGCCCGCGAGATCGAGAAAGCCAAGCACTCGGGATGGCTCGATCATGCCGGCGACACAAAGGCCCAGCCCGAACAGCAGACCGCACAAAAAGGGAATCGCCAGAGCCATTACGACCACCCGAGGACGTGACGCGCGAGGAACACCGTCGCGAACCCGGCCAGCATGAACGTCAAGGTCGCGACAAGGGAGCGCAATGACAGGCGCGACAATCCGCAAACGCCGTGACCACTGGTGCATCCAGAGCCAAGGCGCGCGCCGAAACCGACCAACAAACCGGCGAGTGTGATCGTGAACCAGCTCGCATCCATGCGGGGCGGCGCGATGGAAAGCGCCAGGCGAGCGAGTGGCGGCGCCATCAGCAGGCCCGCGAGAAACGCCACGCGCCAGGCGCGTTCGCCGCGCGCGCCATCGAGCAGGCCAAACAGAATGCCGCTCGCGCCGAGAACGCGACCTTGCGCGATCGCGAGCAGGCCCGCGGCGGCGCCAATCATCAGGCCGCCGACAAGCGCCGACCAGGGCGTGAAATGAATCCAGTCAATTTGCATGCAAGCTCCGATGGCGAACGCGATTGTTGAACGGTATAGTCGCCCCGCGCGCGGTGGCAAACATGCGTCGTCGCGTCTACCCGTCGACCAGCAACGGAGTTCGCATGCATTATCCGTTTGTTCCCATGCCTCATCGCAAACCGCTCAAATGGCCCAACGGCGCGCGACTTGCGTTGATGATCACCACCAATCTCGAATATTGGGACGAGGTGCGCGAGAGCGAAAAGCCCTTCTATCCCGGCGGTCCCGGCATCGTCGGCGACACGCTCGCCGGCAATGTCTACGACAACCCGAACTGGACATGGCGCGAATATGGCCAGCGCGTCGGCGTCTGGCGCATGTTCGACATATTCGAAAAGGCGGGCGTGCCGACGACGTGCACGATGAACGCCAAGATGGGCCTGAAACGTCGCGAAATCATCGATTTCGTCAATGCCAAGGGCTGGGAACTGGTCGCGCACAACTTCGTGCAGACGGACCTGTTGACCAATTACGCGTTCGATCCGGAGGGCGAGCGCAAGATCATCCGCGAGACGCTCGATGTGTACAAACAGGTCGTCGGGCGGCAGGCGAAGGGCTGGCTTTCAAGTTCGTTGCGCAGCACGCTCAACACCATCGATCTGATCGCCGAGGAGGGCCTGACCTTCATCACCGACCTACTGAACGATGACCAACCCTATCTCGTGCAGACCAAGTGCGGAAAGCCCATCGTGTCCGTGCCCTACACATCGGAGGTCAACGACTTCACCGTCTTCATGCGGCAGGGCAAGGATGTGAATGGCGGGTTCGCCGTGTTCAAGGAACAGTTCGACGAGCTTTATCGCGAGGGCGCGACGAGCGGGCGCATGATGAATATCGGCCTGCATCCGCATGTCATCGGACAACCCTTCCGCATACGCGCGCTGCGCGAATTCGTCGACTACGCCAAGGGTTTTCCCGACGTCTGGTGGGCGACGCGCGAGGAAATCGCGGAGTTCTACCTCGCCAATCACGCAAGCCACATTGGCTGAAACGAAAATCGGTCGCGGCGACGCCGCGACCGATCAATTACGTGATCAAGCGCCAGCGGCCATCAGCCGTCGGTGCAAGCGTCGGCGGGATGCTGGTCGAACAGATTCCACTTGAGATCCTTGATCTCGATGATGAAGCCCGGCAGGCGCGCGTCGCGGGCGGCGTTGAAGCAGATGTTGTCGCCGGAAACGCCCGTGAAGCGGATGCCCTTGAGGGCGTCGCGAATGGCGGTGCGCTCGGCGGCGACCTTGGACGGATCGGCCGTGACCTTCGCCTTTTCCATCGCCTGCTTCAGCAGGTAAACAATGTCATAGGCCCAGGCGTCGGTGTGATGCGGGCTCTTTTTGGAGGTCAGGCCGCGCTTGGCGTTTTCCTCCTCGTATTTTTTCGCGAAGGCGCGGGTCTGGTCCGTGCGATCGGCCCAGAATCCCGCGACGATCAACAGCCCGTCCGCGTCGCGACCAAACAACTCAAGCGCGTTGGGATCGGCGAAAATCTGCGATCCGATCACGCGCCCCGTGAAGCCTTGACGGCGTAGTTCCTTGATGACCTTGCCCGCGCTATCGGGCGTGGCCGCGAGCGCGACAACGTCCGGCTTGCGCTCGAGAACCTGCGAGACTTGCGGCGAGACGTCGAAGCTCTTCATCTGGAACGCGACGGGTTCGCCGATCTTCACGCCCGCCGCCTTGAGAATGCCCGGATAGAACTGCGTGCCGGAAATGTTGGCCACGCGTTCGTCCGACAGATACATGATCTCGGCGGTGTTGATCGGAATGTTTTTCTTCTTGAGCGTGTTGAGCAGGCGCGTGAATTGCGTGCCCTCGTCCGCCGTCAGGCGCCATGCATAGGTGTAGTTTCCCGTCAGATTGGGCGCGGACGCCGCGTTCGGAATCTGCACGATGCCGAGGCGTTCGCCGACGGGAAAGGCGACCGCCGCCTCGCCCGAGGAGAATGGTCCGATCACCGCGAGCGCGCCGTCGTCCTGCGCGAATTTCTGCGTCGCGGTCGCCGCCTGCTTCGGGTCGCTGCCCGTGTCGTATTTGATGACCTTGAGCTTGTGGCCGTTGATGCCGCCCTTGGCGTTGATCTCGTCGACGGCGATGTCGACGGATGTTTCCGTCGCCTCGCCAAGGTTTTTCAGCGCTCCCGACTTCACCATGTTCAGGCCGATGGTGATGTCTTGCGCGCGCGCCGCCGACATGCCCGCCACGGCCAGCGCGATAACGCCAGCCGCGGCGAAAAGCGGTCCATTCAGATGCTTCGACATATGCGTAACCCTCCGACCTGCCTCAAGAATGACCATCGCCCAGATAAGCCGCCGCGAGGCGCTCGTCGTCGCGCAAATCGGCGGCCGCGCCTTCAAGCGCCGCGCGTCCGAGTTCCATCACGATGCCCCGTCCGGCGATTTCAAGCGCCATCTGCGTGTTTTGCTCGACCAGCAGAATGGCGAGACCGTCGCGATGAATTTCAACGATCAGATCGAACAATCGCTCGACCAGCAAGGGCGAAAGACCCAGGGATGGCTCGTCAAGCATCATCAACCGCGGTCGCGCGAGCAGGGCGCGGCCAATGGCCAGCATCTGCTGTTCGCCACCCGACAGCACCGAGGCGGACATGTCGCGTCGCGCCCCAAGGTTCGGGAAACGATCGTAGATACGCTTGATGTCGCGCGCGATATCGCCATCGTCGCGGCAATAAACGCCCATCAACAGGTTTTCGTGGACGGTCAGGCTGATGGCGATTTGCCGGCCCTCGGGCACGAGCGCGAGACCGCGCCGCAAACGCTGGGGCGGCGAAAGTTTCGTGATATCCTCGCCAGCGAAGACGACGCGACCGCCCGAGGTCGGCGTCAAGCCCTGCAACGCGCGCAGAAGCGATGTCTTGCCGGCGCCATTGCTGCCAAGCACCGTGACGATTTCGTCCGCGCCCACGCCGAATGAAAGCGCCTTGACCGCGTGCGTGCGTCCGTGACGCACATCGAGATTTTCGACCTCAAGCAGCACGGCCAGCGCCTCCAACCGTGGCGGCGCGCGCGCCAAGGTAGGCCTCGCGCACCGCGGCGTCGTCCCGAACGCCCGCCGTCGGCCCGTCGTAAATCAGCCGACCGAAATTCAACACGACCGTATGATCGCAAAGACCGTGCACGAAGGCCATGTCGTGCTCGACAACGAGAAGCGTCAGCCCGTCGGCGGTGGCGCTCTTGAGAAAGGTCGACAGGTCGGCGGTTTCGCGCGGATTGAGTCCCGCGGCGGGCTCGTCGAGAATGAGCAGCCGCGGTTGGCTCATCAACGCGCGCACAACTTCTATCCGTTTGCGCGTGCCATAGGGAAGGCCCGCCACCGGGGCGTCGGGATCAACGTCGACGCCCGCCTCCGACAATCGCCGCATCGCTTCGGCGCGAGCCGGCGCGCTGGATATCCAGCCGATCGGCGCGAACAACTCGCCCAGCCCGCCAATGCGCGAATGCTGGCCGAGCAGGATATTTTCCACGACAGACAAATGCGGCATGAGGCGTATGTTCTGAAACGAGCGCGACAAGCCCACGCCAATGCGCTTGCGCGCGGGCAGATGATCAATGCGCGCTTCATCGAGCGTGATCGCGCCGCTATCCATTCCGATCACGCCGGAGATCAGGTTGAACATGGTGGTCTTGCCGGCGCCGTTGGGGCCGATGAGCGCGGTGCGGCCGCCGCGCGCCACGGAAAAACTCACGTCCTGAACAACCTTGACGCCACCAAAGCTCTTGTTGACGGCCTCGACCTTGAGCATCGCGTCAGCGGACATGGGGCTCTCCCACGGTGATCGCGACGGGTTTCACGGCGGCGGGGCGACGGCGAAAACGCGCGACCAGCGTTCGCGTGATCATGCCCTCCGGCCGCACGACCATCATCAACACGATGGCCGCGCCGAAAATCACGAAGCGCCAGGAACCGCCGATGCGCAGGGTCTCGGGCACGAGCGTGAAAAAGAGACTGCCGGCGAGCGGACCCCAAGCCGTCTGCGTGCCGCCGATCAACACGAACAGCAGCACGAAAATGGAGAGCGTGGAATTGAAATACTGCGCCTCGACGAAGCTGAAATGATGCGCGTAAAGCGCGCCCGAGAGACCCGCCAGCGCCCCGCCAATGGTGAACACCGCGACCTGCATCGCCCGCACGTTGACGCCCATGACCGTCGCGACAAGATCGTCGTCGTGAATGGCGCGCAAGGCGAGACCGAAACGGGTCGCCATGAGGAAGAACACCAGCAGCGTGGCGAAAACAGCGCCGGCGACCAGCGACGACAAAGGCAAATAATCAGGCACGACCATGCCCATCGCGCCGCCGAACAGCGAGGTTTGCAACAGTATGCCGGACACAACCTCGCCAAAGGCGAAGGTGGCGAGCACCATGTAGACGCCCTTCGTGCGCAGGACAGGAAACGCGAGCAAGAACCCGGTCAGCCCCGAAACCGCCATGGCCGCGGGAATGGTCGCCCAACCCGGCGTCCAGCCCAGATTGGAAAACGAGGCCGCCGCGTAGGCACCGACGGCCTGAAAGCCCGCGGCGCCAAGGTTCAATTGACCCGCCGCCGCCGTGATGAACACAGCATAGGCGAATATCAGGTTGATGCAGAGAATGGCGACGATGCCGGAAGCGTATCCACTCATGGGGCTATAACTCCGCGGTCGCGCATCACAGCTTCCCCTTGCCCACGGCGACGGCGCCGAACAGACCTCGCGGTCGCACGATGATGACGATCAGCAACAAGCCCCAGATGATCATCTCGACGGAGTCGCCACCGAAGAAATGGATGGACAATGTCTCGGTCAGGCCGACGACAAGTCCGCCAAGAATGGCGCCCCAGATGGAGCCGATGCCGCCAAGAACCATCGCGGCGATGGCCTTTGAACCGACATGGTCGCCCATGAAGGGCGATACGTCGCCGTAATTGACGGTGAACAAGGCCGCCGCGAGACCACACAACAATCCCGTCAACAGGAACAGCACGGGCACGACGCGCGTCACCTCGACGCCAAGCAGGGAGGCGATCTCGGGGTTCTCGGCGATCGTGCGCAATGCGCGGCCCATGCGCGTGTGCTTCAGCACGAAGGTCAGCGCCGCGACCACGAGAAGGGCGCAGCCGAGGCTGACGAGTTGCGGCGCGCCGATCACGAGACCGAACAGATGAATGTCGGCCTTGAAAGGCACCGAGAATCGTTGCGATTCCGAACCAAGCGTCAGGATGACGAGGTGTTCGAATATGAGGAGGAAGCCAAGCGACGAGACGAGGGGAATGGCATGCTCCGTCGCGTCGCCGTGGCGCGTCTTGAGATAGCGAAACGTAAAACGCTCGACGACCAGCGACGCCGCCGTGGCGACGACAACGCCAGCGATCAACGCGACAAGCCAAGCCCAACCGCCGGCGAACCCAAGCAAACCTTTTTCACGCAAGCCCCAGGCTATCATGCCCGTCAGCATGAACAGGGATGGAATGGTGAAATTAAGAAAATTGAGCACGCCAATCGTCAGCGTGAACGCAACCGCGACGGTGAGATAAATCGCGCCGAGCATGAGGCCGGAAACAATCTGTTGCGCGATCACGCGACCGCCCAGCGCGATCGCGAGAGCGAAGACCGCCGCGATGACAACCACGACGAGGGCCTTCGTCGTAATGGATTTCATCGGCGCGCCAATCGCCGTTGCGTTTGTCATGCCAATGATTTCCTCGCGCGCGCGGCGATCCCGGGGGAATGCGAAACCAACGCGGCTGCTGTGTCGATTTGGCAAGGAGCATGCCAGCCAACATCAGCCGGACGACCGCTCTCGAGAAACGCCGCGACCTTCTGCGACATAAAGCCCTCTCAACACGGCGTGGATCTCATTCGATCCACTTGCGAAGCGCCGGAAAGTCCGTCATGTTGTCCGGACAAATGCATTGTGGCGCCTCGGCGCGGACTGTCAAGCGGGATGCTTTCTCCATGCGCAAGAATGTGGTGATCGTTGGCGCCGGCCCTGTCGGGCTTGTATCGGCATGTCTGTTGGTTGATGAAGGAATTCCCGTCACCATTGTTGAATCCTGCGCCGACCTTCCACGCGATCTGCGCGCATCGACCTTTCATCCGCCAACGCTCGACATGCTTGGCCGTTTCAACGTCGTGCCCCGAATGGTCGAGCAGGGCCTTGTTTGTCCGACCTGGCAGTTTCGCGACCGAACGGATGGCGTCGTGGCCACGTTCGAGCTCGACCGATTGAAGGATGAAACGGCGCACCCGTATCGCTTGCAGTGCGAGCAGTGGCGACTGGGCGAAATGCTGCTGGAAAGGCTCAAGGGCAATCCGCTGGCCGATATCCGCTTTGGCATGAAGGCCACGGAGGTCACTCAAACCGCGGATGAAATCGCGCTTGTCGCCGTCGACGAAAAGGGCGCTTCCGAGACGTTCACCGGGGCCTTCTGCATCGGCGCCGACGGCATCGGCAGCGTCGCGCGCAAGACGATCGGCGCGGCGTTCGATGGCATCACGATTCCCGAGCTTTATCTGACGCTGTCGACGACGTATGACTTCAGCGAGGCCATGCCGGACATTTCCAACATCGCGTATCTCTCGGACCCCGAGGAATGGTTCGTGTTGATCCGCACGGTCAATGTCTGGCGCGCGCTGTTCCCCGTGAACGCGGAACTGACCGACGAGCACGTGACCTCCCCGCAACTCGCCGAAAAACTGTTGCAGGGCGCGGCCAAGCGGGATGTTCCCTACGAAGTCCTGCACCGCACCGCCTATCGCGTGCACGAACGGGTCGCCTCGACCTACGTCAGCGGTCGCCTCGCGATCGCGGGCGACGCCGCGCATGTAAACAATCCGCTCGGCGGCATGGGCCTCAACGGTGGCATTCACGACGCGTATAATCTCGCCTCGACGCTGGTCGAGATATTCCGGGGCGCGCCACTGGACCTGCTGGGCCGCTACGAGCGGCAACGTCGCAAGGTTGCGCTCGATGTCGTGCAACAAACGACCTTGCGCAACCGCGCCATTCTCAACACGCGCGATCCGGCCGCGCGCGCGGCCTACTACGACGAACTTCGCCGCACGGTGGCCAATCCCGTCACCCACAAGGATTATCTCATGCGCACGTCGATGATTTCATCGTTGCGCGACGTGGCGAAGATCGCCTGATGGACGCGCGCCCAAAAGGGCGCGCTCTTCTCCTAGAATTCCTCGAGAAGGCGGCCAAAGCCCTCGATCTTGTCCTGAATGCCGTTGGCGCGCAGCGCGTGCCAGTAAGTGGCCGTATTGATGGCGATAACCGGCTTGCCGAGCCACATCTCCGCGGCCGCCGCCAGCTTCACCATCGAGAGATTGGTGCCAACCTGCACGATGGCGTCGACATCGTCGCCGTCGAGCTTGCGGAGCGCGTCGCGCAGGGTCGCGGTCGTCTGTTCCGCGATGTTCGTCCACGAGCGGCATTGCAGGGGAATATCACGCGCGATGCTGAAACCCATGTCGGAGAAGTAGCGCCCGACCTCGGTGTTCATGACGGGCCAGTAGGGCGACAGGATGGAGATGCGCTTGACGCCGCCATAAGCGCGCAAGGCCGCGGCGCAGGCGTGACTGCCGATGCTGATCTTGACGCCCGAGACATCCTCGACCTTGGCCTGAAAGGCGTCGGCGCCGCGGCCGCCCTCGAAGAACGTCACCGCCGACATGCCCATGACGAGATAGTCTGGCTTGCAGGTCATGACGCTTTTGACGGCGTCGACCACGTTCTCCGCGATGGTGTTGGCGCCCGCGCGGAAACTCTCGTTGCTGACCGCCTGCGCGTCCGGCGTGAAGATGCGACTGTAGTGATTGGTCACGCCGACGGGGCGCATCGCCTCGAAATCGGGCTGAACGATGGTGTTCGTCGAAGGGCCGAGGACACCGAATTTCCTGCGCCAGCCTTGCACGTCTCGCATGTTGATCTCCTTGTCCAGTGTTCAGGCGGTCGCCGCGACGACCTCGTCCGAGGTCATCAGGTCGGCGTATTTCTGGCCCATGTCGAAAAGGTTCGCCTCGTGCGGACCCATGGCGCGATCGCCCACGCAGTCGGTGACGACAATCGTTCGCAAATTGTACGCCACGGCGTCGACAACGGTCGCGCGCACGCAACCGGACGTGGTGCAACCCGTCACGAGCAGGGTATCGACCTGGTTCCACAGCAACCAGGAAGCGAACTCGGTGCCGAAGAACGCCGAGGCCTGCCGCTTGCGGATGATGAGTTCGCCCTCCGCGGGTCGCAATTCCTCGACGATCTGGCTCAGCGGGCTGGTTTCGGTGAGCTTGCGCAAGCCCGGCGCCTTGCGGGTGAAGGCGCCCGCGTCCGAGCCGTCGTCGGCGTAGACAACGCGCGTATGGGCGATGGGCCAGCGACGGGCGCGGGCGACAGTCAGCAGGCCAACCGTGCGATCGATGGCGGGCTTGATGTTGCCGCCGCCAAAGTGCTCCGGATCGGTGAAGCCAAGAACGAAATCGACCATGACCAGCGCCGGCTTCCGGCCAAGGCCAATGGACTGCGCGAAGCCCTGTCGGGCGTAGATATCGAGTTCACTCATGCGTGTTCCATCGGCTCGATCCAGGACGCCGGTCATGTTGGCATATAAAATATGTCCGGACAAATCTTTCCGTTTGCCGAATATCGCGCCATAATGGCTGTTGACCCCGCCGACGATATCGGGGAAATGCGATCCAGCATCGCGAACCAGCGACATAAGGCAGGAAAATGGCCAACCCCATCTTGCGTCAACACATCGAGGCACGCACCTTCGTCGCCGCTCCCGGCGTTTACGACATGATCTCGGCGTTGATCGCCGACCGGATGGGCTTCAAGGCGCTTTATGTCACGGGCTATGGCACGGTCGCCTCGGCGCTTGGCCTGCCGGACGCCGGCCTCGCAAGTTATTCGGAAATGATCGAGCATATCGGGCGCATCGCCGAGATGACACGCACGCCGGTGATCGCCGACGCCGACACTGGCTACGGCGGACTGCTGAATGTCCGGCACACCGTGCGGGGTTACGAGAAGGCGGGCGTCTCCGCCATGCAGCTCGAGGATCAGGAATTCCCCAAGAAGTGCGGCCACACGCCCAACCGGCGCGTCATCGCCACCGCCGACATGGCCCGCAAGATCCGCGTCGCCGTCGACAGCCGCTCCAGCGCCGACTTCCTGATCATCGCCCGCACGGACGCGCGCACGTCGCTTGGCCTCGACGAGGCGCTACGGCGCGGCGAGGCCTACGCCGAAGCGGGCGCCGACATCATCTTCATCGAATCGCCCGAGAGCGAGGAAGAGATCGCGGCCATCGCCAAACGCATCGGAAAGCCGCTGATCGCCAACATGGTCAATGGCGGTCGCACGCCGATGCTGCCAGCCGCCCGGCTGGCGGAGCTCGGTTTCGCGGCGGCTATTTTCCCGGCCGTGGGTTTCCTCGCGACCGCGCAAGCCTTGACCACCGCCTACGCCGATCTGCGCGACACCGGCACGACCTCGCCGGAAACGCCGATGTATTCATTCGCGGAATTCAACGAACTCATCGGCTTCAAGGATGTGTGGGAGTTCGAAAAGCGCTACGCGGAAACAGAATAGTCCATTCCCGTCCCGATCATCCAGACGGCGGCCATGAACAAGGTTGAACCCATCGGGCACATGCCCCGCTACCTGCAAATCCTCGCGACGCTCCGCGCCCGCGTGGAGGATGGCGTTTACCCGCTCGAAACCAGCCTGCCGCCCGAAAGCGAGCTTTGCGAGGAATTTGGCGCCAGTCGCTACACCATCCGCGAGGCGATGCGCCGTCTGGTCGAGCAAGGCATGGTGCATCGGCGACAGGGATCGGGCAGCGTGGTCGTGGCCGCCCAGCCACAGGCGCGCTACGTTCATTCCCTGTCGTCACTCGCCGATCTCTTCCAGTTCGCCCTGTCGACGCATTATGAAATCGTCGGCGTCGAATCAGTCGCGTTGTCGGAAGACCGGGCGGCGCTGGTCGGCGGCGAGGCGGGGTCGACGTGGAACCTCATCAAGGGCGTGCGGCGGATGCACGCCGGCGGCGAGGTCGTCTGTTACATTCATTCCTACATCCCCAAGCGCCTGTCGCGACTGGTCGGCGAACTGCCGGGCTGCGTCGGGCCGTTCTATGCGTTGCTGTCCAAGCGGGCGCGCGAGGATATCATCGAGGCGGATCAGGAAATTCGCGGCGAGCCCATGACGCGGGAAATGGCCCGCGCGCTCGGCCGCAAGCCGGGCGATCCGTCCATCTGCGCGCTCAGGCGCTACACATCGGCGAAGGGAACGCTGATTACGTCCTTCAACTGGCACATCGCGGAAAATTTCCTGTTCCAGATGAAGCTTCAAAAAAACCTGTAGCGCGCCGCGCGGCTACGCGCGCCACTTTTCAAGCGCGCGATCGTCTTCGTCCCTGGCGGCGACCCATTCGGTCGCGGGCCCGTCGATCGGATGCTCCTTCTTCCAGAAGGGCGCGCTGGTTTTCAGATAATCCATGAGGAACTCCGCGCCGGCGAACGCCGCGGCGCGGTGCGACGACGCGGCGATCACCAGCACGATCTGGGCGCCTGGCGCGATTTTACCGACGCGGTGGATGACCGTGACCGCGTCGAGCGGCCAGCGCGCGGCGGCGCGGGCGACCATGCGCGCGATCTCCTCCTCGGCCATGCCGGGATAGTGCTCGAGCTCAAGCGCCGCCAGACGGCCGCCTTCGTCGCGACACAGGCCGGTGAATGTCACGACGGCCCCGATATCGCGCCGGTCGCGCGTCATCGCCGCGACCTCGGCCGCCGCGTCGAAATCCGCGGTCTGGATGAGAATGCGCGGCGTCAAAGCGTTCAGCCCCCGGTCATCGGCGGAAAAAAGGCGATCTCGCGCGCGCCGGAGATGGGCGCGTCATGCTTGCCATGGGCGCGATCGATGGCGACCCGAATTACGTCCGGATTCTCGAAGGCGTGGGCGTATTCCTCGCCGCGCGCCGACAGCCAGCCGATGAGGCCGCGGACGTCGACAATTTCGGCGGGCGGGGAAATCTCTTCCTCGTTCCGCCCGATGCGCTCGCGCACCCAGGCGAAATACACGGCTTTCATGCTCAATCCTCGACGTGTTTGAGACCGGCCTTCATATAGTCCCAGCCCGTGTAAAGCGTGAGGAGCGCGGCGAGCCAAAGCAGGGCCAATCCAATCGCGCCCGTGCCGGGCAGAACCTTTTCGCCCGCCCTGCCCGCGATCAGAAAGCCGAGCGCCAGCAATTGCAGCGTGGTTTTCCACTTGGCGACCGCCGAGACCGGCAGGCCCACCCGCAACTCGGCGAGGAATTCGCGCATGCCGGACACCAGTATTTCCCGACACAGGATGACGATCGCCGCCCAGCGCGACCAGCCGGCGATATCGCCGCTGGCGACCAGCATCAGCAGGCAAGCCGCCACCAGCAGCTTGTCGGCGATGGGGTCGAGCATGCGCCCCAAGGCCGATTGTTGCGACCAAGCGCGGGCCAGATACCCATCGAAGAAATCGGTGATGGCGGCCGCGGCGAAAACGCCCAGCGCCGTCCAGCGCAAGGCGTCGACCTCGGGCCAGAAAAGAAGCGCCGCCACCACGGGCGCCGCCGCCACCCGCCCATAAGTGAGCAGGTTCGGCAGGCTCCAGCGCCGGCTGGTCGTAGTCGAAGTCATCGCCATTGATGGCAAAGAACTATCTGGCGGCGCCCGCGTCAATAGGGCCGCCGCGGCAATCATCGCGGATCGTGCTTTCCGAGGGTCGATGGCCTATAGAGGGTCTCAACAGATGGATCTCCGACATGAGCGTCGCCCAGGATGAAAGCGAAATTCCCTTCGACCGTCGCCGATTCTGGTTGATGGTCGGCGCGGGCGTGGCGCTTTTGACCGCGGCCGGTGCCCTCATGTGGTTGCGATTCGGATCGGGCATATTTTTCGACATGCTCGCCGCGGTCCAGAGCTGTTTCTGACTCACCAGACCGGATGCCACGATGGCCGTTGCCCCCTCCCGACGCAATCTTCTGCCGTTCATCGTCTTCGGCGTGGGCGCGGCGCTCGTCGCGGGCGCGGCGGTGCTGACCTTCGTCGACACCGGCCCCGGCGCGCCGGCGCCCTCGGCGATCGGCGGCCCCTTCAAGCTCGTCGGCCCGGACGGACAGGCCGTGACGCAGGACGATCTGAAGGGCCAGCCGACGCTGATTTTCTTCGGCTATACCCATTGCCCCGACGTCTGCCCGACGACTCTGTTCGAGATTTCCGAAATCCTGCGCAAGCTCAAGCCCGGCGCGAAGGCGCGGGGCGTTTTCGTCAGCGTCGATCCAGAGCGCGACACGCCAAGCGTGATGAAGGACTATCTGTCGAGCTTCGACAGCCGAATCATCGGTTTGACCGGCGATCGCGCGGCCGTCGAGCCGATGCTCAGGGAATATCGCGTGTATTCAAAGAAGGTTCCTGGAACCGGCGACGATTACACGATGGATCACAGCGCCATCGTCTATCTGATGGACAAGCAGATGCGCTTCGTGAACGCGCTCAATCTCGCCGACCCCGAAAAGGCCGCGCGCGAGATCGAGCGCTGGATGTGAACGCGCCCCCTTTTCTTAATGCGGTCTGGCGCCCGACGCCGGCCGCGGAGAAAAACCCTTGAACGATCGCGCCGACGATATCGCCGATTTCACCGAAGCCGGGCGCAAGCTGTTCGCGGGCCCCTGTGAGTTCATCTGGGGAGCCGCTCAAATCGACGGGCTGCCGCCCATGGGCCCACCCGAGATCGCCTTCGCCGGCCGCTCCAACGTCGGCAAGTCCTCGCTGGTGAACGCGCTGACCGGGCGAACCACGCTGGCGCGCGTGTCGCACACGCCGGGCCGCACCCAGCAACTCAACTTTTTCGCGCTGGGCGGTCCGCCGGGCGCCGAACGCATGCGGCTGGTCGACATGCCCGGCTATGGCTACGCCGCCGTCAGCAAGGAAAAAACCAACGGCTGGATGCGCCTGATGCAATCGTTTCTCGCCGGGCGCGCCAGCCTGCTGCGCGTGTTCGTGCTGGTCGACGGGCGGCATGGCCTCAAACCGCCGGATATCGAGACGATGACCGCCTTTGACCGCGCCGCGGTTTCCTACCAGCTCGTCCTGACGAAACTCGACGAGGTGAAGGTTGGCGAGCGGGACGCGCGGCTCGCGGGCGTGGTGGCGGCGCTGGCGAAACGACCCGCCGCCCACCCGGACGTTCTGTGGACGTCGTCGCGCACGGGCGAGGGCGTGCCGGAACTGCGCGCGACCGTCGCCCGGTTGCTCGCCGAACGCGGGGCGTGAGGCGCTTAACCGCGATCGGCCGATCGCATTGAGATTGACATCGCGACGGGCTAAAAGCCGCCGTCATTCGTTTGGAACCGCCCATGACCGACGTCGCCCCCGATAGCCCGCAACGGCAGGCCGAAATTCTGATGCAGGCGTTGCCGCACATGCTGCGCTACGACGACGCCGTCATCGTGGTGAAATACGGCGGTCACGCCATGGGCGGCGAGGAGGTCGCCAAGAGCTTCGCCCGCGACATGGTGCTGCTCGAACAGTCGGGCGTGAACCCGGTTGTCGTGCACGGCGGCGGGCCCCAGATCGGCGCGATGCTCGCCAAGCTCGGCATCAAGTCCGAATTCAGGGCCGGCCTGCGCGTCACCGACAAGGCGACGGTCGAGATCGTGGAGATGGTGCTCGCCGGCCTTATCAACAAGCAGATCGTCGGCTTCATCAACAACGAGGGCGGGCGCGCCATCGGCCTGTGCGGCAAGGATGGCCGCATGGTGACCGCCACGAAGGCGACGCGCACCATGGTCGATCCCAATTCCCACGAGGAAGTGGTGCTGGATCTCGGTTTCGTGGGCGAGCCCTCGAAGGTCGACACGACCGTGCTCGATCAGGTGCTTGGCCGCGAGTTGATTCCCGTGCTGGCGCCGGTCTGTCAGGGCGCGGATGGCGAGACCTACAATGTCAACGCGGACACGTTCGCCGGCGCCATCGCCGGCGCGCTCGGCGCGAAGCGTCTGTTGTTCCTGACCGACGTGCCCGGCGTGCTCGACAAAAACAAGCAGCTCATCAAGGAGCTCAATATCGCGCGTATTCGCGAATTGATCGCCGATGGCACGATCACGGGCGGCATGATTCCGAAGGTGGAGACCTGCATCTACGCCATCGAGCAGGGCGTCGAGGGCGTCGTTATTCTCGACGGGCAGACGCCACACGCGGTGCTCGTCGAGCTTCTGACGGATGGCGGCGCGGGCACGTTGATCACGCGATGAACGAGACGGCGGGACGGCTGGATCTCGCCACGCGGTTCGCGGCGGTCGACACGTGGGTGTTCGACCTCGACAACACGCTGTACCCGTCGAACGCGGACCTTTGGCCGCGCATCGACGACCGCATCACGCTTTTCATTGGCGATTTCTTTGGCCTCGACGCGCAATCCTCGCGCGCCTTGCAGAAATATTATTACCGGCGTCACGGCACTACGCTGAACGGGCTGATCGAGGAACACGCCATCGATCCGCACGAGTTTCTCGCCTTCGTCCACGATATCGACCGTTCCAGCCTGAAGCCAAATCAGGCGCTGGCCGCGGGCATTCTTGAACTGCCCGGCCGCAAATTGATCCTGACGAATGGATCGCGCGAGCATGCGATTCGCACCGTCGAGCAATTGGGCATCCGGCATCTGTTCGAGGACATCTTCGACATTGTCTCGGCCGATCTGTTGCCGAAACCCGTCGAGGCCACCTATCTCAAGTTCTTCCGGACGCACGGCGTCGATCCATCCCGCGCGGCCATGTTCGAGGACATCGTTCACAACCTCGAGGCGCCGCACAAGCACGGCATGGTCACGACGCTGGTGAAGCCGCCCGAGGGTCAGGTCGATCATCGCGAGCCTTGGGAAATCCCCGGCGATATTCCCGGCCATGTCGACTTCGTCACGCACGATCTCGGCGCGTTTCTGCAATCCATTCTCGCCGCCATCCGCTGAGACGGCGGCGTTCGGGCAAAGAAAAAGGGCCGCGCGAACGCGGCCCCGATTTCGTCAGGCGTTGAGCGCGGTCTATTCGACCGCGGCGCCCCATGAACCCCAGACGTAGATGCAGCAGAAAAGGAACAGCCAGACCACGTCGACGAAATGCCAGTACCAGGCGGCGAACTCGAAGCCGAGGTGCTGCTTGGGCGTGAAGTGGCCCGCATAGGCGCGCATCAGGCAAACGAACAGGAAGATCGTGCCGATGAGCACATGGAAACCGTGGAAGCCGGTCGCCATGAAGAAGGTCGCGCCATAGATCGAATCTTTGAAGCCAAAGGGCGCGTGCGCGTATTCGTAGGCCTGAACGCAGCTGAAGATCGCGCCGAGCAGGATGGTCAGGATGAGGCCATTCTTGAGCGCCGAGCGATCATTGTGCAGCAGAGCATGATGCGCCCAGGTCACCGTGGTGCCCGAGGTCAACAGGATCAGCGTGTTCAACAAAGGCAGATGGAAGGGGTTGAGGACTTCCGTGCCCTTCGGCGGCCAGTGGCCGCCGGTGAACTCGACGCGGGCCGCCTGAATCGCCTCGTTCGAGAACAGGCTGGCGTCGAAGAACGCCCAGAACCACGCGACAAAGAACATGACTTCGGATGCGATGAACAGGATCATGCCGTAGCGATGGCTGATCTGCACGACACGCGTGTGGTCGCCCTGCTGGGCTTCCTTGATGACGTCGGCCCACCAGGAGGCCATGACGTAGAGAATGCCGAGGAAGCCGGCGCCGAAGACATAGCCGCCCATGTGAAGACCGAAGAGCGAAAGGGTCTTCATCCACATGATCGCGCCAACGGCGGTCAAGAAGGCGAAGAATGACCCAACGATCGGCCACGGGCTCGGATCGACGAGATGATAATCGTGGTTCGGTTTCGCGTGGCCATCCGCCATGTTGGTCCCCTTCGCCTCGGCCCTTTTGGCCGTTTGCCTCAAGTGTGCGTCGCCGGTCAAGGCGGCGCGTGAATCCCTAGAACCCGCGCCCGCCCGCCGGCTGGGCCGGCTGCTGACGCGAGGCGTAAAGCGTGTAGGACAGCGTCACGCTGTCCACGTGCTTCATGGTTTCATCCTTTTCGAGCGCGGGGTCGAGATAGAACACGACCGGCCATTCGGCCGTCTCTCCCGGTCCGAGACGCTGCTCGGTGAAACAGAAACACGAAATCTTGGTGAAATAGGCGCCCGACTGATCCGGCGCCACGTTGTAGCCCGCGACCGCCGCGATCGTCTTGTCCGAGCGGTTGTGGACCTTGAAGAACACGGTCCTTGTTTCGCCCGTGGGAACCTCGACGGACGCCACTTCAGGCGTCAGGGTCCACGGCAACTCGGACGCGATATTCGTGTCGAAGCGAACCGTCAGCGCGCGCAGGCCACGCGTCTGGGGCCCCGACGTCGCCACCTGCGTCGTGCCGCCGTAGCCGGTCGCCCGGCAGAACATCTGATAGAGCGGCACCGCCGCATAGGCGAGCGCGCCCATCGCCACGACCACGCCAACAACCGACAACGCCACCGCGCGATGGCGGGATGACTGTTGCCGCGTTGGTGACGGGATGGGCGCGATGGTCATAGGGGCTGCCGCAACACGCCGGGTCCGAGCTTGATGATCGTGACCGCATAAAACAGAATAACCAGCGCCGCTATGCCGAGGCCAATCGCGCGGTTGCGCGCGCGACGGCTGCGCAGTTCCTGATCGGTGAGGACGCGACCGGCGATCCCTTTTTGCGATTCATTCATCGGGCGATCCTACTTCCAGCCGGCGAGGAGAATCGCCAGGCCATTTTCGGCGACCAGCACGGCGAACAACAGGAACAGATAAAGGATGGAGATCCCGAACAGCTTCATCGCCGCCTTGTTGAGGGCCTCGCCCGCCGCCGCGCGATACACGCGAACGGCGTAGAACAACATGACGAGACCGGCGATCGCCGACACCGCGCCATAAACAGGCGAGGCGAAACCCATGAACCACGGCGACATCCCGGTCGGCGCCAGCAGCACCGTGTAAACGAGAATTTCCAGCCGGGTACGCGCCTCGCCCTTGGCGTTGGGCATCATGGGGACGCCCGCGCGCGCGTATTCCGCGCTCTTGACGATGGCGAGAGCCCAGAAGTGCGGCGGCGTCCAGATGAAGATGATGGCGAACAAAGCCAGGCTTTCGACGCCGATGGTTCCGGTCGCGGCGGCCCAGGCGACAACGGGCGGCAAGGCGCCGGCGGCGCCGCCAATCACGATGTTCTGCGGCGTCCAGCGCTTCAGCCACATCGTGTAGATGACGGCGTAGAAGAAGATGGTGAAGGCCAGAAGCGCGGCGGCGAAGAAATTCGCCACGACGCCCAGCGTGATCACCGAAAGGATCGACAGGACGAGGCCGAACGCCAGCGCCTCGCGGCCGGTTACCCGACCCGACGGGACCGGGCGCGTGCTGGTGCGCGTCATCAGCGCGTCGATATCCGCGTCATACCACATGTTCAACGCGCCGGACGCGCCCGCGCCCACGGCGATCGCCGCCAAAGCGCCAATGGCGAGCACCGGATGCATGTGGCCCGGCGCGATCAACAGGCCCGCGAGCGCCGTGAAGACGACGAGCGACATGACGCGCGGCTTGAGCAGCGCGAAAAAGTCCTTCGGCTCGGCGACCGAGATGGTCGCGGAGGCCGGCAGGGCGCCATTTCCGTCGCTGACAAAACTCATAATACAATCCCGAAGCGTTCAGGCCGCGCCGTGCGCGACCACCCGGAGGCGAAGCGCCGGAAGCGCTCCGCCTCGCGATGGATCAGTGATCCGCGCCGGTGATGCGCGGCAAGGTCTCGTACACGTGGAACGGCGGCGGCGAGGGCAGCGTCCATTCCAGCGTGGTGGCGCCAACGCCCCACGGATTGTCGCCGGCGACGCGCTTCTTGGCGAAGGCTTCCCACACGACATAGAGGAACACGACCACGCTCGCCGCGGTGATTTCCGCGCCGACCGACGACCACCAGTTCCACAAAGAGTAGGCGTCGGGATAGTCGATGTAACGACGCGGCATGCCGGCGAGACCAAGGAAATGCTGCGGGAAGAACACCAGGTTCACGCCGATGAACAGCAGCCAGAAGTGCAGCTTGCCGAGGGTCTCGTTGTACATGTAGCCCGACATTTTCGGGAACCAGTAGTAGAAACCCGCGAAGATCGAGAACACGGCGCCGAGTGACATCGTGTAGTGGAAGTGCGCCACGACGTAATAGGTCTCGTGCAGCGCGCGGTCGATGCCCGCGTTGGCCAGCACGACGCCGGTAACGCCGCCAACGGTGAACAGGAAGATGAACCCGATCGCCCAGATCATCGGCAGGCGCAGCGAGATCGAGCCGCCCCACATCGTCGCGATCCACGAAAAGATCTTCACGCCGGTGGGCACCGCGATGACCATCGTCGCGAAGACGAAGTAGCGCTGCGTGTTGAGCGACAGACCGACCGTATACATGTGGTGAGCCCACACGATGAAGCCGACGACGCCGATGGCGACCATGGCGTAGGCCATGCCGAGATAACCGAAGATCGGCTTGCGCGAGAAGGTCGACACGATGTGGCTGACGATGCCGAAGCCGGGCAGGATCAGGATGTAGACTTCCGGATGGCCGAAGAACCAGAACAAATGCTGGAACAGGATCGGATCGCCACCGCCCGACGGATCGAAGAAGGTGGTGTGGAAGTTACGATCGGTCAGCAGCATGGTGATGGCGCCGGCGAGAACCGGCAGCGACAGCACGAGCAGGAACGCCGTCACCAGCACCGACCAGGCGAACAGCGGCATGCGGTGCAGCGTCATGCCGGGAGCGCGCATGTTGAAGATGGTGGTGATGAAGTTGATCGCGCCGAGGATCGACGAGGCGCCGGCGATGTGCAGCGCGAGGATGACGAAATCCATCGACGGGCCGGGCGTGCCGGCGGTCGAGGAGAACGGCGGGTAGAACACCCAGCCGCCGCCGAAGCCCTTGAAACCGGCGGAGCCATCCACGAACATCGACAGCACCAGCAGCGTGAAGGCCGCCGGCAACAGCCAAAAGGAAATGTTGTTCATGCGCGGGAAGGCCATGTCCGGCGCGCCGATCATCAGCGGCACGAACCAGTTGCCAAAGCCGCCGATGAGGGCGGGCATGACAAGGAAGAAGATCATGATCACGCCGTGCGCCGTGATGAACACGTTATACAGGTTCTTCGCCGAGTCGATCGAGCTGTCGCCCGACAGCAGGCCGGCCAGCGCCGGGAAGATCTGGATGCCGGGGTTTTGCAACTCCAGGCGGATGGCGAAGGAAAGAAGGAAGCCGATCAGGCCCGCGATCACCGCGAAGATGATGTAGAGCGTGCCGATATCCTTGTGATTGGTCGAAAACAGGTACCTGCGCCAGCCATGGGGTAGCGCGTGGTCGTCGTGACCGTGATCGTCGGTGTGGGCGTTAGCCGTCGTAGCCATCGGGATTCGTCCTGACTAGGTTTAATGCCGGATTATCAACCCGCTCAGCGGGCGACGGGATATTCGTTCGCCGCGAACTCGTTGGACGAGGGAACGCTGGCGTATTTCTTCTTGGCCTCGACGAGCCAGGCCTTGTAGGCCTCCTCGCTCACGACGCGGATGGCGATCGGCATGAAGGCGTGATCCTTGCCGCAAATCTTTGAGCACTGGCCGTAATAGATGCCTTCGCGCTCGGCCATGAACCAGCTCTGGTTAAGGCGGCCGGGCACCGCGTCGATGCGGACGCCGAAGGACGGCACGGTGAAGGAGTGGATGACGCCGGTCGGGTCGGCGCTGACTTGCAACTCGATGACCTTGTTGACCGGCACGACGGCCTCGTTGTCCACCGCGAGCAGGCGGATATCGCCGGGCTTCAGATCCTTGTCGCTCTTGATCGAGGAGATGAAGTCGAACTCGCCCTGATCCTTGGGATATTCGTACGACCAGGCCCACTGCTTGCCAACGACCTTAAGCGTCATGTCCGACTTGGGAATGGTGAGCTGGTGGGTCAACAGGCGGAACGAGGGAATGGCGATGACCACCAGGATGAGCACCGGGATGATCGTCCATGCCACTTCAAGGCCGGTGTGATGGGTGGTGCGCGAGGGGTTCGGATTCGACTTCTCGTTGAAGCGGAACATCACGTAGATGAGCAAGCCCAGCACGAAGATCGAGATCAGCGTGATGATCACGAGGATGAGCGAATGCAGCGAGTGAATCTCGTGCGCGATGGGCGTCACGGCTTCCTGAAAGGTCATCTGACCCGGCTCGGCGTGACCGAAGGAATCAGCGCGAGCCGCGACGCTGCCCGCGATGAGCGCCAAGGCGCCCGCGAGGGCCGATAGCCGTTGTCCTGATGTGCGCAAGTTCATGTTACGTCACCGCTCCTGGCGCGCCGGCGAACCGGTCTGAGTTTCCGTCGCGGTGTGCGCGACCCTCCCGGGGTCGCGGGGACCACCAAGCGCGATCCTCTCCCGCATGGACTGGAAAACCACAATCGCGCCTTGATGGCAACTCGCGCGCGCCCTGAAAGCGCCGCGACATTTGGGCGCGCGAAAAAAGCGGCGGCATCGCGGGGCGACCAGCCAGCGGCTTGACAGGCGGAGGCCGTATGTTAGGCGCGGAACGCGGCCAGCAGCCGGGTCGCGACTGGACGGCTTGCCCTCATTTCGCTGAAATCGGGGTTCACGCGGGGCGAACGCGGCCAGGAAACGCATTCTGGCGTATTCTTGGCCGCGACGAATCAGGAGTTGTTCATGGGCGACGCGCATTTCACCTTCCGCTGGTCGCGGGGTCCGGTCCTCGTGGCCCTCGGTTTGCTCGCGCTCGCCACCCTGGCTGGCGCGGCGACCTCGCCCGCCGCCGCGCAGGGCGCGGTCAAGGGCAAGTTCGGCGACTGGGAAATGCGCTGCGAAATACCGCCCGGCGCGAGCCGCGAGCAGTGCGCCCTGCTGCAATCCATCGCCGCCGAGGACAAGCCAAACGTCAGCCTCGTCGTCATCGTGCTCAAGACCGCCGACGGCAAGTCGCGCCTGCTGCGCGTCATCACCCAGCTCGGCGTGCTACTTCCCGCCGGTCTCGGCCTCAAGATCGACCAGACGGACGTCGGTCGGGCCGGCTTCGTGCGCTGTCTCGCCTCGGGCTGCGTGGCGGAAGTCGTCATGGAGGACAAGCTCATCGAGCAACTGAGCACGGGCGCGACCGCCACCTTCATCGTTTTCAACACGCCGGAGGAAGGCGTCGGCATCCCCATGACGCTCAACGGTTTCAAGGACGGATTCGCCAAGCTGCCCTGATCCGCCGCTCTGGCGGGTCGGAGGCAACATCCCTATAAGATCGGGATCGAGATTGTTTCGGGGTGCGTGGAAGGGGTGCGTATGCGCGGAAATGGTTCACATCGTGGGGCGCTGGCCCTCGCGGGGCTCGCCATGCTGGGTCTGGCGGGCTGCGGCTCGAAGGGCGAGGACGCCGGCAACACGCTTGGCAATCTGTTCGCGTATCAGTCTCCCAAGGCGCCGGCGGTCGCGAGCACCGCGAATAGCCCTCGCGATATCGGTTGCCCCGCCATCGCCGTCGCCGAGGGGCAGGCCGCCTATCGCGTTTACGCCGGATCGGATCGCTCCAACGCCGGCGTCAAGCAGCAATATTCCCTCGGCGATCTGTCGCGCGAATGTTCGGCGCTGGATTCCCAGCTCACCATGCGCGTCGGCGTCGCCGGTTACGTGCAGTCCGGCCCGGTCGGCGGTCCTGGCTCCTTCTCCGTGCCGGTGCGCATCGTCGTGCGGCGCGAGAGCGACCAACAGATCGTGGCGACAAAGTCCTACCGCGTCGCGGCCACCATTCCGCAGGGCGACACGCAGGCGCCGTTCACGCTCGTCACCGAACCCATGAGCGTGCCCGCTCTCAGCAACGCGTCCGAGGACGACTACACGATCTACGTCGGCTTTGATTCCGGCGCGCCGGACAAGCCGCAAAAGCCGAAGCCGCGCCGCCGCGCGCGCGGATAAGCCGGGTTTTCCGGGGTTTCCCGCGACGGCGTTGACTTCGTCGTCGCGACGCGTATCTCTTGCCTCGTCAATTTACCCCCGCGGGAGAGTCCGGCTGCTCGCGCAGCCGGCGCCGAAGGCGCAACCGCCCCGGAAACGCTCAGGCCCACGGACCGCGGCGGGGATGACACTCTGGAAAGCGACGGCGCTTCGCGCGACCGTCCACCGAAGGGCGTAACCGCGACGCGTTCAGACCAGTCTGGGCGCGAAACGGGAAATCTCTCAGGTCACCGGACAGAGGGGGCGACGAACGAATGGCTGGCTCGCGCCGGCGATTCGCCTGTGTCGCTCCAGCGCCGGTTGGTCATGACGGATATTGCCTCGCCCCCTTCCGCGCCGCTGGCGCGCACACCCCTCCACGCCCTCCATCTGACCCTCGGCGGCAAGATGGTCCCTTTCGCGGGCCATGACATGCCCGTGCATTATTCGCCCGGCGTGCTGGCCGAGCACCTGCACACCCGGTCGGAAGCCGGACTGTTCGATGTTTCGCACATGGGGCAGGCTTTCCTGATCGGCCCGTCCCACGAGGCGACGGCCCGCGCGCTGGAATGCCTTTGCCCGGCGGACATCCTCGACCTCGCGCCCGGCCGGCAGCGCTATACGCAATTCACCACCGCGGACGGTGGAATCATCGACGATCTGATGGTCACGCGCTCCGCCGACCCCGCCGAGGACGGCGTGCTCATGCTGATCGTCAACGCCGCGCGCAAGGAGGTGGATTTCGCCCATCTTGAGGCCGCCTTGGCCCCGAACATCAGGCTCGCGCGCGCGCCGCATCGCGCCCTGCTGGCGCTGCAGGGGCCGAAAGCGGCCGAGGTTCTGGCCCGCCATAGCGACCCCTCCGCCGCGCTCGGATTCATGGCGGCGGCGTCCATGAAGGTCGCCGGGCTCGATTGCCACGTGTCGCGGTCCGGCTACACGGGCGAGGACGGGTTCGAGATTTCGATCCGCGCGGATCGCGTCGAGAGACTGGCCCGAACGCTGCTGGCCGAACCGGAAGTCTGGCCGATCGGCCTTGGGGCGCGCGATTCGCTGCGCCTGGAAGCCGGCCTTTGCCTTTATGGCCACGATATCGACGAGACGACATCGCCGGTCGAGGCCGGCCTCGTCTGGTCCATGGGCAAGCGCCGCCGGACCGAGGGCGGCTTCCCCGGCGCCACGCGAATCCAGCGCGAGCTCGCCGAAGGCCCGGCCCGCAAGCGCGTCGGTCTTTTGCCCGAGGGACGGGCTCCAGCGCGCGAGGGCACGGAAATCACCGATGGCGAGGGGCGCAAGATTGGCGTCGTCACGTCCGGCGGCTTTGGCCCCACGCTGAATGGCCCGCTGGCCATGGGCTATGTCGACCCCGCGCACGCCGCGGTCGGCGTTTCGGTCATGCTCGTCGTGCGCGGCAAGCCCCTGCCCGCCACCGTCGCGCCCATGCCCTTCGTTCCCCACCGCTATCGCCGCTGATCGAGCCCCGGAGCCCCCATGTCGAACACGTATTACACCAGGGACCACGAATATATCCGCGTTGACGGCGACACGGGCGTCGTCGGCGTCACCGACCACGCCCAGCACGCGCTGGGCGATATCGTCTATGTCGAGCTTCCAGAGGTGGGCGCGTCGTTCAAGCGCGGCGATCAGGTCGCCGTCGTCGAAAGCGTGAAGGCGGCGAGCGAGGTATTCGCGCCCGTGACCGGCGAGGTCGTCGCCATCAACGGCGCGCTGGAAAAGGAACCCGGCGCGGTGAACGAGGCGCCGCTCGACAAGGGCTGGTTCTACAAGGTCCGCGTCGCCGATCGCGCCGAGCTCGACGGCCTGATGGACGAGGCGGCCTACGCCGCCTTCCTCAAAACCCTCGCCTGAACCAACACGCCGCCCCGCGCGCGAACGGAGCTCCCATGCGCTTTCTGCCGCATACGAACATCGAACGTCAGGACATGCTGGCCGCCATCGGCGTCGGTTCCATCGACGATCTCTTCGCCGATATTCCGGCCGCCAAACGGCTGACGGCGCCGCTCGATCTGCCGCGCGGCAAATCGGAGGCCGCGGTCGCCCGCGCGCTGTCGGCCATGGCCGGGAAGAACGTCGCCGCCGCATCCGTGCCCTTTTTCGTTGGCTGCGGCGCCTACAAGCACCATGTGCCCGCGACCGTCGATCATCTGATCCAACGCTCCGAGTTTCTGACGAGCTACACGCCCTATCAGCCGGAAATCGCACAGGGCACGCTGCAAATGCTGTTCGAGTTCCAGACGCAGGTCGCGATGCTGACCGGCATGGAGGTCGCCAACGCCTCCATGTACGACGGCTCGACCGGGACCGCCGAAGCCGTGCTGATGGCGCACCGGATCACCCGGCGACGCAAGGCGGTGCTGTCGGGCGGTCTGCATCCCCATTACGCCGAGGTTGTTCGCACGCTGTCGCGCATGGCGCGCGACGAGGTCGTCTCGCTGCCGCCCGACGTTTTCGCGCGCGAAGCCCTCGTCGACGCCATCGACGCGGACACCTCCTGCATCGTGGTGCAGACGCCCGACGTGTTCGGAAATCCGCGCGACCTGCGCGCCATCGCGCGGGCCTGCCACGCGAAAGGCGCCCTGCTGATCGCCGTTTTCACCGAGGCGGTTTCGCTTGGCTTGCTGGAATCGCCGGGCGCGATGGACGCCGACATCGTCGTCGGCGAGGGGCAATCCATCGGCAACGCGCTGAATTTCGGCGGGCCCTATCTCGGCCTGTTCGCCACGCGGCAGAAATATGTCCGGCAGATGCCGGGGCGGCTCGCGGGCGAGACCGTCGACGCGGCCGGGCGGCGCGGCTTTGTGTTGACGCTCTCCACGCGCGAGCAACATATCCGGCGCGAGAAGGCGACCTCGAACATCTGCACCAACTCGGGCCTTTGCGCGCTCGCCTTCTCGATACACCTGAGCCTGCTCGGCGAAACGGGCTTGCGGCGTCTCGCGCGGATCAACCACGCCAACGCCGTCAAGCTGGCTGACATGCTGGCCCGCGCGCCGAACGTCGAGGTGATGAACGAAACATTCTTCAATGAATTTACCATCCGCGTGAAGGGCGACGCCGCGACGGTCATCGAGCGGCTGGCGGATCGCGACATTCTGGGCGGCGTGCCCGTGTCGCGGCTCCTGCCCAACGCCGGACTCGACGACCTCATCATCGTCGCCAACACGGAAGTGAACACGGACGAGGATCGCGAGGCCTTTGTCGCCGCGCTGGAAGGAGTCGCCTGATGCTCAACAACCAGGGCCGCCCCACCGCCCCCGCCGCCAGCGCCGAAGCCCCGCAGCGCACGTTCACCACCAATCGCGCGCTGCAACTGGAGGAAGGGCTGATCTTCGAACATGGCCGCGTCGATGTCACCGGCGTCGACATGGACGAGCCAGAGACTTTCGCGCTTCGACTGGGCGGGCTTGAACGAATGGCGCCCATCGGCCTGCCGGGCCTCAGCGAGCCCGAGGCCATGCGTCATTACGTGCGGCTGTCGCAGAAAAACTATTCCATTGATTCGGGCCTCTATCCACTGGGATCGTGCACCATGAAGCACAACCCGCGCATCAACGAGGCCATGGCGCGGCTGCCGGGTTTCGCCGACGTCCATCCGTTGCAGCCCGTGTCCACCGCGCAGGGCGCGCTAGAGTTGATGGACGAACTATCGCGCTGGCTGATGGAAATGACCGGCGCCCACGCGGTCGCCCTGTCGCCCAAGGCCGGCGCGCATGGCGAACTCTGCGGCATGATGGCGATTCGCGCCGCCATCGAGGCGCGCGGCGAATCGGCCACGCGCAACGTCGTGCTCGTGCCAGACAGCGCCCACGGCACCAACCCGGCCACCGCCGCGTTGATCGGCTTTGCCGTCCGCTCCGTGCCCGCCAACGCCGACGGAACCGTGTCGGCGCAAGCCGTGCGCGCGGCGCTGGGGCCGGATGTCGCGGCGATCATGCTGACCAATCCCAACACCTGCGGCCTGTTTGAACGCGAAATCGTCGAGATCGCAGAGGCCATTCACGAGGCCGGCGCGTATTTCTATTGCGACGGGGCGAATTTCAACGCGCTCATGGGCAAGGCGCGGCCCGTCGATCTCGGCGTCGACGCCATGCACATAAACCTGCACAAGACCTTCTCGACGCCGCATGGCGGCGGCGGGCCGGGCGCGGGCCCGGTCGTGCTGTCGGAGCGGCTCGCGCCCTACGCGCCGCTGCCCTTCACGACTCGCGACACGACGGGGCGCGCGCTGGTCGAGCACGGCCACGCGACGGCCTTTGGCCGCATGACCGCCTTCCATGGCCAGATGGGCATGTTCACGCGCGCCATGTCCTTCATGCTGTCGCATGGCTCCGACGGCCTGCGGCAGGCGTCGGAGGACGCGGTGCTCAACGCGAACTATGTGCGCGCCGGCCTCGCCGACCTGTTCTCGCAACCCTTCGGCGACCGGCCCTGCATGCACGAGGTTCTGTTCGACGACAAATGGCTCGAGGGCACGGGCGTGACCACGCTCGATTTCGCCAAGGCGATGATCGACGAGGGCTACCACCCGATGACCATGTATTTTCCGCTCGTCGTCCACGGCGCCATGCTGATCGAGCCGACCGAATCGGAACCGAAGGTCGCGCTCGATCTGTTCATCGCGACGCTGCGGGATCTGGCCTTTCGCGTGGCGCGCGGCGAGACCGGGTCGTTTCATGCCGCGCCCGTTCACGCGCCGCGGCGACGTCTCGATGAGACCCGCGCCGCGCGCCAGCCCGTGCTGCGCTGGACGCCGCCGCGCCCGATCGAAGACACGATGGCGGCCGAATAATCAGTCGATCGCCTTCCAGCCGAATTCGAGCAGCGGCAAGGCGTCGCGCGCGAAATCAGCCGCGACGCGCACGAGCGCCGCGCCGTCGAAAATCAATTCGTCCGCGATGGGCTTGCGGACGATATGGTTCTTCATCCGGATGGCCTCGACCACGCGCTCGTCGACCTCGGGAAAATCGCGGGGATTGCGCGTCAGGGACTCATCGTCAGACAGGTCGAGACCGGCGGCGGCGAGCTTTTTGCGGACCGCGACGAAGGCCGCCGGCCTGGCCGCGATCTTCCGGCGCATCGCGAGCAATTGCTCGGGCTCGGGATGATAGAAGCCGGCGGCGAGAAAGCAGCCATCGGGCGACACATGCGTGTAGAGGATGCCCGGCGATCCCTTGAGCCCGGTGCGCGAGAGAACGCAGCCGCTGTTGGTCTTGTAGGGTTTCTTGTCCTTCGAGAACCGGACGTCGCGATTGAGGCGGAACATGGCGCGGGCGGGATCGCCCCACAATGGCAGCTTGCGCGCGGCGCAGGCGGCGGAAAGCGCCTCGACATAGATGGCCATGGGCTCCTTGAGCGCCGAAACGTAGAGATCGCGATTCTCGTCGAACCATTGCTTGTTCTGATGGAAGCCGAGCGCCTTGAGAAACTTCAATGTCTCCGGCACGAAACCGGGGAAGACGGGCGCCGGGTCGGGCTTCTTGGCCATGAGGTCTCCACGCGCGGCGGCAGGCGCGCCGCGATCCGCTCGATATTGTCAGGCCTATGTCGTCGCGCCAAACAAAAACCCGGCGCGAGGCCGGGGTTGAAGCATTCGGATAAAGGCGTCCCGATCAGTTCATCAGGCGCTTGAGGTCGGCGATGCCCTGCTCGACCAGATTGCTGGCGCCCGACTGGCCCTTGAGCACGATCTCGGCGGCGCGCGTGGCGGCGTCGGCCGCCGCGGAGCGCACCAGCGCTGTCGCCTGCGATTCGGCGAGCGCGATCTTGGCGTCGGCCTGCTTGCGGCGACGCTCGATGTAATCGGCCATGCGCTCGGCGTTTTCCTTGGCCATGGCCTCGGCTTCCGCCCGCGCGTGGGCGACCAGCGCGGCGGCCTCGACCTCGGCGTCGGCGGCTTTCTTCTTGAACGAGGCGAGCAAGGCCTCGGCCTCCTCGCACAGGCGACGAGCCTCGGCGAGCTCGCCCTCGATCTTCTTGCCGCGACCGTCGAGGGCCTCGGCGACCTTCTTGCCAGCGCCCAGGGCGAGCGCGAGCAGGACGAAGCAGACGAAACCCAGGGCGACGAAAAATTCGGCGTCGAATTCGATATGCATCGGCGCTCTCCGTCAGGCCTGTTTCGCGGCGGCGATCGCGCTGGCGATCACGTCCGGCGTGGTCGCCTTGCCCGTCAGCCGCTCGACGATCGCGCCAGCGGCGTCGCTGGCGATCGCGTCGACATTGGCCATGGCGCGCGCGGTCGTCTCGGCGATTTGCGCCTCGGCTGTCGCGAGCTTGGCGCCCAGTTCGGACTCCAGGCTCTTGCGGCTGGCGTCGGACTGCGCGGCGAGCTGGTCGCGCGCCGACTGGGCGAGCGCCTGCGCCTTGGATTTCGCCTCGGCGATGGACTTGTCGTGGGCGTCGCTCGCGTCCCTCGCCTTGGCCTGCATGGCCGCGGCGGCGTCGAGCTGCTGCCCGATCGAATCCTTGCGTTCCGCCAGAATGGCGGCGACGCGTGGCAGGGCGACACGCGACATGAGGAAGTACAACGCGCCGAAGGTCAGCGCGAGCCACACGATCTGCGAGGCGAAAGCGTCGGGCTGAAATGGCGGAAACGCGCCATGACCACCGCCGCCGTGCCCGGTTTCCGTGTGGGTCGAATGTTCATCGGCCATCGGAAAATCCCCAGCGGAGACGCCGGATGGCGTCCCCGTCCAAGCCAGTTAAACGCCGGATATCAGACGGCGAACAGGAGCAGCAGCGCGATCAGCAGCGCGAAGATGCCCAGCGCTTCCGTCACGGCGAAGCCGAGAATGAGGCGACCGAACTGGCCATCGGCGGCGGCCGGGTTGCGCAGCGCGCCACCGAGGAACTGACCGAAGAGGTTGCCAACGCCGACGGCGGCGGCGCCAATTCCGAGAGCGGCAATGCCAGCGCCGATGAGCTTGGCGGCAGAAGCGTCCATGATGTGTTCCTTCGTTCTCTTGAGTTGGTGAAAGGCGTGCGGTGAATGAACCGGCCGATCAGTGGCCGGGGTGAAGGGCGTCGTTGAGATACATGCAGGTGAGAATCGCGAAGACATAGGCCTGCAGGAAGGCGACGAGCATTTCCAGCGCCATCAGGCAGACCGTCATCAGGAACGGCAGCGGCGAGATCGCCGCCCAGCCGCCGGCGCCGAGCAGCATGACGACGAAGCCGCCAAACACCTTCAGCGTGATGTGGCCCGCCAGCATGTTGGCGAACAAACGGATGGATTGGCTGACCGGGCGCGACAGGAACGAGATGATCTCGATCGCCACGACGACGGGCAGCACCGCCTTCGGCACGCCCGACGGCACGAACAGATGCAGGAAATGCAGGCCGTTGGTCGCGAAGCCCGCGATGATGACGGTCGCGAACACGATCAGCGCCAGCGTGATGGTGATGATGATGTGGCTGGTGACCGTGAAGGTGTAGGGAATCAACCCGACGAAGTTGCAGATCAGGATGAACATGAAGAGCGAGAACACCAGCGGGAAGAACTTCATCCCGCTTTCGCCGGCCGCCTCGCGGACCATGTTGGCGATGAATTCATAGATGATCTCGGCCAGCGACTGCAGGCGGCCGGGGACCATCGCCCTGGGATTGACGAAAACAATCATCAGCAAGGCGACGATCAGCACCGCGACCACCATGTAGGCGGACGAGTTGGTGAACGAGATGTCGCGCCCGAAGACCTGCAACGGGATCAGCTTGGAGATGTTAAACTGATGGATGGGATCCATTCCCGTTCCGCCTTCCGTCTTCCTTCAAAGCATTCGCGCGCCGCGTGTCGCCCACGGAGCGCCTGATTGTCAAGGTCTCGTATCGCGGGACCTAACGTCGCGGCCTATTTTCCCTTCGTCAGAAGCGCCGTCCGGATCAGATTCCAGAAGGCGCCGGCGACGCCGAGCCCGAAAAACAGAATCAACAGCCATGGCCGGGTGCCCAGCCATTTGTCGAGTTGCCAGCCGATGAACCCGCCCACGAGCACGCCCGCGACAAGCTCAGAAGCCGCCCGCATGCCCGCCGCCAGGGCGCCGCCGGATTCCTTGCGGTCTCCGCCCGAGGGCCCCGACTCCGCCGGCGGCGGAGGCCGCCGGGCGTCGAGCGCGCTGGACAACCCCTCAAGGCGAGCGCGCAGGGCGTCCGCCTCGGATTCGTCCGGCGCTTTATCGCTCTCGTTGCCGGCCACGCCATTCTCCTTGATCGCGCTCGAGGGCATGACCCTGACGGGCCAAACCCCGCCACGCGCGGTTCAGTGTCGAAAGACGCCGAATATCGAAAACAAGGGCGCATCCACGGCCTGAGAAGCCGGCGAACAATCCGGCCGTCAACCCCGCGGAACGGCGGGACCATATGGACGGAGGCCCCACGTGTCAAGAAACGGCGAATATTTCATATCATATTGATATTTCGTTATTTTTATATCTTTTCAAGTCCCTTTGACGAAGGTAGCAGAGCGGGCGCGCGGCTAGAACTGCACCGCGAGCTTGAGGCGACCGACCGATCGTTCGAAATTGTCGAGGTCAAGGCCAAGTCCGGGCGTCGCGCTGGCGCGCCCCCAAAGCTGCGGCTGCCATGTGACGTTGACGGCCACCCTGTCGTTGATTTTCCACAGCAGCGTCGGGCCCACGAACAGGGATTGGCCCATGAGCTTGTCGGGCGCGATGCGCGCGTATTGGGCGAAATAGCGGGCCTCGGCCCCGAGGAACCAGCCGGGCGAGAACTGCCACGACAGGGCGGTCGAGGCGAGAATCGACGAATTGATGAGCCGATTGCCGGGCGTCAGGGGATCATCGGCCCATTGCGGGCTCCAGATCAGGTTGGCCGCCCAAAAAAGCTGTTCCGGCACGACAACCCTGTCGACGAAGAGCTTGGCGGCGAAGCCGAAGTTTTGTGACCGAAATCCCGACTCCGGGTCGATGCGCCCCCAGCGCGGCTCGATGGTGGCGGTGACGGCGAAGGGGTTGGTCTCGGACCGGGTCAGCAGCTTGTGCGCGATTTCAGTTGAAAACCCGTCGAACTCGAAGGCGTTCCTGTTGGGCAGGATCGCGACATCGCGAATCCGGTTGACCGCGAGGAATGGAGAGGCGGCGATCCACCAGTCCTCGTTGATGGTGTAGCTGAACTCGTATTTCGAATTCAGCGCGCCATAGGCGCCGACGCGCTTGCCAAGCCGGAAGTCGTTTTCATTGACGAACATCCGGTCGCCCGGCTTGCCGAGATCGGTGGGCGAGGTGAAGCCAAAGATATCGTCGCCCGGCACATCCGGCACGGATACTTCTCGCGACGGCGCGTTCTTCGCGGCGGGATCGGCGGCGCGGGCCGCGCCACCCGCGAGGACAAGCGCGAGCGCCAGCGGGCCAAGCCGAAATGGATTCGCAATTCTAGCCATCATGCCTCCGGGACTCTCGCGGCCCCTCTCAAATAACCCAGTTATCGCGCGCCTCCGCCGCCTCGGCGGTGATCGCCTCCTTGATCGCCCCGGCCACTTCCTGAATGGCGAGCGATCCGCGCGCGCGCGGGCGGACGATATCGATCGTTCTTGACGATCTTACTTCACCCGGCTTGCCGCCAAGCGCGACCACGCGATCGGCGAGATAGACGGCCTCCTCGATATCGTGCGTGACGAACAGGATCGTCTTGCCGGTCTCCGCCCTGATTCGCAATAACTCGTCCTGCAGGGTCTCGCGGGTGGCGACATCAAGCGCGCTGAACGGCTCGTCCATCAGCAGAATCGCCGGGTCGACGGCCAACGCGCGGGCCAACGCCACGCGCTGGCGCTGCCCGCCCGATAGCTGATGGGGCCAGCGCTCGGCCATGTCGCGCAGGCCGACGAGCGCGAGGGCGCGCAAGGCGCGATCCCGTCGCGCGGCCCGGTCGAGCGGCAGTTTTTCCAGCCCAAAGCAGACATTCGACAGAACGCGGCGCCAGGGCAAAAGCCGCGCGTCCTGAAACACCATGGCGAGCGTGCATCCGGGCTCGATCCGCGCCTCGCCCTCGGTGGGACGCGCGAGACCCATGAGGACGCGCAGCAGGGTCGACTTGCCAACGCCGGACGCGCCGACGATGGCGATGAATTCGCCGCGGCCAACGTCGAGATCAAGACCGCGCAGAACCTGCGTGCGCTGGCCGTTCCGCTCGAAGGCGAGCGCCAGCCCCTTGATGGCGATGATCGGCGCGGGCGCGCTCATGGCTTCCATCGCAAGAGCCTCGATTGCGCGAAAACGAAGGCGGCGTCCATGACGCCATAGAGAACCGCCATGGTTAGCATGTAGACGACGACGATATCGGTGGCCAAAAGGCTGGACGCCTGCATCATCCGGCTGCCAAGGCCGCTGACGCCCGACAGTTCGGCGGCGACGACGGCCATCCACGCCTGCCCCAAGGCTGTCCGCAGGCCGACAAGAATGCCGGGCGTCGCGGCCGGCAGCAGCACCTTGGACAGTTTTTCGAGGCCGCCGCGGAAGCCGAACGCGTCTGCGACCTCGATGAGATCGCGATCCACGCTCCGGATCGAGGCCTGCGCGGCGAAAAAGACGATCCAGAAGACGCCGATGGAAATGATGAAAACCGCCGCCGCCTGATCGACGCCGAACCAGATGATGGCGAAAGGCGCCCAGGCGAGATTGGGGATGGGGCGCAACAGGCGCACCACCCAGGCCAGCGCGGCCTCGAGATCGAGATACATGCCCGTCAACACGCCCAGGATCGCGCCGAGGCCCGCGCCCCACGCAAAGCCCATGACGTAGTGGCCGAGGCTGAGTCCGACCATCTCGAGCCAGACCCCGCTGCCAAATTCGCGCATGAAGGCGGCCGGCAGCGCGCTCGGCGGCGGCAGCAGGGATTGCGACACGACGTTGAGCTTGGGGAACGCCTCCCACAAGCACAGAAACGCCAGCAAGCCCAGCGCGGACAACAATACGGGGTATCGACGCAAGCGCGCTCCTTGGGCGACGGACCGGAGCGCGTCTCAAAGCAGGCCTTCCCGCGCCGGTCAAATCACGGCGGGTTGCCGATCCGGGCGCGGGCGCGCTAGTTTCATGGCGACGCGCGCGGCTGGGCGCGACATCCGGAGGATATCATGTTCTTTTCCCGCGCGCTGACGGCGGCGCTCGTAACCCTCGCCCTGACCGGGCTTTCGCGGGCCGAGCCCCTGAAGATAGGGATGGTGGTGACCACCTCGGGCCCCGGCGCCGTCATCGGCCGCGACATGGTCGCCGGGTTCAAGCTCGGCATGAAACACGCCGGCCTCGACGCCGTGCCCGTGATCTACGAGGACGACCAGTTCAAGGCCGACGTCGGTCGGCAGGCGGCGACCAAGCTGCTCGAACAGGATCACGCCAACCTCATCACCGGCATGATCTGGTCGAACGTGCTGCTCGCCAGCGCGAAGCCCGTTCTCGACGCCAACGCGATCCTGATCAGCGCCAACGCGGGCCCTTCGGAACTCGCGGGCAAGCAATGCCATCCGAATTTCTTCGATGTCGCCTTCCAGAACGACACGCTGCACGAACCGGGCGGGCAATACGCCCAGAGCAAGGGCTTCAAGCGCGTCGCGCTGATCGCGCCCAACTATCCCGCCGGCAAGGACGCCCTGCGCGGATTCAAGCGCTTCTTCAAGGGCGAGGTCGCGGCCGAACTCTATCCGGCGACCGACCAGTTCGATTTCGCGGCGGAAATCGCCCAGATCCGCGCGTCGAAAGCCGACGCGGTCTATTTTTTCTTCGCCGGCGCGCAGGCCATCAACTTCCTCAAGCAATATGATCAGGCGGGCCTGACCAAGACGCTGCCGCTGATTGGCGCCATTCCCTCGCTCGACTTGATCGCGCGCAGCGGCGTCGGCGCGGGCGCGATTGGCGCGACGGTTCTGACCTATTGGGACGACAGCTTCGACAATCCGGTCAACAAGAAGTTCGTCGCCGATTTCGTCGCCAGCGAAAACCGCAAGCCAACCGCCTACGCGGCGACCGCCTACGACACCGCGAGCCTGATCGCCTCGGCGCTCAAGAAGGTCAATGGCGACGTCGCCAATCGCAAGGCCTTCTCGGCGGCGCTCGCCAGCGCGGACTTCGCCTCGGTCCGCGGTTCGTTCAGGTTCAACACGAACCACATGCCGATCCAGAATTTCTACGCCGGCCCGATCGTCGCCGATGGCGAGGGCAAGTCGAAAATCGGCGCGCTGGAACTGGTGCTGAAGGACTACAAGGATACTTTCGCCGAAACCTGCCAGATGGCGAACTGAGGAGCCTTCACGCGGCGCGGGCGGCGAGCGCCGACTGGCCGCGATAGCTGAGCGCCTCCGCCAGATGCACGCGGCCAATATCGGCCGCGCCGTCGAGATCGGCCAGCGTTCGCGCCAGCTTGAGCACGCGGTGATAGCCGCGCGCCGACAGGCGTAGACGCTCGGCGGCCTCGCGCATCAGCGTCGTTCCCGGCCCGTCCAGAACAGCGATCGTTTCAATGACATTGGCCGGCGCGGCGGCGTTGCACGCGACCCCCGGCAGGCCGAGGGAACGATAGCGCTCGGTTTGCAGGGCTCGGGCGACGGCGACGCGGGCCGCGACCTCGGCCGACCCCTCGGCGGGCGGCGGCAGGATCAGATCGGCGGCGGTGACGGCGGGAACCTCGATCGACAGATCGAACCGGTCCAGCAAGGGGCCGGACACGCGGGCCTGATAGGTGGCCATGCAGCGATCGTTGGGCTGGCGACGGCAGGCGTAGCCGGGCTCGGTCGCATGGCCGCAGCGGCAGGGGTTCATGGCCGCGACAAGTTGCACACGCGCCGGATAAACGACCCGATGGTTGGCGCGAGCGATGATGACCTCGCCGGTCTCCAGCGGCTGGCGCAGGGAATCCAACGCCTGCGGATTGAATTCGGGCAATTCATCCAGAAACAGCACGCCATGATGGGCCAACGATACCTCGCCGGGGCGCGCGTGCATACCGCCGCCGACCAGCGCGGCCATGGAGGCGGAATGATGCGGGGCGCGAAACGGCCGGCGATCCGTCAATTCGCCGCCGGCCAGGGCGCCAGCGACCGAATGGACCATGGAGACTTCCAGCAGCTCGCGCGGGGTGAGCGCGGGCAGGATGGAGGGCAGGCGCGCGGCAAGCATGGATTTGCCCGAGCCGGGCGGGCCGCTCATCAGCAGGTTGTGGCCGCCGGCGGCGGCGATTTCCAGCGCCCGCTTGGCGCTCTCCTGCCCCTTGATGTCGCGCAGGTCGGGCTGGCCACTGGCGCCGCGCCGCACGCCCGGCTGGGGCCGGGCCATGACCTGCGTTCCCTTGAAATGATTGGCGAGCTGGATCAGCGAGCGCGGCGCGAGAATATCGATTTCGGACGACGCCCAGGCGGCCTCCGGACCGCAATCGTAGGGGCAGATCAGTCCATGGCCGCGCGCGTTGGCGGCGACCGCGGCGGGCAGCGCCCCGGCGACCGGTGTGATCGTGCCATCGAGCGCCAGTTCGCCGATGATCGTGTAGCCTTCGAGCGCGTCGGCCGGGATGGCGCCAATGGCGGCCATGACGCCGAGCGCGATCGGCAGATCATAATGGCTGCCTTCCTTGGGCACGTCGGCGGGCGCGAGGTTTACGGTGATCCGTCGCGCCGGCAGGGCCAGCCCGCTCGCCACGAGCGCCGAGCGCACCCGCTCGCGGGATTCGCCCACGGCCTTATCGGCCAGTCCGACGAGCGTGAATTTCACGTCGCCGTTGGAAATCTGCACCTGCACGTCGATTGGCCGGGCGTCGATGCCCTCAAACGCCAATGTCGCCACTCGCACGACCATGGAACTCTCCCCCACGCCGAGCCAAGGCTAACCCGGCGCTGAGGACAAGGCAAGAACATAAAATGAACTTTCGTTCCTTTTGGTCAGTAGGGCTCGAAGTCCCGCAGGGCCGGAATGACCTGTTCGCCGAACAACCGGATGGAGCGCATGAGATCCTCCTCCGGCAGGTCGGAGAAGTTGAATTCGCCCATGAAGGTGTTGAACAGGCCCTTTTCGGCCGCGTTTCGCAGTTTTTCCGTAACCGTTTTGGGCGAACCGATGAACACCAGCTCGTTTTCCATGATGAACTGGGGGTTGAACAGGTTCGCCATCAGTCGGGTCGCGCCGGTTTCGCCGCGCTTGGTGAACATCTCGGCATGGGCGGCGGCGCGCTGTTCAAAGGTTTCGCCGGGCTTTGGCGCCGGCAGGAATCCTTCGTAGGCGCGGCTGGCGCGGAACAGCGCCTTTTCGATCGCCTTCTCGTCGGTCTCATCTACATAGACGACCGTGCAATAGGCGAGATTGGGCTTGTGTTTCCAGCCGGCGGCCTTCCACTGCTCCAGAAACACGCGATATTTCGGCGCGGCCTCCTCGCGCGGATAGACCAGGAAATAACCGCTGTTGATGCCGTTTTTCGCGCAGAACTCCAGCGTCTCCGGATCGCGGCTCATCATCCAGAGGGGCGGATGCGGCTTTTGCACCGGCAGCACCGACAGTTGCGCGCCTGGCGTCTTGTGGTTTTCGCCGTTGTAGGAATAGGGCTGCGTGTCGCCGTAGGCGACGCGCATGTAATCGACGAACTCCATCGTGGGGGACTTGCGGAACCCGTAATCGAGGCCAAACGGCTTGAAATAGTCGGGATTGATGCCAGGCACGAGGCCGCATTCCATGCGTCCGCCCAGCATCTGGTCGACGATGGCGATTTCCTCGGCCAGCCGCAGCGCGGGATAGAGCGGCACGATATAGCCCATCGGCCCCACGCGCATGCGCTTGGTGCGGGCGCCGGCGCCCACGGCGTAGAGAGAGGGCGAGGACATCCAGCTTTCGTCCGGTCGGCAATGATGCTCGACGCAGAAGCCGTAATCGAAGCCGAGATCGTCGCACAGGCCCAGTTCGCGCCAGAGCTGCTCGTAGCGCTCATGAGGCGTCATGTTGGGCTTGGCCCAGATGTGCGAGAAATGCGCGAATTTCATCGACCGTGATCTCCCTTGTTGTCATCGTCTTGTACGGGAGTTCGCGGCGCCTGGTCCACCGGTCAAAACAGCGCGGCGGCGATCAGCCGCCGTTCACCAACCGCGCGTAATCCTCCATGAGCAGGCGCGACACCTGACCGGGCATGAAACGATAGGGACCGATTTCCGAGACGGGCGTGACCTCCGCGCCCGTGCCGCAGAGAAAACATTCGTCGAAACCGGAAAGTTCCTCTGGCGGGATGTGGCGCTCCGCCACCTCGATGCCGCGGCGACGGGCGAGGTCGATGATCGCGCGGCGGGTGATGCCATCGAGGAAACAATCGGCGATCGGCGTATGCAGAACTCCGTCGCGCGCGAACATGATGTTGGCGCCGGTGCATTCGGCGACGAAGCCGCGCCAGTCGAGCATCATGGCGTCGGCGTAGCCCTTGCGCTCGGCCGCGTGCTTGGAGATCGTACAAATCATGTAGAGGCCCGACGCCTTGGCGTGGCAGGGCGCGGTTCGAGGATCGGGGCGGCGGTATTCGGCGATATCGAGGCGCACGCCCTTCATCTTTTCCGAGACGTCGAACATGCTCGGCCAATCCCAGGCCGCGATGGCGACGTGAATGGAGGATTGCCGCGCGGCGACGGCCATCGTTTCGCCCCCACGCCATGCGATGGGCCGTATGTAGCAAGACTTGAATCCGTTGGCGGAGACAACCGCGCGCTTGGCGGCGTCGAGGGCGGCCGCATCGTAGGGAATCTCGAAATCAAGCAGGCGGGCGGACCTCAGCAATCGCTCGGAATGTTCAGTCGACCTGAAGATCGCGCCCCGATAGGCCCGCTCGCCCTCGAAAACCGTGGAGGCGTAATGCAGACCATGCGAAAGAACTGGCAAACTGGCGTCGCTCCGGGGACGGAGGGAGCCGTCAAGCCAGATGAAGCCCTCCTCCCGGTCTTCTGGGTGCGTCGACATCGTCGAATTCTCCGGCCGGGCATGGCGCGCGGTTGAAAAATGCCCGGTTTCAGGCAGAAGTTAGCAGGCGGGCGATATTATGTCAATATTACTGACCTACTTTGGAGCGACTTGATGGACGGGACGGGCCCGGCGGCGGCCGACGATCCGCGAATCGTCGCGGGAAACGCGGCGCCGGAAGCGGACGACGCGCCGATGTTCGACTTCATCGAACTGATGTTTTTCGCCTATCGCGACTTCGTCGGCGATCCCGACCGCTTGCTGGAGAGCCTGCGCTTTGGTCGCGCGCACCATCGTGTGTTGCATTTCGTCAACCGGCAAACCGGCCTCACCGTGGCGGAGCTGCTGGATATTCTGCGCATCACCAAGCAAAGCCTGTCGCGCGTGCTGAAGGACTTGCTGGATCAGGGATACGTGGAGCAGCGCGCCGGCGTGGTGGACCGACGCCAGCGACAGCTTTTTCCCACGCCGCGCGGCAGGCGGTTGGCGATGGATCTCGCCCGGTTGCAGAGCGAGCGGTTCGCCCGCGCGCTCGCGACGCTGCCGCCCGGCGCGCGCGAGAGCGCGATCGAATTTCTTCTCGCGGTCATCGATCCCGACGAGCGCGAAAAGGTCCGGCGCCTCATCTGGCCGGCGGACGGGGAGACGATCAGCCGATGAGCAATGGCACAGCCCTGATAGCGCCGCCCGACGACGCCGCCCATTTGCTGCTCGTCGACGACGACCGCCGCATCCGCGCGCTGCTGTCGCGTTACCTCGCGACACAGGGCTATCGCGTCACCACCGCGGAGGACGCGCAGGACGCCTGGCGAAGGCTGGAATCGCTGGCCTTCGACCTGATCGTTCTCGACGTCATGATGCCCGGCGAAAACGGCTTTGATTTCGCCACCCGGCTTCGCCGCGACTCGCGCGTGCCCATTCTCATGCTGACGGCCCGTTCTGACACGAGCGACCGGGTGCGTGGTCTCGAAGCCGGCGCGGACGACTATCTGTCGAAGCCCTTCGAGCCGAAGGAACTCGCGCTGCGCATCGCCTCCATCCTGCGTCGCGCGCCGCCGCCGCGCGAGGCGCAGGCGCCGCAAGCCATCGCGAAATTCGGCGACTTCACCTTCGATATCGAACGCGGCGAGTTGCGCCAACTGGAGGAAACCATTCGCCTGACCGATCGCGAGCGAACGATGATGCAGATGCTGGCGCGCGGCGACGGGGAAGCCGTTTCGCGCGAGGCGCTGGCGGGCGATGGCGCCAACGAACGCACCATCGACGTGCAAATCAACCGCCTGCGCCGCAAGATCGAGCGCGACCCCGCCAATCCCGTTTACCTGCAGACCGCGCGCGGCGCCGGCTACAGGCTCATGCTGGATCGCTAGATGACGGACCGCGCCACGCAGGGAACGAGTGGTTTCTTTCCGGCCTATTTCGTCCGGACGCGCGCGGCGTGGCGCGGGCTGGCGCGCGCGATCGCGGACATGCTGCCCAAGGGACTTTACGCCCGCGCCCTGCTGATCGTGATCGTGCCCATGGTGATCCTGCAATCGGTGATCGCCTATTTCTTCATGGAGCGACATTGGCAGACCGTGACGTATCGCCTGTCGGCGGCCGTCGTTCACGACATCGGCGCCGTCGTCGACATCTACAACGCCAATCCGTCGCCGGAAGCCGCAGCGGCATGGAAGCAGATCGCCGCCGACCGCTTTGGCCTCGACATCGAACTGTTGCCGACGCGCGATCTGCCGAAGGCGATGCCCAAGCCGTTCTTCTCGTTGCTCGACAGCGCCCTGTCGCGTGAACTGGCCACGCAGATCAGACGACCTTTCTGGATCGACACCGTGGGCCGATCCAGTTTCGTCGAGATCAGGGTCTTGCTGGACAACGCCGTGTTGCGCGTGATCGCGCGACGCAATTCGGCCTACGCGTCGAATTCGGAAATTTTCATTCTGTGGATGGTCGGCACGTCGCTGGTGCTGATTGGCCTCGCCATCGCCTTCCTGCGCAACCAGATCCGTCCGATCCTCCGGTTGGCGCGCGCAGCGCAGGACTTCGGCAAGGGACGCGACGTCGATTTCCGCCCGCATGGCGCGCGCGAGGTGCGACAGGCGACCTACGCCTTCGCCGAGATGAAGCGTCGCATCGAGCGCGCGATGGAGCAGCGCACCGCCATGCTCAACGGCGTCAGTCACGATCTGCGGACCATTCTCACGCGGTTCAAGCTGTCGCTCGCGCTGATGGAGGATGGCGTGGAGGCCGAGGCGCTGCGCAAGGACGTCGACGAGATGCAGCGCATGCTGGAGGCTTATCTGTCCTTCGCGCGCGGCGACGCGGGCGAGGCGGCGGCGCCCACGGACATGCACGCCCTGCTTGACGAGTTGAAGGCGGACGCGGAACGCCATGGCCATGAAACGCGCGTGCAATTCTCGGGCGATGGCGTCGTCACCGTGCGCGCGGACGCGTTCAAGCGTTGCCTCGCCAATCTCGTGGGCAACGCGCAACGACATGGCGACCTCATCGAGATCACTGGCGCGCGCGACTCGCGCTTTCTGACCGTTCACGTCGACGACGATGGGCCGGGGATTCCACCGGACCAGCGCGAGGATGTATTCCGTCCCTTTTTCCGGCTCGACGAGGCGCGCAATCAGGACGAGGGCGGCACGGGCCTCGGACTCGTCATCGCGCGCGATGTCGCGCGGTCGCATGGCGGCGACATCGTGCTGGGACAGGCGCCGATCGGTGGATTGCGCGCGACGGTTCGCGTGCCGGTTTAAGTCTACTTCCTGACGCCGTAGGGCGGCCGCGGAATGCCGGCGTGCGCCTGCCGCAAGGCGATCGACCAGCGGTCGCGAAGCTCATGGAAATAGGGATCGGCGTTGTCGATCCGTTCATCGACCTCGAGATCGAGACTGTCGCGCCGGCACAGGGCGATATCGATTGGCAGGCCGACGCCAATGTTGGAGCGCATGGTGGAATCCATCGACACCAGCGAGACCTTCAGCGCGTCGTGGATGTCGGTTTCGAAACCGACGGCGCGATCGAGCACGGGCTTGCCGTATTTGTATTCACCAATCTGGAAATAGGGCGCGTCGCGCCCGCATTCGATGAAATTTCCCGCCGCGTAGATCAGGAACAAACGCATCTCGTCGTCGCCGATCTGCCCGCCGAACAGGAATGACACCTCGAATTTCACGTTGCTTTGCTCGTAGGCCTCGCCCTCCAGCGCGTGAACGCGGCGCACGGCGCGCCCGATCAGTTGGGCGCCGTCGAACATGGTCTTGCAGGTCGCGAGTTTTTCAATCTCGTGCGTTTCGGGGTTTTCGATCCCCGCGCGCAGCAGATGCAGGATGCTTTGGGTGGCCGAGAGATTGCCCGCGCTGGCGATCATCATGACATGCTGGCCCGGCTGGATGAACCGGTGCAGCTTGCGATAGGTGGAGACGTTGTCGACGCCCGCGTTGGTGCGCGTGTCGGCGATCATCACCAGCCCCTCGCGCACCAGAATTCCGCAGCAGTAAGTCACGTTCGTCCTCCCCGGACTTTCATTGGTTGGCCCCGGGACGCGTGATCGCGGCGCGGCCTTATCAGTACCGCGGACGCGCTTGCACGCGCGTCACGCGAAACGTCTCCGTGATCGTTTCGCCGTCGCCGCCCGAGCGCGCGCCCCTGAACGGCGCCGCGCCGAGATGATCCAGCCCGCGGGCGAGGCAGACATGCTGCTCGCGCGGCGACTCGCCCGTGAGCGCGTCAAAACCAACCCAGCCAAGATCTTCGATATACGCCTCGGCCCAGGCGTGTCCAAACCCCTCCTCGGCCGCGTCGGCCTTCGGCAGGAAATAACCACCGACGAACCGCGCTGGCGCGTCCATCAGCCGCGCGCAGGCAACGAACGCATGGGCGAAATCCTGAGCATGGCCAGCGCCGGCGGCGAAGGCCATGGCGACGGGTTCGCCCGCGTAAACGCCCACGTCGAGGCGCGCCATGCGATCGTGCAGGGCGTCCATCAATTCGTGCATTCTGGCCAGCCGCGTATCGGCGCGCGCCATGACCGCGCGCGCGAATTCGCGCATGGCGTCGTCGGCATGGGTCAGGTCCGAAGGACGCAAATAAAGTTCCGGCGGAAACCGTTCGGTCGCTCCACCGGCGACCCCGGCGGTCTCGAATGTTTCGATTTCGCCGTCGACGGTTATGGCGAACCGGTTCATCGGCCCCGCCGCCGTGCACGCGTGCGTGATGTTGCCGAAGGCGTCCTCGGCGGCGCGCAGGGCGCAATCAAGGTCCGCGTCGATGCGCCAATAAGCGATGCGCTGGCCCTCGTGGTTGCGCGGCGTGAGACGCAGGATTTGCGTCACGCCCCGCGCGGGAACGGCGAACTCATGGACGATACGGTGGGAGATACGAACGAGCATCGGCGTCAGTTAACCAGATATTGTTCGGCGATTTCCCATCCGAGCCGATTGTTGTCGTCGACGAAGGCGGTGATGAATTCATGCAGGCCAGTGGCGAAAACCTGATCCATCGAGGTGTTTTCAAGCCGCGTGAGCACGTTGCGCGCGTGACGTTGCGCCGCGCCCTGTCGGCCATAGGCGCGCCCGATGGAATCGAGAAATCGCTGGATATTGTCGTAGCATGAAATCAGCGAACGCGGCATTTCCTGCCGCAGGATCAGCAGGTCGGCGATGAGCCACGGCTTGACGCTGTCGCGATAGATCCAGTTGTACGACGTCAGGGCGGACACCGCGCGCAAAATCGCGGTCCATTGAAAATAATCGAGCGAGCCGCCGACGACCTCGGTGTCGGGCAGCAGCAAATTGTATTTCACGTCGAGAATGCGCGCCGTGTTGTCCGCGCGCTCGAGATAAAGCCCGAGGCGGCCAAACCAGTAGGCGTCGTTGCGCAGCATGGTCCGGTAGCAGGAGCCGTCGACGTCGAGCGACAGCTTCATCGCCAGATCGAGCAATTGCCCGAGTATCTGCGGATCGGAACGCACGCCGGCGCGCGACTGCTCGAGCTTTTTCAGCTCCAGCCAACCCATGTTGATGGAATCCCAGGTTTCCGCCGTCAGCGCGGTGCGGACCGCGCGCGCGTTGAAGCGGCCGTTCTCGATGCAGTTGACGATGGAGGACGGATTGTTGGCGTCATAGACGAGAAAATCGATCACCTTGTCCGGCGTGATCGCGTCATGCATTTCCTTGAAGCGTTCCAGCCCGCCCGCGGAGGAGAGCGCGCTTTCCCATTCCGCGCGATCGCCGCCATTGGCTGAGGGCAGCGCCGCCAGCCGCAGCGTCGTGTTGACGATGCGGGCGAGATAGTCCGCGCGCTCCATGTAACGGGCGAGCCAATAGAGATTATCAGCGGTTCTCGCGAGCATGATGATTTTCAGCCGAGGTTGGAATCGTCGATGACCCAGGTGTCCTTGGTGCCGCCGCCCTGACTCGAGTTGACGACGAGCGAGCCCTCCTTGAGCGCGACGCGCGTCAGGCCGCCGGGCACCACGCGCGACCCATGGGCGCCGGTCAGGACGAACGGCCTGAGATCGACGTGTCGCGGAGCGACGCCCGTGGGAAAGGACGCCGGGCAGCTCGAGAGCGACAGGGTTGGCTGGGCGATGAAATTATTCGGGTCGCGCGCGAGCTTGCCCGCGAAAAGCTCGATGTCGGCCTTGCTGGCGTGCGGGCCAACCAGCATGCCATAGCCGCCGGAGCCGTTGACCTCCTTGACCACCAGTTCGGGCAAGTGCTCCAGCACGTATTTGAGCGAGTCCGGCTCGCGGCAGCGCCATGTCGGCACGTTCTTGAGCAGCGACTCCTCGCCCAGATAAAAGCGGATGATCTCGGGCATATAGGTGTAAACGGCCTTGTCGTCGGCGACGCCCGTGCCCACGGCGTTGGCGAGCGTCACGTTGCCCGCCTGATAGGCGCTCATCAGGCCGGCCACGCCGAGCATGGAATCCGGTCGGAACGCGAGCGGGTCGAGATAGTCGTCGTCGAGGCGGCGATAGATCACATCGACGCGCTTGGGGCCTTGCGTCGTGCGCATGTAAACAACGTCGTCGCGGACGATGAGATCGCGGCCCTCCACCAGTTCGACCCCGAGCTTGTCGGCGAGAAATGAGTGCTCGTAATAAGCGGAGTTGAACTGGCCCGGCGTCAGCACGGCGATGGTGGGATCGGCGCCCGCGCCCAACGGCGCGACGGACCGCAGGCAGGCCAGCAGTTCGTTCGGATAGGACTCGACCGGCGCGACGCGGTGCATGGCGAAGAGGTCCGGCAACAACCGCATCATCGCCTCGCGGTTTTCCAGCATGTAGGAAACGCCGGAGGGCGTGCGCACGTTGTCCTCGAGGACGTAAAAATCCTTCTCGTCCACCCTGACGATGTCGATGCCGGCAATCTGGACGTAAACGCCATGGGGCACGGCGCGGCCCGCCATTTCCGGGCGGAAGGCGGGGTTGCGATAGATGATATCGGAGGGCACGACGCCGGCCCGCAGAATATCGGCCTTGCCGTAGAGGTCGGCGAGGAACAGGTTCAGCGCCTTGACGCGCTGGACGAGGCCGGCCTCGAGACGCGCCCACTCGGACTGGCCGAGAATGCGCGGCACGATGTCGAAGGGAATCAATCGTTCGGTCGATTCCTGATCGCCATAGACCGCGAAGGTAATGCCCATCCGGCGGAACATCAGTTCGGCCTGGGAGCGGCGCGAAGCCAGCAACTCCGTCGGGGTTTCCTCGAGCCAGCGGGCGACCCGCTTGTACAAATCCCGCGGACCATTCGCCGTGGTCATTTCATCGAAGTGAGACGCCGAAGCCACCTGCTGGACCCTTACGACCGAGACGGGCGATTTCCCGTCACATCCTTCGAAGCAAACAGCATACCATGCGCCGGCGCCGCGCGAACATCCGTATTGGGCAGAATGACGGCGGCATCGGCAAAAATATCGCCGATACGCCTATTATTTAATCCACTGTCGCCGCAGGCGCCCATTGAGCAGGCTTTCCCTATTCATGGGCGCCGGAAGCGGAGCCGCCGTTTAATCGGGCGCGCCGGCCTGACATCAGGCCGCCTCGAGGCGATGGAAGCCGAGCTTCATCTGTGTTACGTCGTCGGAAACGCTGAACATGATCGTGTCGGCGCTGGCGCGATGCGAAACCACGCTCCACGTCGGCGCGACCACGACATCGCCGCGCTTCCAATGGAAATGCCGGTCGCCGATCCGGCTTTCGCCCTCGCCGGAAACGATGGCGAACACCTGATTTTCGGTCGAGCGCAAGGGCTTGCTCCAGGCGCCGGCGGCCAGTTTCGCCATGTAGAGTCCGAGGGTGGGCATGTCGTCGGCGCCAAGCTGGACGCGCAAGCGGCCGTGTTCGTCGGGCGAGGCAGCCGCCAGACGCGCGAGGCTTTGCTCCAGCGGGAAGACGAAGCTGGAATCGCGCGAGGTCTTCTCGACCGGCTGCAAGCCATCCCAGAAATCGAGGAACATCGGCTCGATCAGGTGCACCAGCGGCACGTCGAGGAAGTCGATCCAGTAGCCAGGGCGCGACCCCTCGTTGCCGTGGCCATGCCAGCAATTGCCGGGTGTCAAAAGGACATCGCCGGGCTTCATGTCGATGCGAACGCCGTCGACGACCGTGTAGCAGGCGTCGGCGACGTCGAGCACGAGGCGCAGGGCGTTGGGCGAATGGCGGTGGGTGCGGGCGGTCTCGCCCGGCAGGATCATCTGGTAGGCGCTGACCAGCGTTTTCAGCGTGTCGTAGTGATTGCCGGGCACCGGATTGACCATGAACAGATTGCGGCGCTCGGCCTGTTCCGCGTTGATCAGCCGCCCGGCGACGTCGAGCCCGATCTTCGCGTCGACGTAGGTCCAGTGCATGGGTTTGTAGGCGGTGCGCGGCTCCTTCCAGAGGGAGGGTTCGTGCTTGTTCCAGCCAGCCATGAAATCCAGCGGATCGAGCGCCACGCGCAGGGCGTCGAGACTACTGGCGTTGGCGATGATGGCGGCTTGATCGCTCATGGTCGTTTCTCCCTCGTGTCGCCCGATAATAGTGCGCAACCCGCGCCGGCACAAAGGGCCGCCGACATTGCGCGCGCCCGCGGAAGCGTGTCAAAACGCCCCACGCTGGAGAAACGTCCGGCCAAGGATTCGAGAGGAGACGTTCATGACGGGATCGCGCAACCGCCTGACTGGCGCGGCGCTGTTCATCGCGGCCCTGCTCGGCGCGGCGACGGCGGGCCGCGCGCAAGGCGTCGCCGAGTTCTATCGCGGCAAGACGATCAACCTCATCATCGGCACATCGGCGGGCAACGATTACGATTTTCGCGGCCGGCTCATCGCGCGCTATCTCGGCAAGCACCTGCCGGGGCAGCCGGTCATCGTGCCGCGCAACATGCCCGGCGGCGGCGGCGTGCAGGCGGCGAACTGGATCGCCAACATCGCCCCGCGCGATGGCACGGTGGTCCACATGATCATGGCGAACATGATGGCGTCGCAGGCCATGGGCCTGCCGGGCGTCGAGTTCGACACGCGCAAGTTCCAGTGGATCGGCAATACGTCGAGCACGCCCAACGTCGTCGCCGCCTGGCACACCAGCGGCGTCAAGACAATTGACGACGTGCGCAAGCGCGAGCTTGTCGTCGGCGCGCCGATGGGCACGGCCGGCGCGCTGTATCCGGCGCTGATGAACGCGCTGGCCGGCACGAAATTCAAGCTTGTCACCGGCTATCCCGGCGGCAACGAGGTCAGCCTCGCCATGGAGCGCGGCGAGGTCGACGGGCGCGGCTCGAATTCGTGGGCGGCGTGGAAATCCACCAAGCCCGAATGGGTGCGCGACCACAAGCTCAACATTCTCGTGCAGATCGGCCTGAAGCGCGCCGCCGACCTGCCGGATGTTCCCTTGATGCTGGAGCTCGCGACCAATGACGCCGACCGCAAACTGCTGGCGTTCATCTCGGCGGAAACCGAGGTCGCGCGCTCGCTGGTGACGACGCCGGGCACGCCGCCCGACCGGGTCGAGGCGCTGCGCCGGGCGTTCGACGCGATGATCAAGGATCCGGATTTTCTCGCCGAGGCGGCGAAGTCCGAAATGGACATTTCGCCCGCGACCGGCGAGGAATGCCAGAAGATCGCCGACGCCATCGTCAACACGCCGCCGGAGATCGCCGCCCGCGCCCGCGCCATGCTTGACGGCATCGGCAAATAGGCCGCGGGTTGCGCGGCGGGAGACGTCTGCTAGCCTCTAGCCTCAAGTCAAACGGGCCGTCCGCGGCCCCGGCATGTCGGAGGAACAATGGAGCCCGCCAAGACGGCCGATCCCGGCGAAGCGCTCATGAAGGCGAACTGGGCGAAGGCCAACATATTTCCGCTGTGGGAAAATCCCGCCGCGCATCAGGCGGCGCGCGGCCCGGAAAAGCCCTATTGCTGGAAATGGTCCGACATTTCCGCTTTCGCCGAGCAGGCGCTGGCGCTGCGCGACATGGCCGCGGTCGAGCGGCGCGTGCTGCAACTGGTGACGCCGAATTCCTATTTGCCGGCGCAACTCGGGGGCTCGACCACCAACCTCAACGGCAACGTGCAAATTCTCAAGCCGGGCGAATCCGCCCGGCCGCATCGCCATTCGATGAACGCCCTGCGTTTCGTGATGAAGGGCGAGGGCGCCGTCACCATCGTCGACGGCAAGGAATGCGAAATGGCCGAGGGCGACCTCGTCACCACGCCCGGCTGGACATGGCACGAGCATGTTCATCGCGGCGCCGAGCCGATCATCTGGCTCGACGTGCTCGACGCGTCGCTGCATCGCTATCTCGGCACCGACCAGTTCCAGCCCGGCCCCGCCAACGACATTCCACCGCACGCGCCCGACAGCGCCTTCGTGGCGCCGGGTCTCGCGCCCGTCATCGCCGACACTGGCCGCTCCTTCTCGCCGCTGTTCCGCTATCCCTGGGCGCAAGCGAAGGCGGCGGTCGCCGCCGCGCCCGCCGATGTCGATGGCGCGCGCCGCGTGCGCTACGCCAACCCCATCGACGGCGGCCCCTGCATGGCCTTTCTCGATTGCCATCTCGTCGAACTCGACGACGGCGTGGAGACCCTGCCCTTCCGCACCAACGCGCACGCGCTCGCCACGGTGGTCGAGGGCGAGGGCGTCAGCCGCGTCGGCGACACCGAGGTGACGTGGACGCCGAAGGACGTGTTCTCGCTGCCGCACGGCAACTGGATTTCCCACCGGGCGAACGGCGGCAAGGCGCGGCTGATGGTGACGAGCGATCGCGAAGTCTTCCGTCGTCTGGGCCTGCTGCGCGAGGAATACGCGGGCAAATGACGCGGGCGCGCGTCCGTCGCCTGTTGTCGCTGGCGGCGCTCGTCGTCGCGGCGCCCGCCCATGCCGACCCCATCGAGGATTTCTACAAGGGCAAGACCGTCACGATCATCACGTCGACCGGACCGGGCGGCGCCTATGACATGGCGGCGCGCACGCTTGGCCGCCATCTGCCGCGATACCTGCCCGGCGCGCCGCAATTCGTCGTCAAGAACATGCCCGGCGCCGGCCACGTTCTGGCGACCAACTACATGTACGCGCAGGCGGCGCGCGACGGCACGTATATCGCGACCGTCAACAACGCGATCCCGATGATTCAGGTTCTCGACGGCAAGGGCGTGCGCTTCGACGCGCGCAAACTCGCGTGGATCGGCTCGATGGGCATCAGCAACCTGCTGACCGTCGCCTGGGGCGCCTCGGGAATCAAAACCATCGATGACGTCTTCCGGCGCGAGGTCACGACGGGCGCGACGGGCACGGGCTCCGGCACATTCCTCTACCCGACCGCGATGAACATGATCCTCGGAACGAAATTCAAGGTCGTGCTCGGCTACTCATCAAGCGCGGAGGTCGATCTCGCCATGACGCGCGGGGAGGTCGTGGCGCGCGGCGGCGCGAGTTACCGGAGCTTTCTCGCCGAGCGGCCCGAGTGGATACGCGACCGGCTCATCAATATTCTCACGCAGGTTGGCGGCGCGCGCGAGCCCGATCTGCCCGATGTTCCGCTGATGCATGAACTTGGCAAGACGCCGGAGCAACAGCGCGTGCTTCGCCTGATCTCGTCGTCGGTCGCCATGGGGCGGCCCTTTCTCGCGCCGCCGGAAACGCCGCCCGAGCGCGTCGCCGCCCTGCGCCGCGCCTTCGACGCGACCATGCGGGACAAGGACTTCATCGAGGAAGCGCGCAAGCTCGAACTCGATCTCAATCCCGCGACGGGCGAGGCCATCGCCAACATCGCGCGCGACACGATCGACGCGCCGCCCGACCTGATCGCGCAAGCAAAAGCCGCGATCGAACCGACGGGCGGCGGCAAGAGCGAATAGGGTCGGCTTTGACACGCGCGCCGTCTTGCGCTGTTCTGCCGGCAACAAAGACGCCGGAGGAAACATGAATCTCGGAATGTTCCTGATGCCGCTCACGCCGCCGGGCCAGACGCTCGGCGAGACGATGGAGGAGCTGACGCGCAAGGCGCGCTTCCTCGACGAGATCGGCTTCGACGAGTTCTGGCTGGGCGAGCATTTCGCGGCCACGAGCGAGCCCATACCCTCGCCGCTGGCCTTTCTGTCGAGCCTGATCGTCCAGACGCAGCGGCTGACCTTCGGGTCCGGCGTCATCAGCCTGCCCAACCGCCATCCCGCGGTGATCGCCGGCGAGGTGGCGCAGATCGATCACCTGTCGAAAGGGCGTTTCCGCTTCGGCATCGGCACCGGCAGCCTGCCGCCCGACTGGGAATTGTTCAAGCTGGAGGACGAGGACACGCGCAAGCGGATGATGCTCGAGTCCATCGACATGATCCAGAAGATCTGGCGCTCGGGTCCACCCTACGAATTCAACGGCGAGTTCTGGCAATTCGCGGTCAAGAAGACGCTCGACCCCGAATTGCGCATGGGCATCATGCCGCGACCGCGCCATCCCGAGGGGCCGCCGGTGCATATTTCCATCGCCACGCCGATGTCGAGCTCCACCACCATGGCGGGCGAGCGCGGCTGGGGGCCGCTATCTAGCGCGTTGCTGATGGGCAAGGGCGTGGCCCAGCACTGGGCCGGCTACGCGAAGGGCCTCGCCAACGCGGGCCGGCCTGTCAATGGCGACAACTGGCGCGTCGTGCGCGCGGTGCTCATCGCGCCAACGGACGCGGAAGCCGAGCGGCGCATGCATCACCCCGAAGGCGCGGTGAATTTCTATTTCCGCTACATCCATCAGGTGTTGACGCGCGCCGGCAAGGCCGCCGCCATGAAGACCCGACATGACCAGCCGGACTCGGAGGTCGACGTGGTCGAGGCGATGAACGCCCGGGTGATCAGGGGGTCGGTCGCCAGCGTGCGCGATCAGTTGATCGCCTTCCGCGAGGAGGCGGGCCCCTTCGGCCATCTGCTCATCGCGGGCATGCCGTGGCACGGTCCCAACGAGGCGTGGGAACGCGAATCCCTTACGCTTCTGGCGCGCGAGGTGATGCCCGCCGTGCGCGCGCATTTCGCCACGCGCGAAAAGACCGCGGCGGAATAACGCCGTCAGCCCTTGCGCGCGTTGTCGAGCCAGGGGCAGACGCCTTCCATCAGGTGATAGTTGCCCTCCATCACCTGCACGGGGCGGCGCAGCCCGCTCTCGGCGTGGCCGAGCCGCAGCTTTCGGGCGGCGGCCTGCGCCTCCGGCGACAGCCAGGACCGATCGTGGCCCCACATGCTCGGGCCCTCGCTACGTTCGGCCGCGACCCATGTGTCCATGTCGATGGAACGGGCGCCCCAGCCATATTCGACCATGAAGCCCGACGGGCACCATGAATAGAACGACGTGATGTAATCGCTCGTGTGTCGCCCCAGCGTCGTCGCGACGCGACCCGGCTCGCCGAGCGCGATGTCGTAGCCCTGCCCCATGTCGTCGAAGCTGTAGACCTCCATCATGACGTGATGGATGCAGGTCTTGTCGCTGCGCACGAAGGCCATGCTGTGATGGCGCGGATTGACGTGCATGAAGAAGGCGGTGAACGGATTGGAATAATAATCGGTCAGGCGGAAGCCTAGAATTTCGCGATAGAACGTCATCAACGCGGTGCAGAGTTCATCGCTCGCCACGTTGTAGAGAATGTGACCGAGACCCAACGGCCCCGTGCGAAAACCCGACATGTTGCGGCCCGGCTTGAAGGGATCGCTGGCGATCTCGGCACCATGGAATATCTCAAGGCGATTATGCGCGGGATCCTCGAAAAAGATGAGTTCCGCGACATGGCGCTGATCGGCCAGCGCGCGCGAACCGCGCTCGTATTTCACCCCGGCGCGCTCCAGCCGCGCGGCGATGTCGGCCATGCCGGCCGCGGTCGTCTCCCACCCAAAGAAGCTCACGCCCTCGCCGCCATCGGCGTCGACGATCAGGCGTTGCCGGCGGTCGTCCATGCGCAGCGCGATGCTTGATCGCGATTTGTCGACGCGTTGCAGGCCGAGCAGGCCGCAGCCGTATTTCGTCCAGTCGTCGAGGTCCTTGGCGCGAACGCCAACATATCCCAGGGACTCGATCGCCATCATTTCCTCGCGTGTCGCGACGGCCGCGCCGTCCTTTGCTTGCTCTATACCGCATCGGCGCGTCCGGCCAAACGGCCCCGCCGGCAAGCTTGCGCGGCGGGGGCCGATGGAGGACATTCGCCGCCGCTCAAGCAACCAGCCGTCGGGAGGACTTCATGACGCAATCGGCCAGCCATCGTTCATGGGATCCCGACAGGTTTCGGCTGCGGACGCTGGTCGACAGGTTGATCGGCATGGACGAGGTCGAGGTTCACGACGAACAGGTGTCCTTGTCCGACCTCAGCGGCATGATCGAGGCGTCGCGCAAGGCGGTGCTGTTTCGCCAGGCCGGGCCGGAGCGGACCGAGCTTGTCGCGGCCGTACCCGCGTCGCGGCGGCGTCTCGCCGCGGCCATCGGCGTCCCCGAGGAGAAAGCGCGCGAGGAACTGCAGCGCCGCGTCGCCAACCCGCGCAAGTCCTTCATCGTGCCGGCCGGCGACGCGCCGGTTCAGCAGGTCGTGCTATCGGGCGATCAGGTCGACCTGACGCGCCTGCCCTTCCACGTTCAGCATGAATATGACGGCGCGCCCTATATTTCGAGCGGCATCGACTACGTCATCGATCCCTTGACGGGGCGCAGCAACGTCGGTTGCAGACGCCTGATGCTGCGCGGCAAGACGCGCTGCGGCGTCAACGTCACCGCGCCGTCGGATTTGCGCGCGATGTATCTGGGCTGCGTCGAGCGCGGCGAGCGGCTGCCGATCAGCTTCACCATCGGCGCGCATCCGATGGACATGATGGCGGCGACGACGCGCGCGGGCGGGCAGGAGATCGACCGCGTCGGCACCTATCGCGGCGAGGACGTGGCGATCGTCAAATGCGTGACGAACGACATATACGTGCCCGCCGACGCGGAAGTCGTGCTGGAGGGGTATTTCGACGAGCGCGGCTATGTCGAGCAGGAAGGCCCCTACGGCGAATACATGGGCTTTTATGGCCCCATGCATGGCGATCCAATCTTCCATTGCACGGCGATCACCCATCGTCGCGATCCCATGCATCAGACGGTCAAGCACGGCGTCGGGCGACGCCTCGCCGAATGCGACGCGGTGCCCATGCGCGAGGTGCAGCTCGAATCCGAAATCTTCACCATCCTGCGCAACGCGGGCCTGCATCCGACCGAGGTGCATATTCCCGGCGGCCCCGGCGCCAGCGGCCATGTGCGCGTCGCGCTGCGCAAGAATTTCGACGGCGACGCGCGCGCCGCCATCGCGATCCTACTGGGGCAGGTGCGCACCGCCAAGCATGTGTTCGTCACCGACGAGGATATCGACGTGCGCTCCAGCACGGAGATGGAATGGGCGATGTCGAGCCGCTTTCAGGCGGACAAGGACATCATCGTCCTGCCCAACATGCGGGTGATGCCGATGGACCCATCCGCCCCCTCGCGCGGCGTCGGCGCCAAGGCCGGCTTCGACCTGACGTTTCCGCTGTCGCGGCCCAAGGGCGTCACGTCGCGCGTGCCTGAAGCGCCGAAAATCGCCGGGCCCGCGCGCTACCAGACCGTGCGGCAGGCGCTGGTAACCGGCCCCATGCATTTCGCCAGGCTGATGACGGCGGTCGGCAGCCGCGACGGCCGCGAGGTCGTGCTGGAAGTCGAGCGCCTTTATGAAGCCGGCGTCGTCGATCGCAACGACGACGGGGAATATCGCCTCAAGCCCTGACCGCGGTGCGCAGCGCGCACGTCGCCTCGACATCAACGCTGAAATCGGCGCGCGTGACCACCTTGTAGACATCGCGCGCGGCCGCGGCGCCGATATAACCGTCGCGCAAATCGGCGGCGACCGCCGCGGGATCGCGCTCGACGGGCGGGCCATAGCCGCCACCGCCGGGCATTTCCGCCACCAGTCGCTCGCCGGGCGCGATGACATGCGTGCCCTTCGGCTTCAACATCGGGCCCGAGGCGAGACGCAACACGCCCGCCGCGCCGTCATGGCCGCCAGCGCGTCCGCGCGCCGGATTGTCGACGCGCTCGAACCGCGCGAAGAGCGCGAAGGGCGCGGCCTCGCGGCTGCCGAGTTCGATGACCTGGCCCAGACCGCCGCGCGTGCGACCGGGCCCGCCGGAATCCGCGCGCAATTCCTTTTTCCAGAACACCAGCGGCGTCAGCGCCTCCGTGATCTCGATGGCGATGGCGCGCACGCCCGATGGGAACGGCGTCGCGGCGAGCCCGTCGCCGAGCGGATGCGCGCCCATGCCGCCGCTCTGGAAGGATTGCGCGTTGAACGCCGCGCCGTCGCGCTGGCCCGTCAGGCCGGGGCCGGCGGCCATGCGCAGGGTCCAGCTCGCCGCCGTGCCCTCGGCGGGCGCGAGGCCCGCGCGCGCCTTGTCGAAACAGCCGAACACGGCGTCGGGCAACATCTGGCCGATGATTGCGCGCGCGGTGACGGGCGCGGGCGGCGGCGCGTTGAGGATGCAACCCTCGGGCGCGGTGACCTTGATGTGCGATAGCACCGCGTGATTATGCGCGAGCCGCGGCGCGACGATGCATTTCACGCCAAAGGTCGTGTAGGCGTCCGCGTAGCAAATCGGGCAATTGACGCCGTATTTCGACATCGGCGACGTGCCAGTGAAATCGACATGAATCATCTCGTCGTCGACGGTCAGCGTCGCGACGAAGTCGATGGGTTCGTCGAATCCGTCGATGCGCATGGCGCTGGTCCAGCTGCCCTTCGGCAAGGCGGCGATCGCCTCGCGCATGGAGCGGTCGGTGGAGCCAAGAATATGCGCGCTGAGATCCTCGAGATCGGCGAGTCCGTATTCGTCCATCATGCGCGTCAGCCGCGCCGCGCCCGTCTCGTTGCTGGCGACAAGCGCGTGAATGTCGCCCTCGAGCTTGTCGGGCTCGCGACTGTTGGCGCGCGCCAGCTTCAGCAGTTGCGCGTTCATTTCGCCCGCGACGCATAGCGGCATCAGCGGAATGAAGAGGCCTTCCGCGTAAACGTCGCGCGAATCGGGCGATGGGCCGTTGCCGCCGATGTCGGCGACGTGCGCCGTCGCGGCGAAGATGGCGACGAGCCGCCCCTTGTGGAAAGCCGGCGAGACAACGGTGAAATCAAACAGATGCCCGGTGCCCTTCCAGGGGTCGTTGGTGATGTAGGCGTCGCCCTCGCGCATTGTTTCGAGGGGAAACTCGGCGATGAAATGCTTGACGGAGCGCGCCATGGAATTGACGTGGCCCGGCGTGCCCGTCACCGCCTGCGCCAGCATCTCGCCGCGCGCGTTGAAGACGCCCGCGCTGAGGTCGCCCGCCTCGCGCACAACCGTCGAGAAGGCCACGCGCATGAGCGTGCGCGCCTGCTCCTCGACCAGCGAGATCAGCCGGTCCCACATGACCTGACGGCGAATGCGCTCGAATCCGTCGCTCATGGCTCAACCCCGCCGTGTCAGAATGATGTGGCCATGACGGCTGATCGCGCCATCATAGGCCGAGGGAACAAAGGTCGTCGTCTGATCCTCGACGACAATAGCCGGGCCCGCGAAGCGCGCGCCGGGCGGTAGGTCGGCGCGTCGATGGACGCCCGCCTCGACGAAGACGCCAAGATCGGCGTCGAAGGCGCGGCGCGTCCCCTCGGCGCGCGCGTCGGTCGCGCGCGGTTCGCCGATATCGCCCTCGTCGGCGCGCGTCGGCGGCGCGCGCGACAGCACCAGCGTCCATGTCAGCGCCTCGACCGCGAGGCCGGGAATGGCGCGATTGTAAACGCGCCGGTATGTCCGCTCGAACAGTTCGGCCAGCGCCTTGCCGTCGTCCGCGTCGTAAGCGCGCGCGGGCAATTCGACGGAGAGATCATGGCCCTGCCCGCGATAGCGCATGTCGGCGTATCGACGCTCGACCACCTCGCCATAGCCAACCGCGAGGCCGACGATGTCGCGCGCCTCGGCGCGCAGGCGCGCGAAGACCGCGTTAATGGCGGCGGCGTCGAAGGACTTGAGCGAGACGACATGCGAGGCGACGGCCTCATAGGCGACCGGCGCCTTCAGAAAGCCATGCGCCGAGCCGACGCCCGCGCCGGCCGGAATCACCACCGTGTCGATGCCGAGCTTGCGGGCGATGCGCCCGGCGTGCAGCGGCGCGGCGCCGCCCGTGGCGATGAGCGTTCGCGATTCGATTTCGTCGCCGTGATCGCTCGCGTGCACGCGCGTGGCGTTGGCCATGTTCTCGTCGACGATCTCGACGATCCCCGCCGCGGCCGTCGCCGCCGGCGAGGCAATGCGCGATGCGACGCCCGCCTCGATGGCGGCGCGCGCGCGGCTCTCGTCGAGGCGCATGGAGCCGCCCGCGAACCTGTCGGGATCGAGCTTGCCGAGCAGCAGATCGGCGTCGGTGATCGTTGGCTGATCGCCGCCGAGGCCATAGCAGGCAGGGCCGGGCGAGGCGCCCGCGCTGCGCGGCCCGACAATGATGCGGCCCAGCGAATCGACGCTGGCGATGGAGCCGCCGCCCGCGCCGATCTCGATGAGATCAATGACGGGAATGCGCAGGGGCAGGCCGCTGCCGGCGAGAAACCGATGCACGCGCGCGACTTCCATCGAGCGGGCGTGGCGTGGCTCGAACTCGTTCAGCAGAATGATCTTCGCCGTGGTGCCGCCCATGTCGAGGGCGATGGCGCGCGCCGCGCCGATCTGTCGCGCCACGTGCTGGCCGAGAATGGCGCCGCCAGCGGGGCCCGATTCAACGAGGCGAATGGGAAAGCGCCGCGCCGTCTCCACCGAGGTCAGCGAACCGCTCGACATGATCATCAGAAGCGGCGCGGTCAGGCCCATGGCCCGAAGGCCCTCGGTCAGCCGACCGAGATAGGAGGCGATCAACGGTTGCACGTAGGCGTTGGCGACGGTGGTCGAGGCCCGCTCGTATTCGCGGATTTCCGGGCAGATTTCGTGCGAGACGCTGACATAGAGGCCAGGCATCTCCTCCAGCAGAATGTCGCGCGTCCGCGCCTCGTGCGCGGGGTTGCGATAGCCGTGGATGAAGGAAATCGCGACGGATTCAACGCGCTCGTCGCGCAGCCGCGCGGCCAGCGCGCGCACGGCGTCTTCGTCGAGCGGCAAGAGCACGGAGCCATCCGCCGCCATGCGCTCGGGAACCTCGAGGCGCAGGGGGCGCGGCGCGAGCGGCTCGGGCCGTTGCATCAACAGATCGTACTGGTCGAAGCGATGGCCAAAGGCGAATTCCAGCGTGTCCCGAAAGCCTTGGGTCGCCAGCAGCGCGGTGCGCGCGCCGCGCCGCTCGATGATGGCGTTGGTCGCCAGCGTCGCGCCGTGAATGGCCACCTCGACCTCGCCGGACGCGACGCCGGCGCGCGCCAGAACCTTGCCAACGCCCGTGAGCACGCCGCGTTCCGGCGCGTCGGGCGTGGTCAGCACCTTGTCGGAGACGAAACCATCGGGCGTTTCCAGCACGACATCGGTGAACGTGCCGCCGATATCGACGGCGAGGCGACAACCAGACATTCCATCCCCTCGGGCTTCCGCCGCGCGGCTGGCGCGCGACGCGGGCACTATCCGGGGCTGTCTAGCGCGCGCCCATGATCTCGCGCAAACGCGCGGTCATCGCGACCTGCCGCGCGCCCGCGGAATCGCCGATGCGGTGACCGACGCCGAGATATTTTTCCGCGATGTCGGCGGAGGCGAGAATGTCACGCGCCGCGCCGCCCGTCGTGATGCGGCCGTTCTCGATGACATAGGCGCGGTCGGAAATCGCCAGACTTTGCCGGGCGTTCTGCTCCGACAGCAGGATCGCGAAACCACGCGCGCGCAGTTCGGCGATGAGGCGAAATATTTCCGAAACCAGCGCGGGGGCGAGGCCCAGCGACGGCTCGTCGAGCATCAGCGCCTTGGGCGTGGACATCAGGCCGCGGGCAATGGCGAGCATCTGCTGCTGACCACCGGACAGATTGGCGGCGGGCTCGTGCCTGCGCGGCAGCAGGATGGGAAAGGGCGCGCAAGAGGCGTCGATCAGTTCCTTCAGCGCGGCGGGTTCGAGGCGGCCGCGGGCGAAGGCGCCGAGCCGCAGGTTGGCCTCGATCGACAGGCCGCCAAAAGTCTGCCGGCCCTCGGGCACGAGGCAGACGCCACGCAACACGCGTTCGCGCGGCGAGAGCGCGTCGATGCGCGCGCCATCGAGCAGCACCTCGCCCGCGCGCGCCGGCAGCAGGCCGGAAATCGCCTTCACCAGCGTCGACTTGCCGGCGCCATTGGCGCCGATGAGCGCGACGATTTCGCCGGGGCGCACCACCAGATCGATGTCATGCAGCACGGTGTCGCGACCATAACCGGCGGAGAGTCCACGCGTCTCGAGCATGTCAGTCCTCCAGGCCCACATAGGCTTCGATCACGCGGCGATCGGCCTGAATGTCGGCCGGGGCGCCGATGGCGACGAGCTTCCCCGCGTCGAGCACGATGACCTGATCGGCGATGCCCATGACCAACGACATATTGTGCTCGACCACCATGATGGTGACGCCGATGTCGCGAATGGCGGTGAGCAGCGCGGCGAGGTCGGCGGTCTCGCTGTCGTTGAGGCCGGCCGCCGGCTCGTCAAGCAACAGCATGCGCGGATTTGCCATCAGCGCGCGCACGACCTCCAGATTTTTCTGCGCGCCCATGGGCAGGTCGGTCGCGGCGGCGTCGCGAAAGGCCGACAGGCCGATGAGATCGAGCAAGGCGCCCGCCTTGTCGCGCAGGGCGCGTTCCTCGGCGCGCGCGCCGGGCAGCCGAAACATCTGCGCCAGCGCCGTGGCGCCGACATGCATGTGCGCGCCCGCGAGGGCGTTTTCCAGCACGGTCATGCCGGGAAAGACGCGCGCGGTCTGGAACGTGCGGATGAGGCCGAGGCCCGCGATGCGGCGGGCGTCGAGCCCCGTTAGCGAGCGGCCCATGAAGCGCACTTCGCCGGAGGTCGGCGGAAACAGGTTGGTGATGGCGTTGAACAGCGTCGTCTTGCCGGCGCCATTGGGGCCGATGAGCGCGCTCAGGCCGCCCTGGGCGATGGAAAACGTCACGCCATCGACGGCGAGCAATCCGCCAAAGCGGCGCGAGACCGCCGCGACTTCCAGCGCGGGCGTCGTCATGGCGCGGGCGCTCCCTTGACCGGCGCGGCGCGACGGCCCACGCGCGAAAGCAACATGGCGAAACGGCCGAACAGGCCTTCCGGAAGGTAAAGGAAGGTCGCCACCAGCAAGGCGCCCTCGGCGGCGGTCTTGTAGAGCGCGAGGCCCTGCACGAGCGTCGGCAGCATGGTCAGCACCAGCGCGCCGAACAGGCCGCCGACGAGCGTGCCCTCGCCGCCGAGCACGAGCATGGCGATCATCTCGAAGGAGCGCGGCGTCGCCACCATTTCCGGCGACAGAAAGTGGAAGTTGAACGCGTAGAGCGAGCCCGACAGCGAGGCCAGCGCCGAAGAAATGCACAGGGCCGCGAGCTTGACGCGACCGACGTTGACGCCGAGCGCGGCCGCGGCGAGTTGATCGGTGCGCACCGCCTGCAACGCGCGGCCAAATTGCGAGCGCATGCCGCCTTCGAGGATAAAGACGGCGACGGCGGCGACGCCCAGCGCCAGCCAGTACATGCGCGCCGACGTATCGAAATCGAACGATCCGAGCGAGAACGAGGGGATGCCGACAAGGCCGGAGGGGCCGCCCGTGACATTGATCAGGCCGACGGTGAGCGAATCCACCAGCAGGCCGAAAGTCAGCGTCGCGAGCGCGAGATAATGACCGCGCAACTGGCCCGTCACCAGCGACAGCGCCAGCGCGCAAGCGATGCTGAGCGCCATGCCCGCGGCGACTCCGGCCAACGGCGACCAGTCGTAATTGGTGGCGAGGATGGCGGCCGTGTAGCCGCCAATCGCCATGAAGCCGGCCTGTCCAAGACTGACCTGTCCGGCCCAGCCCATGAGCACGTCAAGACCCAGCACGGCGATGAACAGGATCATCGAAATCGTCAGCGACGACAGCACGCCATTGGGCAGCGGCAACACCGGCAACACGCCGAGCACGACGAGCAGCCCGAGTCCCAGCGCCACGAGCCGCCCATCGGGCAGGCGAATCAACGCGCGATGAACGACGGCGTCCGAACGAACGTCGACACGGCGGACTGGTCCGCTGGAGAACATGCCATTCGGACGCCACAGCAGCATCGCGAGCAACAGCAGGAGCGCCAGCGTGTTGGCGAACAGCGACGACACATAATAAGCGGCGAGTTGTTCGGCGACGCCCAGCAGCAGGCCGCCCACGATGGAGCCGGCGAAACTGCCCATGCCGCCGATCGCCACCGCGATGAAGCCCGACGTTGTGAAGAATCCGCCCGAATCGAACTGCAACGACGTGATGGGCGCGACCAGCAGGCCACTCGACGCGCCGATGGCGGCGGCGAGGCCGAAGGACAGCAACATCATGCGCGGCGTATCGATGCCCATGAGCCGCGCCGCCATGGCGTTCTCGGCGCAGGCCTGCAAGGCGCGTCCGAGCGCCGTGCGATAGACCAGAAACCACAACGCCAGGATCATCGCGGCGATGCCGCCCGCGAGCCACAGACCTTGCGAGGGCACCCGCAGCGCGCCAAACGACACCGGCGCCTCGCCCGAGAAGGGTGGCAACGCGTAGGGCTGATTGCCCCAGACGATCAGCGCGACGCCCTCGAAGAACGTCAGCAGGCCAGCCGTCAACACCAGCGTGCTGCTGACCGGCAGCTTGGCGACCGCCGGCACGAAGGTCGTCGCGCCGACGATCAGGCCAAACGCGACGACCGACACAACGGACGCCGCCGCGGCGATGGGCGTCGGCCAGCCGAAAGCCACCTGAAAATAATACATCGCCATGGCGCCCAGAACGCAAAAGGCGCCCTGGGACAGATTGACGACGCCCGTCACGCGATAGACCAGCGAAAAGCCCAGCGCGACGGCGGCGAAGACGCCGCCTTGCAACAGGCCGCCGATGACGATCTGAAAAAATCCCGTCACGATCGGATCCGGCTCGTCACTTCGTCAGCGCGAGACCGGTCGGCAGACTGACCGGAACCCAGTTATGGATGGACGCGTCCCAGCGCGAGACGATGGCGTTCTTGTTGGTCAGGCCACGCTGCGGAACCGCCTTGAAATCATGGACGCCCACAAGGCCGGCGTAGCTCGTCTGACTGGCGATATGGGCGCGAACGTCCTCCGCCGTCGCCGCCGGGCCAAGCTTGCGCAGGGCGGCAATGATCATGTTGGCCGGATCCCACACCAGCGCCGCCATGTTGTCGGGCGTGATGCCCGCGGCCTTGTGCGCCGCGTAGAATTTCGCCTGCTGTTCCTCGACCAGCGGATCGAGCTTGTAGAGGCCGTCATGCGCCAGATAGACGGAGGTCGGGATATAGACCTCCTTCGGCATGAAGTCCTTGTACTGGTCGAACTGGGCGAAGGTCTGGTTGCCATTGGTCGTGGCGAAGGGAACGTCGAGACCGGCCTGGAACGTCGCCTTGAGAATCGTCGCGATGGGCGCGCCCGTCGACCATGCGACGAAGGCCTGCGGCTGGGCCGCCTTGACGCGCTCGATCTGCGCCGACACCGACACGTCCGTCGGATTGAAGCGCTGACGCTCGACAATGGTGACGCCCGCGTGCTCGGGCAGCTTGAGCATCTCGTCGAAGCCGCGCTCGGCGTCCTGACCGGAGGCGTCGGTGGACGTCATGAAGGCGATCCTGGTCCAGCCGCGCGACTTGAAGTAGCGCAGCAGGACATCCATCAGATCGCGCGTGTCGATGTTGGTGGAAAACTGGAAGGAGCCCGCCGGCGGATGCACGCCGGGCGACAGGCAATAGTCGAACGGTCCCGACTTCAGCAATGGCGCGATGGCGTTGCACATGGCGACGAGGCTGGAGCCGATCATCACGGAGGGCTTCTCGGAAATCACGGCGTTGGCGAGTTGCACCGCCGTCTGCGGGCTCGACTGGTCGTCGTGATAGACGAATTCCACGTCGCGGCCGGCGATGCCGCCTTCCTTGTTGGTCAGCGCCTTGAGCGCCTCCAGCGTCTGCTGCTGGCCCTTGCCAAGAAACGACCCGCCGCCGGTCAAGGGCATGACCACGTGAATCCGGTAGGGATCGGTGGCGCGGGCCGCGCCCCCAAGCGCGCCAACGAGCATGGCCGCGGCGGCGAGCCGCGCGATTGACTTCCCGAGCATCGATTTCCCCTTCCCGGCGATACTTATGCGCCAGCCCCGCGTATTCCCTTAGCAGGCCAGCCGCGCTCTAGCGAGGGGCCGGAGCACCGACCTAAAATCTTAGAGCTCTAAGACGGCTCGATACAGGATCGCGCGCGAGCTGTCGAGCGTGGTTCGCGAACGCGATGTGGCGGGTTTTCGCCGGCTCGCCAGTCCCGCTAGGATGGGGCAACCTTTGGAGGCCACATGCGTCGAATGATGCTCGCCCTTTTCATGCTCCTGTCGGCTACCGTCATCGCGCGCGCCGATGACCCATGGATGACGCTGCCGCCGACGCCGACCCTGCCGCGGGCGACGAGCGCGGGCCTCGCGCCGATCAACGGGGCCAACATCTGGTACGCGACATTCGGCGCCGGCGAGCCGATCCTCATGCTGCATGGCGGCCTCGCCAACGCGGATTACTGGGGCTTGCAGGTGCGTTCGCTGGCGCGGCGTTATCGCGTCATCGTGATGGACAGCCGCGGCCATGGCCGCAGTTCGCACGACGACAAGCCCTTCGGTTATCAACTCATGGCGGACGACGCGCTCGGCTTGCTCGATCGTCTTGGCGTTTCGCGCGTGTCGCTGGTGGGCTGGAGCGACGGCGCGATCATCGGACTCGACATCGCGATGCGCCACCCGGAGCGGTTGAACCGGTTGTTCGCCTTCGCGGCCAATTACAACCCGAGCGGGGTCGCGGATATCGCGTCGAGCCCGGTTTTCACGACCTATATGGAGCGCGCCGGCAAGGAATACGAAAAACTGTCGCCAACACCGAAAGGCTATGGCGACTTTCGCGCGTCCATCGAGAAAATGTGGGACACGCAGCCCAATTACACGCCGGAGCAATTGCGCGCGATCCACACGCCCACGTGGATCGTCGATGGCGATCACGACGAGGCGATCAAGCGCCCGCACACGGAGGAGATGGCGGCGCTCATTCCCGACGCCGGCTTGCTCATCCAGCCGCGCGTCAGCCACTTCTCCTTCCTGCAGGATCCCGCGCGGTTCAACGCGGACCTCGCGAGCTTCATGAAGCTCAGATAGAACGCCTCACGCCTTGCGGCGGGCGAGACGATCCTTGATGTCGGGAATGAGCTTCGACACGTTCGCGCCCTCGAGCACCGATTTCGCGTTGGCGTCGATGGCGCGCACGGCGTTTACGTAGCCGGCGATTTCCTCGGGGTCGCGCACGGCCTGCGGATAATCTGTCGCGAACACGCATTGCGACAGCGGCACCTCGGCGAGGCCGTGGCGCACCCATTGCGCGCCCCACGTCGCCGAGGGATCGGGGCCAGCCCAACCGGCGAAATCGTAATAGAGCCGCTCGTTGATGTAATGATCGAGGCTCTTTTTCGGCTGGCGGTTGTGGCGGGGAATGTCGCTCGTGCCCCAGACGCTCCGCTGCTGAAAACCCTTGATGCGCGTCATGTAGCGACCGATGCCGCCGGAGAAGTGCGAGAACTGCACCTTGAGATGAGGAATGTCGTCGAGCACGCCGGAGTTGATGAGACGCAGGGTCGCGGTCATCAGCGAGAACTCCCAGCCGAGAATACGACCGAGATCGTCGGCGTACATCTGCGGCCACGCGATAACGTTGGGTAGCGGATGCACGAAAACATAAAGACCGAGGTCGGCGACCGTTTTCCAGAACGGCCGGAGCGCCTCGTGGTCGAGCGGCAAGCCCTGGATTTCCGACGCGATGACGATGCCGGGAAAGCCGAGATCAACCGCGCAGCGCTTTAGTTCAGCCTGCATTTCCGCGACGTTCAGCATCGGCGCGTGGGCGAGGCCGACGAAACGGCCGGGATGCTCCTTCTCGATCTCGCGCAGGCGATCGTTGATGAGCTTGCATTTGCCGACATCCGGCTGGTCGAAGCCCGGACCGCTCGACAGCACGCAGGCGTCGATGCCCGTGCGGTCCATCATGCGCAGGAACGCCTGAACATCCGTCAGCAGCGGATTGAGCAGGTAATTGGGATTGCCGTTTTCGTCGAGCTGGACGGTCATGCGCGTCGGATCGCCCTTCTGCAATTCCGGCGGCGTGTAGTGGGTCTGGAAGTCGACGATCACGTGCGTTCCCTCGGTGTTTGATATTGGCGCGCAGCCTAGCGCGAAGCGGACGCGCGCGCCAGCTTGCGGGCGTGGCCTCCATCATCGCATACTGGTCAAAACGGAGGAAACGGCATGGCGGCGGAACCCGATCCGAAACCCTATGGCTATCGCGCGCGCATCGGCTACACCTCGCCGCCGCTGACGACCGAGGTGTTTCCCTACGAATTCTACCAGATTGTTCCGCGCGGCGTTTCGCTGTCGGTGACGTCGCTCGCCATCATCACGCGCACCAAGGACGAGCTTGACGATTCCTACGAGATCAGTCTGCGGGCGGCGCGCGAGATGAAGGCGGCGGGCGTCGATCTCGTCTGTCTCGGCGGCGTGCCGATCAACCAGCACAAGGGCTTCGCCAACGCCGAGGAATTCTACGTCGCGCTCGAAAAGGAACTGGGCGTGAAGGTGTCGACCAGCGCCTCGGCGCAAACCGCCGCCGGCCGCAAGCTCGGCGTCAGGAAGGCCGTGCTGGCGCACCCTTACGCGGAGAGCGACACGGCGCGCATATCCAGAAGCTACGAGCACATGCTTGAGTGCGAGGTCGTCGGCCGCATGTGCTGGGGCAGTCCGTTCAACCGCATCGGCGCCATTCCGCAACACGCCGCCGTCGAGATGGGTCGCAAGCTGTTGCGCGCGCATCCCGACGCGGACACGATCCTGTTTCCCTCGCCGCACTGGCCGACCGCGCATGCGCTCGACATTCTGGAGAACGAGTTCGGCGTCAACGCGCTCGGCGCCCATCAGGGCATCGTCTGGGACGCGCTGCGACGTTGCGGCATCGATGACCGCATCGAGGGATTTGGACGCCTGTTGCGCGAGTTCTGAAACGAATCCGGGATAAACCGTATGATCGAATCCCCGCGCCGCGCCTCGTTGACATTCGCCGCCCTCGCGCTCTGCCTCGCCCTTCCGGCGCGGGCCGAGCCGGTCGAGGATTTCTATCGCGGCAAGCAGATCTCGCTGCTCGTCGGCAGCGGCGCCGGCGGCGGCTATGACGCCTACGCGCGCGTGTTCGCCCGTTACGTGACGCGCCATATTCCCGGCGCGCCGGCGATTGTCGTCAAGAACGCGCCAGCCGCGGGCGGCATGGCCGCCGCCAACATGCTCTACTCGAATTCAGACCACGAGGGGCTGACCATCGCCGCGCACACCAATGGCGTCGCGATGGATCCTCTGTTCGGCAACAAGGCGGCGCAATTCGACGCGCGGCGGTTCAACTGGCTGGGCTCGATCGGCAAGCTGCAGAACATCTGCATGACCTGGCACACCAACAAGGTGACGACGATCGAGGAAGCGCGCCGAACGGAAGTGACCGTGGCGGGCGCGGGCGCCACGTCCAACACAGTGATCGTGCCGAAGATGCTCAACGCGTTGCTCGGCACGAAATTCAACGTCATCGCCGGCTACGAGCCGGGACAGGGCGACGCCATCGCGGTGGAGGCGGGCGAGGTCGACGGCGTGTGCGGCCTCGCGTGGTCGACCATCAAGGCGTCGCGGTCGAGCTGGATCACCGGCAAGAAGATTCACGTGCTCGTGCAGATGGCCTTCGACAAGTTGCCCGATCTGCCCGACACGCCCGCCGCGCTCGATCTCGTGACCGACCCCGCCGCGCGCAAGGTGCTGGAACTCATTCTCATCCGGCAGGAAATGGGCCGGCCCTACGCGTTGCCGCCGGGCGTCCCCGCCGATCGCGTGGGCGCGTTGCGCCGCGCCTTCGACGGGACGATGAAAGACCCCGAATTCATCGCCGACGCCGCGCGGGCGCAACTGGACATCGATCCCCTGAGCGGCGAACGTATCGCGGAATTGCTGGCGCGCGCCTATGACGCGCCGAAGGATGTCGTCGCGCGGGCGGCCGAACTGGTCGACCCCGCAGGCGGCAAATGAACGGAGGATCGCGAATGGCCGGAAAACGCGGGATAATGATTTGGCTCGCCTGCGTGGCCGCCTGCCTGTCGCTGTCGGGCGCGCGCGCGCAGGACGCCGAACACGCGTTCTTCGCCGGCAAGACCGTGCGCATTATCGTCGGCTCGGGCGTGGGCGGCGGATACGACGTCTACGCGCGCCTGATCGCGCCCTATCTCGGCGCCACGCTCGGCGCGAATGTCATCGTCGAGAACCAGCCGGGGGCCGGCGGCATCATATCGCTCAACCGCCTTTACACATCGCCGCCCGACGGGCTGACCATGTCCTTCGCCAACGGCACGTCGGCGGCTTTCGCGCAGATCACCGATCAGGAAGGCGCGCGGTTCGATCTGGCGAAATTCGATTATCTCGCGACGGTTGGCGCGCCTCCCGGCCTGTGGCTGGTGAAGGCGGATTCGCCGATCAAGACGGTTCAGCAAGCCATCGACGCCAAAATGAAATGGCGCTGGGCGGCCTCGGGGCCCGCGGATGGCCTCGGCAATGGCGCGGCCTTCACCTGCGAGGCGTTGCGGCTCGATTGCCAGATCGTGATGGGCTACGCCGGCAGCAACGAGGCGGCGCTCGCCGTGACGCGCGGCGAGATGGACGCGGTCTATATTCCGGAATCCTCGGCCAACAATTTCGTCAAATCGCGGCAGAACGACGCCCTCGTCACCGTGGCGCGCAAGAAGTCGCGCTGGTTTCTCGACAAGCCCACGATCTACGAGGCCGCCCGGCTCGACGCGGATCAGCAATGGCTGATTGATTTCTATTCGGGCATCGAGGGCATAGGCCGGATCATGATCCTGCCGCCCGGCGTGCCCAAGGCGCGGCTGGCCTATTTGCAGGACGCGATGCGCCGCGCGCTCGCCAATCCGCAGTTGATCGCCGATGGCGAACGCACCGAGCGCATCATCGAATATCTCGATCCCGAGAGTTCGCGGGCCAACGCCATGGCCATCGTCGCCAATGTGACGCCCGAGCAGAAGAAGCGCGTGCTCGCGATTGTTTCGCGGGGGAAGTAGTTCAGCGGCCCTCGCCCGCCGCCAGCAGCGCGCGCATGGCCTTGCGATAGGTGGGATACGTCAGCCTGACACCGAGATCCTGCTTCATCGCGCGATTGCTCGCGCGCTTGCACTCGCTGTAAAAACTTCGCGCCATCGGCGAGAGGCTGGCGGTGGCGAAATCGACAAGCGGCGGCGGTTCGACACCGAGCAATTCGGCGGCGAATGTCACCACGTCTTCGGCGGGCGCGGGTTCGTCGTCGCAGACATTCCAGACACGGCCCGCGCCCTTGTAGGTCAGGCATGCGTCGATGGCGGCGCCGATGTCTGCGACGTGAATCCGGTTGAACACCTGTCCGGGCTTGACGATGCGCCGCGCGTTTCCATTGCGCAGATTGACGAGCGCGTTCTGGCCAGGGCCGTAAATGCCCGCGAGCCGGAGGATGTGAACCGACTTGCCGGCGCGCGCGCCCAACGCCAGCCATTCGTTCTCGACCCGCAAGCGTTGCCGGCTCCGCCCGTTCGTCGGCTCGCAGGGCGTCGTCTCGTCGATCCACGCGCCGCCGTGATCGCCATAAACGCCAATGGTGGAGAGATACACGATTGTTCGTAGGCGCTCCGCCCGCGCGAGGGCGTCGCCATAGGCGCGCAACGCGGGATCGCCGTCTTCGTCGGGGCCGATGGAGACCAGCGCAGCGTCGGCGCGGGCGATGGCTTTCTCGATCCCGGCATCGCGCTCGTCGGGCGAAAACACGCGCACGTCGCGACCGGGCCTCGACAGGGCGCGCGCCTTTTCCGCCGTGGTGACGGTGGCTGTTGTGTCGAACCGATCGGCGCGCGCCTCGATGAAATGCCGCGCGCTGTAGCCCAAGCCGAAAATCATGAGATTCATGCGCGCGTCTCCATCGCCGCCAACCATTCCGCGCGGACCGCCTCATCGCGTTCGCGCGGCGCGCGCGCGTTGGCGAGTTCCGCCAAAGCCGCGCGCGGCAGCAGCCGCCCGCAGGCCCAGACCGCCATGGCGCGCACCAGCGGCGAATCATGGTCGAGCCGTTCGCGCGCCACGTCCGCCAGCGCCGCGTCGCCGGAATTGCCGACGGCGATCAGCACGTTGCGCAGAAAGCGCGCGTGCCCGAGCCGCTTGACTGGCCCGCCGGCGAAAAGCGCGCGAAAGCCGGCGTCGTCGAGCCGCGTGAGGTCCGCCAGCCGCGGCGCGACGAGATCGGCGCGCGCCCGCAGTTTCATCTCGCGCGCGGCCTGTGCGTATTTGTTCCACGGACACGCGGCGAGGCAATCGTCGCAACCGTAAACGCGGTTGCCCATGGCGACGCGAAACTCCGGCGCGATATGGCCCTTGTGTTCGATGGTCAGATAGGAAACGCAGCGTCGCGCGTCGAGCCGGTAGGGCGCTGGAAAGGCGTTGGTCGGGCAGGCGTCGAGACAGGCGCGGCAGGAGCCGCAATGATCGACGGCGGGCGCGTCGGGCTCGAGTTCCAGCGTGGTGAAGATCGAGCCGAGAAACAGCCACGAACCGAAGTCGCGCGAGACGAGATTGGTGTGCTTGCCCTGCCAGCCGAGCCCGGCGGCCATGGCGAGGGGCTTTTCCATCACCGGCGCGGTGTCGACGAAAACCTTCACGTCGCCGCCGGCCCGCGCCACGAGCCAGCCGGCGAGCGTCTTGAGCCGCCCCTTGATCACGTCGTGATAATCGCGATGGCGCGCATAGACGGAAATGTTGCCCGCCTCGGGTCGCGCCACGGTCGCCAGCGGATCGCCCTCGGGGCCGTAGTTCACCGCGAGCATGATGACTGAGCGGACATCGGGCCAGAGCGCGCGCGGGTCGCCGCGACGCGCGGCCGTTTCCGCCATCCAGTCCATGTCGCCGGCGGCGCCCTCGGCGAGCCAGTCGGCGAGGCGCCCAGGCGCGAGCGGGATCGAATCAGGGGCTGCGACGCGGCAGGCGTCGAAGCCAAGCTCCCGCGCCCGGTCGGCGAGCGCGGCGCGAAAACCGGGCGTCAGAAATCGAGGTTCGCGTAGGACGGCGACGGGGTCAGGCCCGGCAGCCGATCGTTCAACAGCGCGCGGAACGACGGGCGCGACTTGACCCGCGCGTACCAGTTCTTCGCCGCCTCGTCCTCGGACCATGGCACGTCGCCCAGAAAATCCACGCTCGACAGATGCGCCGCCGCCGCGAGATCGGCATAGCTCATGTCGTCGCCAGCAAGCCAGTTACGCTGGCCGGTGAGCCAGCCAATGTAGCGCAGATGATAGCGGATATTGTTGCGCCCCGCGCGCACCAGCTCCATGTCCGGGCCGCCGCCGCCCTGCTCGTGCGGCATGAAGCGCTTGTAGATCTTCTCGGTGACCAGCGGGTTCGACACCTCGACGAAGAATTTCGCGTTGAACCACTCCATCAGGCGGCGCACCTCGACGCGGGCGGCCGGGCCCTCCGGCAGCAGGCGGCGGTCGCCCAGCGCCAGACCGCGCGTTTCATCGAGATATTCGGCGATGATGTTGGCGCCCGGCACGACGCCGGTGTCGTTGTCGACCAGCACCGGCGTCTGGCCGGCGGGGTCGAGGGCCAGAAATTCGCGTCGCCGCTCGAAGGCGCGCTCCTCCACCAGCTCCGCTTCAAGACCGTACTCGGCCAGAACGATCCGAATGAAACGCGAATGCGGGCAGAGGGGATGATGATACAGGGTGGCCATGAATCGCTTGCGCCGTTTGTCCGGACCGGAAGGCGCGCGAGGTATAAGGGAGCCCGCCGGGGGGCACAACCGGAACGTGACATCCCCGTCTGGCGCGCGGCCCGCCGCCAGCTATAGTCGCCGCGAGGGCGCGATGTGTCGCCAAGGGGGAAACGCGATGAAGGCGGCGGAATTGTTCAGTGTCGAGGGGCTCGTGACCGTGGTGACCGCCGGCGCCTCGGGCATCGGCCTCGGCTACGCTGAGATCATGGCCGAGAACGGGGCCGACGTGACGATCCTCGACATCGACGACGCGGCGCGCGACGCCGCCGTGGCCCGCCTGACGGCGGAGGGCGGCAAGGCGCGCGGCATGAAGGTCGACGTGCGCGACAAGGCTGCCCTCGACATGGCCTTCGCCGAGGTGGTCGGGCGGGCGGGGCGCCTAGATGTCGTTTTCGCCAACGCCGGCATTTCCGGGGGGCCGGGCTTTCTGGCCATGGACCTCAGCCGCCCCGAGGCGACGGCCTTCGAGAACGCCCCGGTGGAGCTTTGGGACCGGGTGCTGTCGTTCAACATCGGCACGGTCGCGCGAACCATTCAGGCGGCCCTGCCCTACATGAAGCGCCAGAAGTCGGGCAGCATCATCGTCACCTCGTCGTGCTCGGCGACCAAGACGGAGCTTTTCGTCGGCGCGCCCTATGTCACGTCGAAGGCCGCCGTCGCCCATCTCGTGCGCCAGCTTGCCGTCGAGATCGGTCGCTACAACGTGCGCGTCAACGCCATCGCGCCGGGCCCCGTCGTCACCAATATCGCCGGCGGCCGGCTGAAGGATCCCGCCACTCAGGCGTTTTTCGGCAAATATTGCCCCATGGGGCGCATGGGCCAGCCGGACGATCTCAAGGGAGCGGCCCTGCTGCTCGCGTCCAACGCGGGCTACTTCATGAACGGCGCCGAATTGCTCGTGGATGGCGGCGTGACGCAGGGCGCCGCCGACTGAGGCGCCGACGTCCGGTCGCCGCGAAAGCCTTACTGCCCGATGACGGCGCGATGGCGACGCTCAAGCTCGTCGCCATAGCGGCGCAGCGCGTGAGCCTCGGTCAGAATGCCGATGACGTGGCGGGATTCGCGCGAATCGATCACCGCCAGCACGTCGCATTCGTTCTCCTCGAAGGCCGCGAGCGCGTCGCGGGCCCCCATCTCCGGCGTCAGGGCCGCGTCGCGCGCCAGCGCGAGCGCGTTGACCGGCCCTTCCGGCGCAAGGTCGCTGGCGTGCAGATCGCCCGTCAGCACGATCGCGCGAAATCGCCCCTCCGGGTCCACCAGAAAGAACTGCTTTTCCGAGCCCGCCGGAAACATCTTGCGCGCCTCGCCGATGGTGATGCTTTCCGGCGCCGTCGGCGCGCCGCGCCGCATGAGGCGCTCCACGGTGAGTTCGCGCATCCAGCCGATGTCCGCCGGTCCGCGGATCGTCTCGCCGCGCAGATGGAATCGCCAGGTGGCGAATGAATAGCCGAAATTCTCGCGCACGATGACGGTGGACACGGCCGCGGCGACAAGCGCGAAGACGGCGATGCGAAAATCCCCGGTGATTTCGAGCGCCAGCACGGTCATGGTCATCGGCGCGCCCAGCACGCCCGCGCCAAAGGCGGCGAGGCCCGTGACGGCGGCGGCGCCGGGATCGAAATTGAAAGGCGTCAGCGTGTTGATCGTCTCGGCGTAGAAGCGTCCGAAGGTGCCGCCGATCAGCAGGGAGGCGAAGAACAGACCGCCGCGAAAGCCCGCGCCCAGCGACACCGCCGAACCCGCGCATTTCACCACGATGATGAGCGCCAGCGCGCCGAGCGGCAGACCCTGAAACTGGTTTTCCTGCAAGGCTCCGTGGCCGGAGCCCATGACCGCCGGCGACAGCATCGCGAGACAGGCGACAACCGCACCGCCCAGAATGGGCCGCGCCATCGCGGGCACCCGCGCGACGACGAGAACACGCTCGACGAGGGCGACGCCCTTCATGACGACTATGCCCAGAAAACCGGACAGGCCCGCCAGCAGGAACACATGCCCCAGCGCCGGCGCGAAAAATCGCTGGGACGCGACGGGAATATCGAGGATGCCGTGACCGCTGATCATGCCGGCAAGGAGGCTGGCGACCACGGCGCTCGTCGCCACGGGCACGAGCAAACCGACGCTATAGGCGCCCAGCACGACCTCGAAGCCATAGAAGGCGCCGGCGATCGGCGCGTCGAACGCCGCCGCGATGGCGCCCGCCGCGCCACAGCCCACCAGCAGGCGTATGTCGGAGCGCCGCGCCGACAACGCGCGGCCAATCCGCGACGCGGCCGCCGCGCAAATCTGGGTGTAGGCGGCCTCCAGCCCGACCGCCGCGCCACAGCCGTTCGATATGAGCGTTTGCAGCACGATGTAGAGGCTGCCGCCAATGGAAAGTCGACCGCCGTGCAAGGCGTTGGCCTCGATCGCGTCGGCGGTTCGCGCGGCGAAGCGCTTGCCCACCAAAAGCGAGACGAGCGTCAGCACGGCGCCGCCGGACGTGAGAACAATAAGCACCCGAGCCCAGGGCAGATGATGGGCGGCCGACAGATGCTCGCCGCGGGGCAGGCCAAACAGGATTTCATGCGCGAATTGCGACGCGGCGTTCAGCGCCGAGACAAAGATCGCGCTGAGCACGCCAATAAGCAGCGCCACGACAATCAGGCCGAGCGCGTTGCCGCGCACGAAGGCGCGCATCCAGAGCGGAAAAAGGAATTCTGGGTTCTGGGCCGACGGTTGATCGGTCATGCGGGGTTTACGCGCGAGGGAACGACTCAACGGGAACCTTACGCGCAAGCAACGGGGCGGCCAACCTGTCGCGTGGCGCTTGCCGCCGGACCTCGCCTTGATTGACCCGCCACGGCGCCTCGCGCATTGTTCCTCGGTTCGACGGGGACGACGTCGCCACACGGCGCCGCATGAAAAACCCCGCGACGGGAGGAAAACGCGATGCGATCGGGATCGAGGGCCCTGTCGGCGACCATCTTGCTGGGCGGCTTACTGGCGCCGGGCGGCGCGGCGCGCGCGCAAGGCGTCGAGGCCTTCTATCGCGGACGCGCCATCGAAATCATTGTGGGCTATCCGACCGGCGCGAGCAACGACGTTTACGCGCGCGCGCTGGCCCAGCGCATGGGCGCGCATATTCCGGGCAAGCCGTCGATCATCGTGCGCAACATGCCGGGCGCCGGCAGCTTTCTCGCCGCCAATTACATGACGTCGCAGGCGCCGCGCGACGGAACCTCCATCGGCATGATCGCGCCGACGGCGCCGCTCGACGAGCGGCTCGGCACGGCGGGCGCGCGGTTCAGGACATCCGCCTTCAACTGGCTCGGTCGTGTCAATTCGCTGGTCAACGTCATCTTCATGGCGAAGCGCTCGCCCGTCGCCAACATAGCGGACGCGCGCGCGCGGGAATCGACGTTGGCGGGTACGGGGGCGGGCTCCGCCGTGTCGATCTATCCAACCGTGCTCGATAATGTGATCGGCGCGCGGTTCCGGTTGGTCATGGGCTATCGCGGCTCGGCCGAGGCCATGCTTGCGGTTGAGCGCGGCGAGGCCGAGGGCCATTGCACCGGCTGGGAAACGCTGAAAACCCTGCATCCCGACTGGATCGCCAATGGCGATGCGCGGCTCATCGTGCAATTCGCCCTCGCGAGGCATCCCGAATTGCCGAATGTTCCGACGGCGGTTGAACTGGCGTCCACGCCCGAGCAAAAAAGCCTGCTGGCCGCCGTCGTCAACGCCAGCGAGGTGGGGTCGGCTTTTTTCACCACCCCGGACGCGCCCGCCGACAGGGTGGAGGCGCTGCGGCGCGCCTTTGATGAAACCATGGCCGATCCCGACTTCATCGCCGACCTCGGGCAGGCGCGCGTCGGCCTGAGCCCGATGCGCGGCGAGGCGCTGCAATCGCTCGTGGCGGAGGTCGGCGCCCTGCCCGCCGAACTCGCCGGCCGGCTGAAGCCCCTGTACGGGCAAGCCGGCGGCAACTGAACGCGCGGCGCCGCTAGCCGCCGAATGGTCTATGCTGGCGGCCCGAATCGCTGTCGCGCGGACGCGCCATGAATTTCACCTTCCTGCATTGCGCCGACATTCATCTGGGCAGCCCCATGAGCGGGCTCGCCCTGAAGGACGCGGCCGTGGCGGAGAAATTCGCGGCGGCCTGCCGTGAATCCTTCGCCGATCTCGTGACGCGCGCCATCGCGGAAAAGGTGGCTTTCGCGCTCATCGCCGGCGATCTCTACGACGGCGACTGGCAAGACAACGGCATCGGCCTGTTCTTCAACCGGCAAGCGGCGCGCCTCGCCCGCGCTGATATTCCGGTCTATCTGATCAAGGGCAACCACGACGCCGAAAGCGTGGTGACGCGCACCATTCCCCTGCCCGACAACGTCATCCAGTTTTCCACGCGGCGCGCCGAGACCCATGAACTGCCGGCGCTGAAAGTCGCGATCCACGGGCGAAGCTTTCCCGATCGCGCGGTCAATGAAAACTGGGCGGTGGATTACCCCGCGCCGCGCGCCGGCTGGCTTAACATCGGCATGCTGCATACATCCTGCGAGGGCAACGCCAAACACGCGACCTACGCGCCCTGCTCGGTCGCGGAACTCGTCGCGCGCGGCTACGACTACTGGGCGCTGGGGCATGTCCACGCGTATCAGGAGCTGCATCGCGACCCATGGATCGTCTATCCCGGCAACACGCAGGGGCGAAGCGTGCGCGAGACCGGCGAAAAGGGCGCCGTCTTCGTCGATGTCGTCGACGGACGGATCGACCGCGTCAGGCGCGAAATCGTGGACCGCGCGCGCTGGGTTGAAGCCATTATCGATATCTCCAGCGCCGCGACGACCGCGGAGGCCTTGGCTAAAGTTGGCGCGGACTTGCGCCCGTTGCTGGTAGATGCGCGCGGTCGCGCCGTCGCCGCGCGGGTCCGGCTCGTGGGCGAAACAACGCTCGACCACGCACTGCGCGCCGGGCGCTCGCAACTTTTCGACGACGTTCTCGCGCTCGCGCAGCAAATCCACGACGACGCGTGGCTGGAAAAGCTTTCGCTGGAAACGATTTTCCCGGCGCGCGCCACGGCGGGGCATGATCTGTCGTCGATCGACCTCGACGCGATGATCGCGGACTGCGTTGATGATCCCAACCTCAGGCGCAGGGCGCTGGAGGCGGTGGGCCAGATCGCGGCCAAGCTGCCAGGCGAGGCGACGCGAGACGACACACCGCTGGCGGAAGACATGGACGCGCTGATCGCCGAGGCGCGCGCCATCGTGCTCGCGCGCGCCGGGGCCTGACCATGCGGTTCCGCGCGCTCAATCTCCAGAAATACGGCTGCTTCACCGATCGTTCGCTGCGCTTCCGTCCCGACGCGCGCGCGCATGTCGTTTTTGGCCCCAACGAGGCGGGCAAGAGCACGGCGCTCGCCGCGACGCGCGACCTGCTGTTCGGCTTTCCCGAACGCGTCACCATCGATTTCCTGCACAAGTCAAGCGACCTGCGCGTGGGCGGCGAACTCGTCGCGCGCGATGGCCGGCGGCTTTCCCTCGCGCGTCGCAAGGGCCGGGCGCGGACGTTGCTATCGCCCGAGGGCGGCGAACTGCCCGATGACGCGCTGATCCCGTTTCTCGGCGGTCTGACGCGCGACGTCTTTTCGCGCGCCTTTGGGCTGGACGCCGGCGCCCTGCGCGCGGGCGCGGATGAAATCCTGAAAAACCGCGGCGACGCGGGCGAAAGCCTGATGGCCGCCGCGGCCGGCCTGCGCGGCCTCGCCGAGCTACGGAAAAATCTGGACACGGAAGCCGACGCCATTTTCACGCCGCGCGCCCGGCAACGGAAATTTTACGAGGCGGAGGCGCGCCATGCCGCCGCCCGCAAGGCGTTGCGCGAGGGCGAACTTACCGCCGGGGCGTGGCGCAAGCTGCAAGAGGACATCGCCGCGCGCGCCGCGCGGATGGAGGAGATCAAGGCGCGCCGCGCCGAGGTCGCGACTCGGCTGCGCGCGATCGACCGGTTGACACGGTTGAAGCCGCGGGTCGCGGCCATCGACTCAGCCGAAACGGCCTTGGCCGGCCTCGTCGCGGCGGGCGATCCGCCGCGCGGCTTTGGCGCGGAACTCGGCAAGGCGCTGGGGGACGTGTCGTCGGCGGAGAGCCTTCAGGCCGAGGCGCGCGCGCGCGTCGAGAAGGCCACGAGCGAACTCGCGTCCATCGAGGTCGATCGCGCGCTGATCGCGCGCGGAACCGAAATCGCGGCGCTGCATCGCGATCTCGGCGCCTATCGTAAAGCGGTGAGCGATCGCCCGCGCGTGCAGGCGGAGGCGGACGGGTATCAAGCGGAGGCGCTGGAAATCGCCGCCAGCCTGGGTCTGGCCGATATCGGGGAGCTGGAGGCCCGCCGCCCCACCGCCGCCGCGCTGGCCGACATCGCGGCGCTGATCCGCGAGGGCGAAAAGCTCGATGGCGAATTGCGGGGCCTGGAGGACGCCATCGCGCGCGAACGCGACGGGCTCGACAAGCTCGACCGCGAGGACGCCGCGCGCGGCGGCCTCGTCGATCCCGCGCCCTTGCGCGAAAAGCAGGCGGTCTTTCGCGACGTTCCCGAACGCGCCCGCGACCATGATCGCGAGGCGGCGCGACTTGCCGGCGATCTGCGCGCGCTCGACGACGAGGCCGCGCGGCTGTCGCCCCCGGTTGGCGACCTCGATCGAATGGCCCGGATGGCCCCGCCGACGGCCGAAGCGCTTCAGGGATTTCGCGCGGCCTTTGAGGAAGCGGACGTCGAGGCGCGCGCCACGCGGGCGGCGCTTGCGTCCGCGCGCGAGGAAGCGGCCAGCGTTTCGGCGCGCTTGCAGGCGCTGGCGGCCGGTCGACCCGTGCCCACGCCCGAGCGCATCGCCGCGGCCCGCGGCGCGCGCGACGACGCTTGGGCCGTTCTGCGGCGCGCGCTCTTTGGCGACGGGGCCGCCCCGACCGGCGCCGCGCTGGCCAGCGCCGTGTCGCGTTACGAGGTCGCCGCCGCCGAGGCCGACGCCCTCGCCGACGAGGCCGCGCGCGACGCCGACCGCGTGTCGCGCCATCGCGCGGCAGAGGAAGACCTCGCGCGCCGCAATGAACAAATCCACGCCGCCGAACAACGACTTTCGACGACGGAGGCGCGGGCCGCCGACCTATCGCGTCGCTGGGCCGACGCATGGGCGCCGACGGGGGTCGCGCCCACGACACCCGGCGAGATGGCGGGCTGGCTGGCCGCGCTACGGGCGCTGCTTGAACGGCGCGCCGCCCTGACCACGCGCCGCGCCAACCTCGAGGCGCTCGCCGCCGACCTCGCCCGGCTCGCGCCGCCGCTGGAGGCGCTGAGCCTCGAAGCCGGTTTGCCGCCCCTGCCGGGGCTCGACGTCGGCCGCATGGCGGCGCGGGTCGAGGAGCGGCTGCGCGCCCTTGAAGCGCCATGGACGGCCGCGCGCGACCTGCAAACCCGGCGCGCCGACGCGCAACCGCGGCTTGAGGGCCTGCGCGCCAACCACGAGGCGGCCATCGCCCGCCGGGCCGGCTGGCTGACCCGCTGGGCGCGCGTCGCGCCGGTTCTGGGCCTGCGCCCCGAGGATTCCCGCGAGGCGGCCGGCGCCGCCCTTGAGGCGTGGCGGTCGGCGCCAACGCCGCTGGCGAACCGCGCTGACCGGCTTCGCCGCGTCGACGGCATGAAGCGCGACATGGAACGCTTCGAGGCCGGCGTGACCGGTCTGGTGGAGGAACTGGCGCCCGAACTCGCGGCCGCGTCGCCCATGGACGCGGTCGAAACACTGCACAAACGCCTGACCGCGGCCGCCGCGCTGGAAGGTCGCCGGGAACAACTGGCGCGCCAGCGGGGCGAACTCGAACTTGCGTTGACCGCCGCCGGAGACGCGCTCGCGGCCGCCCGCGCCCACCGCGACGCGCTCGCGGAACGGGCGCCGCCCGGCGCCGATCTCAGCCTGCTGCGGCAACGTCTCGACGCGCGCGACCGGGCCGCCGAGGCGCTGGACATCGCGCGGCGGGAATTCGCCATCGCCGCCGATGGCCTCGACGAAACGGTGGTCCGCGCCGATCTCGCTTCCTTCGATCCGGATCGGGCGGGGGCCGAGGCGGACGCCGCCCAGCGCGAGGAAAAGCTGCTCGCGGAGGAGGAAAACCGGGTTTACGCCGAGCACGACGCCCTTACGAAGAACCGCGACGCCCTTGGCGAGGGCGAAGCCGCGGAACGCGCCATGCAGGCAAGGCGCGGCGCCGAGGCCGAGATGGTCGCTCTGGCGCGCGAATGGTCAATCCTGCGGATCGGGTCGCTGCTGCTGGAAACAACGCTTGAAAAGCATCGCGCCTCGCGCGCCGACCCGCTGCTGAGCCGGGCCGGCGCGCTGCTCCGCTCGCTGACCGGGGGGGCCTACGCGGCGATCGAACAGCAATACGATGACGCGGACGACGCGAGGCTCGTCGCGCGGCGCGCGAGTGGCGAGAGCGTTCCCGTCGAAGGCCTGAGCGAGGGCGCCCGCGATCAGTTCTACCTCGCGCTGCGGCTCGCCTATGTCGAGGATTACGGCGCCCGCGCGGAGCCGGCCCCCTTCATCGTCGACGACATATTCGCCAGCTTCGACGACGCGCGCACGCGTTACGCGCTGGAAACGCTGGCGACGCTGGGCGAGGGCGCGCAGCCCATCGTCTTCACCCATCACCGGCACGTGGTCGACATCGCCGTCGCGGCGCTGGGCGCGACGGTGGACGTCATCGAACTCGCCTGAACTCAGGCGGCCGCGGCGGTGGCGACGGCGGGCCGAACGGTTCCGTCAATGAACTCCCAGTCGCTGGCGCGATTGGGCTTGCCAAGCAGGTAACCCTGGATCTCATCGACGCCAGCGGCCTGAAGCAGGGCGAGCTGCTCGCGCGTTTCAACGCCTTCCGCCGTCGTGCGAACATTGATCGCGCGCGCGATATTGATCGTCGCGGAAATGATGGCGGCCTTGCCATTGGAGTCGGCGATTCCGTCCACGAACGACTTGTCGATCTTGATCTTGTCGAGCGGAAAACCGCAGATGTGACTCAGCGAGGAGTAGCCAGTGCCGAAGTCGTCGAGCGCGATCCGGACGCCAAGCGCGCGCAATTCCCGCAACGTGTCGACGCAGCGCTGACGGTCGTTGATGATGGCGGATTCGGTGATCTCGATTTCCAGGCGCGTGGGCGACAGCCAAGAGCGGGCGAGCGCGTTTTTCACCTGCGCGACAAGATCGCCCTGAATGAAATGATCGGCGGAGATGTTCACGGCGACGCCAACGTGCTCGGGCCACTTCGCGCACTCGCGGCAGGCGACGCGCAAGACGTATTCGCCCAGCCCCGTCACCAGGCCAAATCGCTCGGCGAGCGGAATGAAAACAGCGGGCGATATATTCCCTTCGCGCGGATGGCGCCAGCGCGCCAGCGCCTCCATGCTGCGCACCTTGAGCGTCCGCGAGTCGAAAAGCGGCTGATAAAACAACTCCAGCCGCTCGTTTTCGATCGCCTCGCGCAGATCGTTGGCGAGCGCGCGCTGGGTCAACATGTCCTGCTGCATGGACGGCTCGAATAGACGCGTACAAGCGCGACCGTCGGATTTGGCCCGGAACAGGGCCAGGTCGGCGTTGCGGAGCAACTCGCCCGGCGTCGCCGCGCCATCGCCGGACAGGGCGACGCCCATGCTCAGTTTGATGTCGATGCCGTGCCCGGCCACCATGATCGGCTTCTCGACGCAAACGCGGATGCGATGGACGATCGCCGGCCAGTAAGGCTCCATGTCGTCACGGCTTGGTCTGAAAAACGCGAATTCGTCGCTGCCCAGCCGCGCGACCACGTCGCCGGGATCGGCGACCTCGGCCAGCGAGCCCGCGAAAATCCGCAGCACGTCATTGCCGATGGAATGACCGTAACTGTCGTTGATTTCCTTGAACCGGTCGATGTTGATCAGCACCACGAGCGAGGCGCGGCCCTTGGCTTCGTGTCGCGACATGTCGCGACGCAGGGATTCCACGAATTCGTTGCGGTTGCCGATGCCGGTCAGGGCGTCGTGATGCGCGAGATATTCGATGCGCGCGCCCCTTTCATCGAGCGCCGCCTCGGCGATCATGGCGCTTTTCAGTTGCTTCAGCATCTGGCGCATCAAAACGCCAAAGCCAATGAGCAAAAGGATGAACCCACCGACCAGCACCATCATGCGCTGCCGCCAGGCGGCCAGCGCGACGCTTTCCACGACAGCCACGTTGATAACGAGCGGATAGTGCTCGACAAGCCGCACGGCGACCCAACGCGGGGTCGCGGCGAAGACGCCCGGCGAACGATACGAACCGCCGCCGTCGGCGACGAGACGGTACCAGCCGCCGCCATGCGGCATGCGCTCACCGGTCCTGCTCACGCTGTCGGGATGCCGGAAGTACACGACCCCGTCGTTGCGCAATAGCACGAGGGACTCGCCAGGCATGGAGGAAATCGCGTCGTGAACGCGTAGCAACTCGTCGGGGTGGAAGCCGATCCAGACGACGCCGAGAAAGGCGCCATCGCTGGATTGAACGCGACGAGAGAAAAAAACCGTTGGCTCGCCGGTCACGCGGTTCGGCGCTGGCTCGCTGACGTAAAGCTCGTTTGAATTCGACGTCTTCTGATTGAGGAAATAGTCGCGATCCGCAACGTTGACGGCGGGCGTCGGCCAAACCCGCGTCATGTTGATCATGTCGCCGTTGGCGTCGACGACGCCGATCGCGAAGGATTGGGGAGCCCGCTTTAACTGTTCCGTCAACATGTCGAAAACGGCCGCGTCGCCCGACACGGACCGAAGGCCTTCCGCCGTGGCGGCGCGGGCGTTGAGCAAATGGACGACATCCTGCAGCACGAGGTCGATCGCATGGGCCGAATGATCGGTCTGCTCGGCGATGACGGTCGCGATGTTGCCCGCCGCGCGGGTCGCCTCGGCGATCGCGTCATTGCGCTGTTTCCAGAGCGACAGGCCAACGGCGCAGGTGGCCATGACCATCAGAAGAACGCCCAGGACGATTACGCGCCGATAAATCCGTTCAAGCATGCATCACCCTGGTGCCCGCGCGGCTTCGGAACGCCGGCTATTTATCGCATGAAACAACATCGATTTTTGTTCGGCGCCCGACCGACGTGGCGACCGCTATACAAATCAATAGGTTGGCGGTTATTGAGAATGGGCTAAATCCGACATGGGTAGTTCTACGGATATTGCACTCTTCGATGGCGCATGCGGCGCGACCGGGCGGCGCCGGTCTTGCGCCTTCGGCCCGGAATAACGAAAAGTTTAACCCGACAATCGAAGGGCGGTCTCAAATTTGAAGCGCAACACCCGGCCTCTGGATTTCATTATAGAAGACTTCCTCGGGGGTTTGAAAGCCGAGGCAGGCGCGCGGCCTTGTGTTGAGGCTATGGGCGATTTTTTCGAGATCACGGCG
>CAIOVE010000086.1 GCA_903861645.1 uncultured Hyphomicrobiales bacterium
CCGGTCTCGATCAAAAAAGGTTCGAGGAAAGCCCATTCCACATCCGACATCGATCCACGAATCAAATCCGCCTCCCTCCAAGAGGCAGCCTTGAATCAAGCAGCGATTCCAGCGTCAATCACTTTGTCAACGGGACCTAGAACCTGCGTATCCATGAGCGCTCTCCCGCGATTCCGGCGGCGGCAAATCCGCCCGGATAGCGCTCCTGTAAAATCCGGGATTGCTCCCGTCAATTGATTTCCATCAAAATCCCATAATTCGGGATTTATTTCTATTCCGCGGTCGACGCCGTGGCCGCCGGCGACCCGGCGATCATCTTGGTGACGACCCGGGCGCAGAAAACGACCCGGTCGGCGACCCGCTCGATCCGCGCCGCATCGACGGCGGATTCGCCCAGGGTCACGCTGAGCGAGCCCAACACCGCGCCGCGCGCGTCAAACACCGGGGCCGCGACGCCGGTGACGCCCGGCGTCAGATCGCCGGCCGTTACGTCAAAGCCGCGCTGACGGATGTCGCGCAGGCGGGCGCGCGTCTCGGCGAGCGTGTCGCCCAGCCCGCCCGCGGCGAAATCGGCGGGCGACGCCTCGTGCAAGCGCCGCAGCGCCGACGCCGGCATGTTCGCCAGAATGATCCGCGAGGCCGCGCCCCGTTGCAGCGGGCGGGCGCGCCCGCGTTCGTAATTGGTCTGGAACGTCGCCGCGCCGCGCTCCTGATGCACGCACAGCACGCGGTCGCGATAGCGGCGGCACAGCAGCGCGATGCCGGGAATGTCGACGACGAGCTCGGCCATCACGGGCCGGCTGGCGACGATCAGCGGATCGCCAAGCCGCATGCGGTAATCAAGCTCCGCGACGCGCGGACCCAGCGTGAACCCCGCGCCCGGCAGCGACGTCAGCAGGCCCGCGTCGGTCAGGGCCTTGAGATAGCGATAGAGGGTCGAACGGGTCAGATCGAGCCGCTCGGCCATGGCCTCGGGCGTCCATTCCGCCCGACCGTCCTCGAACAGATCAAGAAGGTCAAACATCTTGTCGAGGCTTTTCATCGGGTTTCCGCGCGCGTGACGCGCCGAATTTACGCGAAAGCCGCGAAAACAGAAACCAGCATGATCTTTTTATAATCCCTTATTATGGGATTTTAAAAATTCAATCGCGCCGCGCCCCGCCGCGACCCCCGAGGCAAAGCACGCCTGCAACAGATAGCCGCCGGTCGGCGCCTCCCAGTCGAGCATTTCCCCCGCGATGAAGACGCCCGGCAGGGCGCGCGCCATCAGGCCGGTGTCCAGCGCGTCGAAGCGCACGCCGCCCGCCGTCGAAATGGCCCGCTCGATGGAAGCCGGCGCGGTCAGGCGCACGGGCATGGCCTTGACGCGCGCCGCGAGCCCGGCGGCGTCGGCGGGCAAGGGCCCCGCCTCGCGCAGCAGGGCGATGGCGACGGGCGGCAGGCCCGCCGCCTTGCGCAGATAGGTCGACATGGATTGGCCGGCTCGGGGTTTTTCCAGCCGCCGGACGAGTTCGTCGGCGGCGACATCCGGGCGCAGGTCGATCAGCAACGTCGCCTCGCCCCGCGCCGCCACGGCCTCGCGCAGGGGCGCGGAGAGCGCGTAAACCGCGCCGCCCTCGATGCCCCGCTCGGTGATGACGGCCTCGCCGCGCTGGACGCGCCCCTCGAACGACAGGGCGATGGACTTCAACGGCGCGCCGGCGAATTTCTCGCGCAGATGCGGCGACCAAGACACATGGAACCCGCAGTTGGCGGGTTGCAGCGGCGCGATGTCGAGCCCCGCCCGCGCCAGCTCGCCCGTCCAGCCGCCATCCGCGCCAAGCCGCGGCCACGAGGCGCCGCCGAGCGCCAGCACCGTCGCGTCGGCGACGACCTCGACCGGCCCCGCGGGCGTCTCGAAGCGCAAGGCGCCGCCCGCGCCAAGGCCGACGAAGCGATGACGCAAGCAGGTCTGGACGCCCTGCCCCGCCAGCCGCCGCAGCCACGCGCGCAACAGGGGCGAGGCCTTGAAGCTCTTGGGGAAGACGCGCCCGCTGCTGCCGACAAAGGTCGGCTCGCCCAGTTCCTCGGCCCAGGCGCGCAACGCCGTCGGCGGAAAAGCCTCGATCGCCGGCGCGAGGGCCGACGCCGCCGCGCCATAGCGGGTCAGGAACGTCTCCAGCGCCTCGCCATGTGTCAGGTTGAGCCCGCCGCGCCCCGCCAGCAGGAACTTGCGGCCCAGCGACGGCATGCGGTCGTAAACCGTCACGGCGATTCCAGCGTTGGCCAGCGTTTCGGCGGCCATGAGGCCGGCGGGTCCGCCGCCGACCACGGCGACCGTCTGTTTTTCATGTGTCATGGCGCGGCTGTATCACGCCCGCGCCGCCGGCGGCGAAGCAATTTCGGCCCGGCGCGCGGTTCATGCTATGGGGGCGCCATGAACCAGCACGCCAAGCGCCGATACCAGCACGAAGTCTTCGGGTCGAAGGCCCGCCCCAAGGCGGTCGAGACCGAGGAGCCCAAGCCCTCCGCCCCGCGCGGCCCCGGCCTCGCGCCGGGGGCGCACGCCTTCGTGGTGGAGACGCCCGAGCGGCTCGACCGCTTTCTGGCGGGCGCGAGCGACGGCATGTCGCGCACCCGCGTCAAGGCGCTGGTCGAGAGCGGCGCCGTGTCGATCGACGGCAAGCCGACCGCCGACGCGGCGGCCAAGGTGCGGCCCGGCCAGACCATCGAAATCGCCGTTCCCGAGCCCGCCCCGGCCGAGCCCGAGGGCGAGGATATTCCGCTCAACGTCGTCTTCGAGGACGAGCACCTCATCGTCATCGACAAGCCCGCCGGCCTCGTCGTGCATCCGGCCGCGGGCCACGAGACGGGCACGCTCGTCAATGCGCTGATCAGCCATTGCGGCGACACCCTGTCGGGCGTCGGCGGCGTGCGCCGGCCGGGCATCGTGCACCGGCTCGACAAGGATACGTCCGGCCTGCTCGTCGTCGCCAAGACCGACGCGGCCCATCAGGGCCTGTCGGCCCTGTTCGCCGACCACGGCCGCGAGATGCATCTGGTGCGCGATTATCTCGCGCTGGTCTGGGGCGCGCCCGAGCGGCCCGTTGGCGTCATCGACGCGCCCATCGGCCGCCACCCGAGCCATCGCGAAAAACAGGCTGTCGTGCGCAACGAAAGTCAGGGCCGCTTCGCCATCACCCATTTCGAGGTGGAGCATGTGTTCCGCCTCGGCGACAAGCCCATTGCCGCGCTGGTGCGCTGCCATCTGGAAACCGGCCGCACCCATCAGATCCGCGTGCACATGGCGCATATCGGCTGCCCCGTCATCGGCGATCCGCTCTACGCGCAGGGGTTCCGCACCAAGATCGCGCTGCTGCCCGAGCGCGCCCGCGGCCTCGTCGAGGGATTGCGCCGGCAGGCGCTGCACGCGACCTCGCTCGGCTTCGAGCATCCCGCCACCGGCGAGGAAGTCATGTTCGAAAGCCCGCTGCCGCCCGACCTCGCCGAACTCGAAAAGGCGCTGGGGGAGTAACCTCTCCTACAGGTCCAGCTTGGCCTGCATGTCCGGCTTTTCCAGCTTGGCTTTCTTGAAGACGGAATTGTCCTGCCACGGCATCTGGATCGGATTGGACGGCTGGAACAACTGCTCCACCGTCACGATCTGGATTTTGGGAAACGGCGTTTTCCATTGCTGGTCGCCGGGCGGCTTGTAGAAGCCCGCGGCCGCCGCCTGCGCCACCATGCCCTTGGTCGGCGGCTCCAGCGTCAGGAAAACGCCCATTTTCGCGCCTTCCTGATCCACGGTGACGATCAGGTCCTTGACCATGGCGGGCGTCAGGCTCTGGCCGCCCTTGACGGAGACGATGGCCTTCTCGGTCTTCTTGCCGTCCGGCTTGAAATAGAGATAGCCGTCGACGCCGCCATCGCCGCCCTTCTTGCCGCCCTTGTAGGGCTGCGCGTCGATCATCGACAGCGCCCATTTCTGGAACTCGTATTTGTCCTGTTTGGCAAGCTCGCGCGCGCCCTCGACATCGCGCGGCACGCCGACGACATCGAAGGTCATTTTCGGAAACGCCTCGGTCAGACGACGACGAATGAGACCGATGGCGAGATGCGTGACGTCGATGCCGATCCACCGGCGGTCGAGCTTCGCCGCGGCGTGCAAGGTCGTGCCGCAACCGCAGAAGGGATCGAGCACGACATCGCCGGGATTGGAGGACGCGGAAACAATGCGTTCGAGCAACGCGACGGGTTTTTGCGTGGGGTAGCCAAGGCGTTCGTCGGAAAGATTGTGCATAATTCCAACGTCGTCGAAGATATCCTGCTGCGGATTGCCTTTTTGTTCATCCAAATATCTTTTGAACATTGGCATTCCACCTTGGACCTTTGGCCAATGAAGCTTTCCCGAAGCGTCCATTTCGTCCAGTGTTGCCGGCGGCCAAGCCCAGTGACGTCCTTTCGAAGTAATGTCGATTCCGCGCCATTCTTTTCCAGTTTCACCATGACGAACGCCCGCTCCGGTGAGATCTGATCGCCGCCAACGGCGCCCGTCGGCGTCAACATGTGTATAAAACGATTTTATATAGTTTTCATCGTAAGTGTCTGTCCGATGAGTTCTTGAATCGAATGAATCGTTTGTGATTCAAGAGAGGCGACCTGATTCGGAGGGGTCGCTGATGTGGACCAACGAAAATCGCGCGCGTTATGATCGAAGCC
>CAIOVE010000087.1 GCA_903861645.1 uncultured Hyphomicrobiales bacterium
AGGCCAAGGTGTTGCCTTGGACCGCGATATCGACCTGAGCTTGCTGCGTGGCAAGACGCGGAATTCGCGCGGCCGGCAGAAACGTGCGTTATTCAGCGGCGATGAGCTTGCTGCGATCTTTAATCTCCCCTGCTTCAAGGGGTGCGCAGGATGGAAGGACGAGGAGGCCTTCACGGTCGGGCCCAACCTCTTTCATCGCGGGCTCTATTTCGCGGTCATCTTGCTCTACTATACGGGCGCGCGACGCGAGGAGATTTGCGGCCTTACGGTAGATGATGTCCAAAATCCGGAGCTTATTGTCGATGGCAGCAAGCGTCAGATGCCCTGTATTTATATTAGGGTCAACGAAGCACGCCGCATCAAGAATGTGCAATCCATCCGAATTATCGCGCTTCTTCCCGAGGTTATTCGTCTCGGATTCCTCAAATATGTCGCTGCAATCCAGGCGCTCGGATACAAGCTCGTGTTTCCCGATCTGAAGTCGCCGACCTCGAAGTCGCCAATGGGGGACAGATTGTATGATGAATTTAGGCGGGGCCTCGACCGAGTAATTCCTGATGCGAGCGCACGGAAAAAAGTGCTGCATTCCTTCCGAAAAACTTTCGGTGACAGCCTGAAACAGGCTGGAGTTGAGGCTGAAATTCGCGGCGACATTCTAGCCCGGATAATGCATCGCGAGCTGGCGGATGTGGCTTAAATATCTGATTTCGCGTAGGGTTTGGGTGTCGAATCCAACCCGCGCGATTTCGGAAAAGCCACACCCGCCATGAACGATCCTATGCTGCCGCTGCCGGGTCTGTCACCTGTTTCCGTGAAGACGATCGTCGCCAAATTCGACGGCGGTTTACTGTCGGCGGACGGCGGGATTCTGGTTTTGCGCGAGATCGAGCAACGTCTTCGCGTCGCCGATCGCATGGCCTCGTGCATCGCCGACCCGCGTGCGCCCGACCAAATCACGCATGGCCTCGCCGACATCATCCGTTTTCGGCTGCTGATGATCGCGGCTGGCTACGAGGACGGCAACGACGCCAACACGCTGCGCGGCGATCCCATGTTCAAGATGGCGCTCGATCTCACGCCATCGGATCGCGAACTGTGTTCGCAATCGACGATCTCCCGGCTGGAAAATCTGCCGGACGCGCGCGCGTTGTTGCGCATGGGCCGCGCCATGGTCAATTTGTATTGCGAGTCTTTCCACGCGGTTCCCAAACGCATCGTTCTCGATATCGACGACACGTTCGACGCCGTGCATGGCGGTCAGCAGTTGCGTCTGTTCAACGCGCATTACGACGAGTACGGGTTTCAGCCGATTGTCGTGTTCGATGGCGAAGGCCGTTTCATCACCGCCGTTCTTCGCCCCGCCAGGCGTCCCGGCGGCAAGGAAATACGCGCCTTTCTGCGCCGTCTGCTGCGCGCCATCCGCGCCAACTGGCCGAAGACCGAGATTTTGCTGCGCGGCGACAGTCATTATTGCGGCCCCGAGGTGCTCGACTTTTGCCGCGCCAACGGGCTCGATTTTATCCTCGGCGTCGCGCCGACGACGACCTTGCGCAAGCATGTCGGAGCGCTGGAAGCGGACGTGAAGGCCCGATACGAAGCCGCGCCCAAACAGGGCAAGGCGCGCCGTTACAAAGAGTTTTACGACGGGGCCGCGAGCTGGAGCCGCGTCGAACGCATTATCGCCCGCGTCGAGGCCGGCGCGGAAGGGCCCGACACGCGCTTCGTCGTCACCAATCTGAAGAAGCGCAACGCCCGCGCGCTCTACGAGGATGATTATTGCAGGCGCGGCCAGGCGGAAAATCACATCAAGTCGTGGAAGACGCATCTGGCGGCGGACCGCACGTCATGCACGAAGGCAAGCGCCAACCAGTTGCGATTGTTTTTGCACGCCGGCGCCTACTGGCTCGTGTGGGGGCTGCGCGTGTCGATGCCAAAGCGTTCAATGTGGCGCGTCGCACAATTCGACACGTTGCGCCTGCGCCTGATCAAGATCGCCGCGCGCGTCGTCGAGATGAAGACGATGATCCGCGTGCATCTGCCGACATCGTGTCCCGGACAGGATATATTGCGTTACGCGCTCGCGCGCATCCCGCGCCTCGTCACGTAACAGGCGGGGCGGAGCGCCCCCAAAAATCGAACCCTTCCCGTCAACCCGCAAACCTTTTCCATCCCGCACGCTGGCCCACCCCGGCGATGATGATGAAGCGCGTCCGCGTGGCGGCAAAATCCACTGCGATCACGCGACGGCCGCTTTTCAGAGCGCGCAACTGTCATCGGGCTGCATAATGCCGG
>CAIOVE010000088.1 GCA_903861645.1 uncultured Hyphomicrobiales bacterium
AGCAACGACGACGGCATTCACGCGCCGGGCCTTGGCGTGCTGGAGCGCATCGCCCGCCAGCTTTCCGACGACATCTACATCGTCGCGCCGGAGACCGAGCAGTCCGGCGTTTCCCATTCTCGGTCGCTGAACGATCCCGTGCGCCTGCGCGAGGTCGGCCCGCGTCGCTTCGCCGTGCAGGGCACGCCCACCGACTGCGTGCTGATGGGCGTGCATCACGTGTTGCGCGACCGCAAGCCGGACCTCGTTCTGTCGGGCGTCAATCACGGCCACAACGTCGCCGAGGACGTCATCTATTCCGGCACCATCGCCGCGGCGATGGAGGGAACCATCCTTGGCATCAAATCCATCGCGCTGTCGCAGGGCTTCGCGCCGGGTTCGCGCGATTCCGTCAGTTTCGATTGCGCCGAAAAGCATGGGCCCGCGGTGATCGAGCGCATCCTGTCGGCGGGTATCGAGCCCGACACGCTGGTGAACGTGAACTTCCCGGCTGTCGCAGCCGACGCCATCGGCGGTATAGAACTGACGCGGCAGGGCCGGCGCGACATGAATCTCGCCTCGCTGGAGGAGCGCCACGACGGCCGCGGCCGCGCCTATTACTGGATCCGTTATTCGCGCTCGCGCACCGAGCCGCCGACCGGCACCGATCTCGACGCGGTCTATAATGGCCGCATCTCCGTCACCCCGCTCAAGCTCGACCTGACCGACCGTCCCGCCTTCGAGCGTTTCGCCAAGGCGTTTGGATGAGCCGGAAGCCCGGCGCGCCCGAACAGATCGCGCTGCCGCTCGGCTCCGCGCCCCATCCCAGCAGCGCCGCCGCGCAGGCGTTGATGGCCTTCCTGCTGCGTTTGCGGGCGCGCGGCGTGGCGGATGTTTCCGTGCTGCGCGCGCTGGAGACCGTGCCGCGCGAACTCTTCGCGCCGCATCGCTTCGCCGATCTCGCCCTGCGCGACATCGCGCTGCCCATTCCCTGCGGACAGATCATGCCCGAGCCCTTGTTCGTCGCCCGCGCCATGGAGGCGCTCGCCGTCGCGCCCGACAGTCGCGTGCTCGAAATCGGCGCGGGGTCTGGCTATTCGACCGCGATCCTCGCGCGGCTGGCGCGCGAGGTCGTATCGGTCGAGTATTTCGAGCCGCTGGCGATCGAGTCCGCCGGTCGCCTCGCGCAACTGGGCATCGCCAACGCGCGGGTGCTGCATGGCGAGGCGTTGGCGCTGGCGGTCGACCTCGGCCTGTTCGACCGGATCATCGTTCACGCCATCGTCGATGGCCTGCCGGCGCCGCTCGCCAACGCGCTCGCGGAAGGCGGGGTGATTGTACTGGGTCGGGCCGGGGGCGGGGCGGGCGCTCATCTCGCGCGCATCGCCGACACGCCGGGCGAGGGGCTGGTCGAAACCGCCCTGCAACGCTGCCGGCTTGGCGCGCTGATTGGCGCGGCGCCCAGGAAAGCGGCTTGATCGTCGCTATTTTGCCTCAGGCAATAACGCTTTCGATTCATCATAAACTTCGTCTTAACCCGATGGGTGTTTGATGAACGCACGGTGAATACAGAGCGTGGGTAGCGTTATGAGTGCAGTGTTTCTTGGGAGCGTTTCGCGTCCGGCGATCAGGCTGGCGCTTATCGGGGCCACGGCTCTTCTGGTGGCTGGTTGTTCCTCGGACATGACGCGTTTCGCCGAGGGCGGCGCGCTCGGAAACTCCCGGGCAGACATCACGCCGACGGCGTCGATCCCGTCCGGCGGCATGAACGCCTCGAATGTCGGCTCCACCTTTCAGCCTCATGTGACGGCTTCGGCGCCCGCCGTGTCCAGCATCGTCGCCCGTCCGCTCGCCGCGCCCAACCCCCGCTTCAGCGCCTCGCCGACCGTCAGCCCCACGCTAAGCCGCCCCGCCATTCCCGCGCCCGTTTCGACCAGCTCCATCGCCGCGCCCGTCGTCGCCTCCGTCGGCGGCTGGAAGGCCGAGGGCGGCACGCCCATCGTCGTCGCGCAGGGCGAAAACGCGGGCATGCTCGCCTCACGCTATGGCGTGCCGACCGACGCGCTGCTCAAGGTCAATGGCTTCACCTCCGCCTCGCAGATTCAGCCCGGCGCGCGCCTTGTCGTGCCCGTCTATGGCGGCGCGCCCGTCGCGCGTCCCGGCCACGCGGCCGCCGCGCCCGTGTTCAAGCCCGCGCCCGTCGCGCAGGCGCATGTCGCTCCGGCGCCGGCTCCCGTTCATGTCGCCGAGGCTCGCGCCCCGGAGCCGCGGATCGTCGCCGCCAAGCCCGTTGTCGAGAAGGCGGTTGGCAAGGAAAAGTTGCACTTCACGCCCGGTCCCGCGCCGGCCTCGCTCGCCGCCCCCAAAACCCCCGAGGCTAAAATCGCCAAGGTCGAGAAGGTCGCCAGGGTTGAGTCGCCCGTGAAGACGGCGCCCGTCGCGAAGCCCGGCAAGACCGCGAAAATCGACGCTCCGGCCAAGCCCGAGAAGGTCGCCGCCGCCAAGCCCGGCGCGCCGAAGGTCGCGGAGACCAAGCCCGTCGCGGCGCCCAAGGTAGCCGAGACGAAGCCCGGCAAGCCCGCCAGGGCCGACGCGCAGGTCGCCGCCGTCGCGCCCGCCGCCAAGGCGCCGAAGGTCGCCGCGGACGGCAAGAAGCCCGCCGTCGACTATGACGCGAAGACCGCCAGCCTGCCGCCGGCGAGCGAGCCGGCGCCGGCCGCCGCCGCGCCCGCCGTCGCCTCGACCGACGGGGACCAGCCCGAATTCCGCTGGCCGGCGCGCGGTCGCGTCATTCAGGGCTTCAAGCCCGGCGGCAACGACGGCATCAACATCGCGCTGCCCGAGGGCACCTCGGTCAAGGCGGCCGACGGCGGCGTCGTCGCCTACGCCGGCAGCGAGCTCAAGGGCTACGGCAACCTCGTGCTGATCCGCCACCCCAATGGCTTCGTTTCCGCCTACGCCAACAATGGCGATCTCGCCGTCAAGCGTGGCGAGACCGTCAAGCGCGGCCAGACCATCGCCAAATCAGGCCAGACCGGCAACGTCGCCTCGCCGCAACTGCACTTCGAGCTGCGCAAGGGTTCGACCCCGGTCGATCCGACCAACTATCTGGCGGGTCTCTGAAGCCAGGCCCATCCGGGTTCGGCTTCCGCGAGACACGTTAGCCGAATTCGTACGAACGGCGGTGGGTCCGATGACAGGCCCGCCGCCGTTTTCGTTTGTCGCGCGTTGTTGGGCGAATTCGCGGTGGCGCGCCTTGCGCCCGGCGCTGAATTCATCTAAGAGCCGCGTCATTCCACAGGCGGATATCGCGCGTCGCTGCTTCAAGCGACGTTCCGGTGACGGGTCGAAAGCCCGTCAACATGATCCGCCGAGGTTCAACCGGAGAATGATTTATCATGGCGTTGCCTGACTTCACGATGCGTGGCCTCCTCGAGGCCGGCGCCCATTTTGGCCACCAGTCCCACCGCTGGAACCCGAAGATGGCCCCCTACATTTTCGGCGCCCGCAACAACATCCACATCATCGACCTCGCCCAGACGGTGCCGTTGCTGCATCAGGCGCTGAAGGCCGTGTCGGACACCGTCGCCAAGGGCGGCCGCGTGCTGTTCGTCGGCACCAAGCGTCAGGCTGCCGATCAGATCGCCGAGGCCGCCAAGCGGTCGGCGCAGTACTACATCAACTCGCGCTGGCTCGGCGGCATGCTGACCAACTGGAAGACCATTTCCGGTTCGATCAACCGTCTGCGCAAGCTTGACGAGCAGCTGAACGCCGGCGGCATCGGCCTGACCAAGAAGGAGCGCCTGATGCTGTCGCGCGAGCGCGACAAGCTGGAGAAGGCGCTCGGCGGCATCAAGGACATGGGCGGCACGCCCGACCTGATTTTCGTCATCGACACCAACAAGGAAGCGCTGGCGCTCAAGGAAGCCGCCCGCCTGAACATCCCCGTGGCGGCGATCGTCGACACGAACTGCGATCCCGACGGCATCGCCTTCCCGGTGCCGGGCAACGATGACGCCGGCCGCGCCATCGCGCTGTACTGCGACCTCATCGCGCGCGCCGCGATTGACGGCATCTCGCGCGGTCAAGGTTCGTCCGGCATGGATCTCGGCGCCGCCGAGGCCCCGGTCGAGGAAGCGCTGGCCGCTCCCGCCGCCCCCGTCGAGGCCGAGGCTTTCGAGGCGCCGGTCGAGGCGTTCGAACTGCTCACCGCCCCGCGCGGCGCGCCCGACGATCTCGCCAAGTTGCAGGGCGTTGGCCCGCAGCTCGTCAAGAAGCTGAACGACGGCGGCGTGTTCCACTACTGGCAGATCGCGGCGATGACCGCCGAGGACGCCGAGAAGCTCGATCGCGACCTCAAGCTCAACGGGCGCATCGCCCGCGACGGCTGGATCAATCAGGCGCGCGGCCTGCTCGCCGGCTGATGTCGTCCTTCATCGACGGGCGGTTCACCCGCCCGTCGCGATGAAGGAATTTCTGGTTCGAGGGCGGGGCCTAGCGCCCCGCTGATTCGTTGAAAATGGCGCGGCGCGCGACGCCCGCGCGAACCCTGAAGGAACAGATCATGGCGAATATCACCGCCGCGATGGTGAAGGATCTTCGCGAGAAGACCGGCGCCGGCATGATGGATTGCAAGTCCGCGCTCTCCGAGGTCGATGGCGACATCGAGGCCGCCGTCGACTGGCTGCGCAAGAAGGGCCTGAGCAAGGCCGCTAAGAAGTCCGGCCGCATCGCCGCGGAGGGTCTTGTCGCGGTCGCCGTCGAGGGCACGCGCGGCGTGGTCGTCGAGGTCAACTCCGAGACCGACTTCGTCGCCCGCAACGGCGAGTTCCAGTCGCTCGCCCGCTCGATCGCGGTCGTCGCGCTCGAATCCGGCGAGACCGACGTCGAGAAGCTCAAGAACCACCACTATCCCGCCGGCGGCACGGTCGCCGACGCCATCGCCAACTCCATCGCCACCATCGGCGAGAACATGACCCTGCGCCGCGCGGCGCTGCTGTCGGTCCAGCATGGCGTGGTCGCGACCTACATCCACAACGCCATCGGCGATGGCCTCGGCAAGATCGGCGTCATCGTCGCTCTCGAGTCGACGGGCGCCGCCGATGTCCTCGCCGACCTCGGCCGCAAGATCGCCATGCACGTCGCCGCCGCCTCGCCGCTGGCGCTCGACGCCGCCGGCATCGATCCGGCCGTGCTGGAGCGCGAGAAGAACGTGCTGCGCGAGAAGAACGCCGGCAAGCCCGCGAACGTTCTCGAGAAGATCGTCGAATCCGGCCTCAAGACCTACTTCAAGGAAGTCTGCGTCATCGATCAGGCCTTCATCCACGATCCCGCCAAGACCGTCGGTCAGGTTGTGAACGAGGCGGCCAAGACGGCCGGCGCGCCGGTCGCGTTGAAGGGCTTCGTGCGTTACGCGCTGGGCGAAGGCATCGAAAAGGGCGATACGCCCGATTTCGCCGCCGAAGTCGCGAGCATGACCAAGCAGTAGCATGTCGGCCGCGCGTGGGGCGCATGGCTGCCCCACGCACAGTTGAATTGCTTGGGCGCCGCGGCGCCGTTAGCTTGATGAAAACAGCAGGGGCGGCGCATCGTTTAATCGTGCGCCGCCCCTGATCTGTCGGAGGGTTTCCGTGTCGGCATGGTCGACGCGGCTTGCAGCAAGGATCGACGGATGAGCGCGAACGCGGATGCGCCAGTGGGAAGTTTGTCGGCTGGCCGGACCGGCGCCATGGCCGGCCCGATCTATCTGATCCTCTGGTCGATGTGCGGCGCGCATTTCCTCAACGATCTCCTGCAATCGTTGATTTCCGCGATCTTTCCGATCCTCAAGGACAGCTACCATCTGGATTTCACCCAGATCGGCATTCTCGCGCTGGCCTTCCAGATCACCGCCTCGCTGTTTCAGCCGGCGGTCGGCATGTACACGGACAAGCATCCGACGCCCTGGGCGCTGGCGGTCGGCATGGGCTCAACGTTGATCGGCCTCGTCCTGCTCAGCACCGCCGGCAGTTATTACGCGCTGATGTTCGCCGCGGCCATGGTCGGCACGGGCTCGGCGATCTTTCATCCCGAGGGGTCGCGCGTCGTGCGCATGGCCTCTGGCGGCAAGCTCGGCACCGCGCAGGCGATCTTTCAGGTCGGCGGCAATTTCGGTCAGGCGGCGGGCCCGCTGCTGGCGGCGTTCGTCATCGTGCCCATCGGTCAGCATGGCGTGATCTGGTTCGCGGGCGTGGCGCTGCTCGCCATCGCCGTTTTGCTGTGGATTGGCCGCTGGTACGCCGAGCGGGTCAAGATCGAGGGCAAGCGCGCGCGCGCCGCGGGCGCCGATGGCGCGCCGGACCTGTCGCGCAACCGCGTGATCTTCATCATCTCGATCCTGCTGATCATGATGTTCTCGAAGAGCTTCTACACGTCGAGCCTGAGCACGTTCTACACGTTCTACCTGATGGAGAAGTTCCAGCTGACCCTGCGCGATTCGCAGTTGTATCTGTTCCTCTACATGGCCTCCGTGGCCGCCGGCGTTTACTTCGGCGGGCCGCTCGGCGACCGGTTCGGGCGCAAGTACATCATCTGGTTCTCGATCCTCGGCGCGTTGCCGTTCACGCTCGCGCTGCCCTACGCCAACCTGTGGGGTTCGGCGATCCTGACCGTGATCATCGGCTTCATCATGTCGTCGTCGCTGTCGCAGATCGTGGTTTACGCCATGGAGTTGTCGCCCAGGCGCACGGGCATGCTGACGGGCCTGTTCCTCGGCTTCGCCTTCGGCATGTCGGGCATTGCCGCGGTCGCCCTCGGCAAGATCGCCGACCATTACGGGCTGACCTTCGTGTATCAGATATGCTCGATCACGCCGGCGATCGGCGTGCTCTGCTGGTTCCTGCCCGAGTTGAGCCAGGTGAGAAAGCTGACGCGCTGAGTTTCCAGCGCGTCGCATCCAGCTTTATTTGCGTTCCGAATATTCCTTCCAGAAGCGCGCCGCGCCGGGATGCAGCGGCGCGTCCATGGGGCTCGCGGGAGTCTCCGTGAAGGCCATGGCGAGTTCATCGCCTTCCTCCTCCCAGACGATCTGGGCGTGTCGCGCCGCGACGCCGCGCGCGACCTCGTAGGCGATCTTTTCGGGCAGATCCTCGCGCGCGTAGAGCGGCCAGCCGCTGTAATCGATGCACCAGTGATCGACGGGCGACGACCACTTGCCCTTTGGCAGCAGCACACGCCGCCATCCGAGCGCGGCGAGATATTCGAAATGATCCGGCGCGAGGTCGATGAATTCGAGACCATGCTTCACCGCGTCCGGCAGCCAGATCGTCAGGCCCTCGTCGAAGATGGCGTCGAGTTCGCCCGCCGCGAGCGGGGTCATGCGCCTGATGTCGTTCGGCGCGCCGGTGACATTCAGCTTGCCGCCCCACGCAACAATGTCGGCGAGACTGAAGCCGTAAAAGGACAGCGCCTGATCGATGAAGACGCGGGTCGAGTGGGTGATGTCCTCCTTGATCGATACATGCAGGGGATATTTGCGGTCCTTGATGTCCTTCAGCGATTTCAGGCCTGTTTTCGGATGGACCATGAAAACGAAGCGGTCATGGCTCGGATACATCGCCAGCATCCTGAGGGGCAGGGGCTTGTCGAACAGGCCGACGCCGCGCACCGCCTGCGTCAGGAAGGCGGAGGGGTTGACCATCGCCGCCTCGATGCCGCCGCGCGCCACTTCATGGGCGAGGATGGGCGATCCCGTCGCCATGCGCAGCGCCGGGCGGAAGGCGTCGCCAGAGCCGTTGCCAACGGTGATGCAGACGTCGCGGTCCCCGCCATAGGGCGTCTCGGGATTGCCGGCGACATTCAGGCCGATTTCCCAAAGGAACTTGGCGCGCCGAAAATTCGCGCCGCGCGGCAGGGGTTCGCTCATCCGGTGTTTCCTCCATGTTTATCTAGGCAGGATCACACGCCGCGCGGCGATGGCGCAACCCGCCGCGGTGGCCCCGTCTGGCATCGTCGCTCGAATCGCGCTAACCCTCGCCACCCGTCGCGCCGCGTTTGGCCGGCGCGCCCACCATGAGGTTCCGATGCCCTCCGTCTGGAAGCGAGCCGTCGTCAAACTCTCGGGCGAGGCGCTGATGGGGCCGCAGACCCACGGGTTGCACCAGCCCACCCTGGAGCGCATCGCCGCCGATCTGGCGAGCGCCGCCCGGCTTGGCGTCGAGATCGCGGTGGTCGTGGGCGGCGGTAATTTCTTTCGCGGCATTCAGGGCGCCGATAAGGGCATCGACCGGGCGCGCGCCGATTCCATCGGCATGCTCGCCACCGTGATGAACGGGCTGGCGCTGGAACACGCGGTCGAGAAGGCCGGCCAGAGCGCGCGGGCGCTCTCCGCCGTGCCGATGCCCTATGTCTGCCAGCCCTATTCGCGGCAGGCGGCGCTCAACCATCTGAACAAGGGCCGGGTGACGGTGCTGGCGGGCGGCACGGGCAATCCCTTCTTCACGACCGATACGGGCGCCGCCCTGCGCGGGGCGGAACTGTCCTGCGACGTTATTCTCAAGGCGACGCAAGTGGACGGGGTTTATACCGCCGACCCCAAGAAAGACCCCACCGCGACCCGCTACGATACGCTTTCGCAGGACGAGGCCATCGAAAAGCGACTTGAAATCATGGATACGGCCGCCTTCGCCCTTGCCCGGGAGAACCGGATTCCGATAATCGTGTTTTCCATCCAGCAGCCCGGCGCGATCACCGCGGCGCTGGAGGGCAAGGGTCGTTCGACCCTCGTCGTTCCTTGAATTCAACGCCGCGCGGCGCCCGTGGACGGTCGCCCGCCCATTTGCCCGCATGTCCGACCCTTGGCGTCGGGCATGATCCAGTCAGGACCAAGTCATGAGCGCCACATTCGATCTCGCCGACATCAAGCGGCGCATGTCCGCCGCGGTTCAGTCGCTGAAGCATGAACTCAACGGCCTGCGCACCGGTCGCGCCTCCGGCTCGATCGTCGAGCCGGTGATGGTGGAAGCCTACGGGCAGGTCACGCCGCTGTTGCAGGTGGCGAGCGTCAGCGTGCCCGAGCCGCGCCTCATCACGGTGCAGGTCTGGGATCGCTCCATGGTGAGCGCCGTCGAAAAGGCCATCCGCGACGCCAACCTCGGCCTCAATCCGACCACCGAGGGGCAGGTGCTGCGCATCCGCATCCCCGAATTGAACGAGCAACGCCGCAAGGATCTCGTGAAGATCGCCCACAAATACGCCGAGGAATGCCGCGTTTCCGTCCGCCACGTGCGGCGCGACGGCATCGACACGCTCAAGAAGGCGCTCAAGGACAAGGCCATCAGCGAGGATGACGAGCGTCGGCATCAGACGGATGTGCAGAAGGCCACGGATCAGATTATTGGCGAGGTTGACCAGGTGCTCGCCGCCAAGGAAAAAGAGATCATGCAAGTATAGCCGGCGGCGGCCGGTTCATGCCTGGAATGTCCCGCGCGCGGAGCGGATGAATGCACAACAAGGCTGAATCGGAAGCGCCTGTTGCGCTGAAAACGTGGGGCGGGGTCGTTCCGCGTCACGTTGGCATCATCATGGATGGCAACGGCCGGTGGGCCGCCGCGCGCGGCCTTCCGCGGTTCGAGGGCCATCGCCGCGGAGTCGAGGCCGTCCGCCGCAGCGTTCGCGCCGCCATCGAACTCGGCATCGAAATTATCACGATCTATAGTTTTTCCTCGGAAAACTGGCGCAGGCCAGCCGAGGAAGTCGCGTTCCTCATGGGCCTGCTCAAGCGGTTCATCCGCAACGATCTCGCCGATCTGCATCGCAACGGCGTCCGTGTGCGTATTCTCGGGGAGCGAGCGGGCCTCGCGCCCGATATCGCCGCGCTGCTGGTCGAGGCCGAGGCGCTGACGCGCGAAAACCGCAAGCTGACGCTGGTCGTCGCGTTCAACTACGGCGCGCGGCACGAGATCGCCACCGCCGCGCGACTGTTGGCGCAACGGGTCAGGGATGGCGAAATCGATCCGGACTCCATTGACGAGGGGGCGCTTGAAGCCGAGCTCGGCACCCGCGGCCTGCCGGACCCCGATCTCATCATTCGCACCTCGGGCGAGCAGCGCCTCTCGAATTTTCTCATGTGGCAGGCGGCGTACGCCGAGCTGGTGTTCCTGCCGGTGCTGTGGCCGGATTTCGATCGCGCCGCGTTCGAGCAGGCGCTGCAGGAATACGCCTCGCGCGAGCGTCGGTTCGGCGGTCTCGCCGACGCCAGCTCCAAGACAGCGTCATGACCGGCCCCTCGTCGGGCGCGGCGGTGCGGCCGGGCTCCGCCATGGCCGATCTGGCGCCGCGTCTGCTCTCGGGCGTTGTGATGGCGGCGCTGGCGCTGGGTACGCTTTGGCGCGGCGGCGAATTGTTCGTCTGGTTCTGGGCCATCGCCGCGATCATTGTCGGCTGGGAATGGCAAAGCCTCGTCGACGCTCCCGCGCGGTGGCCGCGCGTTCTGGCGACGGGGATCGCCGTCGCGGCGGCGGCCTTTTTCGCGCGGCGGTTTTCGCCGGACCTGTCGATGCTGGTCCTGCTCGCCGGGGCCGGCGTCGTTGCCTGGCTCGGCGGCGAGAAACGTCGCCTGTGGTGCGGCTTTGGCGTGATTTACGCGGGCGCGCTGGCGACAGCCGTTATCGGCCTGCGCCTGTCTCTCGACGGCCTGGAGGCCGTGCTATGGCTGTTCGCCATCGTCTGGGGCACGGACATCATGGCCTATTTCGGCGGGCGCACACTGGGCGGTCCAAAACTGTGGCCGCGTGTGTCGCCCTCCAAGACCTGGTCCGGCTTTCTGGTCGGCGTGACGTGTGGCTCGCTGGCCGGACTGGTCGCGTTGTTCGCGCGCGACGCGCTGGTCGGCGGCGCCTGGATGGGCGTGCTGGCGCTGGGCTTTGTCACGGCGATCCTGTCGCAAGGCGGCGATCTCTTTGAATCATCCATGAAGCGTCATTTTGGCGTGAAGGATTCGAGCCATCTCATTCCAGGTCACGGCGGTTTCATGGACCGCCTTGACGGCTTCATCGCCGCCGCTGTTTTCGCCGCGCTGGTCGGCGGGTTGCGCAATGGCCCCGTCGAACTCGCCATTGGAGTTCTCAGGTGGTGACATCATCGACTTATGACGGACCCACCCGCCGCGTCACCGTGCTGGGCGCCACCGGCTCGATCGGTCGATCGACCGAGGACGTGCTGGCCCACGCGCCATCCGGTCAATTCGCCGTCGAGGCGGTCGCGGGCGGTCGCGACGCCGCGGCGCTCGCGCGGGTCGCCATTCATCTGGGCGCGCGTTTCGCCGCTGTCGCCGATCCGTCGGCCTACCGGGCCCTGAAGGACGCGCTTGGCTCGGCGCCAATCGAGGCGGCGGCCGGACCCGAGGCGATCGTCGAGGCCGCGAAGCGCCCCGCCGACATCGTCGTCGCGGCGATCGCCGGCGCGGCCGGCGTCGAGCCAACCCACGCCGCCGCCATGGCGGGCAGGGTGGTCGCCCTCGCCAACAAGGAATGTCTCGTTTGCGCTGGCGAGCCCTTCATGCGCGACGCCGCCGCCCATGGCGCGCGGCTGCTGCCCGTCGACAGCGAGCACAACGCCATCTTTCAGGCGCTTGGCGGCCGGGACGTCGCGTCGATCGCCAAGATGTATCTCACGGCCTCGGGCGGCCCCTTCCGCACATGGACCCGCGAGGCGATCAACGCCGCCATGCCGGAGCAGGCGCTGGCGCATCCCAACTGGTCCATGGGCGCCAAGATCACCGTCGATTCCGCCGGCCTGATGAACAAGGGTCTCGAACTGATCGAGGCGAGCTATCTGTTTGGCGTCGAGGCGGATCGCCTCGACGTGCTCGTGCATCCCCAATCCATCGTGCACGGACTGGTGTCGTTCTGCGACGGTTCGATGATCGCCGGACTATCGAACCCGGACATGCGCACCCACATCGCCCATTGCCTGGGTTTTCCCGACCGCGTCGCCACCAGGGCGACGCCCCTCGATCTCGCCGCGATTGGCTCGCTGACCTTCGAGCGCCCCGACCTCCAGCGTTTTCCCGCGCTCAAGCTGGCGATGGACGCGCTGCGACAGGGCGGGTCGCTGCCCACCGTCCTCAACGCCGCCAATGAAATCGTTGTCGAGGCCTATCTCGCCCGGCGCATCGCCTTCGCGGATATCGCCCGCCTCGTGCAGGCGGCGTGCGAGGACGCCATCAGGCGCGGCGAGGCGGGCGCGCCGGCCTCCATCGCCGAGGCTTTGGCCGTTGACCATATTACCAGAGAAAGGACTCGCGCCTCCTTGGCGTAGGACGTCCCATGCGGCATGGTAACGATCTGGTAACCATTGGCCGTCCGCCCCATATGAAAGGCTCGGTCAGTCTGGAGCGTTGAAATGGCGTTTTTGCAGCAGATCTGGTCAATCGGCGAATACGTCGTTCCATTTGTCTTCGTGCTTAGCGTCGTGGTTTTTTTCCACGAGCTCGGCCACTTCCTGATCGGCCGCCTGTGCGGCGTGAAGGTTGACGTCTTCTCGCTTGGTTTGGGGCCGGAGCTGTTCGCCTTCGTTGACGGCAAGGGCACGCGCTGGCGCTTCGCGGCCCTGCCGCTGGGCGGCTATGTCAAATTCCATGGCGACGCCAATGGCGCGAGCATGTCGAGCGCCGAGCAGGTCGCCCGCATGACCGAGGAAGACCGTCGAGTCGGGTTTTTCACGCAGCCGGTCTGGCGGCGCATGGCGATTGTCGCCGCCGGCCCGATCGCCAATTTCATCCTCGCCATCGTGATCTTCGCCGCCGTCGCCATGACCTATGGCCGCGGCGAACTGACGCCGCGCATCGAGAGCATCAGGGCGGGCGAGGCCGCCGACGGCGCGGGCTTCGCGCCCGGCGACCTCATCGTCGCGGTGGACGGCCAGCCCATCGAAACCTGGTCGGACATGCAGCGCATCGTACAGGTGTCCGCCGGCGTTCCGCTCAAGTTCGTGGTCGCCCGCGACAACAAGGACGTCGAGGTGACGGTCACGCCGCGCACCCATGAGCTGAAGGGCGCGTTCGGCGCGACGAAGATCGGCCTGGTCGGACTTGTCGCCACCTCGAATCCCGCCGACTGGCATGTGCGCCGCTATGGCCCGGTTGGCGCCATCCGAATCGGCTTCGATGAAACCGGCTATGTCATCAGCCGCACCGCCGGCTACATCCGGGGCCTCTTCGTCGGTCGCGAGTCGCTGGAAAACATGAATGGCCCCATCGGCACCGGCTATATCGCCGGCGAGGTCGCCAAGATCGGCTTCTCGGCGCTGCTAAATCTGGCGGCGGTCCTGTCGATCTCGATCGGCCTGCTGAACCTGTTCCCGATTCCGCTGCTCGATGGTGGTCACTTGCTCTATTACATCATCGAGGCCCTGAAGGGTCGCCCGATGAGCGAGCGGGCGCAGGAAATGGGCTTTCGGGTAGGCCTCGCCTTCGTCGCCGGCCTGATGCTTTTCGCGACCTTCAACGACATCCTGCACATCATAAAGGCCTGAGCCCGCCAGCGCGGATTTCGCAATTTTTTCCGGGGGGTCGGCCTTGCCGGCCCCCTCAATATTTTGTTCACCATGGAAAATGACGGGATGTTCACCTTGGGGCGTGACACTGTCGCCACGCCGGGTGAAAAAGGCCGGGCGCCGATCAATTCGGCATTTGCAGGGTCTCGTAAACCTTGTAGAAGCTTTCTTGGGAATTAACGCGTTCGTCGCGAGGATTGCGCGAGCGTGTCATGGCGGCTCAACCGCTAGTAATTGTTGGCATTTGACGAGGACCGGTCTTCCAATGACGTCATTCCGAGCTTTGATGAGTCGGCTGGTTCTGGTCGCGGCGATATTCACGGGGGTTGCGGTGTCCGCGCCGCTGGCCCGCGCGCAGAGCCTGGAGATCCGGGGCACCCAGCGTGTCGACGCCGAGACCGTTCGCAACTATTTCAGCGGCACCGATCCGGCGCGCATCAATCAGGGCGTGAAGGAACTCTACGCCACCGGCCTTTTCTCGTCGGTCAGGACCGCTCGCGAGGGTGGCCGAATCGTCGTGACCGTTGTCGAGAACCAGATGGTCAATCGGGTCGCCTTCGAGGGCAACTCGAAGATCAAGAGCGAGGTACTGAGCTCCGAAATCCAGTCGAAGTCGCGCGGCGCCTATAACCCCGCGACGGTGCGGGCCGACGTCGAACGCATCACCGATCTCTACCGCCGCGGCGGTCGTTCCGACGCGACGGTCGGCTCGCGCATCGTGCCGCTGGAAAACGGCCGCGTCGACATCGTCTATACGATCGACGAAGGCTCCAAGACCGGCGTCAAGGCCATCGTCTTCGAGGGCAATCAGGCGTTTTCATCCTACCGTCTGCGCAACATCATGCAGACGACGGAAATGAACTTCCTCTCGTTCCTCAAGACCAGTGATGTTTATGATCCCGACAAGATCGCGTCCGACGAGGAACTGATCCGCCGCTTCTACCTGAAGAACGGTTACGCGGATTTCCGCATCATCGGTTCCGACGCGCGCTACGACGCGGCCGAAAAGGGCTACATCGTCACCATTACCGTGGACGAGGGTCAGCAGTACCGGGTTTCCTCGGTCAATGTTGAATCCTCGCTCAAGGACGTCTCGCCCGACGATTTGCTGCGCGCCTCGCGCATCTCCGCCGGCTCGACCTACAATGGCGACCTCGTCGAGAAGTCGACCGAGGCGATCACCCGAGAAGTCGCACGCCATGGCTACGCCTTCGCCTCGGCGCGTCCGCGCGGCGACCGCGATCCCGCCACGGCGACGATCCGACTGACCTTCGTGGTCGAGGAGGGTCCGCGCGCCTACATCGAGCGGATCAATATCCGCGGCAACACCCGCACCCGCGAATATGTCATTCGTCGCGAATTCCCGATTGGCGAGGGTGACGCGTATAACCGCGTTCTCATCGACAAGGCCGAGAAGCGGCTGAACAACCTTGGCTACTTCAAGAAGGTGAAGATCTCCAACGAGCCGGGCTCGGCGCCTGATCGCGTGGTCATCAACGTCGACGTCGAGGATCAACCCACGGGCTCGTTCGGCATCTCCGGCGGTTACTCGACGGTCGATGGCATCGTCGCCGAGGTGTCGGTCACCGAGTCGAACTTCATGGGTCGTGGCCAGTACGCGCGTCTCGCCGTCACCGGCGGCCTGCGCACCCGCGGCATCGAGTTCAACTTCACCGAGCCTTACTTCCTCGATTACAGGCTCGCCGCTGGTTTCGATCTCTTCGTCAAGCAGAGCACGAACAACCAGTATTCGATCTACGACAGCAAGACCTATGGCGGCACCCTGCGCCTTGGCGTGCCGATAACCGACGAGGTGACCTTCTCGACGCGTTACTCGCTGTCGTCGACGACCATCTCGATCCCGAACTCGGCGTCGCGCCCGTATAACGACTGTACGACGCCGAACGGTTCGTGGGGCAGTCCTGGCGTGACCAATCCCGATGGCACCGTGGGGACGACCATCCATTACAACTGTCTGTCCAACGGCGAAGCCTCGGTCGCGATCAAGGATCTCGCCCAGCGCTCGCCCATCGTCGTGTCGCAGGTCGGTTACAGCTTCAGCTATAATTCGCTCGACAACACCAAGAACCCGACCGAGGGCATTTACGGCGAATTCCGTCAGGACGTCGCCGGCGCCGGCGGCAACACCAAGTACCTCCGCACCACGGTCGAGGGTCGCTACTATTATCCGATCTGGGATGACGTGGTGGGCTTCGTGAAGCTGCAGGGCGGTCACGAGAAGGCGTTCGGCGGCTATCAGTTGAGCGTCGTCGACAACTTCAACCTTGGCCCCTCGCTGGTGCGCGGTTTCGCGCCGGGCGGCATCGGCCCGCGTGACACGACCAACCCGTTCACCAACTACAGCACGGGTCTTGGCGGCAGCAAGTATATTGGCGCGACGGCGGAAGTTCAGTTCCCGATCTTTGGCCTTCCCAAGGATATCGGCCTGAAGGGCGCGATCTTCGCCGATGTCGGCACGCTCTATGGCTATGAGGGCAAGACGAACTTCTCATCCGTGTTCGGCCTGCCCGCGGGTAGCGCCTGTACGCCGCTGCCGGTCATTGGAACGACCGTTGTCGGGCAGAACAACTGTCTGACCTATTCGGACTCCTCGAAGCCTCGCGCGTCGGTTGGTCTGAGCCTTCTGTGGGCTTCGCCGGTTGGTCCGATCCGCTTCGACTACGCCTTCGTGCTCTCGCAGTATAAGGGCGTGGTCAATCCGGCCACGGGCATCCGCGTCGGCGGCGACCAGTTGCAGGCGTTCCGCTTCACGGGCGGCGGGTCGTTCTGATCTTCCGTCGAAGTTTGAAAACGGGGTGGGGCGGGGCGCTTTCGGGTGTCCGGCCCCTTCCGGTTTATACGGGGCGCCGGGGGACTTTCTTCCTTCGGACGTTTCCTTGCTTCCCCTGATCGTTTCGGAACGCGCCTGACATGAATGAGCCCCGCTTTTTCCGGCGCGCCGGGTCGCCCACCATCGCCGACATCATCGCCTGGACGGACGCCGCGGCGCCCGAGGGCGCCGACCTCGATGTCGAAATTCGTGGCGTCGCGCCCATCGAGGCCGCCGCCCCCGGCGATCTCGTGTTTCTCGACAACGCCAAATACGTGAGCGAACTCAGCGCCTCGCGCGCTTCGGCCTGCCTGCTGCCGGCGGCTTGCGCCACGCGGGTCGGTCCCGGAACCGTGGCGCTCGTCAGCGCCGCGCCTTATCGCGCCTTCGCCACGGCGGTTGCGAGGCTCTTTCCGGAGTCGGCTCGGCCAGGATCAATGTACGGCGTGTCCGGCGTCGCGCCCGGCGCGCATGTTCACGCCGAGGCCATTCTGGAGCACGGTGTCATCGTCGACCCCGGCGCCGTCATCGGCCCGCGCGCGGTGATCGGCTCGGGGACGATCGTCGGCGCCAATGCGGTTATAGGCCCGGATGTTCGGGTCGGCCGGCATTGCTCGATCGGCGCCCATGTCACCTTGCAGCACGCGCTGGTCGGAGATCACGTCATCATTCATCCCGGCGCGCGTATCGGGCAGGATGGATTTGGCTTCGCCATGGGGCCGCGCGGTCATCTGAAGGTGCCGCAGGTCGGGCGGGTCATCGTGCAGGATCACGTCGAGATTGGCGCCAACACGGCCATCGACCGCGGCGCCAATCGCGACACGATGATCGGCGAGGGAAGCAAAATCGACAATCTCGTTCAAATTGGCCATAACGTGACAATCGGTCGCCATTGCGTCATCGTCTCGCAGGTCGGAATCGCCGGTTCGTCGGATCTTGGCGATTTCGTCGCGCTCGGCGGGCAGGCGGGCGTCGCGGGTCATCTCAAGATCGGCGCCGGCGCCCAACTGGCCGCGCAGGCGGGCGTGATGACGGATGTGCCAGCGGGCGCCCGTTGGGGCGGCGCGCCGGCGATGCCGATGCGGGAATTTTTCCGCCGGTTGGTGGAACTGGACCGGCTCGCGTCGCGCGCCGTCGAGGGCAAATCGAAACGCGCGGCAGCGGGTGAACCGCCGGCTTCCGCCGGAGAGTGAATCAGGCGAGCGTCGCGGCGACATGCGTGGGCGACGCGCGGGGATGGAAGATGAACGACAGCGCCACGACGACTAGCATTTCGACGGTTGATATTCAACGTTTGATGAAATTGCTGCCGCACCGGTATCCCTTCCTGCTGGTGGACAAGATCATCGATTGCAAAGGCGACGATAGTTGCGTCGGCATCAAGAACGTTACCTTCAACGAGCCGCAATTCCAGGGTCATTTTCCCGATACGCCGGTCATGCCGGGCGTGCTGTTGATCGAGGGCATGGCGCAGACCGCGGGCGCCCTGTGCGTGCACGCGGCCACCGGCCTCAGGCCGAAGCTCGTTTATTTCATGACCATCAACAACGTGAAATTCCGCAAGCCGGTCATTCCCGGCGACCGCGTCGAATATCACATGACCAAGACCAACCGTCGCCGCAATATGTGGTGGTACAAGGGCGTGGCGAAGGTTGATGGCGTCGTCGTGTGCGAGGCCGAAATCAGCGCCATGCTGGTCGCCGAGGACGAAAAGGCGGACGCCTGAGATGACGATGCGCCCTGGCGCCGGCGGCGGCATGATCCACCCATCGGCCGTCGTGGAGAGCGGCGCGCGCCTCGGCGAGGGCGTATCCATCGGCCCTTTCTGCCACGTTGGCCCGGATGTCTCGCTTGGGGATGGCGTCGCGTTGCTGTCGCATGTGGTGGTCGCCGGTCGCACCACGATCGGCGCGCGCACGCGCGTGTTTCCCTTCGCGTCGATCGGTCATCAGCCGCAGGATCTGAAGTTCCACGGCGAAGCGTCCACGCTGAGCATTGGCGACGATTGCCTCATCCGCGAAGGCGTCACCATGAACCCCGGCACCGAGGCGGGCGGTCTGGAAACCGTGGTCGGCCATCGCTGCGTGTTTCTCGCCAACTCGCACGTCGCGCATGACTGTCGTCTTGGCGACAACGTTATCCTGTCGAACAACGTCATGCTGGCGGGCCACACGCGCATCGGCGATTTCGTCATTCTTGGCGGCGGCTCGGCGGTGCATCAATTCGTGCGCATTGGCTCGCACGCGTTCGTCGGCGGTCTGGCTGGCGTCGAGAACGACGTGATCCCCTATGGCATGGCGCTCGGCAACCGCGCCTATCTCGCGGGCCTCAACCTCGTCGGTCTCAAACGCCGCGGCTTCGCGCGCGAGGCGATCCATGATTTGCGCCGCGCCTATCGGCTTCTGTTCGCCGCCGAGGGCACGCTCAAGGAGCGCGTCGAGGATGTCGCGGCCGAGTTCGCCGATCATCCGCAAGTGCATGAAATCCTCGATTTCATCCGCGAAGGCGGAGACCGCGCCATCGTCACGCCGCGCGAGCTCAAGGACGCATCGGCGTGAGCGCGCCGGGCGGCGTCGGTGGGCCGCTCGATATTTTCATCGTCGCGGGCGAGCCATCCGGCGACGAACTCGCCGCCAAGCTGATGCAGGCGCTGCGCGCGGAACGACCTGACATTGCTTTTCGCGGCGTCGGCGGCCCGGCCATGACGGGGCGGGGGCTGCGCAGCCTTTTCCCCATCGCCGACATCGCCGTCATGGGTTTCCTGCCGGTCGTCGCGCGGTTGCCGACACTGCTTGACCGCATCCGCTCTACCGCCGACGCCGTCATCGCAAATCCGCCGGCGGCGCTGGTGATTGTAGACAGTCCCGACTTCACCCACCGCGTGGCGCTCCGCGTGCGCGCGCGCCTGCCGAAACTTCCGATCATCGATTACGTCAGCCCCACGGTGTGGGCCTGGCGTCCGGGCCGGGCGAAAAAGATGCGCGCCTATGTCGATCGCGTGCTGGCGGTGTTGCCGTTCGAGCCCGCCTCGCACGCGCGCCTCGGCGGCCCCGTGTGCGAGTATGTCGGTCATCCACTCATCGAGCGTCTCGATGTCCTGCGGCCATCGGCGGAAGAGGCGCGCCTTCGAGCGGAAGGTCCGCCGACGATTGTCGTTCTGCCGGGGTCGCGGCGTTCCGAGGTCGCGCGACTGGTGGAGGTGTTTGGCGAAGCCGTCGCGCGCATCGCCTCGGCCTATCCCGACGCGCAATTCATTCTGCCGGCGGTGCCGCATGTCGCCGCGGACATCCACGAGCGACTGAAGAGCTGGCTGATCCAGCCGCGCGTCGTGATGGGCGAGGTCGATAAATACGCCGCGTTCAGGCGCGCCCGCGGCGCGCTGGCGGCCTCTGGCACGGTTACGCTCGAACTCGCCCTCGCGGGCGTGCCCGCCGTCGTTGGCTATCGCGTGCCGTGGATCGAGGAGAAAATCGTGCGCGCGCTCGCCACCGCGCCGTCGTTCATCCTGTCGAACATCGTTCTTGGCGAGAACATCGTGCCAGGCTTTTTGCAGGACGACTGCAACCCCGAAAATCTGGCGAACACGCTGTTGGCCCTGCTGCGCGACGGCGCCGAGCGGTCGGCGCAGCTTGCCGCGCTCGCGCGGCTCGACGCCCTGATGGCGCTGCCGTCCGGCGACACGCCGAGCGCGCGCGCGGCGCGCGCGGTGCTCGCGATGGTTTGACGAGCCATTCAGCCAACAAAAAAGGGGCCGCTAGGCCCCTTTTTCATTTGGTTCGCGCGGTCGATCAGCGCTTGCCGATCGGCGTGAAATCGCGGCTCGGCGAACCCGTGTAGAGCTGACGCGGACGGCCGATCTTCTGGCCGGGATCCTCGATCATTTCCTTCCACTGGGCGATCCAGCCGACCGTGCGCGCCACGGCGAACAGCGCCGTGAACATGGTGGTCGGGAAGCCCATCGCCTTCAGCGTGATGCCCGAATAGAAATCGACGTTCGGATAAAGCTTGCGCTCGATGAAATATTCGTCGTGCAGGGCGATGCGCTCGAGCTCCATCGCGACATCGAGCAGCGGATCGTCCTTGATGCCGAGTTCGTTCAGCACCTCGTGACAGGTCTTGTGCATGATCTTCGCGCGCGGGTCGAAGTTCTTGTAGACGCGGTGACCGAAGCCCATCAGGCGGAACGGGTCGTTCTTGTCCTTGGCGCGCGCGATGAACTGGGGAATGCGATCGACCGTGCCGATCTCCATCAACATGCGCAGGCAGATTTCGTTGGCGCCGCCGTGCGCTGGTCCCCACAGCGCGGCGATGCCGGCGGCGATGCAGGCGAAGGGGTTCGCGCCCGTCGAGCCGGCAAGACGCACCGTCGAGGTCGAGGCGTTCTGCTCGTGGTCGGCGTGCAGGATGAAGATCCGGTCGAGCGCGCGCGCCAGCACCGGGTTGACCTTGTATTCCTCGCACGGCACGGCGAAACACATGCGCAGGAAGTTCGAGGCGTAGTCGAGATCGTTCTTCGGATAAACGAAGGGCTGGCCGATGTTGTACTTGTAGGCCATGGCCGCCATCGTCGGCATCTTCGCGATCATGCGCATGGAGGCGACCATGCGCTGCGTCGGATCGGTGATGTCGGTGGAGTCGTGATAGAAGGCGGCCAGCGCGCCGACCGCGCCAACGAGCACCGCCATGGGATGCGCGTCGCGACGGAAGCCCTGGAAGAACCGGCTCATCTGGTCGTGCACCATCGTGTGGCGCGTGACGCGGTAGTCGAAATCGGCCTTCTGCGCGGCGGTGGGGAGTTCCCCGTAGAGCAGCAGATAGCAGGTTTCGAGGAAGTCGCCGTGATCGGCGAGCTGGTCGATCGGATAGCCGCGATGCAGCAGAATGCCCGCGTCGCCGTCGATGTAGGTGATCTTCGATTCGCAGGCGGCGGTCGACAGGAAGCCGGGATCATAGGTGAAACGCCCCGTGGCGTCGTAAAGCTTTCCGATATCAATGACATCGGGACCGATCGTCCCGCTCTTAATGGGGAAATCGACGGTTTTGTCGCCGATCTTGAAGTTTCCGGTGTTCCCGCTCATCAGCTTCGACCTTTGCGCTCGCAAGGTCCGCAGCGCCGGGCAATCGCCCTCGGCATCGGACCAAACCTGAGATTTATTGCACCGCGAAAAAGCTATCCCATCGCCGTGACAGGTTCAAGCGGCGCTGCTTGAACCTTGGTCGGCGCCTTATATGAAGGCGATCGGCGGTTCAGCCCGCCTGATCGCGCAGACGAGCCAGACTTTCCTCGCGGCCCAGCACGTTCAGCACGTCGAAAACGCCGGGCGATACGGAGCGTCCCGTCAGCGCCGCGCGCAGCGGCTGCGCCACCGCGCCGAGCTTGGCGCCGGTCTCCTCGGCGTAAACGCGCACGGCGGCTTCGGTTGTCTCGTTGTTCCACGTATCGAGCGCGGCCAGCCTGTCGATCAGCGCGCTCAACAGCGCCTTGCCGCCTTTCGCCAGTATTTGCGCGGCTTTTTCATCCATCGCGAGTGGCCGCGCGGCGAACAGGAAGCGCGCGCCATCGGCGAGTTCGATCAGCGTTTTCGCGCGCTCCTTGAGGCCGGACATGGCGGCCAAGAGGCTCGCGCGCTGGGCGTCGTCGAGCGCCACGGGAAATTCCGCCGCGTTGGGCAGGTAGGGAATTGTCTTTTCGAGCGCCGCGACGAGTTCCGCGTCGGGCGTCGAACGCATGTAATGCCCGTTCATGTTTTCGAGCTTGGCGAAGTCGAAACGAGCGGGCGAGCGCCCGATGCGCGCCAGATCGAAGGCCTCGATCATTTCCGGCGTGGTGAAAAATTCCTTGTCGCCCTGGCTCCACCCGAGCCGCACGAGATAGTTGCGCAGCGCGGCGGGCAGGTAGCCCATGGCGCGATAGGCGTCGACGCCTAGCGCGCCGTGGCGTTTCGACAGCTTGGCGCCATCCGCGCCGTGGATCAGCGGAATGTGCGACATGGACGGAACGGCCCAGCCGAGCGCCTGATAGATGTGCGTCTGGCGCGCCGCGTTGGTGAGATGATCGTCGCCGCGGATGATGTGCGTGACGCCCATGTCGTGATCGTCGACGACTACCGCGAGCATGTAGGTTGGATTGCCATCCGAGCGCAGCAGCACGAGATCGTCGAGATCCTTGTTGGGAAACACCACGCGACCCTGCACGCGATCGTCGATGACTGTTTCGCCTTCTTGTGGCGCCTTGAGGCGGATGACAGCCTTGAGGCCTTGCGCCTCGGCGCGCGCGGTGTCGGCGGCGTCGCGGTCGCGCCAGCGTCCGTCATAGCGCGGCGGGCGCTTTTCGGCGCGCGCGGTCTCGCGCATTTCGGTCAGTTCTTCCTGCGTCGCGTAGCACTTGTAGGCGCGGCCCGCGGCGAGCAGTTGCATCGCCGCCTCGCGATGACGATCGGCGCGCGCGAACTGATGGATGACATCGCCATCCCAATCGAGGCCAAGCCATTCCATGCCGTCGATGATCGCGGCGATGGCCGCGTCGGTCGAACGCTCGCGGTCCGTGTCCTCGATGCGCAACAGCATCTTGCCGCCAAAGCGCCGGGCGTAGAGCCAGTTGAACAGCGCCGTGCGGGCGCCGCCAATGTGCAGGAAGCCCGTGGGCGAGGGGGCGAAACGTGTGACGACCTGATCGTTCATCGGCGCGGAAATCTTTCGCAAGCGGGGGCGCCCGGGGCGCGTTGGGCGCTCATCTATCACGCATGGCTCGCGACGAGAAAGCCTCCGCCGGCTCGGCCGCGGGGATCGCGCGCTTTTGACTATCGCGGCCGCCAGCGAGGCGGTAAGGCTGGCCGATCAGTGGATTTGCGGGAAGCGACATGACGACGGGCGCCGATATCGTGGCCAAAGCGCTCGCGGAGGCCGGCGCGCGCCGGGCCTTCGGCATCCCCGGCGGCGAGGTGCTGGCGCTGCTGGCCGGTTTCGAGGCGGCGGGCGTGCCCTTCATTCTCGCCAAGCACGAAAACGCCGCGGGCTTCATGGCCGAGGGCGCGTGGCACGCGGGCGGGGGCCTGCCCGTGCTCGTCGCGACCCTCGGGCCGGGCGTCGCCAACGCGGTCAACGTGGTCGCCAACGCGTTGCAGGACCGCGTGCCGCTGATCTTCGTGACCGGCTGCGTCGATCAGGCGCTTGCCGAAAGCTACACCCATCAGGTGTTCGACCATCAGGCCCTGCTGCGCCCGGTGGTGAAGGCGAGCTTTCGCGTCGCGCCGGGCACGGAGCGGCTGGTGGTGGAGAAGGCCGTCGCCATCGCGCTCGAGGGCCGACCCGGCCCGGTTCACATCGACCTGCCGATCTCCGTCGCCGAGGCTGCCGCCAAGGACGCTGGCCCCGGCCGCGTGGCCGCCCGCGCCGCCGCGACCGCGGCGGACATGGGCGCGGCGCTGGCAAGGCTCGCCGGCGCGCGGCGTCCGCTCGTGCTGGCGGGCCTCGATATCGTCACCGAGGGATCGAGCGCCGAACTCGCCGCTTTCGTTCGCAAGCTCGGCGCGCCCGTGCTGACGACCTACAAGGCCAAGGGCGTGTTGCCCGAGGACGATGACGCCGTTATCGGCGCCGTGGGTCTCTCGCCGAAGGCCGACGCCATCGTCGCGCCGCTGGTCGCCGCGGCCGATGTCATCGTGCTCGCGGGCTACGATCCCATCGAGATGCGGCAGGGCTGGCGCAGCCCGTTTCCGCAGGGCGCGGTCGTCATCGATCTCGTCGCGCGCGACATGCGCCACGGGATGCATCGCGCCGACGTCGTGATCGAGGGCCATGTCGGCGCGGCGCTGCGCGCGCTCGCCGCGCGGATCGAGCCGCGCGACGCGTGGCCGGACGGCGAACCCGCCCGCGCGTGCAAAACCCTGCGCGACGCCTTCGCGCCGGGGGCGGAATGGGGACCGGCCGCGGTTTTCGACGGCCTGCGCGCCGCGGCGCCCGCGGCGACCATCGCCACCGCCGATTCCGGCGCGCATCGCATCCTGTTGAGCCAGATGTGGCGCTGCCACGCGCCGCGCACGCTGTTGCAGTCGTCGGGCCTGTGCACCATGGGCTGCGCGCTGCCGCTCGCCATCGGCGCGGCGCTGGAGACGGGCGCGCCGGCGATCTGTTTTGTCGGCGACGCCGGGCTGGAGATGGTGCTGGGCGAACTCGCCACCGCGCGCGACCTTGGCGTGAGCGTCATCGTCGTCGTGCTCGTTGATTCCAGCCTCGCGCTCATCGAGTTGAAGCAGCGGCAGGGGCAATTGCCGAACAATGGCGTCGACTTCGGCGCGACGGATTTTCCCGCCGTCGCCGCGGCCATGGGCGGCCATGGCGTCATGGTCGAGACGCGCGCCGATCTCGATCGCGAGGCGCGCGCGGCGCTGGCGCGCAAGGGCGTCACCGTGCTCGCCTGCCGCATCGGGCGGCGCGCCTACGACGGCTTGTTCTGATGACCATCGGTATTCCCAGCATGGTTCTTTTCGCGGCGGGGCTCGCCGTGCTCGTCGTCGCGGCGGCGAAGATCATCAGGGCCTTCGCGACCGCGCCAAAATATTTCCCGCCGGGGTATCAGGACCCGTGGTCGGCGGAAACGCGCTACGCCTTCAACTATCTGGTGCTCGGCCCCGCCGTGCCGCGCGCCATCCAGCGCGCCTATATCCACGGCTACTATCTCGCCTGCGCGGCCTTCGGCCTCGTGGCGCTCGGCTTCTGGGCCATGGGGCAGGAGATTTACGCGGGGCTGCTGGCCTTCGTCGTCTTCATCTTCGCCGCCTCGGCCTGGGGACTGGTGCGCGGCTATCGCGAGCTGGGCCCGGAGGGGTAGGGGCTACGCCGCGCGGGGCGTGATCCTGTTCAGGGCGGCGCCGAGCTTGCGACGCTGCTCCATCAACTCGTAATCGTTTTGCAGGCCAAGAAAAAACCCGTCTGACAGACCAAAATATCGCGCGAGGCGCAGGTCCGTGTCGGCGGTGACGGCGCGCTTGCCCAGCACGATTTCATTGATGCGCCGGGGCGCGACGCCGATGGCGCGCGCCAGCGCGGACTGGCTGAGGTCCAGCGGCGTCAGAAACTCCTCGGCCAGAATCTCACCCGGATGCGGGTTGGGCAGGAGTTCAGTGGTAGTCGACGATTTCGACATGATCGGGGCCTCCCTCCGTCCAGATAAAACAAATGCGCCATTGGTCGTTGACGCGGATTGAATGTTGGCCCACCCGATCCCGCGTCAAGGCTTCGAGACGGTTGCCGGGTGGCGCGCGAAGATCATCCAGCCGCTTTGCGTTATTGAGCAAACGCAGCTTTCGAAGCGCCGTCGCCTGAATCAGGAATGGCAGCCGTCGGCTGACGTCGCCGCGCCAGATTCGTTCGGTCTCGATACTTGCAAATCCCAAGATCACGAGGGCTTATACCGCATAGCGTTATGGAGTGCAACGGCTCGTGAATCGGCAGAAAGCCTGTCTACGGGCATTTGCCAGCGCAAACAGGTGAGACGACAACACCCGGTTCGTGGTGATCGGAAAGAGCTTTTTTGCCTAACTGACCTAACAAAAGGGCGGCCCGAGGGCCGCCCCATGATTCTGCCGGATCGGCAGCGGTGGCCGATCGGCCGGTTTGACTGCAATCGTCTGGAAGTGGGAGCGTAATATTCTTTGCAGTATTCGGGAGTTCTTCAGCGCGTCACCGAGACGGTGGTGTGCGACCTCGCGAGCGGCTCGGCAACCGGCAAGACTCACTTGGCGATCGCTATCGCGCGAACCGATGAGTCCCTAGACTATCGGGGCGACCCTACCGTCAAGACCGACCTCAACGGGATCGGTCCAGAAATCGAAGGGCACCGGCGCTGCGGATAGAAGGCTTGGAGCGCAGTGGTTTTCTGGGTTGAGGTCTGTCAGGAAAAGACATATCGGCATTTTTAGGGGCTTACCAAGCTCCGGGAAGACGATGTCCATCTTTACCTCAAGTAGCCTTTCCTTGTTGCCGTAGCCAGCGAACAGGCGGGCAGTTGACCCGCTGTTCAGCGTGATTGCAGATCCGTGCATCACGGCGAGTGCATGGAGCGCGACAAAGGCGCGCCCTTCAGCGAGCTGGCTCAAATCGGCAGGCCGAATCAATTTCGCCTGGATCATGAGCCGCCCTAATTCGTCGACGAGTTGGTCCGCGCAGAATGCCGGACGCCATATGAACCGGTTGCCCAAGTAGGTGAGTGTTTGGGCCTCCGTGCTGGATATCCTCTCCCCACGGTTGATGCGCCGCATGGCGCTGTCGACCCTTTTGCGGGCTTGGACCCGCCCGCAGCCGCAACCGGCGAGAATCTGGTCATCGGTCGCGAGCCGCAGGTTAGCGTCAGCGGCCCGCCCGAGATCGCTTGAACTGGGCGTGAGGCCGCGGAACCCCATGCTCCATATCTCTGCGCTGGTGTAGACGTCGCGCCCGACCTGGGTAACGAGGCCCTTTTTACGGACGTCGCGATGGGCGACAAAGTCGCCGACCTCGCGCACCGTTTCGAAGCCGCCGGCGCGCGACCGCAGGCCTAGATACAGACGGTCGAGATCGTCGACGCGGCGGTCGCCTGCAAGCAAACGCCAAGTCCGCTTCCGCAAGTCATCCTCATGAAGTGAAGTCACTGGTGGGCCTTTGTTTGATCTACTTGATTCCGAGCGTGCGCTTTCCGCGCTTGGCTTTGTTCCAGTGTGAGGCTCATGGCCTCGGCGACGTAGGCGCGGACCGCTATAGCCGCGGTATGTATTGGCTAACGATCAATATCGCCGGTCCGCCACAAAGATTTTCAATTTCGGCGATGCGTGCAGTCATCGTGAATAAAAGCCCTCTGTGTTTTGCATAAATGAAGAAGGCGGCGAACGAAGTTTCGTTCGCCGCCTTCTTGTCGTCCGATGCCCAAGCGTTGGTTCTAAACGGCTCCGGCAAACTTCACAGAAATTGCGGACATTTCACCCCGGTTTGTGGACAAACTTCGGTGAACCTACATTTCCAGCGATCAACCGCCGATCACGAACACCCCGTCGTGCTGCCGCAAGTATCGCACTTGAGGCACGTGCCGTTCCGCACCAGCGTGAAGTTGGCGCATTCGGGGCAGGCTTCGCCGACATATCCCTTCATCCGCGCTTCCGCCCGTTTGTCGGCGGCCGCGTCGCGCGCGCCGCGCGGGGCGGCGACGGCGGCGGGCTGGGCCCAGTCGAGCGTGCCGAGGCCGGTCGCGCCCTCGTCATGCAGGGCGGTGACGGAGGCCGCCTCCGGTCGCGCGTAGCTGACCACCTCGGCGGGGGCGCCGTGGGTGCCCGTGCCCTTGATGACCATCAGCTTGTCCTGCTTGCCGCGCACGAAACCGCTGGAGATCAGCGGCGTCGCGGTCTGCGGCGCGCGGCTCTGGTCATCGCCCGAGCCGATCACGGTGCCGCCGATGTCCTCGGGGTTCACGTGGGCGAGGTCGTTGCGATGCAGGTAGGAGATCGCCAGTTCGCGGAACACGTAGTCGAGGATCGACGTCGCGTTCTTGATGGCGTCGTTGCCCTGCACCAGGCCCGCCGGCTCGAAGCGGGTGAAGGTGAAGGCGTCGACATATTCCTCCAGCGGCACGCCGTATTGCAGGCCGACGGAGATGGCGATGGCGAAGTTGTTCATCAGCGAGCGGAAGGCGGCGCCCTCCTTGTGCATGTCGATGAAGATTTCGCCGATGCGGCCATCCTCGTATTCGCCGGTGCGCAGATACACCTTGTGGCCGCCGACA
>CAIOVE010000089.1 GCA_903861645.1 uncultured Hyphomicrobiales bacterium
CCGGTCTCGATCAAAAAAGGTTCGAGGAAAGCCCATTCCACATCCGACATCGATCCACGAATCAAATCCGCCTCCCTCCAAGAGGCAGCCTTGAATCAAGCAGCGATTCCAGCGTCAATCACTTTGTCAACGGGACCTAATCAATCATTAACCATTTTTTCCCGCAAGCCCAATCTGCCTAGACCTTCGCGGTTTGTACGTGTCCGGCGGACGCCCGACCGGCGCGGGGCGGTTTATTTTGGCCCGGCGGAACGCGGCTTGCGCGGGCGCGGAAACTCCCCCGGCCAGGCGACGATGCGGTCGATGTAATCGCGCACGCGAATCTTGCCTTCGATGGCCCCGACGCGGCCCCGCGCCGAAATACCCGCCTCATGCACCGTTTCGGGGCGGCCCGATTTCAGTGGATGCCACCATTTCAGATCCTTCCCCGCGGCCACGAGCCGGTAGGCGCAGGAAGGCGGCAACCACGGCAATTCGCGGGTCTTTTTCGGCGTCAGCTTGACGCAGTCGGGCACCTTTTCACGTCGGTTCGCATAGTCCTTGCAACGACATTGCTCGGCGTCGAACAGCTTGCAGCCAATGTCGGTGAAATGGATTTCGTCGGTATCCTCGTCGATCAGCTTGACGAGACAGCAGCGGCCGCAGCCATCGCACAGGCTTTCCCACTCCCGCGTTGTCATCTCTTCTAGGGTCTTGGTCCGCCAGAACGGCTCGGGCGCTTCGGGGTCTGGCCGGTCGGCTGACATGTTCGGGGCCTGTGGGTTTGTGGATGTGTGTCATTTTGGCGCGAAAACGCCGGGCATGGCCCTTGCGGACGACGCCTTGCGCGTGTGCGCCCTCGCGCTGACATCGTCAAGCGCGTTAGGAATGTGTTAAGGAACGCGGCGCGCCGGCCGCGCGAAGCGGAGCCCATGTTCGAGCAGTTCAACCAGTCGCCGCTATGGAAACGCGTCGAGCGCGCCGTCTGGGCCTTCGACGCATGGCTGAACTCGTCCATTTACGATGGCGGCCAGACGTTCTGGCGCAAATACGATGACTTCGCCGCATTCATGGACCGATTCCATGTCGGCGGCGCCAAAAAGCTCGGCGTGGAACTCGCCTGCGAGGCGCTGACGCTCGGCCTCGGCGGCGCGGTCCTCGTCCTCACGCTCGCCCAGGGCGCCTTTCGCGAGACGTCCGACGACGACTGGCTGAAAAAACAGGACATCGCCGTCACGTTCCTTGATCGCTACGGCGCCGAAGTGGGGCGCCGCGGCATCAAGCACGATGATTCCGTCCCGCTGGAACAGTTTCCCGAATATCTGATCCAGGCCGCGCTCTCGACCGAGGACAGGCGCTTTTATGAGCACTATGGCATCGACCCCATCGGCACCATGCGCGCGCTCACCGTCAACGCGCGCTCTTCCGGCGTCGTGCAGGGCGGCTCGACGATTACCCAGCAGCTCGCCAAGAACCTGTTCCTGACCAACGAGCGCTCGCTCGAACGCAAGATCAAGGAGGCGTTCCTCGCCCTTTGGCTGGAAGCGCGCCTGCCCAAGCGCGAAATCCTCAAGCTGTATTTCGACCGCGCCTACATGGGCGGCGGCACGTTCGGCGTGCAGGCCGCGGCCGAATTCTATTTCGGCAAGAATGTCCGCGATCTCAACTTGGCGGAAGCCGCCATGCTCGCGGGCCTGTTCAAGGCGCCGACCAAATACGCGCCTCACATCAACCTGCCCGCGGCCCGCGCCCGCGCCAACGACGTTCTGTCCAACCTCGTGGACGCCGGCTTCATGACCGAGGGACAAGTCTACGCCGCCCGCCGCAATCCCGCGACGCCCGTCGACCGCAAGCGCGACGCGACGCCCGACTGGTATCTCGACTTCGCCTATCGCGAGATCATGGATCTCGCCGAGCGGAACAAGTTCGGCGCCGATCGCGTGCTGACCGTGCGCACGGGCCTCGACATCAATATCCAGCGCAAGGCGGAGTCGGCGATCGAGGACGCGTTGCGTCAATACGGTCATCAGTACCACGCCACGCAGGCGGCCACGATGATCGCCGATCCGACCGGCCTCGTGCACGCCGTCGTCGGCGGGCGCGATTATGGCCGCAGCCAGTTCAATCGCGCCATCGACGCGGCCCGCCAGCCGGGCTCCTCGTTCAAGCCCTTTGTTTACCTGAGCGCCATCCTGACCGGAAAATTCCACGCCAACACGATGGTCAACGGCTCCTCCATCTGCATCGGCAACTGGTGTCCGCATAACTTCGGCGGCGCTGGCGCGGGCACGCTGCCGATGGTCGTCGCGCTGGAGAAATCCCTCAACACCGTCGCCGCGTGGCTTTCGGTGCAGATCGGCAGGGCTCAATTCCCAGCCAACAAATATCCCGGCGACTGGATCGCCGCGAAGGCGGGCCGCGCCAAGATCGTCGAGACCGCCCGCGCCATGGGCGTCGTTCATACGCCGCTGGAAGACACGCCTTCCCTGCCGTTGGGCGCCGACGACGTGAAGATGGTGGACATGGTTTCCGCCAACGCGGCCTTCGCCAACGGCGGCAAATGGGCGCCGGCCTACGCCGCCATGGAAGTGCGCAATTCGCGCGGCGACGTCATCTATCGCCGCGACCGCGACGGGCCGGAGTTCCGGCAGGCGATCCCCGCCGACAAGATCGCCGAGATGAACAACCTGCTGAAGCACGTCGTCACCGAGGGCACGGGCAAGCGCGCGGCGCTGGAAGGCGTGGTGGTCGCCGGCAAGACGGGCACGACGAACGAATCCCGCAACGCGTGGTTCAACGGCTTCACCGGCAATTACGTCGGCTCGGTCTGGTTCGGCAATGACGACAACTCGCCCACCAACGGGTTGCAGGGCGGCCAGTTGCCCGCGCAGACCTGGCACGAGATCATGGCCTACGCCCATCAGGGGATCGAGTTGAAGAACCCCTATGGCGTCGACGACGCGCCGCCCACGAAGGGCGCGACGGTCGCCAACGCGGGCGCGGGCGAGCTTGGCGCGCCGCAACGCCCGGCCACCCTTTCCAAGAAGACCGAGCAGGAATTGCACGGCATCGAGGAACTGTTCCGCTCGGTTGAAAAACAGAAGCGCGCGCAAACGCTGGGCCCGCCGAGCACGACCGTCGCGCGCATCGACGGCGCCCGCCAGCGCGGCCTCGATTGATCGCCGCCTGTCGGCTCTTGCGTCGGCGCGCGCGAGGGTGCACATCGACCTTCGCATCCTGTCGTTGAGCGGATCGACGTGGCTCTCGCGCTTAAATCCTTGTTCGTCGTCGCTCTGGGCGTGGCGATCGGCCTGTTCGCCACCTTCCTCGCGGTGGAGCGAGGCGTTGGCTTTGGCGCGACACGCGCGGGCCCGTGGACGGGTTGGCCCAAATCGGGATCGCTCGAGGCCGACCCCTACACGCTCGCGGCCCGCGCCCGCAACGGCTATACGCCACTCGGTCTGACCGAAGGGCTCGGCTTCGTGGCGCGCGTCGACAGCGCCGGCGCCCCGCTCGATTCGCGCTGCGATTATCTGGTGAGTGGCGCGACGCCGGCGACGCGTTTCTGGACGCTGACCGTTCGCACCCCGGAGGGGCGTCTGGTCAGGACGAACGCCGACATTCATGGCCTCACGTCTTCCGAGGTTGTCCGGGATTCCTCGGGCGGCTTCGTGATCGATGTCGCCGCCTCGGCGCGACCCGGCAACTGGTTGCCCGTCGCGCCAGGTCAGCCCTTTGCGCTGGCGCTGCGGCTCTACGACACGGTCGTCAGCGCCGCCGCCAACACGCTCGACGCGGGGATGATGCCGTCGATCAGGCGCGGGCGCTGCGCATGAGCGAGCAGCGGTTCATCGAGCGTCTTTGGGACGCCGCCCTGGGCATTTTTCCCTGGGCGATGGCGATTGTCGTCATCGCGGGCATCACCCATTTCGCCTCGATCCTGATGATGCCGAGACTGGCGCCGAGCGACTCCTACGCGCGCATCGAGGCGCTGACGCCCCTGCATCGAACGACCCTCCTGCCGCGCGTGGACGCATCGGACGCCAGCGACTCGTTCGACGACCCCGCCCTCGCCCGCGGCGCCTGCCGGTATGACCTGACGCGCGGCCCCGTGCGCCTGCGCGCCAGCCTGACGCCGGATTCGCTGATGCTCCTGTCGTTCCACTCGCGCTACAGCGATATCTATTATTCGATGACCGATCGCAGCGCGACGCGCGGACGGCTGGAGGCGCTGATTTTCACGCGGGATCAACTCGACGATGTCGAGGCCAACGATAGCGAGGATGAATTGCCGCAGGAGTTGCGCATCGTCGCGCCAACGTCGCTGGGGTTTGTCCTGATGCGGGCGCTGGCGGAACGGCCGGGCGACCGGGAGGACGCGGAAAAACGCGTCACGTCGATAGCCTGCGGCCTCGACAAGGACTTCAAGAACTAGGCGGCGTCAGGCGCGCTTCTTGCCGCGACCCGGTGTCTTGCGAGCGCCGCCATCCGTCCGGCGACCATCGCCCCCGGCGTCCGCGCCCAACTGTTCGGCGCGCTCGTAGCACACACCCAGAAAAAACAGGATTTCCGCGCCACGAGACCCGGCCTCGATCGCGCGACGTTCGTCCGGCGCGCGGCGTTTGAATTCCAGCAGCTCCCCCATGAGCGATCTCCAGTCCCACAATCCAACGGTTTCCCAACCCTTAATAAGGATCGCGAAAAGCATTAGGCGTCGGCGAAGGTTAATGTTGTGTCAACAAAAGCGCTCTACTCTTTCGAGTGTATCGCATCCGCGAATAATCCTCAGCCGGCGTTGCACAAATGTCTCTATCGGGCGACCTACTGGAACCTTTCCGCGGCCTCATGGCGCTGGGCAAGCGCGAGGAACTCGAAATGCGCCCCGTGCTGCTGCGGGTGCTGACCGACATGTTCATCGCGCAACCAAGCCACTCGCGCGATGAAATCAAGCAATTCGAGGCGATCTTGCTGGGTCTTGTCGGACACGCCGACCAGCAGACCCGCGACATGATCGCGGCCAAGCTCGCCCGTTTCGGCGCGACGCCGCCATCGGTTGTCGAGCGCCTGATCGCCGATGGCGGAACGGCCGCGGCCGAATTCCTCGCGCATTCGAGCCTTGTCGGCCATGAACGTCTTGTCGCCGCCGCGCGCGATTGCGACGAATCGCTCGCCATCGCCATCGCGCGACGCCCCGATCTCGACGACGAACTCGCGCGCATTCTGGCCGCGCGACCGGAAATCGCCGTGGCGCGCGCGCTGATGGAAAATTTCGCCGCGCCGGTCGGCGAGGACGTGGCCGCCAGCCTCATCGAACGGGGACGCGTTGACGCCGAACTCGGCGCGGCCCTGTGCAAGCGGGTCGACGACGCCGCGCAACTGTCGCCGCTGTTCCTGCGCGCGTCGCCGCGGCTGCGCGCCGACATCATCCTCGCGGCGCGACGGGCGGACTTCGTCATAAAGACGCGCCAACCGCGCGGCGCGGGCGAGGCCCTCATCGCCGGCGAACTGGAACGCGCCGCGATGGATGGCGACACGCCGCTGTTCACCGCCATTCTCGCCCGCGGCCTTGGCGCGACCCTCAACCTCGCCCATGAAATCGTGGACGACGCGCATGGGGAGCCGCTGGCGCTGTCCATGGCGGCCTTGCGGGTATCCGCCGACGCCGTCGCGCGCATCATGATGCTCGTTCCGGCTCCGGCGATCGCCCATTCGGCGGCCCGTGTTCGCGCGTTGACGCAACTGTCCATCGACGTGGCGCCGGGCGCCGCGCGCGCCATCGTCGCCGCCATGGCGGGAACGCCCAAATTGCTCCAGCGTCCGGAAACGGCGCCGGTCGCAGACATGACGGCGTCGCCGACGCCGAGCCGGCCGGCGACCACCGCGCGGGAGATCGCGCCCCCGCCGCGCAAGCTCGTGCTGTTACGCCGTCACGCCTGAAAACGACGCCCTATTTCGCCAGATCGAGAAAATCGCGACCCTGGCGATCCTCGACCTCGACGATCCACAGATCCGGGTCGAAGGATATTTCACGGCGCAGGCGTTCCTCGGCGGCGAGCGGGTCGATCCAGTCCTCGCGGTGCATGCGCGTCCAAAGGCGTTCGACGCCGCGCTCGCCCGTCTCCGTCTGTGGCGCCGGGCCAAATACGGCGGCCCGGCCGTCCAGCCGATCAAGCTTGATGAAGATGGCGCCGGCCTCGGCCGCGCCGCGGCGACGCAGAAGGGCCTCCGCTCCCTCGACGGCGCAACGCCGGATATAGGCGGAGACCCAGAAGTCCGAACGGAGGCGCATCAATCCCTCAGGGGATGACGACGCCCGATTGCGCCGAAAGCTCGCGCACCGTACGCGGCGTCAGGTCGCCCGTCACGGTCAATCCGCGGTCGCGCTCGAAACGCTCGATCGCCTGTCGCGTCGTCGCGCCAAACGAGCCGTCCGGCTTCACCACGAAGCCGACCTTTTGCAGCGCGCGTTGGGCGGCCGCGACACGCGTGGACCGATCGGCCGCGGGCGCGTCGCCCTTGAGGAGCGCCGCGATCTGATCCTTGTGCGCGACCGACGCATCGGCGACGGGCTCGCGGGCGGGAGCGGACGTCGAGCGGATGAGATTGGTCAACGCGTTTGGCGCGTTCGAGCCGCGGGCGGCCACTGGCGACGGCGTCGGCGCTGGCTGGGCGACGGCGAAATCAGCGGGACGCGGCGTCGGCGCCGGCGCGACCGCGACGGGCGCGGGCGGCGGCGCGACGGTCGCCTGCGGCGCGCCGGCGAACAACGGCGAGGGATGCCGCGCGTTCTGCATCAGGGTCGCGTTGGCGACGATGCCGACGAGGGTCAGAACAGCGCAGCCAGCGAGGACCGCGCGGCCCGGACGTCGCCTGATCGCCGCGAACATGGACGTTGATTCCTTCGCGAGAGACTTGGCCGGCTTGCGGCGCTGGGGCGCGCGCTGACGCTGGGGCCGCGGCGCATAGTCTTCGTCGTCATCGAAACGGGCGAGAGCTTCAGGCACTTTTCCTCACATCGTCGGACGGATTGAACGAAAAATCTGGCGTGGCCGCGGCCGCGCCGCGGGGAATGACGATGATTCGGGCGGAAGGGCGACCGTCAACCTGGCCGCTGCAATCCATCGGCAGGCGGACGGTCACGGTCGTGCCAAGGCCAAGGCCGCTTTCGATTGAGATTTCGCCGCCGTGCAGGCCCACGAGACCACGCACGACGGAAAGCCCGAGTCCGGTTCCCTCGTAGGTGCGATCCTCGGCGGAGCCCGCCTGGAAAAAGGCGCCGCCCAGTCGCGGCAGGTCGTAGGACGACATGCCGCATCCCGTATCGGAGACGAAGATCGAGATATGCGCGCCATCCTGCCGGGCGCCGACGGTGACCCGCCCGCCCGCCGGCGTGAACTTGATGGCGTTGCCCAGCAAATTGATAAGCACCTGCTTGAGCGCGCGCTTGTCGGCGATGATTTCGTCGAGCCGCGCGGGAAAATCGCGCTTCAGATCGATATTGCCCTGCGACGCGCGCAGGCTGACGATATCGCAGCAGGAATCGATCAGCGGCGGCAGTTCGAACGGCTCGGTGGTGATCAGGAAGCGACCCGCCTCCATCTTCGAAATGTCGAGGATGGAATTCACGACCTCAAGCAGATGCTGGCCGGAGTCGTGAATGATGGTGGCGTATTCGCGACGCTTGTCCGCGTCCGTCGGCATCAACTCCTCGTTGCTGAGTATTTCCGAGAAGCCGATGATGGCGTTGAGCGGCGTGCGCAATTCGTGGCTGATGTTGGCGAGGAAGCGGTCCTTCCACGCGTTGGCGCGCTCGGCGTCGATGCGCGCCGCCTCGATTTCCTGCTCGTGGCGCTTGGCCGCGGAAATGTCGCGCAGAACGGACATGACGATGGCGCCGTCGTCATAGTCGCCATCCTCGCCGCCCGCCTCGATGCGGCGCGCGCGCAGTTCAACCCAGCTGAAGACGGGTTCGTTGAAATCGCCATGTCCGCTCGGCGTGGAGCCGGTCCGCAGGCGCAGGCTGCAATTGACCGTTTCCTTGCCGGCTTCCGCGTCCGCGATCGTCTTGAGGAACATCGGCCTGTCCTGCACCATCAGGCGCTCGAACAAGCCACGTCCCGAGAACTCGCGCGGCGGCAAGCCAAAAATTGTCTCGCATTCGCGGCTGGCGAAGGTGACCGCCCCGCCATGGGTGTGACGCAGCACGACGTCGCCCATCACGCTGGCGAGCGTCTGATAACGCGCCACGCCCTGCCGCTCGAGCCGTCCGCGCAGAAGGTTCAGCCGCAGGGCCGAGAAGGAAAGCAGGGCCGCGTAGATGAAGGCCGGAACGATGATCATCAGGCTGAGCGCCGGGGATAGCTGGCTTTCCCGCGACATCCAGCCCATGTGCAGGCCAAGCACGATCACGCCCACGATCAGCAGCGCCAGGGCGGAAGTGAACACGAGCCGGCGCACGGACAACGAGAACATCGCCTCGACCGGCGACAGCACGAGCCAGACCAGCGCCGGCGCGGAAAGCCCGCCCGTGCCCACCGCGAAGGCAAGGCAGGCGAGCGCGGAAGCCGTCGCGGCGATCGATTGCGCCAGCACGAAATTGCCCGTGCGCGACAGAACGAACGTCGCCAGCAAGGGCGTCATCGCGCAGCAAACAACGATCGCCTCCCACGCCACGAGGCCGCCCCGCAGCGCCAGATAGGGCGGCAGGACAATGATCGTCATGAGGCTGATCAGCAAACGGACCGAAATGAACGCGCGATGACGCGCCGCCTCGGCGGGATTCTCCCGGGCGCTTTCGTGCACCCATCCGGCGATCACATCTCGCATGTGGGCCATGTAACTCACCAAGCGCCACTCCAGGCGACGACGAATACGACTCGCCGCGCGTTCCCGACATTCGCAAGCCCGCCTTAAGTGAACACTAACCGAGCGGTCTTCCGGGCCCTCCCGCGGCCCGGAAGCGGCGGGAATGGCGCGGTTTTCAGCGCCATGGTTTAGAACATGTTGCCGAACGGCCCTGGCGAGCGCCGCGGAACTTAACGACGGGTAAAAACGAAGCGTCGCATTCGACGGCCATTTTTGACGGGCATTTGAATCAAGCGCGCTAGAGTCGTTCGCATCGGGCTCGTTCCCGGGGATTGGCGCATGTGGTTTCTCATTCGCTCGGCCTTCTGGCTGGGCCTGGTTTTCGCCCATATGGACTGGCCGGCGGACACGCCAAGCCTGCCGGACGCGCGCGCCATCGCCAGCGTCGCGACCGAAAAGGCCACGGCGCTCTGCGCCGAAAACCCCGTCGCCTGTCTGAAGATCGCGAGCCAGGCCAATGCCGCGATGACGCCGGGCGCCGCTCCCGCGCGCACGCCGCCGACCCACGGAAAGCCAAACGGCCCCGGCTAGCGACCGCTTTTGGATGGCGCGACACACCGACTTGCGCTTATAGGAGGCGCGGCGCATCCCCGCCGGCTCCCTTGGCTTGTCGCATGTCGGAAATTGAAACCATCGTTCAGGACTTCGAGCTTCTCGATGACTGGGAGGACCGCTACCGATATCTGATCGAACTGGGCCGCGATCTCGCGCCATTGCCCGAGGCTTCGCACAGCGAGGCCAACAAGGTGCGTGGCTGCGCCAGTCAGGTCTGGCTGGAGACGCATGTCGAGCGCGATGATGGCAAGCCGCCCGTCCTGACATTTCTCGGCGACAGCGACGCGCATATCGTGCGCGGTCTGGTGCGCCTCGTCATCGCGTTCTATTCGGGAAAGCCGGCTCCGGAAATCATCGCCGCCGACGTGCTGGAACTGTTCCAGAAGCTCGACCTCGCGTCGCATCTCACGCCCCAGCGCTCGAACGGCGTGCGCTCCATGGTCGAGCGCATCAAGAACGACGCCCGCGCGGCGATGGCGGCCTGACCCTCACGCGCCGTCGCCATCCGTGATCGAAGGACGGTAGTCGTCCGCGCCCCAATGGCGCAGGCCTTTCGAGCGGGCCGGTCCACGCGCCTCGACATCGAGCCCGTAGTGCCGGGCCAGTTGGCGCAGCGCCAGCACGAGCACCAGCTTGGCCGAGCGTCGCGGCCAGCCGCGCTCGGTCTCGATGGTCTCCAAACCCTTCAGAAATCCGCAGACGTCGAACAGCAACCCGGCGAAATCGCCGCCAACGAAATCCATCGCCGCCTCGACCCGCTGGCGCGCGGCGATGGCGACGTCGGAATAGGTCATCGCGCCGCCGGCGCCGGATTGACCGCGCGCGGCGGCGGACCAGTTGGCCGTGACCCGCGGCAACATGCTGGCGAAGGTCAGATCGCGCCGCAGGCGTTCGCCCGCCTCGAGGCTCGCCGCGTCGACAAGCGGCGCGGCGCCCGGCCCCTTGCGCGACGCCAGCCAAGCCAGCGGACTTTCCGCCTGATCGATCGTGACCTCCTCGATGCTCGCGCCGTCGTCGGCGCGCCGGCGAACGAGCGGCTTGTGTTGCGCCAGAAAGGGATCAACGCCATCGGGCGCGGATTCCCGCGCCAGCCGCGCCCGGCCAACTTCGGTGATTTCCAGACGCTCGCGACCCGACCGGGCGCCGCGCGCCCATAGCGCCAACCCGTCCGCGCAAAGCGCCTTGCCCGCCGCCACGGGAAAACTCGCCACGCGCACCGAAATGCCCCGGCGCGGCGCGGCAACGATCAACCGCTCGCCCCGTCCCTCGTCATCGACGCAGCCATATGCCCCCGTATCGGCCAGCGCGGCCAGCAAGCCCATGGCGGCGCGCCCCACGCCTTCGGCCTCTTTTTGCCCCCCATCGGAAACCCCGGCGCTTCGACGCGGAGAGCCCGCCTTCGCGCGCCGGCCAGCGGACTTCGACAAGGGATTACGCAACGCCATTGACTTTCCTCCCGGCTGAAATGACCGGAAGGAACGCTATCCTAGATTTCATTCCTATTTCAAGCAAAAATTTCTTATTATGAACATATACCTATTTCCGACAGCCGTCCCCATATGTCGCCCGATCAACGTGGAGCGTCAGGGAACATGGGAAAAATCAGGTCTTTTCGAAAAGCCGGCGAGATGCGGGCCACCACGGGCGAACGCGCGGCGTTGCCGGGATTGATGCCCATCGATCCGAATGAAATCCCTGACGGCATTGCCGGCAGCCAGTGGCTCATCGAGCGCATCGCCGCCGCGCTCCGGCGCGAGCGCGCCCGCGCCGGTCACTGGACCTATGATCTTGAGCGTCACATCGGCTTGCGTCGAGCGCTCGACGCGGAAAAGGCGCGCCGAAAAGCGCTCGTTGGCGCATGAAAAAGGGCCGCCCACCGGGCGGCCCTGATGACGCTGGCGTGCGCGAGGCGCGAAGACCTCAGCGCTTGCCCTTGCGGCGCTGCTGGCCGAGGCCCATTTGCTTGGCGAGATTGGAACGCGCCTGCGCGTAGTTGGGCGCGACCATCGGATAGTCGGCCGGCAGGCCCCACTTCTCGCGATATTCCTCGGGCGACATGTTATATTGCGTGCGCAGATGACGCTTGAGGGATTTGAATTTCTTACCGTCCTCGAGACAAAAGATATACTCGTTCGTGATGGACTTCTTGGCGGGAACCGCCGGCTTGAGCGCTTCCGCGACGACGGGAACCGCGCCGCTGGTGACGCGCACGAGCGCCGAATGAACCTCGTGAATCAGGCCGGGCAAATCGCTGGCGGGAACTGAATTATTGCTAACGTAAGCTGAAACGATATCCGCCGCTAAATCGATATAGCTCATTGAGTTTGTCGCATCGTTCATAGATTCCATCCTTCAATACTTCGGATCAAAAATTCCGCCAGGGGCTTTCGCTCCCCTGAACGGCGACCCACCGGATAAACTAGGCAAATGTATTTCGCAAGCATAAAATAATAGTCGATTGCTAAATTCAGCGCACATCCACCGTTTCGTCCAAAACACGCCGTTCGCGATTTATGTAACGCTTACACTGGACAGCGGCGGCCGAAGCGCCACGAATTGATTTCAACTTGTTGAATTTACGCGATTATTGACGGATACATGACACCGATGTCGATCGGCGTCCCATCCGGACCCGTCCGTGGCAAGGCGAGCGTTACTCGGCCGGGCGCATCGCCTATTGTCGGAGTATCCGATTCGGGAACTCCCATGGCCATTGCTCGCCTCGATCTGTCGATACCCGCGCCGCCCCCGGCCGAGCGCCGCCCGCTGACAAGAACAGCCCACGGCAAGACTTTCGCCGATGATTGGTCGTGGCTGCGCGCCGACAACTGGCGCGAGGTGTTGAAATCGCCCGCCGCCCTGCCCGCCGACATCCGCGCGGTGCTGGACTCGGAGAACGCCTACGCCGACGCGGTGCTCGCGCCCACGCGCAACCTGCGCCGCGTTCTCGTGAAGGAGATGCGCGCCCGCGTGAAGGAGGATGACGCCGACGTCCCCCGAACGCTTGGTCCATACGAATATTACGACCGCTATCGCGAGGGCGGCGAGCACGAACTCGTCTGTCGGCGACCGCGCGGCGGCGGCGACGAACAGATTATGCTCGATGGCGACGCGCTCGCCCGTGGCAAGAAGTTCTTCGAGATCGGCGACGCCCAGCCATCGCCCGACCATGGCCTGCTTGCCTGGAGCGCCGATGAAAAGGGCTCTGAATTCTATACGTTGCGCGTCCGCGATCTCGCGACGGGCGCGGATCTCGCCGACCGCCTGCCGGATACCGAGGGCGAGGCCGTCTGGACCGCCGATTCCCGCGCGTTTTATTACGTTCGCCTCAATGAAAACCATCGACCGGAGGGCGTTTACCGTCACGAACTCGGAACCGATCCGGCGAGCGATCCACGCGTGTTCGAGGAGACCGACCCCGCATGGTTCCTCGCCGTGCGGCGCGCCCGATCCGGTCGGTTGGGCTTCATCGACATCACCGATCACGACTCCGCCGAGGTCTGGATGCTGGACCTCGCCGCCCCGGCCGCCCCGCCGCGACTGATCGCGCCACGCGTGCGCGGCGAGCGCTACGAGGTCGACCATCACGGCGACCGGCTGTTCATTCTGACCAACGCGGGCGGCGCGGAGGATTTCAGAATCGTCGAGACGCCTCTCGCCACGCCCGATCGCGCGCATTGGCGCGATGTCGTCCCGCACGCGCCGGGCCGCATGATCGTCGCCTTCGTGGTCTTCGCCGATTATCTCGTTCGCCTCGAACGCGAGAACAGCCTCCCCCGCATCGTCATTCGCGAAATCGCCAGCGGCGCGGAACACGTCATCGAATTCGCCGAGGAGGCCTATTCGCTGTCGCTGGAGGAAACGCTGGAGTTTGAGTCAACCATTCTCCGCTTCAGCTATTCATCCATGACGACGCCGCGCGAGACCTACGATTACGACATGGCCACGCGCCAACGCATGCTGCGCAAGCGGCAGGAAATCCCCTCCGGGCACGATCCCGCCAACTACGTCACGCGTCGCATCGAGGCCGTGGCGGCCGATGGCGAGCGGGTGCCGATCTCCCTGCTATACCGGGCCGACGCGCGGCTTGATGGCAGCGAACCGCTGTTTCTGACCGCCTACGGCGCCTATGGACACGCGTCCTCCGCGTCGTTTGGCTCCCGTCGCCTGTCGCTGGTGGATCGCGGTTTCATTTTCGCCATCGCCCATGTGCGCGGGGGAACCGACAAGGGCTGGCGCTGGTACGAAATGGGCAAGCTCGCGCGCAAGCCCAACACGTTTCACGACTTCATCGCGGCGGCGCGCGAACTGGTCGCGCGGCGCTTCACGGCGACGGGGCGAATCGTCGCCAGCGGCGGCAGCGCGGGCGGCATGTTGATGGGCGCCATCGCCAATCTCGCGCCGGAGCTTTTCGCTGGCGTGATCGCCGACGTGCCCTTCGTCGACGTCATCAACACCATGATGGACGCCGACCTGCCGCTGACGCCGCCCGAATGGCTCGAATGGGGCAATCCAATCGAGGACGCCGAGGCCTTCGCGACGATGCTGTCCTACTCGCCCTACGACAACGTGCGCGCGCAAGCCTATCCCGCGATACTGGCGCTCGGCGGCCTGACCGATCCCCGCGTCACCTACTGGGAACCCGCAAAGTGGGTGGCGCGCCTGCGCGCGACCATGACCGGCGGCGGACCCGTGCTGCTGAAGACCAACATGGCCGCCGGCCATGGCGGCGCGTCGGGCCGGTTTGATTCCCTCAAGGACACGGCGCTTGAATTCGCCTTCGCCCTCGCGCGCGTGGGGCTGGATGGCAAGCCCAAGGCCTGACCGGGCGATCAATCGCGACGGGATTCGGTCTCGATATGCGCGCGCAGTTCTTCCAGCGACGCGAAGCGCACGATTCCCGAGGGTGTGCGTCCCTCGATCGCGCCATTATCGTGCAGCGTGTAATGAACGCCGCCAATCGTATAGCGCCCGACGATCTTCGGCCCGTCGCCGTCATGGGCCTCGACTTCGGACCTCGCATCGACGGCGCCATCCGACCCCGGCGCGCTTGCCTCGCTCGCCTCGGTCCCGTCCTGCCGCTTGACCGTGGCAAGCGCCTCGTTGATCCAGGCGCCCGGATGCTCCGAGTGATCGGGTTCGCGCGGCGCCTCGAAAATCTCGGCCGGCATGGGCGGCGCGTCGTCTTGGATGGCGGCGACGTGCTTCGTATCCGGGGCTTTTTCCTGTTCCTCGATCGGCTTAACCGGTTCGATATCCGCCGTCGGCCGCGCCACTGGCTTGCGTTCCCTCGGCGAGGCCTCCTGCCGAAGTTGCGCCGCGCCCTGCCCCCGCAAGGCGCCGATCAGCAGGCCGATCGCGATCGTCACCACGCCCGAACCCACGAAGGACGCGCCCGCGATCACCTGCGTCCAGCCCCGCTCGACCTGAACGATGTCCCAGCCCTGCCACATCAGGAAAAGTCCGGACAGGGCCAGAAGCGCCCCGAGCGCGACCACGAAAGCTCTCGTCATTTATCGTTCCATGCGTCCAACAAGCACCGCGCGCGGCGCGGTGTCGTCGATTAATCACCAAGATCGACCGGGGTAAAGCGTCCACAAACGAAAACGGCTCCCGGAAAACCGGGAGCCGCGCGGAAGGGAGCGCGCGCCGGGCAGCGCCCGACGCGTGGGATTACTTGACGGCGGCTTCGTAAAGCTCGGCGACGAATTCCCAGTTCACGAGGTTTTCGATGAACGCCTTGCAATAGTCGGGACGACGATTGCGATAGTCGATGTAATAGCTGTGCTCCCAGACGTCGTTGCCGAGGATCGGCGTCGCGCCGTGGACCAGCGGGTTCTCGCCGTTCGGGGTCTTCATGATGACGATCTTGCCATCCTTGACGGCGAGCCAATGCCAGCCGGAGCCGAACTGGGTGACGCCCGCCTGAATGAACTCGTCCTTCATCTTGTCGAGCGAGCCGAACGTATCGAGCAGGCCCTTTTCGAGCTTGCCGGGAATCTTGCCGCCGCCATTGGGCTTCATCCACTTCCAGAACAGCATGTGATTGTAATGCTGCGCGGCATTGTTGAAGAGGCCGGCGTTCTTGCCGAAGGAGCCCTTGACGATCTCTTCCAGGCTCTTGCCCTTGAGGTCGGAATCCTTGAGCAGGTTGTTGCCGTTGGTCACATAGGCGAGGTGATGCTTGTCGTGATGATATTCAAGCGTCTCCCGCGACATGTAGGGCTGCAACGCGTCGTGCGCGTAGGGCAGATCAGGCAGCGATAAATCCACGGTAAACTCCTCGATATCTGGCGGAAAGGCCCGGGTCACGGGGCTGCGGGACATTAGCCCCTTTTGCGATTCCTTGGCAACAGATCGCGGCCCGGCGCGAGCGTGGCGCGAACCATGGTCGCGGTCGCGCCAAAAGCAAAAGGCCCGCGCGGGCGCGGGCCTCCGAACCTTCGAATGGATGGCAATCTCAGCCGCCCGCGACGCCGCGCAGGAAGTTCTCGATCGTGTCGTTGAGATGACGCGCCTCGGTGGCGACGTCGTTCGCCGATTGATGGACCTGCGTCGCCGACTGGTCGGTGCGGGCGACCATGGTCGACAGGCCTTCCATGTTCTGGGCGGCCGTGCCCGCGCCAGCCACGGCCTCCGACACGCCGCGGGAAATCTGGTTGGTCGCCGCGGCCTGCTCCTCGATCGCCACGGCGATGCCCGCGGTGAAGCCTTCCGCCTGATTCATCGTGGTGACGATGGAGTTGATCGCCTGCACGGCCTCGCCGGTGGCGCTCTGGATCGCCTGCACGTGTTCGGCGATGCGGTCGGTGGCGCGCGCGGTCTGGTTCGCCAGCGACTTCACTTCCTGCGCGACGACCGCGAAGCCGCGGCCCGCCTCGCCGGCGCGCGCCGCCTCGATGGTGGCGTTCAACGCCAGCAGATTGGTCTGCGCGGCGATCGCCTGAATGAGGCCGATGATCTCACCGATCTGGTGGGCCTTTTCAGCGAGGCCGCCGATGGTCTGGGTGGTGGTCGTCGTGGTGCGCGCGGCCTCGACGACCACGGCGCGGGTGCGAATGACCTGCGTCTCGATCTCGCCGATGGAGGCGGACAATTCCTCCGCCGCGTGGGCGACGGATTTGACGTTGCCGGACGACTCGGCGGTCGCGCTGGCGGCGGCGCGCGAGCGCCGGGCGGTCTCGGCCGCGATCGAGGACAGCCCATCGGCGGCGGACGTCATCTGCCCCGTGTGCTCGGCCACCTTGTGCAACGCGCCGCTGACCGCGCCGCGAAACTCCATGATCAGGGCGTCGACTTTTTTCTGGCGCGCGGAGGCGCTGGACGCGCTCGCGGCGATTTCATCCTGCAAACGGTTGCGTTCGACGAGCCCGTTGCGGAATTTCAGCACCGCGCCGGCCATGGCGCCGATCTCGTCGGTGCGCTCGAGCGCTGGAACCTGAACGCCAAGGTCGCCCTCGGCCAGCTTGAGCATGCTTTTGGTCAAATCCTCGATGGGCGCCGTGACGCGCATCAGGATCACGTTCATCACCGCCGCGACGCAGGCCATGATGACCGCGCACATGAATACCGACCAGCCGACATCGGCGGGATTTGGCCAGCCGCGGCTGAACATCAGGGCGAGAAAAAGCGCGGCGACCACGGCGCCAACGACCGTCGTCACCTTGAGGGCGATGGTGCTGCGCAACGACGCGCCGATCCTCGAAATGGAGGGCGTGGAAGGCGGATGGGGATTCAGCATTTCTGGTCCCGGAAAGCGCGCGAATGCGTCGGCCCTCGGAGGACCGCGATCACACCATGGGCGCGAGCGCTTAAAACATGGTTAATCCGGGTTGCCCCAACGACCGGGAACGGCGCTCCGCGCGGCCAGATCCGTGGTGAATTCAGGCGACAGGAGATAGGCGAGCTCCAGTTCACGCGACGCCAGCACCTCGTCGACGGCGGCGAGTTCGGCGTCGGCGTGACCGGGATGACACATGATCAGCGGACGCGCGCCCGGCGCGATCAGAAACCGCGCGAAATCGCCGCGGTAGGACCGCGATGGATCGAAGGATGAAAACCCGGCGAAGCCCTCGTTGGTCTCGAACCCGGCGGCGCGGGCCGCCCGCGCGAAACCGGTCGCCAGCGCCGCGACCTGAAGGGCTTTCGCCGCCTCGACACGGCGCGCGAGGATCGCGCTGACGCCATCGGCGCTGTCGCGCAGCCAGACGCGACCGGCAAGCGCGCGCTTCGTCAGGGCTTCGATCAGCCAGCGACGAACCCCCGGCAGGATCTGAACGTGTTGATGACCGTCGACGAAATCCGGCGGACGACCCATCGCCGCCGTGAAGGCGTCGATCTGGCGATCGATCTCGGCGCGAATTTCCGCTTCTGGCAGGCGCCCGAGCAGGGACGCGCCGATGACCGCGGTCAGCTTTGGAAAATACCCGTCCGGAGCGAAGGCGGGCATGGCGCCCAGCGGCCCGCCCGCCGTGAGATTGAGATGAAGTCCAAGATCGGCTTTGTCGGCGAACGCCGCGAGGGCGCGCGCCGCGACCGGCCACGAGGGTCGGTTGGTCATGGCCGACGTCGCCGTCAGCCGGCCGGCCGAAAGCGCTTCGAGAATGCCGCGACTGACGCCCGGCGAAAGGGCGTAGTCATCGGCGCAGAGCATGAAGCGGGTTGTTTTCACCGCGCCGCTCTATCACGGCGTGGATCGGGATTCACGCGCTTTCGAAGGCGTAGGTCGCGCCCTTGCGCACCACGTGGCCGAAACCGGGCGCGTTGACATGCGCGCCCGCGACGACGACGCGCTCGTTCGCCGCCATGTCGAGTATGCGATGACGGGACTGGCGCGCCTTGTCGGGATCGAGATCGTAGGTCAGCGCCGTGTCGGGATGGGATATCTGCACGGCGGACAGATGCACGATATCGCCCCACGCGAGGAATGATTCCCGCCCGGACATCACGCGCCAGCAGGTATGGCCGGGCGAATGGCCCGCCGCCAGAATGGGCGTGCAGCCGAGCACTTCCTCGCCGTCGCGCATGCGTCGCGTGCGTTCGCGATAGGGCCTCATGTTGAACTTGTTGCGGTCGCGAACCGCCTGCAACTTGGCGGAATCGCCCGGCTGGTTCTCCGCCATCCAGAAATCATATTCGTCGGCGTGCACGAGAATTTCAGCGTTGGGATAGATGGCCTCGCCCTTGTCGTCGACGAGGCCATTGGCGTGGTCGGGATGAATATGCGTGAGCACGATATAGTCGACGCTCTCGGGCGGAATGCCGCCGGCGCGCAGGTTCTCCGGAAGCTTGCCGAGCGTCGGCTGCATCGTGTTGCCCGCGCCGGCGTCGATCAGCAGCGTCTTGCCCTCGCGCCGGAACGCGAAATTGTTGACGGGAATGAACAGCCAGCCATTGTCCGTGCCGCCAACGAGGCCTTCCGACTGGGCTCGCTCCATGTTGACGATCATGTCCAGCGACGTGCGCAGAATGCCGTCGCTGAAACTCCTGATATCCAGATCGCCGATCCTGAACGAGGGCGTGTTCACCGCGCGGTCTCCCTGTTGCAACGTCTCAATACCCTTCGATGATCAGCTTGATCATGCAGGCGGCCGACACGACGACGGCAGCGGCCAGCATCATGAACACCACGATGTAGTTGTTGCCGGTCGACTGCAGGATGTACCCGATCGCCAGCGGCGACAAGGCGCCCGTCGTCAGGGCGAAAAACGACCGCACGCCCTGCGAGGCGCCCATGTCATCCTCGGAACAGACGCTGTGCATGAGCATCTCGGCGCAGGAAATGCCCACCTGCAATGAACACAGCGCGAGAATGTTGAAGACGATCGCCCAGACGACGTCGGGCGAGAAGGCCGCGATGATCAGGAAAACCGCGGCCCCGACCCAGCCCGCCAGCGCCAGTGGCGCGCGGCGGAAGATACGGTCGGAATAGTGCCCGACGGCGAGAATGGTCAGCACCGCGAATCCGAAGATCACGAAGGTCAGATAGCCGGAGGTCTGGAACGACAGGCCGCGCGCCGTGCGCAGGTAGCTCGGCAACCAGATCGACCATCCCCAGTAGAAAACAGCGTTGGCCGAAATCGCGATCGTCACCAGCCAGAAGCGCAAGTTGCGCGACCAGTGGATCGCGCTGGCCGCGTGCAGGCGACCGGGCGCGTCCTGATTGTTGCCGAGCGAGCCGTCGACGACCAGGTCCGCCTCGCCCGCGTTGGCGCCCTTGTGCTCGACCGGCTTGTCGCGCACCAGAAACCAGATCATCGGCAGCGGCACGAGGAGCGTCAGGACGCCCAGCGCGTGAAACTGACCGCGCCAGCCATAATTGACAATGAGCCAGGTGACGAGAAGGCCCATGAGCATCGGGCCGATCATCGTGCCGATCCACCAGAACGACGTTGCGCGACCGCGCTCTTTCAAGGCGAACCAGCCGGCGACGAGCGAGACCGTGTAGGGATAGATCGCGGCCTCGCCAAACCCGAGCGCCGCGCGCGACCACCACAACGAATTGTAATCAGCGGCGAGGCCCGACCAGAAGCACGTCAGCGCCCAGATCACCAGCGAGATCGCCGCCGTCTTGCGCGCGCCGATGCGCGTCACCACCCATCCCCAAACGGGAGCGAAGACGCCATAGGCGAGAAACAGCGCGAACGTCAGTTGGCCGACGCGCCCCTGTTGACCGTTCAACTGGAATTCGTCGAGAAACTTCGGATTGTTCTGGACGATCGACATGCCCGCCTTGTCGAACATGGACACGATCCAGATGACCAGCAACGTCGGCGCGACGTGGGTCCACCGCACGCGCGTGGCGCCCGCGACCCGCGCGTTCATTCCGCCCGAGGGGCGGTTCATATCCATTGCTGTCATGTCGTTCCCGCCCTTATCGATTATTTTATTTGGTTTTTCGATGGCGCGAGGTTGCCAGCGGCGCCCCACGTTGTCAAATTGCGCGCGTCGCGAAGGCGCTTGAACGTGAACGGATTTTGGGGAAACGCGCATGAATGGCCGCAGCTATGATTACATCGTCGTCGGCGGTGGCTCCGCCGGTTGCGTCATCGCCGCGCGCCTGTCCGAAGACCCACATGTCAGCGTGCTTCTGCTCGAGGCGGGCGGGCGCGACATCGATCCGCTCATCTCCATTCCGCTCGGCATGGGCAAGATGCACCAGTACAAGCTGCACGACTGGGGCTACGAGACCGAGCCCGAGCCCGCGCTGAACGGTCGGCGCGTCGAGGCGATGCGCGGCAAGGTGCTGGGCGGCTGTTCCTCCATCAACGTGATGGCCTACACCCGCGGCCATCCGGCCGATTTCGATCGCTGGCACGCGAACGGCGCGACTGGCTGGTCCTATGGCGACGTGTTGCCCTATTTCCGCCGCGGCGAAACCTTCGAGCGCGGCGCGGATCAGTTCCGCGGCGGCGATGGCCCCGTCGGCACCGAATACGGCAAGACGGACGATCCCATCTTCGACGCGTGGATCGAGGCGGGCCGGCAGGCCGGCTTCCCGGTGAGCGAGGATTACAATTCGGAAACGCGGCAGGGCTTCGGTCGCGGCCAGTACACCATCCGCGACGGCCGGCGCTCGTCTTCCTCGCGGGCCTATCTGCGCCCCATTCGCGACCGCAAGAATCTGACGGTCGAAACCGGCGCGCATGTGCTGAAGATCGTCATCGAGAATAAGCGCGCGACCGGCGTTGAATACGTCAAGGATTCGCTTGTCTCGCGCGTCAACGCGGGCCGCGAGGTCATCGTCTCCGGCGGCGCGTTCAACACACCGCAAATTCTCATGCTGTCGGGCATCGGCCCCGCCGATCATCTCAAACAGATGGGCGTGACGCCGATCGTCGATTCCCCCGGCGTCGGCAAGAACCTGCAGGATCATCTCGGCGTCTGGATCACGTGGAACCGCACGTCGCCCGGCCGTTTCCATGGCGAAATGCGATTTGACCGCATGGCGCTCAGCATGTTGCGCGCCTACTTCCTTGGCTCGGGCCCCGGCACGGTGGTGCCCGGCGGGTTGCACGCCTTCGTCAAGGTCCAGAAGGATGTCGCCGCGCCCGACATCGAATTCATGTTCCACACGGTGCCGCCGCAGACAAAGCTCTGGTTTCCCGGCATTTCCGCGCCCTATCAGGACGCCTACGCCATCCGCCCGACCCTTCTGCACCCCGAAAGCCGCGGCGAAATCCTGCTGCGCTCGGCCGATCCCAAGGATTCGCCGCGCATCGCCTATAATTTCTTCTCGTCCCCCAACGACATGCCGCGCCTCGTCGCCGGCTTCAAACGGGCGCGCGAGGTGGGCGAGCAGCCGGCGATGGCGCAATATCGCGCCAACGAGGTCACGCCCGGCCCGAAATGCGCCACCGACGCCGATATCGAGGCCTATATCCGACGCGTGACCATCACCGCGCATCATCCCTGCGGCACCTGCAAGATGGGCGAGGACGCCATGGCGCCGCTCGATCCAGCCCTGCGGCTGCGCGGCGTCGACGGGTTGCGCGTGGCGGACGCTTCCGCCATGCCGGACCTTGTTTCGGCCCATATCAACGCCGCCGTGTTGATGATCGGCGAGAAGGCCGCCGACCTGATCAAGGCCGCCGCCTGAAGCCTTGCCATCCGGCCCCCGGCGGGTCCGGCTTGCCATATGCCTGCCTCATGCCTAGGTGAACACACCGCCAGCGGGGGCTGGCTAGGAGCAAACGGCGCATGAGCGCGATGGACATGACCTCGGCTGGCGAAAGCACGCGGGTTGAAATCTCGGTGATCGTGCCGGTTTTCAACGAGGCGGAAAACATCCCCGGTCTGCTGGCCCGGCTGACGCCCGTGCTGGAGCGCTTGGCCGCCTCGCACGAGATCATCTTCGTCGACGACGGTTCGCGCGACAACACGATGACCGCGCTGCGCGCCGCCAACGCCGCAGACGCCCGTGTGACGGCGGTTTCGTTTTCGCGCAACTTCGGCAAGGAGATCGCCATCGCCGCCGGCCTCGACAACGCCGAGGGCGCCGCCGTCGTCATCATGGACGCCGATCTGCAACATCCGCCCGAGGTGATCGAGGCCTTCATCGCCAAATGGCGGGAAGGCTTTCTCAACGTCTATGGCCAGCGCACCGACCGCGACACGGACAGTCGCGTGCGGCGCATGTTCACGAAGCGATTCTATCGCCTCTTCGCGGCGCTGGGCGAAACGGCCCTGCCCGAGGGCGCCGGCGATTTCCGCCTGCTCGACCGGCGCGCGGTGCTGGCCCTGCGCGCCATGCCGGAACGGGCGCGCTTTTCCAAGGGGCTCTATGCCTGGATCGGCTTTAAATCCGTGGGCGTGCCCTTCGAGGTGGCCGAGCGCGCGGCGGGCGAATCGAAATTCAGCTATCGCAAGCTGACGCGCTTCGCGCTTGACGGCCTCATGTCGTTCTCGACCATGCCGCTGATGGTCTGGACCTATATCGGCACGGCGGTGTCGTTCTTCGCCCTGCTGATGGCCATGCGCTTCCTGCTGGTGACGGTCATCTACGGCGTCGACGTGCCCGGCTTCGCGACGATCATCGTCTCCGTCATGTTCCTCGGCGGCATCCAGTTGCTGTCGCTCGGCGTGCTCGGCGAATATGTCGGGCGCATTTTCGCGGAGGTTAAGCGCCGCCCGCTTTATCTGGTGGGCGAACGCATCGGCAATCCGGCGGAGCCCGCGCCCGATCCGACGCCCCGCTCGCACGCGCGGCGGGTCTGAGCGCGCATGTACAGGGATCTCTTTTCCGTCGCCGGCCTGACCCTGCTGTCGCGCGTGACGGGATTCCTGCGCGACGTGGTCCTCGGCGCGGTTCTCGGCGCGGGATTGCTGGCCGACGCGTTTTACGTCGCCTTTCGCCTGCCCAACCATTTCCGCGCGATCTTCGGCGAGGGCGCCTTCAACGCCGCCTTCGTGCCCTCCTATTCCCGCGTGCTGGAAACCGAGGGCGCCGCCGAGGCGAAGGCTTTTTCAAGCCAGATACTGACGCTCCTGTTCGCCTCGCAGGTCGTTCTGCTGGCGCTGGCCTGGGCCTTCACGCCCGGCCTCGTGCGCCTGCTCGCGCCGGGCTTTGAAAGCGATCCGGCGAAATTCGATCTCGCCGTGTCGCTGACGCGCATCACCTTTCCCTATCTGATGTGCGTGACGCTCGCGACGCTTTACACCGGCGCGCTGAACGCCAACCGCCGTTTCGCCGCGGGCGCCTTTCGCCCGGTGTTGATGAACATAGCCATGGTCGTCGCGCTGGCCGCGACATTTCTTTTGCCCAACGCGGGTTACGCGGCGGCCTTGGGCGTCTGCCTCGCCGGCGTTTGCGAACTCGGCTGGATCATGGTCGCGGCGAAACGCGCCGACACGCTTGGCGCGCTGACGCGGCCGCGCTGGACGCCCGACGTCAAACAGTTCTTCACGGCGCTGCTGCCAGCGGTGATCGGCTCGGCGGGCTTCCAGATCGCCATCTTCGCCGACACGATCATCGCCTCGCTTCTGCCAACCGGCGCGGTATCTTCAATCTATTACGCCGACCGCATCTATCAGTTGCCGATCGGCGTCATCGGCATCGCGGCGGGCACGGTCCTGCTGCCGGAAATGAGCCGCCGCTTCGCCGCGGGCGACGATGGCGCCGCCTTCCACGCGCAAAACCGCACGATGGCGCTGACGATCGCGCTTGGCGCGCCCTTCGTCGTCGCCTTCGCGCTGATGCCGCTCGACATCATGCGCGCGGCCTTCCTGCGCGGACGCTTCACGGAGGAAGCCGCGAGCGCCTCGGCCGCGGTGCTGTCGGCCTACGACTTCGGCCTGCTCGCCATCGTGCTCATCGCCTCGGCCCGCGCCAGCTTTCAATCCAGGGGCGACACGCGCACGCCAATGATGGTGTCGCTGGCGGCGGTCGCGCTCAATGTCGGGCTGAAGATCGCGCTGTATCAACCCTTCGGCGCCGCCGGCCTCGCGCTGGCGACGTCCGTGGGCGCGTGGATCAATTTCGGCGCGCTCGTTTTTCTCGCCTTGCGGCAAGGCTCGATGCGGCCCGACGCGATCCTCTTGAAGGTCTGCGGTTGCGTCGCCGCCGCCTGCCTCGCGCTGGCGATGGTCGTGCTCCTGGGCCGCGACATGGCCATGGCGGCGGCGAACGCCATCGGCTTCCTGCGAACGGAAATAGCGGTATCCTTGCTGAGCGGCGCCGGCCTCGTCGCCTATGGCGTCGCGCTGCTGGCGCTGTTCAGGGCGTTCGGCATTCGTCTCGCGCGCCCGCGGGCCACGAAAGTCGACGCCGCGCCAGCTTCGGAGGGTTAGACGATGGCCTTGGCGAAAGCCTATGTGTTCGACGCCTACGGCACCCTGTTCGACGTACACTCGGCGGTGGCGCACCATCGCGACGCCATTGGTCCGAAAGCCGACGCCATCTCCGATCTCTGGCGAACCAAGCAACTCGAATACACGTGGACGCGCACGCTCATGGGCGCTTGGCTCGATTTTCGCGCGTTGACGGCGATGGCGCTCGATTTCGCCGCGGCGAAACACGGCGGCCTGCCCGCCGGCCTGCGGGAAAATTTGCTCGCGGCCTATGAAACCCTCGACGCCTTCGCAGATGTCGCGCCCACGCTCGCGGCGTTGAAGGCGGCGGGCGTGAAAACGGCGATCCTGTCGAACGGAACGCGCGACATGCTCGCCAATGCGGTGGCCTCCGCCGGCATCGGCCAATGGCTCGACGCCTGCCTGTCCATTGACGAAATCCGCGCGTTCAAGACGACGCCCGCCGCCTATGAACTGGTCGAGCGCCATCTCGGCGCCGCGCCATCGGAGGTCTCGTTTCAATCCTCCAACCGCTGGGATATCGCGGGCGCCGTCGCTTTCGGCTTTCGTGGCGTCTGGATCAACAGAACCGGCCAGCCGGACGAATATATGGACCTTCCGCCCGCCCGTGTCCTGCCAGGACTGGGCGGTCTGCTGGCCGACCATGACTGATCCAAAGTCGGCTTGCGGCCAGACCCTTTTCGGTTGAAATAGCCCCCATGAAAGCACCCGAGGTCATCGAAACCGTCGACGCGCTCCGCGCCCGGGTCCGCGCCTGGCGCGCGGCGGGCGATACGGTCGCGCTCGTGCCCACCATGGGGGCGCTGCACGCCGGCCACGTTTCGCTCGTGGAACTGGCCCGCCGGCGCGCGCGACGGGTGATCGTCTCGGTCTTCGTCAACCCGACGCAGTTCGGACCGAACGAGGATTTCGCCCGTTATCCGCGCCCCTTCGGAGCCGACCTCGACAAGCTCGCCATGGCGCAGGCCGACGTCGTCTTTCACCCGGACGCCTCGGAAATGTATCCCGAGGGCTTCGCGACGACGATTTCGCTGGCGGGCCCCGCCGCCGCCGGGCTCGAGGACAAGTTCCGGCCGACCCACTTTCAGGGCGTCGCCACCATCGTCGCCAAGTTGCTGCTGCAACCCCTGCCCGACGTCGCCATCTTCGGCGAGAAGGATTTTCAGCAACTGGCCGTCATCCGGCAACTGGCGCGCGATCTTCACCTGCCCGTCGAGATCGTTGGCGCGCCGACCATGCGCGAGGCGGATGGCCTCGCCCTGTCGTCACGCAACATCTATCTCGACGAGCGCCAGCGCAAATTCGCGCCGAACCTCCATCAGGCCATGCAATGGGCGGCCGGGCGCATCCGCGCGGGCGAACCCGTCGAGCTCGCCGTGCGCGAGGCGGCGGCGGCGATCTCGGCGGCGGGTTTCGTGATTGATTATCTCGAGGTCCGCGACGCGCGCACGCTCGCGCCGCCGACGCCAGGACAAAAGCCCGGCGAGTTGCGGCTGCTCGCCGCGGCGCGCCTTGGAACCACGCGGCTGATCGACAACATCGCCGTTGGCGACTGAAAAGGGGCGGCGCGAATGGCCTATCTGGAAGACCTAAAGCCCCTGAAGCTCGGCGACATCGCCCGCATGCGCGCGAATGGCGAGAAGATCGCCATGCTGACGAGCTACGACGCCAGCTTCGCCGCGATGCTCGACCGCTGCGGCGTCGACGTGGTTCTGGTCGGCGACAGTCTGGGCAATGTCGTGCAGGGACGGCCCACCACACTGTCCGTCACGCTCGAACACATGATCTATCACACGGAATGTGTTTTCGCCGGCATGAAGCGTGGCTTTCTCATCGCCGACATGCCTTTCGGCTCCTACCACGAGAGCCCCTCGCAGGCGATGCGCAACGCCGCGCTGCTGATGGCGACGGGCGCGCAAATGGTGAAGATCGAGGGCGGCGCCTACATGGCCGAGACCGTGCGGTTTCTCGTCGAGCGCGGCATTCCCGTCTGCGCGCATATCGGCCTGACGCCGCAATCCGTGCATCAGCTTGGCGGCTACCGCGTTCAGGGCAAGGGCGAGGCGGCGGCAACGCGCATGAAAGCGGACGCGCTCGCGCTGGAACAGGCGGGCGCCGCGATGATGGTGATCGAGATGACGCCGTCGGACGTCGCCGGCGCGATCACGAAATCGCTGCGATCCTGCGCCACGATCGGCATTGGCGCCGGACCCGATTGCGACGGACAGGTGCTCGTGTTGCATGATATGATCGGCGTTTTCCCCGGCAAGCGTCCGCGGTTCGTCAAGGACTTCATACCCGGGACTGGCACGATCGAAGGGGCCATCAAGGCCTATGTCGCGGCGGTGAAGAGCGGCGCCTTTCCGGCGCCGGAACACGGTTACTGAACACGCGCCGGCGCGAACAACGCGCTGGTCTGAATCCTTGGGAGGCGAACTTGAATCCATTGCGATGGCTGGTGGCGTTTTTGACGATGGGCCTCGCGCTGCCGGCGATGGCGCGCGACATCGACAAGGCGCTGATCGAGGCCGCGAAAAAGGAAGGCAAGCTCGTTTTCTACACCTCCTATGTCACGCCGCAGATGCACGCAGCGGTCAAGGACGGCTTTGAAAAGACCTTCGGCATCACCGTCGATCTGCTGAACGTGCGCGCCAGCGAACTCAACGAGCGCGTGCGCGCCGAACAGGCCGCGGGACGCTTCCTCGGCGACGTCGTGCAGCATGGGCAGGCGTCGATCAACCGCTTCACGCAGGCGGGCAACACGCAGCCGCTTGGCGCGATAGCCGCGGCGGAAGACCTCATCGATGGTCAGCCCGCGGAACCCAATCAGATCGGTTCCTTCATCGGCGCCTACGCCATCCTCGCCAACGCCAATCTCGTGAAGCCCGCCGACGAGCCGAAAAGCTGGCTCGACCTGCTCGACCCCAAATGGAAGGGCAAGATCCTCACCGACGACATGCGCGCGGCGGGCGGCGGCAACGCGGTGTTCTCCGCGACCTATTCGGCGCTGGGCGAGGATTTCCATCGCAAGCTCGCCGCCAACGACGTGACCATCTCGCGCGACGTCGGCGAGGCGGAGCGCCGCGCGGCGCGCGGCGAATTCTCGCTCTACATGCCGCAGGTCTCCTCCGACCTGACGGGGTTGCGCGGCCTGCCGGTGCGGCTCGTCGTGCCGAAGGAAGGCATAGCGTACGTGCGCCTCGATCTCGCCTTTCTCAAGAACGCGCCGCACCCGAACGCGGCGCGGCTGTTCATCGAATACTATCTGTCCGAGGCCAATCAGCAACGCATCGCGGCGTGGGGCGTGCTGCCAGTGATCAAGGGCGCCGACAGCGCGCTGCCGCCGGAAGTCCAGCCCATGGCGAAGGCGAAGTTCATGGGCACCATCGTCGCCGACACGCAACAGAAGATGCTCGATCTCGCGACGGCGATATACAAATAACGGAGGAGGCTGCCATGACCGACCAGTCAAACGCGAAAGCCCGGTTCATCCCGCCTTTCAAGGCGGACGTGGTCGGATCATTGTTGCGGCCGCGCGAGATCATCGAGGCGCGCGCGGCCCATGGCGCGGGACACATCACGCGCGAGGAACTCTGGAAAATCGAAAGCTCCTGCGTCGCGCGCGCGGTGGCGTTGCAGAAAGCCGCCGGGCTGCAAGTCTGCACCGACGGCGAATATCACCGTCGTCACTGGTTCATGGATTTCGTCGAGCGCATCGAGGGCGTCGCCTTCGAGGGCGGCCTCAAAACAACCTTCCAGACCGAAAGCGGCCCCATAGAATTCGCGCCCCCGCGCGTCATCACGAAAGGCAAGCTGAAGCGCGTCCGCCCGCTGGCGCTGCGCGAATTCGAGGATGTCGCGCCGCTCGCGCGCGAGGCCGGCCTGACGGCCAAGCAGGTGATGCCCTCGCCCACCCTGCTGCATTTCCGCAGCGGCCGCTCGGGCGTCGATTTCCACGCCTATCCCGACATCGCCGAATATTTCGCCGACCTCGCGCGCGTCTATCGCGAGGAAATCGCCGCGCTGTACGAGGCGGGTTGCCGCTATGTGCAGATCGACGAAACGAATTTTCCATTTCTGTGCGACCCGAAGCTCCACGACCACGTGCGCTCGATCGGCGAGGATCCGCAAACCATCCAGCATACCTATGCGAAATTGCTGAACGACGTGACGCGCGACCGGCCCGCCGACATGCGCGTGTGCGTGCATATGTGCCGCGGCAATCACGAAAGCGCCTGGGTCGCCTCGGGCGGCTATGAACCCGTCGCCGAAGTGGCCTTCGGCCAGATCGACGTCGACGGATTCTTCCTCGAATACGACACCGATCGCGCCGGCGGCTTCGAGCCCCTGCGCCATTTATCCGGCGACAAGGTCGCCGTGCTCGGCCTCGTCACCAGCAAGAAGCCGCAACTTGAAAGCAAGGACGTTCTCAAGCGGCGCATCGACGAAGCGTCGAAATTCGTGCCGCTGGAGCGCCTCGCGCTGTCGCCGCAATGCGGTTTCGCCTCGACCATCGGCGGCAACCGGCTCACCGAGGACGACGAGAAGCGCAAGCTCGAACTCGTCGTCGAGGTGGCCCGCGAGGTTTGGGGCTGAAGCCCCTACTTCGCCAGCGCGTCGAGCACTCGCGCCCAGCTACGCGCGCCCTTGTGGAACGACGACAGCTCGTATTTCTCGTTCGGCGAGTGAATGCGATCGTCGTCGAGGCCGAAACCGATCATCAGCGAATCCATGCCAAGGCCGCGCTTGAATTCCCCGACAATGGGAATGGAGCCGCCCGATCCGCCGACGACCGGCTCCTTGCCCCACTCCTGCGCCAGCGCGCGCCGCGCGCGGCTGAGCATCTCCGAAGAAAACGGCAGTTGCAGCGCGGGCGAGGCGCCCTGGCGCTGGAATTCCGCGCGGCAATCGGCGGGCAGGCGCGCGCGCACGAAATCACGAAAGGCGTCGAGCACCTTCTCGGCGTCCTGCCGGCCAACAAGACGGAATGAAACCTTCGCGCTCGCCTGCGCCGGCAGAACGGTTTTCGATCCCGCGCCCTGATAGCCGCCCGTGACGCCGTTGACGTCGCAGGTCGGGCGCGACCAGATCATCTCAAGCACGCTCCGGCCCGCCTCGCCCGCGGGCGTCGACAGGCCCACGGCGCCGAGAAAGTCGCTGCCCTTGAAGGGAATTTGCCGCCACTGTTCCGCGACATCCTCGGGCAATTCCGCCACGCCGTCGTAGAAACCCGGCAGGGTCACGCGGCCCTGGTCGTCGTGAAGGTCCGCGATGACGCGAGACAGGACGTGAATGGGATTGACCGCGGCGCCGCCGAACAGGCCCGAATGCAGATCGCGCGCGGCGGCGCGGATCGTCACTTCCTCCAGCGCCAGCCCGCGCAACATCGCCGTGATCATCGGCGTGTCGCGATCCCACATGTTGGTGTCGCACACCAGCATGAGGTCGGCGCGCAGTTCGTCCTTGTTCGCCGCCAGAAAAGCCGGCAGCGAGGGCGATCCCGTTTCCTCCTCGCCCTCGAACAGAAGGGTGACATGGCACGGCAACCCGCCCGCCTGCATGAAGCCGCGGCAAGCCTCGACGAAGGTCATCAACTGACCCTTGTCGTCCGCGGCGCCGCGCGCGACGATGCGCTTGCCCGTCGGCGCGTCGGCCATGCGCGGCGCGAAGGGTTCGGTCTCCCAGAGTTCCAGTGGATCGGCGGGCTGCACGTCGTAATGTCCGTAGAACAACACATGCGGCGCGTCGCGTCGGCTGGACTTCGCGTGGCCGACAACCATGGGATGCCCCGCGGTTTCGCGCGTCGACGCCTCGAAACCGACGCTCTTGAGTTCGTCGACGAGCCAGGCCGCCGCCCGCGCGCAATCATCCTTGTGCGCGGGATCGGTCGAGACCGATGGAATTTCGATCAGGCCAAACAGGCGCTTCAGCGCGTCGTCGAGATTGGCGTCGATGCGCGCGAGGGCGTCGTCGAGGACGGGCATGGGTTTCTCCTGTGCAACGGCGTCAGGCTAATGCGACGCGACCCCGAACGCCATGATTTTCAGTTGCGCGACATGCCGCCGAGAATACCGCGCAGGATCGCGCGCGAAATCTGCGTCCCCGCCGAGCGCGCAGCGGATTGAACCGCCGATCGCACGACCATTTCGCCGGTCGACATGCGCTGGCGACCGCCCGTCGAGGGCGCGCCATGACCGAACAGCCCGCCGAGCATGCCGCCAATGGAGCCCAGCAAGCCGCCGCCCGCGCTGGCTTGCGCCGGCCCCTGCCCCGGCGCCGGTTGCGGCATGCCGCTTTCGGCGCGCGCCTTGAGGATTTCGTAGGCGGATTCGCGATCCACGGGCGTTCCGTATTTGGCGTGCAGCTCCATGCTCGCGTCGACGACGCCCTTGCGCTCGTCGGGCGTGATCGGCCCCACGCGCGAGCCCGGCGGCGCGATCAGCGCGCGCGAGACAATGGCCGGCGTGCCCTTGCCTTCCAGCATCGACACCAGCGCCTCCCCGACGGCGAGCTGCGTAATGACCTCGGCGGTGCTGAAGGCGGGATTCTGCCGGAACGTGCCAGCGGCGGCCTGCACCGCGCGCTGGTCGCGCGGCGTGAAGGCGCGCAACGCGTGCTGCGCGCGATTGCCAAGCTGGCCGAGAATGATGTCGGGCACATCGAGCGGGTTCTGCGTGACGAAATAGACGCCGACGCCCTTCGAACGAATGAGCCTGACAACCTGCTCGATGGCCGTCATCAGGCTTTTGGGCGCGCTGTCGAAAAGCAGATGCGCCTCGTCGAAAAAGAACACCAGCTTCGGCTTGTCGGGGTCGCCTACCTCCGGCAACGTCTCGAACAATTCCGACAGCATCCACAAAAGGAATGTCGCGTAGAGCTTCGGGCTGCGCATCAGCTTGTCGGCCGCCAGCACGTTGATGATTCCGCGCCCGTCGCGATCGGTTCGAATGAAATCGTTGATGTCGAGCGCCGGCTCGCCGAAAAAGCTAGTCGCGCCTTGATTCTCAAGCACCAGCAACTGCCGCTGTATCGCGCCGACCGTCGAGGGCGCCACATTGCCGTAGGTTGTCGTCAACTTCGCCGCGTTATCGGAAATATATTGAAGGATGGCGCGCAAATCCTTCAGGTCGAGCAGCAGCAGGCCTTCCTCGTCCGCGACGCGGAAGGCGATGTTCAGCACGCCTTCCTGAACGTCGTTGAGCTCCAGCAGGCGCGCGACCAACAGCGGGCCCATCTCGGCCAGCGTGGCGCGCACGGGATGGCCCTGTTCGCCAAACAGATCCCAGAAAACAACGGGAAAACGATCCGGCGTGTAGGTCAGGCCAATGTCCTTGGCGCGCTGCACGAAGGGCGGCTTGGAATCGCCGGGCATCGCGATGCCCGACAGATCGCCCTTGACGTCGGCGGCGAACACCGCCGTGCCCGCGTCGGAGAATCCTTCCGCGAGTTTTTGCAGCGTCACCGTCTTGCCGGTGCCCGTCGCGCCCGTGACGAGACCATGCCGATTGCCGAGCGCCAGCGTGAGATATTCGTACTTGTCGCTCTTGCCGACGAGTATCTTGCCGGCAACATCAGAGGGATCGTCGGTCATGTCGATTTCCGGACAATGGTCGTTGAAGGTCGAAAGCGTCATATAGAATAGCGCGTCGGCGGCCAATGCGCGAATGCCTCCACGCGATTTTTCGCGCGACGTCATGGCGCCGGCGCCGGCGCTGGGCTAGTCTGCGTCGTTGCATTCCCTCACGGAGCCCTCATATGGAAGAAATCATTTCGCGCGTCGCGGCGGCGGCGGGCATCGATAACGACATGGCGAAAAACGCGGTCGCGGAAATCCTGGCCTTCGTGAAGAAGGAAGCGCCCGAGGGTCCGGTCAACGAAATGCTGGCGAAAATTCCCGGTGGCGAGGAGCTGGCCGCTTCCGTCTCGGGCGAAAGCGGCGGCGGTGGATTGATGGGCGCGCTCGGCGGCCTGATGGGCGGCGGCGGCGGCCTCATGGCGCTCGCGGGCAAACTGACCGGCCTCGGCCTCGGCATGGGCGAAATGCAATCGGTCGGCAAGGAAGTCTTCGCCTACGCGCGCGAGAAGGCGGGCGAGGATGTCGTTGGCCAGATCGCCGGCTCGATTCCCGGTCTGTCGCAATTTATCTAAAGGTCCATCAAACGGGTCGCGGGCGATTCGACGACGCGTTGATCGACGCGTTTCGATCGCTCGCGGTCGCGTTCGCGCGTCGCAATAATCCCGTCGGGGGAAATCAGGGAGAAACAGCATGTCCGAGGTCAAGTTTCCGCCGCTGCGGCGCGTCGTCACCGGCCACGACGCCAACAATGTCGCCAAGGTCATCATGGACGGCGCGCCCACCAATGAACGCCGCGGCGGCGCGGGCAACGTGTCGACGCTGATCTGGTGCACGGAAGGCGCGCCCGCCGACATCGCCATCGGCGAGAACGTCGAGGACATGGGCGCCCGCAAGCTCGGCACGGCGCCGCCCGCCAACGGCACGCGCGTCACGGTCATCGACTTCCCGCCGGGCAACAAGCCTTCCATGCACCGCACCGAGACGATCGATTATGTCTTCGTGCTGTCGGGCGAAATCGACATGGACATGGACGATTCCACCGTCAGGCTCAAAGCCGGCGATGTCATGGTGCAGCGGGGCACGAACCATTCATGGGTGAACCGCAGCGACAAGCCCGCGCGCCTTGGCTTCGTTCTGTGCGACGCAAGGCCGCTCGGCATCGGCCACGCCGTGACGGGCGGCTCATCGGCGAGCTGACCCGGCTAGATCGGCTTGGCGTCGATCAGCACGAAGGCGATGCGACACATGGATGAACTCCTGTTCACCCATGCGTGGTTGGTGCCCTGCTGCACGAGCACGTCGCCCGCCTTCAGATGGATTTCCTCCTCGTCCAGCAACATGTCGATTTCGCCTTCCAGAATGATGGCGTAGTCGATCGTGCGGGTGCGGTGCATGAAGGGATGGCGCGGCGGCAGGCCGCGAATGTCTGGTTCATGCGCCAGTTCCTTCATGCGCGCGCCCGAATCGACCTTTTCCATCTCGGGCGTGGTGGGCGGATAATCGACGATGCGGAACACCGAGCCCGCCGGCGGCGGCGAGGTGCCGATCGTCACCGCCGCGCGATCGGTCGCGCCGCCAATGTCCGCCGGACATTCATCCGTCACCCACAACAGGCTGGAAACATTGCGGCGGCCCGGTCGTTGCACGCGGTGTGGATTGTCGCCATCGAACAACACGACGGCCTTGCCGCTGGCGTCGACCGTGGTGACGACGCGACGAATGGTTCCCGATGCCGCCGACATTTTTTCCTCCGTGAATTTGGATATGGTCAACTGTATACATGCATCGTCGCGTATCGTCTTGATGGCGGCGTCCGCATTTGCGATGATCAATCATGGCGAGGCGGATAGGGTCGCGCCAACGGGACTTGGGGCATGAAAGAGAATACGCGCGCCACGACGCGCGGCGGAGGGAGCGACAGCGCGCCCGTGGAAGCGGTCGATCGCGCCGCGCGCGTGCTTTACGCGCTGGCCGCGCGGCCCGTGCCATCGACGTTGGCCGAGATCGCCGCGCGCGCCGAACTGACCAAGCCAACGGCGTTTCGCATCCTTTCAACGCTGATCGCCGAGGGCATGGCGGCGCAGAACGCGCAAACCGGCGCCTATCGCCTGGGCGCCGAACCCTTGCGTCTCGCCGCCAATGTGCTGCTCGACATCCCCGTGCGGGAGCACGCCCTGCCCGCCATGCGCGGCATTCGCGACAGCATCAAGGAAACCGTCGTGCTGTCGCTCCGCAATGGCGATTTCCGTTACAATGTCGACAGCGTCGAGGCGGAAAACGCCATCGGGCAGGCGCAGCAGATCGGCGTGCCGATTCCGCTCTACGCGGGGGCGGCGAGCCGCGTGTTGCTGGCGGGCATGGAAAGCGAGGAACTCCTCGCCTATCTCGATCGCACGACTTTCGCCCGTTATTCCGACACGACGATCATCGACCAGCCGGGTCTGTTGGCCGAGTTGGGCAAGGTTCGCGAAATCGGCTACGCGGTCAGCAACGGCGAATTCACCGCCGCCGGCCACGCCGTCGCCAGGGCGATCAGCGATTCCAGCGGGCGCGCCATCGCGGCGCTCCATGTTTCCGTGCCGCGCAGCCGGTTTTCGCCCACGGTCGAGGCGCGCAGCGTCGCCGCCCTCACAACGGCCGTCGAGGCGATCGAGGCCGCCATGGCCTCGGCGCGGCCCGCCGGTTGATTGCGACCAAGCGCCAATAGCATCGCCAGTCGCGCCGTGTCAGAAGGCGGGGAAACAAGGCGCGACCCATGACCGACACGGCAAACGACCCCGCATTCGCGGATGTTTTTCCTCGGGCCGACGAGGCTCGTTGGCGCGAACTGGCGCTGGCCGCGCTCAAGGGCGCGCCGCTGGAGCGGCTGCGATCGACCCGCGGCGGCGGCCTGGCCATCGAGCCCCTTTACCAGCGGCTGGCGGAGGATCGCCCGCGCCCATGGCGCGCCGAGCCCGGTCCCTGGCGCGTCTGCGCCCGCATCGATCACGCCGATCCGACGCTCGCCCGCGCGCAACTGCTGCACGATCTGGAAAATGGCGCCGACGCCATTCATCTGGTTTTCGCGGGCTCGGTCGGCGCGCGCGGCTTTGGCCTGCCCGCCACGCGCGCCGCCCTGGCGGAAGCGCTCGCCGATGTCGCTCTTGAAGCCCGCGTCCCCATCGAATGCGACCTGCCGGCCGATGGCGCCGACCTTGTCGCCGGCCTCGCCGGGTTGATCGAGGCCAGACACGTCGATCCCGCCACCTATCCGCTGAACTTCGGTCTCGATCCCCTTGGCCAGATGGCGCTGAACGGCGGTTCGGACGTTGATTGGCCGACCGCGGCGGCAAGGATTGCCGCGTCCATCAAACCGCTGCTCGCGCGCGGCTGGCGCGCGCGCTTCGTCGTCGCGGACGGTCGCCCCGTCGCCGACACGGGCGGCGCGCCGGCGCATGAAATCGCCTTCGCGCTGGGCTCGGCTCTCGCGATGCTGCGCGCCCTGGAAGCCGCCGGCGTGGCGTTGGAGGACGCGCGCGGCATGATCGGCTTTCGCCTGTCGACCGACGCGGATGAATTCATATCGCTCGCCAAATTCCGCGCGCTGCGCGGACTCTGGGCGACAATCGAGTCCGCCTGCGGCCTGACCCCGGCGTCCGTTCATGTCCACGCCGAAACCGGGTGGCGGATGATGACCCGCCGCGACCCCTGGGTGAACCTGCTGCGCACGACGGTCGCTACTTTTTCGGCGGGACTCGGCGGCGCGAATGCGATCTCCGTCCTGCCCTTCACGCAGGCGATTGGCCTGCCCGACGCCTTCGCGCGCCGTCTCGCGCGCAACACACAACTCGTCCTCATCGAGGAATCCAATCTCGGCCGCGTGGCTGATCCGGCCGCGGGCGCGGGCGGCTTCGAGGCGCTCACCGAGCAGTTGCGCGCGCGAGCCTGGACACATTTGCAGGAAATGGAAGCGTCGGGCGGCCTTTACGCCGCGCTCGTCTCCGGCAAGTTTCAGAAAACGGTCGCCGAAGCCCGCGCCGCCCGCGCGAAGGACGTCTCCCGGCGCAAGGCGCCCATCACAGGCGTCAGCGAATTCCCCAATATTTTCGAGGCGCCCGTGACGGTGCTGGCCCCCGCTCCCGCCTTCGAGGCCGCGCGCGCGGCCATCGCCTTCCCGCCGTTGACGCCCGGTCGCGACGCCGAACCCTTCGAGGCGCTACGCGACGCCGCCGACGCGAAAGCCGCGACTCCCGCCGGTCGGGACAAGGTTTTCCTCGCCAATCTCGGCCCGCTGACGGCTTATGGCGCGCGCGCCATGTTCGCCGGGAATTTTTTCGGCGTGGGCGGCGTCGAGGCGGTTGGCGAGAGTGGTTTCGAGGACGACGCCGCGCTGGCGGCGGCGTTCGCGGCCAGTGGCGCGTCCATGGCCTGTCTGTGCTCGTCGGACGCGATATACGCGGAACGCGCCGAGAGCGCCGCCCGCGCGCTCGCCGCGGCCGGGGCGCGCAAGATCTGGCTGGCGGGCAAGCCCGGCGACAACGAGGCCGCCCTGCGCGCGGCGGGCGTTGGGAAGTTCATCTTCGCCGGCTGCGACGTGCTGGCGGCGCTGACGTCGCTCTAGCTAGAGCGCGCCAGCGAGTAACAGGACGACGCCAGCGGCGCAGCAGCCCGCCAGCGTCTGGATCATGCCGACGTGGAACCGGAATATCGCCACCGCCGCGCCCACCGAAAGCAGCAGGCTCCAGACATCCAGACTGGCTAATACCGGCGCGTCGAAGCCGACGCCCGCCCAGCCAACCCAGGCCGTGCGGGCGAAAATCGTATGCACGGCGAACCAGACGGCCAGATTGAGGATGACGCCGACGATCGCCGCCGTGATCGCCGACAGCGCGCCCGACAGCGCCTTGTTGGCGCGCAATTGCTCGATGTAGGGACCGCCGAAAAAAATCCACAGGAAACACGGCGCGAAGGTAACCCATGTCGCGAGCAGGCCGCCCAATGCGCCGGAAACCAGCGGCGACAGGGCGCCCGGCGCGCGATACGCCGCCATGAAGCCGACGAATTGCAGCACCATGATCAGCGGTCCCGGCGTCGTTTCCGCCATGCCCAGACCGTTCAGCATCTCGGCGGGCGTGACCCAATGGTAGGTCTGAACCGCCTGCTGGGCCACATAGGCCAGCACGGCATAGGCGCCGCCAAAGGTGACAACGGCCATCTTGCTGAAAAACAATGCGATATTCGAAAAAACGCTGTCCGGCCCCAGCACGGCGAACACGGCGACGACCGGCAGCAACCAGACCGCGAGCCAGAGAACGCCGGCCTTGAGCGCGCGCGCCGCCGAGGGGCGCGTATGCTCGGGCAGATCGCTCCCGAGCAGGCTGTCGGCGTCGCGGGTCGCGTCGCCATGACCGGCGGCGGCGAAAGCGGGATTCCCCAGCCGCGCGCCGATGTAGCCGATCAAGCCCGCCCCCAGAACGATGACGGGAAACGGAACCGAGAAGAAAAAGATCGCGACGAAAGCGGCCGCGGCGATGCCGCGCATGACGCCGGATTTCAGCCCGCGCTTGCTGACGCGCAGCAGCGCCTCGACCACGATGGCGAGGACAGCCGCCTTGAGGCCGAAAAAAACGGCGCCAACGAGGCCGACAGCGCCCCACAACGCGTAAATCACGCTCAGCGCCATGATGCTGACGACGCCCGGCAGGATGAACAGCAACCCCGCCATGAGCCCGCCGGCGGTGCGATGCATCAGCCAGCCGACGTAGGTCGCCAGTTGCTGCGCCTCGGGCCCCGGCAGGAGCATGCAATAGTTGAGCGCGTGCAGGAAACGGCTCTCCGATATCCATTTCTTCTCATCGACGAGAATCCGGTGCATGACGGCGATCTGCCCGGCCGGTCCGCCAAAACTCAGGCAGGCGATGCGCCACCAGACGCGGAAGGCCTCGCCAAGGGTCACGCCATGGCCAGCGGCTCGCGCGGCGGCGGGCGCGCCGCCCGGAATCTCCGTCAAATCAACCCCTCCAGGCGTCCAAACACCTTTGCCACGACCATATGACAAAGCCGGCCATCTCGCGAGCGGCTGTTTTCAATCGTTGCGATTGGCCTCGACGCGAACCCGCCCGCCGGGTTAAATAGGCCCATGTACAAGGCGACAACAGACAGTATCGAAGTCACGGTCGAACCGCGCTTCATGGCCGACCGGTCGGACCCGCGCGCGGGCCGCTATTTCTGGGCCTATACGGTCGAGATCGCCAATCGCGGCGCGCGCACCGTGCAACTGGTCGAGCGGCACTGGCGCATCACCGACGCGCGCGGCAAGCTCGAGGAAGTGCGCGGCGAGGGCGTGGTTGGCGAACAGCCGGTTCTGCGCGGCGGCGACAAATTCAAATATACGTCGGGCTGCCCGCTGACGACGCCCTCGGGCATCATGGCCGGCGCCTATCGCATGGTCGATGATGACGGCAATTCCTTCGAGGTGGAAATTCCGGCGTTTTCGCTGGATACGCCGGATGTCAGACGCTCCCTCAACTGAGGCGATCAGCCATGAGCGCCGAACGGCTTGAATCCGCCATCTGGATGATGGAACGGCTGATCGCCTTCGACACGGAAAGCTCGAAATCAAATCTTGATCTCATCGCCAGCGTCGAGGATTTCCTCCACGCGCTCGATGTGCCCTATGTGAAGGTTCCCAACGCCATCGGGGACAAGGCCGCCTTGTTCGCTACCATTGGCCCGATGATGGATGGCGGCGTCTTGCTGTCCGGGCACACCGACGTCGTGCCGGTCGCCGGCCAGACATGGTCGAGCGATCCTTTCAGGCTGCGGCGCGCGGATGGCCGGCTTTATGGCCGCGGCGCCTGCGACATGAAGGGTTTCGGCGCCGTCGCGCTGGCCATGATCGAGGAATTCAAGCGCGCGCCGTTGCGACGCCCGATCCACCTGTTGCTGAGCTACGACGAGGAAACCACCTGCCTCGGCCCGGTGGATACGATCGCCCGATTTGGCGAGGATTTGCCGCGGCCCGGCGCGGTGATCGTTGGCGAACCCACGATGATGCGGGTCGCGGACGCCCATAAATCCGTGGCGACCCACGTCACGCGGGTGCGCGGGCACGAGGCGCATTCCTCCAATCCCGCGTTGGGCGCGAACGCGATCGAGGTCGCCTGCGAACTGGTGAGCGAGCTTTATCGCTTCGCCGCCGAACTCACCGCCGAGGGCGACCCCTCCGGCCTGTTCACGCCGGGCGCGTCCACCGTGAGCGTCGGCGTCATCAATGGCGGCTCGGCGCGCAACATTCTCGCCAAGGATTGCGCGTTTCACTGGGAATATCGCGGCCTGCCCGGCGCGCCGGCGGATCGAGCGCGACGCCGGCTGGAGGATTACATCGCCGCCAGTGTCACGCCGCGCTTCGCCGCGCGCGCCCATGGGGTATCGATTGATACAACAACCGAGGTCGAGGTGCCCGGCCTGGCGCCCGAACCCGGCTCCGCGGCCGAAAGGCTGGCGTTCAAGTTGGCCCGCCAGAACGAGACCATCGCTGTTTCCTACGCGACGGAAGCAGGCCGCTTTCAGGCGGCGGGCATTCCGACGGTCGTGTGTGGACCCGGCAGCATCGATCAGGCGCACCAGCCAGACGAGTATCTCGATGAAACGCAGGTATTGGCGGGCATCGATTTCATGCGCGCGCTCGCGCGCGAACTAGGCTGACGCGCGAAAAAAGCGCGCGAAAGCGCCCGTCCTGTCGGACGGGCACATCGCCAGCCGTCAACGATACATGCGAAGTTCGGACTTGCGCTCAACCTTGCGCGCCTTGCGGGCGGCGTAACGGGCGTCGCGCTCGGCCTTGCGTTCGGCCTCGATCATGGCCTTCAGCTCGGCTTCTTCCTGCTTCTTGAGTAGGTCGGCGGCTTCCTCGGCCTTGCGGGCGAGTTCGCGGGCCTCTTCCTCGGCCTTCATGCGAAGTTCAAGCGCGGCGCGTTCCCGCGCCTGCTTCAGCGCCAGCGCCTCGGCCTCGGCCTTGCGGCGCTCCTCGCGTTCGGCGGCGCGCGCCTCGCGAGCGGCGACAATCGCGCGGCGTTCGGCCTCGCGTTGCAATACGACGGGATCATCAGGAGCCGGTCTTGCCTTGAATTTTTCCAGCAGAGCCTTGCGGGCTTCGGCGGCGCTTTCTTGACGGTCTTGAAACTTGGAGCCCTTGAACGGCATTGCTTTCCGGATTTTTGAGAAATGGTGCGCGCGAGTGAATGCCAGAGGAACGGCGATCAATCAACCCCGCGGACGTCGGCAGGGTTATTTCTCGCGATTACGTGTCTTTTTGAGGGCGTAAAGGGCCTCGAGCGCGGCGCGCGGCGTTAGCTCGTCGGGATCCAGCCCATCCAGCAGCTCCCGCAAGGGATCGGCTGGCGTCGGCTCTGGCTCTGACGCGCGTGTCGCCACGGCAAACAAGGGCAGATCGTCCACCAGCTTCTGCACCGGCGCCTGCCGGTCGCTGGCTTCGAGTTGCGTGAGGATTTTCTGCGCGCGCGCGATGACGTCCGGCGGCAATCCGGCCAGCCGGGCGACATGGATGCCATAGGACCGATCGGCGGCCCCTTGCGCCACCTCGTGCAGAAACACGATCTCGCCGCGAAAATCGGCGACGCGCATCGTCAGGTTGAACAAGCGCGGCAATTTGCGCGGCAATTGAGTCAATTCGTGAAAATGCGTCGCGAAGAGCGCGCGCGAGCGGTTCGTCTCGTGCAGGCGCTCGATGGCCGCCCAGGCGATCGAAAGACCATCGAAGGTGGCCGTGCCGCGCCCGATTTCATCGAGGATGACGAGGGATTTCGGCGAGGCCTGATTGAGGATCGCGGCGGTCTCGACCATTTCGACCATGAAGGTGGAGCGCCCGCGCGCCAGATCATCGGCCGCGCCGACGCGCGAGAACAGCCGATCCACGACGCCGATATGCGCGCGAACGGCGGGCGTGAAGGAACCCATTTGCGCCAGCACCGCGATCAGCGCGTTCTGACGCAAAAAGGTCGATTTGCCCGCCATGTTCGGGCCCGTGACGATGGCGACGCGCCCACCCACGCCGGCGGGGTCGGTCAGATCGCAATCATTGGCGATGAAACTCTCGCCGCGCGCGCGCAACGCGGCCTCGACGACGGGATGACGCCCACCCACGATCTCGAACGCCATGGAGCCGTCCACCACGGGGCGCGACCAGACGCGGCGCGCGGCGAGTACGGCGAGCCCGCGCGACACGTCGAGAATGGCGAGCGCGGCGCAGGCCTGTTTCAGC
>CAIOVE010000090.1 GCA_903861645.1 uncultured Hyphomicrobiales bacterium
CTGGGATAGCGCAAACGGCTTCGATCATAACGCGCGCGATTTTCGTTGGTCCACATCAGCGACCCCTCCGAATCAGGTCGCCTCTCTTGAATCACAAACGATTCATTCGATTCAAGAACTCATCGGACAGACACTAAAGGTCGGAACTGATGATGCAGCGTCCGGAGCCCCCATATGTCCCGCGTGATTGCGAAATTGAAGGCCTACCGCCTCGACGAACGAGGCGCGACTTCAATTGAGTACGGGATGATCGGGCTGTTCGTTTCCATATTGATTGTCGTTGGCGTCACATCCATTGGCACGAAAATCCAGTCCAAATGGATAGGCCCGCTCGCGGGCAACCTCTAGGCGCCCGCGGACACGGCGGAGCCGTGTCCGGCAAGGCTTTCGGTGCCCGACAATGGTCGATCCGATGCGACGTCAGCGCTTCGCGCCGCCCATCATCTGGCCGAGGATGTCCTGAAGGCCCGACATCTGGCCGGCCGGCGCCTGCACGCCATGGCCAAACATCTTGGTGAGCGCCTCCATGCCCGCCTGAACCGTGGCCGGGTCGATGCCGCCCGGCATTTTGGGCGCGCCCGCCGCGCCGCCGCCGAAAAGGCCGCCCAGGACCCCGCCCAGCATGCCGCCGAGACCGCCGCCGGTCGACGCCTGCGCGGGCGCGCCGGGCTGCGCCTGACCGCCGCCCATCATCTGGCCCAGAATCGCGCCGAGATTTCCCTGACCGGTGAGCTGGCCAAGCATGCCGCCCAGTCCCTGATTGGACGCGGAATGGAAAAGCCCGCCCATGACCATGGAGGCGATAACCGGCATCATCTGCTGCATCAGATCGGCGCTCAGGCCGGCGTGTTGCGCGGCGTTCTGGGCGACCTTCTGGGCGATCTCGTTGTTGCCGAAAATCTGGCCGAGCACATTGCCGCCGGCCTGCGTGGCGGCCGGCGAGGCGGCCGCGTTGGGGTCGGTGTAGGACTGCTGGTTCTGCGGGTTGGTCAGATGCGACAGGATATCCCCGAGCCCGCCGGAGGTCGCCTGATTCTGCAAGCCGTGCGACAGTCCCGGCAACATCGCCTGAATGGCCGCTTGCGCCTGTTCGGGCGAAATACCGAACTGCTGCGCGATATTATTGATGCCCTGCCCGCCCTGGGCGGACTGAATGATGTCGTTCAAATTCATTTGAAACCCCTCCGTCATGGCGGTCCGATCAATGAAGCCGCCCCCGCAATGACCCAACCCTATGATATTTCCGCGACGGGCGCAGTTATTTTCACGCCCGATCGCTGTTCAAGCCTGCCGGCCAGCCAATAGGCGCAGGCGATCGCGGCGACGCCGAAAATGGAGGCGCCCGCCGCCGCGCCCATGATCACGCCTTCCGGTCCGTACAACCGCGCCCCGATGGTCACGAAGGGAATGAATCCCAGCGTCGCGCGGCCCCAATTGAACACGGTCGACAAAAATGCGTGACCGAGGTTGTTGAAGGCCGCGTTGGCCGCGAACAGACATCCCAGAAAAACCCAGGCCATCGCGCCCCACGCGCAGAAAAAGGCGACGAGGCGCGCGGTTTCGCCCTTCGCGCCAAACACCCACACGACCCAGGGCGTCGCCAGATAAAGCAGCAGCCACGCGCAAGCGACATAAACGGCGGAAAAAACGAAACAGCTCGTGAGGGTCGCGCGAACGCGCCCCATCAGGCCAGCGCCAAAGTTCTGACCGACGATGGGGCCGACGACGCCGGACATGGCGAACAACGCGCCAAAGGCGACCGGCACGAGACGGTCGATGATGGAGCCGGCGGCCACCGCCGCCTCGCCAAAGGCGGACATGACCGTCACCGCATAGAGGCTTGAGACGGGCGAGGCGAGATTGGTCAGGATCGCCGGGCCGGCGATCGCGAATATCGGCGAGAAATCCCGCACGACCGAGGCGCGGGTCGGCCTGCCCAGCAATCCGTGGACATGCACCACGCCCCAGCCGCCCACGATCACCCAGACGCCGCGCGATATATCCATGGTGATGGCGGCCCCGGCGGTCCCCATCTTGAGACCAAGAATCAGGATCGGATCGACGACCGCCGTGACAACCGCGCCGAGCAGGGTCACGTACATCGAACGGCGCGCATCGCCCGCCGCGCGCAAAAGGCCCGCGAGTATCATGCCGGCGGCCATTACCCCGCTGGATGGCAAGGTCCAGGCGAGAAACGCGGAGCCCGCTTCCAGCGCCGCGCCGCGCGCGCCCAGCGCCGACAGAATGCCCGCGCGAAAGGGAAACAGGCACAGCCCGACAAGACTCGCCGCGAGGACGCTCAACGTCAGCCCGGACGCCGCGTATCGCTGGGCGAGCGGCCGGTCGCCCGCGCCGATGGCGCGCGACACCACCGCGCCAACGCCGATGGACATGCCGATATTGAGCGACATGGCGAGAAACGTCACCTGCGTCGCGTAACCCACGCCCGCCGTGAGCGCCGGATCGCCCTGCCAAGAAATATAGAGCAGCGACAGGAGATCGACGGCGAAAATGGCCATGAGGCCAATCGAGCCCGTCGCCGTCATGACGAGGACATGGCGCATGGGCGCGCCTTCCGTGAAGACGGCGCGGGGTCTTGCGTGCGTAAGGGCCGCCGTCGTCATGAAAAGCCAATCGCTGAAAACGCGCGCGCAGACATAGGGCGCGCGGCGAGCGGCCGCAAGTCGACGCGACGATGGCAGAAGGCGCGAATATATCCCCCGCGGACGTGGTTGACTCTTGCGCGAATCGCGCCGTGTGCCATCCTCGCGACCATTCTTTTTAAGTGATTCGCGCGGTAGTCCACGCGCCGGGAGAATGTTGATGCGCTCGCAGGAATTAGTTGACGCGCGACGCGATCTGGCCGACTGGAGCCAGCCCATTGTCGTCGACTACATGCACGAGCTCTATTCCCGCGAGTTGGGCGCCGGTCATCAATCGCTTCGCGTGCTGGCCCTTTCGCATGGCCGTCTCTGGCGATTCCTGATTCTGCAAGACGCGGAGCGCCTACCGCTGGCGCGCAAGGAAATCGTCGGGATCGCCCGCCTCGCCGGCCTGAAATCGTCGGTGGTGGACACCATCGATCAAGCCATGCTGTCGGAACTCATGGACGTGGTGGTCGCGCGGTTCATGCGCACGCCCGCGCTGGCGCGCAACTACGGCCAGATCCTGCTGGGCGCCTCGGCGCGCCTCGCGACGTTCGGCATGGCGCATGCCTGAGCGCGGCCATGGCCGCCGTCGCCCTTTCGCGCTAGAAGGCGCCTCGCCGTCGACGCGCCACAGGGAACAGGATGGACTGGTCGCCTCAACAGGATAAAGCGCTGCTCGCCGTGCGCGACTGGCTGAAGCGCGGTCGCCCGCAAGTATTCCGTCTTTTCGGATTCGCCGGCACGGGCAAGACGACGCTCGCCCAGCATATCGCCGATCACGTCGACGGCGAGGTTCTTTTCGGCGCCTACACGGGCAAGGCGGCGCTGGTGATGCGCTCGCGCGGTTGCGCCGAGGCGCGCACGATCCACAGCATGATCTATCGCCCGAAGGAGGTCGACAGCGAGGAGCCGACCTTCGTTCTCAACGACGAAAGTCCGGCGTCCTCCGCGGCGCTGATCATCATCGACGAATGCTCGATGGTCGACGAGGAACTGGGACGCGACCTGCTCTCATTCGGTCGGCCCGTGCTGGTGCTCGGCGACCCCGCGCAGTTGCCGCCAGTGAAGGGCGGCGGTTATTTCACCGAGGTCGAGCCGGACGTCATGCTGACCGAAGTGCACCGTCAGGCCGCCGACAATCCCATCGTGCGCATGTCGATGATCGTGCGCGAGGGCGGTCGACTGGAGCCCGGGGACTACGGCGAAAGCCGCGTCATCGGCAAGCGCGACATCGACGCATTGGCGGTGACGCGGGCCGACCAGACGCTGGTCGGCCTCAACCGCACGCGGCGCAACTACAACAGGCGCATGCGCGAGTTGTTCGGCCATCATGGAACGCTGCCCGAGGTCGACGACAAGCTCGTGTGCCTGCGCAACGACCGCAAGAAAGGCCTGCTCAACGGCGGCATCTGGATCGTCAAGACGCTGCTGCCGCAGCGCAAGGACAAGATGCGCATGACCGTCGTGCCCGACGACGATCCCGGTCGCAAGCCGTTGCGGATCAACGTGCTGCCCGCCTTTTTCGAGAGCGAGGAGGAAATCCCCTTCGCCCTGCGCCGCACGTCGGACGAATTCGACTACGGCTACGCGCTGACGGTTCACAAGGCGCAGGGCTCGCAATGGGACGATGTCGTGCTGTTCGATGAAAGCGGTGCCTTCCGCGAACATCGCCATCGCTGGCTCTACACGGGCATCACCCGCGCCGCGCGGCGGCTGACGATCGTGGTCTAGGATCGCGAGGCCGGCGGTTTTTCAATCCGCCCGCCCGCTCGAAGGGAGTTGCGCATGCGATCACCATCAACAATGCGTCTGCTATGCGCCGCCGCGGTGTTGACGCTGTGCATGGCGCCCGCGGTGGCCATGCCGTCGGACGCGCAAGACCCGACCAACGCCGACAGCATCGAGACAGGTCGCGTCGTGGCGCAAAAATATTGCGCGCGGTGCCATGCCATCGGGCCGCGCGGCGCCAGCCGCAATCCGAAATCGCCACCCTTTCGCACGATTGTCGCGCGGCGGCGTGGCGGCCATTTGCCGGGCGATCTCTTCATCGACGGCACCATTGTCCGTCATCCCGGCATGCCGCAATTCGAGCTGCGCACCTTCGAGGTCGACGGGTTGATCGCCTATATCAGGCGCATCGCGCGCAAATAGCGTCGCCGTTTCCATGCGCATCCGGAATCCATATGGCTGAATCCTCGTCGCCAAATGGACTGGCCCGACCCTCGACGCAACATATCGCCACATAGGCGCAGACGACGGCGTCAAGCGCGTCCTCATAGGATTTCATTTCCCAGCCCGCCGCCGCATCGCCTAATTTAGGCATGAGATCGTCGACACCCTTTATTTCCTTCGCCAGATGAGAAACAATCTCGCGCCACTTTTCGCGCAATTTAAGCCCTCTTTTTTCTCGAGGCTCGTCCGGCCAATAAATTCTCGCCTTTGAAACCTTGTATTTCAATCGCTCCGACGCGCCGGTCAAAACAACCAGCGCGGGATGCGGATAGACCTCGACAACTCCGGGATACTCCATTGATGTCGTGAGCAGCTTATATCCGGCCGAAGAAAGATCGCTCCTCATGTTATCGCTGATTTTTCCCGGCCGGACGACGCTCGGCGAATGCGTGCCGCATTTCCTCGCGGCAAACGCCTTCGAGACCATATTGTCGGACACGCGGCGCCCGGTGATCCTCGTATTCGCCAGTGGCATGTCGATGGCGATCAGGTCCACGGACTGACCCGCCAACACCCGAGCCGCGGCAAGCATCCTCGGAACATCAGGGATCGACCCGTTGGGTCGCGATTGGCTGGAGGCGCCAGGCGGCGCGGACGCATGAAACTCGTCGTACGACCGCGACACGTTCAAGAGGCGCCAGCCATTCGACGTTTTGGCCACGAGCGCGACGCCGCTCGGTTGCTTGGCGGTCCACGCGGCATCGATTCCAAGCACAACCTTCATGACGCTTCTCCCGTAGGTCGGACCAAACGGTATCACATCGCAATCGCCCGCATATTTGCCGCGACTTGTGTCCGCGCGCGGGGCGTTCCACAATGGCGTCGAAGGCAATAATGGACAGGGACGGGGTTCGCATGAGCGGAGCATTTCACGGACGGCGCGAGGACAAGCGGCTCGTCACCGGCCAGGGCAAATACACGTCCGACTGGAACTTCCCCGATCAGGCCCATGGCCACTTCCTGCGCGCCGATCGTGGCCATGCAAATATTCTGGGCGTCGACGTTTCGGAGGCGCTCGCCTCGCCGGGCGTGCTGGCCATCATCACCGGCGCGGACACGACCGCGGCCGGCTATGGCCCCGCGCCCAACATGGTGAAGTTTCCCGGCAAGGGCGGCAGCAAGATGAAGCCCGTGCCGCGCGAGGTGATGGCGCACAAGAAGGTCGTCTTCGTTGGTCAGGAAGTGGCGCTGATCGTCGCCACGAGCGCCGCCACCGCGCAGGAGGCCGCGGAAAAGATCGTGGTCGATTACGAGGACTTGCCAGCCATCGTCGACGCGGAAGCCGCGCTCGCCGCGGACGCGCCCGTCATCTATCCGGAGCTCGAGAACAATCTTGCCTTCGATTTCGAATATGGGAACGAGGCGGCGACCAGCGCGGCCTTCGCCAGCGCCGCGCATGTCGTGAAACTCGCGCTCGACGCGCCGCGGATCGTTGGCAATCCGATGGAGCCCAAGGCCGCCGTCGTCAAATACGACGCGGCGAGCGGGCTGTATGACCTCTACGTTCCCTCGCAGGGCATCGTCGGCATGCGCTCGGGCCTGTCGGTCGGCTCGGGCATACCGGAGGACAAGCTGCGCGTGCACGCGCACGACGTCGGCGGTGGTTTCGGCATCCGCGGCGAGGCCTATACGGAATATCTCTCGTTGATGCTCGCGGCGCGCAAGGTCGGCAAGCCCGTCAAATGGGTGTCGACGCGCACGGAGACCTTCGTCAGCGATCACCATGGACGTGGCGCGAAGCTTTATGGCGAGTTGGCGCTCGACAAGGACGGCGCCTTCACCGCGATGCGCGTGCTATGGATTCTCAACGCCGGCGGCTATCTGTCGACGCCCGGCGCCTTCACCAACACGCTCGCGCCCTCGGGCAACATCACCAATGTTTATCAAATCCCCGTGGCGCATGGCCTGCATCGCGTGGTGCTGACGAACACGACGCCCACGACGCCCTATCGCGGCGCGGCGCGACCCAACGTGAGCTATCTTATCGAGCGGCTCGTCGACGAGGCTGCGCTGCAAACCGGGATTGATCGCGTCGATTTGCGCCGGCGCAATCTCATTCCGCGCGAGGCCTTCCCGTTCAAGACCGCGACAGGGGCGACCTATGACAGCGGCGACCCGCCGGGATTGCTGGAAGACGTATTGAAATATTCCGACTTCGCGGGCTTTAGCGCGCGCAAGGCCGAGTCGAAGGCGCGCGGCAAGCTGCGCGGAACATCTTGCTGCATCTTCATCGAGCCGTCGGGCGGCGGTTCGAGCCCGGAGGAAGAGACCTTCATCAAGTTCGGCGACTCCGGCAATCCCATCATCTACACGGTTTCCGGCCCCTCCGGTCAGGGGCACGAGACGGTGTTTCCCGAAATCGTCGGACGTGAGTTCGGCATCGATCCAGAATCCATCACGCTGCGCTATTCGGACCCGGATGGTCCGGCGCTGAAGGGCGACGGCACCATTGGTTCGCGCTCGCTGATGTCGCACGGCGGCTCGCTCATGCTCGCCGCGCGCGAGGTCGTTAAGAAGGGCCGCAACCTCGCCGCGCAACATCTGGAAACGGCGGCGGATGACATCGAATTCACCGATGGGCGCTATCGCGTGAAAGGCACCGATCTGTCGATCACGCTGCTCGACCTCGCCCGCAAGCACGCCGGCAAGGGCGACAACCCGCTCGACACGATGTTCGGCATGCCCGCGCCACGCGCCTATCCCACCGGCGCGCACGTGGCGGAGGTCGAGATCGATCCGGCGACGGGCGAAACGGAACTCATCAGCTATGTCGGCGTGGACGATTGCGGCAACGTCATCAATCACGCGCTGGCCGAGGGCCAGGTGCATGGCGGCCTGATGCAGGGTTTCGGTCAGGTGTTCGACGAGGTCTGCATCTACGACGCGAATGGCCAGATGCTGACCGCGAGCTTCATGGACTATTGCATGCCGCGCGCCCATGAACTCGTCGGACTGAAATTGTACGACCGGCCCGTGCCCTCGCCGAGCAATCCCCTCGGCGCCAAGGGCGTCGGCGAGGCCGGCGCGACGGGGTCGGTGCCGACGCTCGCCTGCGCCGTGATCGACGCGCTACGCGACGTCGGCGTGTCGCATCTCGACCTGCCCTACACGCCCGCGCGCGTGTGGAACGCCATCAAGGCGGCGGGGAAGGTCTAGCCCGACTTCGCCGGGCGCTTCCACGTGTCGTAGCGGAGGATGTCGATATCCACCGCCACGCCGTGGCCGCGCGGCGGTCCCTTGGGCAATTTGTCGGCGTCGGGAAAGCCGCTCTTGCAGAAGAGCTCGATCATGTTGCCCGAGGGATCGCGGAAAAACATCAGCGTTTCCACGCCCTGACGCGTCCAGTAGTTGGAGCTGGGTATGCCGTGCGCGGCGAGATAGGGCTTCATGCGCGCCATCGTCTCCGGCCCGCAGAAAAAGGCGATGTGCGGATATTCGGCGCCCGGCCCGACGAAGGTCACGCCCTCGCTGCCGATGCCGATGTCCGCGCCCGCCAGCATGATCGAGCAGAACGTTGGTTGATCAACGCGCAAGCGACCGCCGAGCAGGTCCACATAGAACGCCTTGCCCTCGGCGATATCGCGGCAGGGCAGACTCACATGGGCGAATGAATCGAGCGCTGGCGGCGCTGCGGACGCGCCTTCGCGCGTCATGGCGATGGTGTCGGACATGAGTTCCTCCCGTCCGGCTCTCCTGCGCGAAGCCGGGACGCCTCGACTATCGCCGAAGTCGCGGAGGTCCTCAAGCACGCGCGCCGCCCGTATTAGTTGATGAAGAAGATGCCGTTTTTCGGCGCGCGCGCCGGGGCGCGACGACGCACCACCCGCTGGGGCGGGGTCGTGGCTGTCGCGGCGGCTTGCGGCTGGGACGCTGGCGGATAACCGTAATTCGGCGGCGGCTGTTGGGGCTGGGGCGCGTAGGCGTAGGGCATGTAACGCGCGTTGGGATCGGCGAGATAGCGCGGCGGGCCTTGCAGGGAGGCGGTTTGCGCCGGCGCCTGCGGCAGCCCCGGTTGCGGCGGGAACCCACCCTGCCCGGCTGCGCCGCGGGTGGATAGGGCTGCTGGTAATAGGCTGGCGCGCCATACGGCGACTGCGCGGGCGCGGCGGCGGGCCGCGCGGCGACCCGGCGACGACGACGCGCGGGCGGTCCGGCGTGAATGACGAATTTGTTCACCGAGGGGCCAGCGACGTAACCGAGCGCCGCGCCCGCCGCAAACCCGATCGGGCCGCCCACCAGCGCGCCCAAAGCCGCACCAACGGCGCTTGTCGTCAACTGGTTCTGCGCGCGCGCCGGACCCGCGAGGATCAGCGCGACGAAAACCGGCACGAGCAATGACTTGCGCATTCTTGCGATCCCGGACCCCTTGTCAGGCACCATCATGCCGCTCGGGCGTTAGCGAACTCATGCCGATGGGCGCCATTCCGCGCGAAAGGTTAGCAAAGCGTTGGCGCGGGTTACGCGCGACCCCGCGGCGATTTCGCCCGTCTTCGCCGCAATTTGTCCTTGGCCTTTGCCGCCATCCTCTGCTTTAAGAGGGCCGGTCACATCATTTCCCCGGGAGGAAACTTATGTCGGAAGCCACGTCTGGCCTCGCGTCGTTGCCGCAGCAAAACGTGCTCGTGAAGATCGAGGACGGCATCGCATGGGTCTCGCTGAACCGGCCCGCCAAGCGCAACGCCATCAACCCCGGCATCGTCTATGAGATGAACAAGGTTCTCGACGTGCTGGAGGAGGAAGAGTCCGCCCGCGTGGTGGTAATGACCGGTTCGGGCGAGGCCTTCTCGGCCGGCATGGATCTCAAGGAATATTTCCGCGAGCCCGACGCCGGTTCGCCGATCGCGCGCGAGCGCCTCAACCGCGCCAACTCGGCCTGGCAGTGGCGCCGGCTGATGTTCTTCCCCAAGCCGACCATCGCCATGGTCAACGGCTGGTGCTTTGGCGGCGCGTTCCAGTTCCTGTGCGCCTGCGATCTGGCGATCGCCGCCGACGACGCCACGTTTGGCCTGTCGGAAATCAACTGGGGCATCATTCCCGCCGGCATCGTCACCAAGTCGGTCGCCGCCGCGCTGCAACAGCGCAAGGCCATGTATTACATCATGACCGGCGACACGTTCGATGGACCGGAAGCCGAGAAGATCGGCCTCGTCAATTTCTCCGTGCCGCGCGCGCAGATGGTCGACAAGGTCAAGGCGCTGGCGAACAAGCTCATGGAGAAGAACCCCCACGTGCTGCGCGCCTGCAAGGTCGGCTATCACTACACCCGCGAAATGAGCTGGGACATGGCGGCCGAATATCTCGCCTCCAAGATCGACGCGACGAAGTTCCGCGATCCCGAGCAGGGCGCGGTCAAGGGCATGTCGCAGTTCCTCGACGAGAAGTCCTATCGTCCGGGCCTCGGCGCCTACAAGCGGGATTGAGACGCGCGTGACCGCATCCGAAACCTCGCGGTCGGCGCTGGCCCGGTTGATCCGGCCAGCCTCGATCGCCATCGTCGGCGCGTCGGCCGAGCCTTTCTCGGTCGGCGCCAACACGCTCGCCAACATCAAGCGCTTCGGGTTCCCCGGGGCGCTTCATTTCGTCAGCCGCAAGGGCGGCGAGATCGACGGGCAAGCCTGCGTCACCAGCATCGACGAGTTGCCCGAGGGCATCGACGCGGCGGTGCTCGTCGTGCCGGCGGCCGTCGTTCGCGAAACCATCGAGGCCTGCGCGCGCCGCCGCATGGGCGGCGTGGTTGTCTTCGCGTCGGGCTTCAGCGAACAGGATGAAGCCGGCAAGCAGGCGCAGGAGGAATTTTCCGCCGTCGCCGCGGCCGCCGGCCTCGCCGTCATCGGCCCCAATTGCATCGGCTTCGTGAACTACGCCGACAGCGCGCCGCTGACCTTCGAGCCCGTCGAACCGAACAAGCCGAAGGGCCCCGGCGTCTGCGTCATCGCGCAGAGCGGCGCCATGCAGGGCAACATACGCTACGCCTTGCAGGGACGCGGCACGCCCGTTTCCCATTCCATTTCCACCGGCAACGAGGCGGTCGTCGCCTCGGAGGATTGCATCGATCTCCTGATCGACGATCCTTCCGTGTCCGTCTTCGCCGTTTTCGTCGAGCAGATCCGTCGTCCGCTGAATTTCCTGCGGCTGGCGCGACGCGCCCGCGCGGCGGGCAAGCCCATCGTGCTTCTGCATTCAGGCCGCGGCGCTCGCGCGCGCGAAGCCGCCAAGACGCATACCGGCGCGCTCGCCGGGGACTACGCGGTCATGCGCGCCTTCGTCGAGCGCGCGGGCGTCGTTCTGGTCGAGGGGCTCGACGAAATGTTCGACGTGTGCGCGCTGCTGTCGCGCAACCCGCGGCCCACCACGGGCGGCCTCGCCATTCTGTCGAACTCCGGCGCGTTGCGCGGCGTCGGCCTCGATCTCGCCGAGGACATTGGCCTGCCGCTGCCCGATTTCGCGCCCGAGACGGTCGCCGCGCTCAAGGCGACGCTGCCGTCCTTCGCCACCGTCGACAATCCGCTCGACATCACCGCGGCCGGCATGACCAAGCCGTCGCTGTTCACCGATTCCGCCCGCGCCATTCTCGCCGATCCCGGCGTCGGCTTCATGCTCGCGGCGGCGATGGGCGGCGGCAAGCCGCAGCAGATGTCGAAATGGAAGGCGCTGCAAGCCGAGCTCGAAGGCGCGACGAAGCCCGTCGCGCTTTGCTATCTCGGCGACGAATATCCGCTCAACGCCGATTTCATCGCGGAGGTTCGCGCCAGCGGCGTGCCCTTCTTCCGATCACCTGAACGCGCAATGCGCGCCTTCGCGCGGCTGGAGAAATGGGGCCGCGCGATGGCGGAGAGCCGCTCGCCCGCGCCCGAGGCGCCGCGCCTGACCGTCGATCACAAGGGCCCACTCGCCGAGTGGCGTGGCAAGAAACTCTTCGCCAGCCTCGGCGTGCCCGTGCCGCGCGGCCGTCTCGCCAAGACGAGCGCCGAGGCGCGCGCCGCCGCCCATGACATCGGTTATCCCGTCGCGTTGAAGGCGCAAGCCGACGCGCTCGCGCACAAGAGCGACGTTGGCGGCGTGATCATCGGCATCGCCAACGAGGCCGAACTCGACGCGGCCTTCGCGAAGCTCATGGCGAACGTGAAGGCGGCCATGCCCGATCTCGCGCTCGACGGCGCCCTCGTTGAAAAAATGGCGCCCAGGGGCGGCCTTGAATTCATCGTCGGCGCGCGTCGCGATCCGCAATGGGGCCCGGTATTGCTCGTCGGTCTTGGCGGAGTGTGGACCGAGGCGCTGCACGACGCGCGGTTGATGCCCGCGGGCGCCGACGCGCGCGAGATCGCGAGCGAACTGGGCAAGCTCAAGGGGGCCGCGCTGCTCGGCGGCTTGCGTGGCTCGAAACCGCGCGACGTCGCCGCCCTCGCGGCGATCGCCGAGAAGATCGGCGCGCTGATGCTGGCCAATCCGGAAATCGTCGAGATCGACGTCAATCCGGTCAACGTTTACGCCGAGGGCGAGGGCGCGCTGGCGCTCGACGCGCTCATCGTCGCCGCCTGAAGCGGATTTGGGGAGACGGACGGATGGAATTCGCGTTCACCGAGGAACAGGAGATGCTGCGCGACAGCGTCATCAAGCTGATGGCGAAGCACGCGCCCCGCGAATCGCTGCGCAAGTGGGAGCGCGAACGCAAATATCCCGAGGAACTCTATCAGGCCTGGGCCGACGCGGGCCTGTTGCGCCTGCCCTTCCCCGAGAACGTCGGCGGCCTCGGCGCGACGGCGCTCGATCTGGCGATCGTCGTCTATGAACTGTCGCGCGTCTCGACCGACGTGAGCATGGCCTTCGGCGGCAGCATTTTTTGCGGCCTCAACGTGCTGCGCAAGGGCACCGACGCGCAGCGCGCCCACTGGCTGCCGAAACTGCTCGATGGTTCGATCAAGTTCAGCATCGGCATTTCCGAGCCCGACGCGGGGTCGGACGTCGGCAATATCCGCACCTACGCGGTGCGCGACGGCGACCGCTACATCGTCAACGGCCAAAAGCTCTGGACCACCGGCGCAGGCCTCAAGAACAGCGTCATCTGCGCCTATGTGAAAACGGATCGCGCCGCGCATTATCGCAAGGGCATGACGCATATCCTCATCGACAACGACATGCCCGGCGTCGAGTTGCGCAAGCTCGACATGCTCGGTCGCCGCACGGTCGGCACATATGAAGTGTTCTTCAAGGATGTGTCCGTGCCGGCCGACCGCGTCATTGGCGGCGAGGGCGGCGGCTGGGATTGCCTGATGGGCGGGCTGCAATACGAACGCGCGGTCTCGTCGGCGGGAAACTGCGGCGGCGCGCAGGCGGTGGTCGACCTCGCGACGAGTTACGCGCGCGAGCGCATCCAGTTCGGTCAGCCGATCGGTTCTTTTCAGGCCATCGGTCACATGCTCGCCGACATGGAAACCGAACTCGAGGCGGGCAAGCTGCTGACGTGGCGCGCCAACTGGCTTGTCTCGCAAAAGAAGGACGCGTTGCGCGAGATCACGCACGCCAAGCTCTTCACCTCCGAGATGTACGCGAAACTCGCCAACATGGGCGTGCAGGTGATGGGCGGCTACGGCCTGAACGAGGAATACGACATGCAGCGCTATCTGCGCGATTCCCGCTCGACGACGATCGCGGCGGGCACGTCGCAGGCGCTGCGCAATCTGCTGGCGAACCTGATGGGCATGAAGGCGACGAAATAAAACGGGAGGAGACGCGAATGGGCGGCAACACGGCGCAAGCGACGCGGGGATTCACCCTGCGCGGCATGGACCATTTCACGGTCATCACGACGGACAACGACCGAACGCAGGCGTTCTACGAATTGCTTGGCCTGCGCGTCGGGCCGCGCCCGCCCGATCTCGGCGGCACGGGCCTGTGGCTCTATCAGGGCGACAAGCCGATCCTGCATGTGATCGCCAAGGGAGAACTCCCCTCGGATACGGCGGGAATGCTCGATCACATGGCGTTCCGCGCGACGGGGCTGCGCAACGCCCTCGCCATGCTCAAGGAGCACGGCATCGAATGGCGCATGCGCCGCCTGAACGATCCCTTCGGCGTGTGGCAGTTGTTCTTCAAGGATCCCTTCGGCGCCAATGTCGAACTCGACTTCGACGGCGACGAGGCCGGCCCCGAGGGCTGGAGCCACGGCAACGGCTGGGGCTCGGCCTGATTCCGGCGTAATCTATCCGCGACGCCCTGGGGCTTCGCGGGAGATTCGCATGTTGGCGATCGTTACCTTCCTGTTTTTCCTCGCCTTCGTCGCGCTGGCGATGAGCGTGCGCGTGGCGAATCAATACGAGCGGGCCGTGGTCTTCTTCCTCGGCCGCTACGACCGGACGGCGGGGCCGGGCCTCTACCTGCTGGTGCCGTTCCTCGAATGGCAGACGAAAATTGACCTGCGCACGCTGACCAACGCTGTCGAACAGCAGGAAACGATCACCCGCGACAACGTGCCCATCAAGATCAACGCGGTGATCTGGCGACGCATTGTCGACCCCGCGCGCTCGGTGATCGAAGTGCGCGACGTCGGCAACACGGTTATTCAGGTGGCCGTGACGGCGCTGCGCAACATCATTGGCCAGCATTCGCTCGACGAGGTTTTGAAGGAGCAGGAGTCGATTTCGGCGGCGTTGCAGATCGCCATCGACCGGGTGACCGAGCCCTGGGGCGTCAAGGTCGAGCGGGTCGAGATGAAGAACGTCGAGATTCCCGAATCCATGCAGCGCGCGATGGCTCAGGAGGCCGAGGCGCTCCGCGAGAAGCGGGCGCGCCTGATCAAGGCCGAGGCGGAACTGGAGGCCTCGACCCTTTTGAAGAATGCCTCGGAATTGCTGACGCAAAGCCCCGCAGCGCTCGAGTTGCGGCGCATGCAGATGATCACCGAGGTCGGCGCCGAGCAGAACACCATGACGATCATCATGATGCCCAGCGAGTTCGTCGACATGGCGCGCGCCATCGGCAAGAGCGTCAAGCCGGCCGCGTGACGCGGACTGCGGCGGGGCGTTCGCCCCGCCATCTCTTTCCTTACTTCGCGAGCTTGCGGAGTTCAGCGACGATCGCGTCGCCCATCTGCTGGGTCGAAACGGTCGAGGTCGCCGATCCCTTGATGTCCGCGGTGCGCAGACCCTGATCGAGCACGGCGGAAATCGCCTTCTCGACCATGTCGGCGGCGGCGCCGAGGCCGAACGAATAGCGCAACGCCATGCCGAACGAGCCGATCATGGCGATCGGGTTGGCGATGCCCTTGCCGGCGATGTCGGGCGCCGAGCCGTGCACGGGCTCGTACAGCGCCTTGCGCTTGCCGGTCTTTGGATTGGTCTCGCCGAGCGAGGCCGACGGCAGCATGCCGAGCGAGCCGGTGAGCATCGCCGCGATATCGCTGAGCATGTCGCCGAACAGGTTGTCGGTGACGATGACGTCGAACTGCTTGGGCCAGCGCACGAGCTGCATGCCCAGCGAATCCGCGAGCTGGTGCTCGAGTTGCACGTCGGGGAACTCCCGCTTGTGCAACGCGGTCATCACCTCGTTCCACAACACGCCGGACTTCATCACGTTGCGCTTCTCGGACGAGGTGACCTTGTTCTTGCGCTTCCTCGCCAACTCGAAGGCGACGCGACCGATGCGCTCGATTTCGTAGGTGTCGTAGACCTGCGTGTCGATGCCGCGCTTCTGGCCATTGCCGAGATCGATGATCTGCTTGGGTTCGCCGAAATACACGCCGCCGGTCAGCTCGCGGACGATCATGATGTCGAGGTCTTCGATGATCTCGCGCTTCAGCGAGGAGGCGTCGGCGAGCGCGGGATAGCAGATCGCCGGACGCAGGTTGGCGAACAAAGCGAGATCCTTGCGCAAACGCAACAGGCCGGCCTCGGGCCGCACGTCGTAGGGCACGGCGTCCCACTTCGGGCCGCCGACGGCGCCGAACAGCACCGCGTCGGCCTCCTGCGCCAGCGCCATGTGCGCCTCGGAGATCGACTGGCCATGGGTGTCGTAGGCGATGCCGCCGACGAGGCCGCGCTCGATTTCAAACGAGGCGACGCCCGCCTCGCCCATGAAGGCGACGACCTTCTCGACCTCGGCCGCCACTTCGGGGCCGATGCCATCGCCGGGGAGCAGGAGAAGCTTGTGGGTCGCCATGGGGATCATCCAGTCTGGAGGGAGTTTCGGGCGCTGTTGATAGGGGCGCCGACGCGCGAGGGCAAGGGCGCCGGATCAGTCGAGCCTCGCGCCGGAGGCCTTGACCACGCGGGTCCACTTCTCGCTTTCCGCGCCGATATAGGCGGCGAAGGCCTCCGGCCCGTCGCCCATGATGGTCGCCCCCAGATTGGTGAGGGCCGCGCGGGCGGGACCGGCGGCAAGCGCCCCACGGGCGGCGGCGTTGAGTTTTTCGATGATGGCGGGCGGCGTCGCCGCCGGCGCGACGAGACCATACCAGTTCGCCGCCTCGAAGCCCGGCAGGCCCTGTTCGGCGATGGTCGGCACGTCGGGCAGTTGCGGAAACCGGCTGGCGCCGCCAACGCCGAGCGCGCGCAGATCGCCCGTCTCGATATGCGGCCGGAGCACCTGAATATCGAGGAAAAGCATCTGCACCCGGCCGGGCAAAAGATCGTTCAGGGCGGGCGCCGCGCCGGGATAGGGCACGTGGGTCATGTCGAGCCCCGCGGCCGTGCGAAACAGCTCCGACGAAAGATGCGACATGCTGCCGGCGCCGGTTGAGCCGAAATTGAAGCCGCCGGCCTTCGCCTTCGCCGCGGCGATGAATTCGGGCACTGTGCGCACGCCGAGGCTCGCCGGGGCGACCATCATTTCGGGCGCCTTGACGACGAGAATGATGGGCTTGAGGTCGCGCGACCAGACATAGGGCACTTTTTGCAGGGCGGGCGCGATGGCGAGCGCCCCGGCGCTGGCCAGTCCGATCGTGTAGCCGTCGGGGGCCGCCTTGGCGACCATATCGGTGCCGTTGACGCCGCCCGCGCCGCCGCGGTTGTCGATGATGATCGTTTGGCCGAGCGATTCCGACATCGCTTGCGCCAGCACGCGCCCGACAATGTCGGTCGGCCCGCCAGCCGGAAAGGGAATGATCAGGCGAATGGGTCGCTCGGGCCAGGTCTGCGCGCGCGCGGGCGCGGCGAGGCAGGCGAGAGCGGCCAGCGCGACGATCATTTTGCGCATCGGGCTTTCCTCAATCGAGCTTGATGTTGGCGGCGCGCACGACCGCGCCCCACTTCTTGTCCTCGGCCTGTATCAACGCGCTGAATTCGGCCGGCTTATCGCCCGCCAGAATGACGCCCTGGGCGCTTAGCGTCTCGATGACCTTCGGCTCGCGCATGGCGGCAAGCGCGGCGGCGTTGATCTTCTCGACGACGGCGTCGGGCGTGCCCGCCGGCGCGACAAGCCCGTACCAGTTCTGCGCCTCGACGCCGGGCAGCCCCTGTTCGATCATCGTGGGAACATCGGGCAAGCCGGCGAACCGCGTCGGGCTGCCGATGCCCAGCGCGCGCAGCGTGCCCGCCTTGATGTTGCCGAGAAGGACGGGAATATCGAAAAAGGCGAGATCGCCGCGGCCGGCCAGCAATTCCGTCACCGCCGGGGCGGCGCCGGGAAACGGCACATGGACCATGTCGATTTTCGCCTCGGACTTCAGCAGTTCGACGGCGAGATGCGGCACGCTGCCCGGCCCGGACGTGACGAAATTCAACGCGCCGGGCTTTGCTTTCGCCATGGCGATCAGGTCGGCCACGTTTTTGGCGGGCGAACCGGCGTTCACCGCCAGCAACTCCGGCACGCGCGCGACGAGCGTCACCGGCTTGAGATCGACTGTCGAGCGATAGGGCATCTTTTGCAAGCTGGGCGAAATCGACAGCGCGCCGGCGCTCGACAGCGCCAGCGTGTAACCGTCCGGCGCCGCCTTGGCGACGGCCTCGGTGCCGACGACGCCGCCCGCGCCGCCGCGATTCTCGATCACGATCGGCTGGCCGAGCCGCTCGCTCATTGCCTGCGAGACAACGCGGGCGATAATGTCGGTCGGGCCGCCAGCCGGGAACACCACGACCAGCCGGATCGGATGGTCCGGATAGGTTTGCGCTGACGCGGGCGCCGCGAGAGCCGCCGCGAGGGCAAGACCGGCGATGAACGCGCGCATGGGCGAACTCCTGTTCAGGCGGGGGGAAGCGTGGCGTCGAAGGCGGGGCACGCCGCGCGGAACGCGTCGAGCCAGCTGATCAACGAGGGATGGTTGACGCGCCAGTCGGTCTGCTTGCGCCAGTCGATATAGCCCAGCGCGCAGGCCGTGGCGATCGTGCCGACGTTGACCCTGGTCGCGTCCGGCGGATTGGCGGCGAGGCCCGCGAGACCGCGCTCGACCTTGCCGAGTTGATAGTCGAGCCAGGGCTTGTGATGCAGGTTCTCGGGGCGATGGCGACCCTCGTAAACGATCAGAATCGCCGCATCCATGATGCCATCGGCGAGCGCCTGCTGCACGAGCGTGGCGAGGCGCGCATCCCAATCGGTCGGCAATATCTTGCCGCCGCCGGCGAGGTGGTCGAGACATTCGAGAATGACACGGCTGTCGTAAACGCGACGGCCATCGTCGAGCGTCATCACGGGCATCTTGCCCAGCGGGTTTTCCTTGCGCAGGGGATCGGCCGGGTCCATCGCCTCGGCGGGCTGAATGGAAATGCGGTCGATCAGACCCAGATGGGTCGCGGCGATGCGCGCCTTGCGGCCGAACGGCGAGGTTATGGACGTGCGTAGGATCATCGGGTCTCTCCCTTTGCGGTTTGGCTCGTCCCGCCGCGTCGCAACCAGGCGACGAGAAACGGCAGGGAAACATTGATCATGAAATAGCGCGCCAGATGATGCGCGCTGACGAAGATGGGATCAACGCCCAGCGTGAGCGCGAGCACCATCATGGCGTCCTGTCCGCCCGGCGCGTAACCGATCAGGGCCGTGCCGAAGGAGACATGGAACAGTTGGGCCGCGAGCGCCGCGCAACCGACGGAAATGCCGATCGCCGCGCCAACGGCCACCGCCGTGCCCAGACAAATCGCGCCGAACAATCGCCAGTCGAAATCGACGAAGCGCGACCCGACCCAGGCGCCGAGCAACGTTTGCCCGCCATTGAGGAACCAGCCGGGCGTTCGCCCCGGCGCATAGCCGAGAAAATGGATGACGCCCGAGACGATCAACGCGCCAAGCAACATGCCGCCCTGCAAGCCGAGCCGTGTCATCAGCCAGCCGCCCGCGCAGCCGGCCGCCATGGTCGCCAGCAAAATCATGGGCGGATCAACGACCGCGGGGATGCCCGCGCCCATGTGGCCGCCGGATTCCCACACGATGATCCACGGCAGGACGGTAACGAGGAAAATCAGACGCGACATCTGCACGACCGCGACCTTCGCCGCGTCGGCTCCCATCGTCAGCGACACGGTGACGATATAGGACATCGACCCCGGCACGGAGGCGAGCAGCGCCATGGCGGGCGGCCAGCCGAACATCAGGCTCCAGACCGCGGCCGATGCCAGCGTCATGGCGATGACGCAGACGCCCATGAGCGCGATGCTGAGCGGATAGGCGGCGATGTTGGAAAACGTGTCGGGACCGACGACGGCGCCGATGGCGACCCCCATGGTCACCATCGCGAGCACGCGCAGCGGCGCCGATATGGGCGTCGCCAGCTTGAACGCCGACAGGATCGCCACGGCGATGACGGAGCCGGACATGGCGCCGCCGGGCACATGAAGCGAGGCAAAAAGGGAAGCGCCCGCCGCGCCCGCGGCGAGGGTCAGCGCCTCGCCCTTGAGGGAGCCGATATCGACGCCCGCTTTCGTCCCGCTCCCCGCCACCCTGACCATCCCGACGCGACCTCGCCGCGGCCGAGTCGCGAGGCGAGCATATTTTTCAGCCCCGCCTGTAGGGGTAGCTCAGGTCGGAGTCGAGAGCGATTTTGAAATGGGCGGCCAGCGCCTCGATGGCGTCCCTATGGGCGGGGAACGGGTCGGCGTTGGACGGCCCCACAACGATCGACCGGAATCGGTCGGGACTGACGCCCGAGGGCGGCAGCATGGCCGTGGCAAGCCCGGCGCCCTCGCCGTCGCGCAAGGTGAGAAAGATCGGCATCGAGCGGCGGATGTGGTCCTGCAAGCCGATGTCGCGCTCGATGTAGGGCAAGGAAGCGGGCGGCGCGTAGGTGGCGACGGCGGCGTCGCGGAACTGGCGGAAATGCTTTTCAACCGCGTGATTCATCAGGCGGGATTCGGCGACCGCCTCCGCCTCGTTGAGCAGGCGGAACCATGTTTTTCCCCGTGGCGCGTCGCATACGAAATCCACAAGCGCTCTCCGCTTAGGCGCCTCTCGGCGCAATCGCCCCCGCGATCAGATTACGAGCGCCAACCGGGCGGTCAACTGAAGTCGCGCCAAAGCGCTGGCGGCGGCGAGAACCGACGGAACGCGCCGAACGCGTGGCTGGCATCTGTCACGGTTGGACCGATGGTCCATTCACGCCAGTCGTGGAACGTCTCGGTCATCACGCACAATGGCATGGACCGCGCGGATGAAGAGCGGAGCCAACGCCGTCGCCCCGCAAACACGACCACGCAAGTCGCGAGCTGCTCGGGCCGCGATCAGGACAACGGCGGCGCGCTCACGGGCGGCTTGCGATGACGCGTTGCCTGCTCATAGGCGTAGCCAATTTCGATCAGCGTGGAATCGCTCCAGAGGCGGCCAAGAAATTGCAGCCCCGAGGGCAAATCCTCGCCCGTATACCCCATGGGAACCACCAATGCTGGCCAATGCAGGCTGGAGGCGATCCAAGTTGTAGTTCCGGTTGGCGTCGTGTTGCGATCGCCGTTGAGCTTGGGCGGATAGCTCGCGGTTGGCATGATGAGAACGTCGACGGCCGCCTTGTCCATCGCCGCCAGATAGGCGGCGCGCATTTCCGCCTCGTCCGCCTCGAGCTGGTGGACAACGGGATCGTCTGCGGGCGCGGGCGCATCCCGCAGCGACTTCAGACCATTTTCATGCAGCGGATGGAACTTGCCGGTCGCGACAAGCTCCTTGACGGTCTTTGGGTATCCCGGCCCGGTGGTGACGAGATAGCGCTCCAGGGCGGCGCGCACTTCGCTTTCCGGGTGCGGGCGCGGTGGATGCTGGGCAAACTCCGGAATTTCGAGGGGATCGATGATCTCGGCTCCCATCGCGCGCAGATCGGCGATGGCCTTTTCGACAAGCGCGGTCACGGCGGGGTCGGAAGCGCCGGGCGGAAAAGCCTGCCGCAATACGCCTATGCGTTTGCCGCGCGCGCCGTCGGCGCGCAGAAAATCCACATAGCTGGCGGGCGCGCGCCGAGCGACTCCCGACGAGCCAGGGTCGGCCGCGTCTTCGCCGGCGATGACGTCAAGGGTTTTTGCCAAGTCCGTCAAGGTCCGCGTCATCGGACCCGCGGTATCGCGATTGGAATACAAGCCGATCATGCCCGCGCGCGACACCAGTCCCCAACTTGGTCGCAAGCCGGTCAGCGCGTTGTTGGAGGACGGATTGCGGATTGATCCCCATGTGTCCGAGCCCAAGCCCACCACGCCGTAGCTCGCGGCAATGCCGCCGCCCGTGCCGCCAGACGATCCGCCCGTCGCATAGGCCGTGTTGTAGGGATTGCGGGCGAAACCCGGCAGGACCGAATTGATATTGTCGAGGCCGCCGCGCGCCCATTCGGACATCGTGACCTTGGCGATCACGATGGCCCCCGCCGCGCGCAATTTTCGAACGATCGTCGCGTCCGTCGTCGGCATCCAGCCGTTCAAGGCCGCCGATCCGCCCGTGGTTGGCAGGCCAGCCACGTCATAGTTGTCCTTCACGAGCAGGGGAACGCCGTGCATCGGGCCGATGAGTTCACCGGCTTTGCGATAGGCGTCGTCGAGAGCGGCGGCCTCGGCAAGCGCGCGAGGGTTGATCGCCATGACAAGCCCCAGCGCGGGGCCACGTTTGTCATATGCCTCGATCCGGTCGAGGCAGGCCTTCACGATGGCGACGACCGTCGTCGCCCCGGAGCGCAGCGCCGCGTGAATATCCGCGATGGACGCTTCCTCAATCGCAAAAGGCTTGGCTCCGGGGACGCTCATTGGCTGGCTTTCTTTTGACGATCCGACCAGAGAACAGCGGCAAGAACGGCGCCAACATGTTCTGCGCATCGCGCCTGACGCCTCCGTCTGAATCGCGCCAGTATTCGCCAGCTCGTCGGCGGCGAACGCCTCAGACCCGCATTGACAAACCGGCCCCGCGAAGACTTGTTGAGCGACGCACGGAACGCGCATGTCAAAAGCGATCGGGAAATTGTTTTCCGAGGGTCGTTGACCGCTTGCGTTTTTTCGCGCCCAAAAAACTGGAGGATCGTCGTGCCCAGCCAAGCTTCGCCCTACCTTCCCGGACCGGACACGCGGACGGAGCTCGTCGAATTCGCGAGTGGCGGCAGGCGCGTCCAGGGCGCGCTTTTTTCACAAGCGAGGGAAACGACGCGCGACGGCGTTCTTCTGATCCATGGCGTCGAATCCTTCTGGTATTCGGGCCCATCCATGTTTCTCGCCTGCGGGCTGGCCGACCGCGGGTTCACGACGCTCGCCTACAACGGCGTTCATTCCGGACAGGGCTTTCGTCTTTCGAATTTCGAGGACGCGGTCGCCGAGGTCGGCGACGCGATCGCCTACTTCAAGTCGCGCGGCGTCGAGCGTGTGTTTCTCGCCGGGCATAGCCTGGGAACACCCATCGTCCAGCGTTACGCGGGCGGCGCGCCGGATACATCGCTAGCGGGCGTTGGTCTTTATGGGCCGCACATCAGCATACCCGAGGTGACACGCGACTCCCTTCTGGGACCGGACGCCTACGCCCGCTTTCGCGACCAATGCCGCGCGCTCGTCGCCGCGGGGCGCGGCGAGGAAATACAGCTCCTGCCCTATCGCGGTTCGCGCGTGATCGTGACTTCGGCGCGTTCCTTTCTCTCCTATCGGGATGTCGAAACGAGCAAGGCCTCGGTCGCCGACGCCGCCGCGCGTATCCGCGTTCCCATGGCGATCTTCTATGACCGCGCGGACAACATCCAGGGTCTGGGCGCGGTGACGCTTCGAGAGACAATCGCGCGGCGGATCGTCGAGGCGGCCGCGCTCGCGCCGCGCGTTGATATCGAGATCATTCCCTCCACCGAGGGCAACACACCCGTCGAGGCGCATTCCTTTCTTCACAAGGAACATGTCGTCGTTGAACGCACGGTATCGTGGTTGGGTTCGATAAAAGCCGAACTTCACGGTAAAGATCGGTAGTTGGGTCGTCCACCGGGAGTGGATGGTGCCCCTGGCCGGAATCGAACCAGCACTCCTTGCGGAACTCGATTTTGAGTCGAGCGCGTCTACCAGTTCCGCCACAGGGGCTCGCCGGAGGACCGACGATCAGCGTCGATGTAAGGCCGGCGCGAGGCCTCGTCAACAGTCACGGGGCGCATTGACGCAACGGATGGTCGCCTTTAGGTTCGCGCCGTTCTCACGACCATGGATTCTCATGCGGTTGATCATTTCGGTGTGTCTGGCGTCCGTCGCTCTCGCGGGATGCATGCCCACCCAGGACATGACCACCGCCGGCCTTGATGCGGGCGCGAAAGTCGCCGCCGTCGACGCGATCGGCGAGTCCAGGGCTTCCGGAACCACGGCGGAAGACTCGGCAAACGCTCCTGTCGTCATGGCCAGCGCCTACGCGCCGCCGCTTGACGCGCCGTTACCCCCGCCCCGGCCGGATTTCGAGGGCGTATCGCCGGCCTCCCGCGCGCTGGGCGCCGTCGTGGCCGATGCGCAAAGCGTCGACAAGGCTCTCGACGAACACGCCTTGAAACCCGCCGCCAAGGACGCCCCGGCGCTGGTCGTGGGCGCTGTCGCCGCCAACCCGGACGAGGACGAGGCCGAGCCCGCGTCATCCCCCCTCCAGATGGCTTCGCTCGCCGCCGCCGGGCACGAGCCCGACTCCTTCGCCCGCGCCCGGGTCATGCCGCCGCGCCCCACGGGCGCCTCGCCCGGCTATTACGCCGCCTATGACGATACCGATGTTTCGTGTTTCCCGGCCTCCCTGCACGACGCGCTGAACACCATCGCCGCGCATTACGGAAAATCGGTCGAGGTCACCTCGGGCAAGCGCAACCGCGGGCGCGCCCATTCCATGCATCGCTATTGTCTCGCCGCCGACATCCGCGTCGAGGGCGTCGGGCCGCAGGCGCTCGCCGCCTTCGCGCGCAACGTCGAGGGCGTCAACGGCGTCGGCACCTATCGCTACAACACCGTCACCCATATCGACGTACGGCAGGAAAAGATGGCCTGGCGCTACTAAGGCGCCGCTTGCCTCAGACGCTGCGCCCGTCGCCATCGACCATGCGGTCGAGATGGGCGAGATCATCGCGTAAAATATCGATCCATCCGCGAATTGTCGCGGCGCCGCGCGTCGCGCCGCCCGGCGGGCGCGACACCATGGCCAAGGCGAAATCGGCGATCGCGTCCGCGATATCGATCTCGCGCAATCGCCCCGCCGGCTTGAACCATTCAACCGTCCAGTTGCACATGCCGAAAATGCCGAGCGCCGCGAGATGCGGGTCGACGGCGCGAAAAAAACCCGCCGCCGCGCCCTCGGCGATCACCGCCGCGAAACGCTCCAGCAAATCGCGCTTCCCGCGCTGCTGGGTGGCGCGCGCCGGCTCCGGCAGGTGCCGCTCCTCGCGCAAGAGAACCGAGAATTGCGCCGGTCGCTCCAGAATAACGAGGGCATGCGCGCGCACGATCTCGCGCAGGATCAAGGGCGGGTCGCGGTCGGGCGAGGTCGCCGCGATGCGGGCCGCCTCGCGCTCGGTGCGCAGGGTGATCTGCTCGACCAGCGCCGACAGAATGTCGTGCTTGTCGCGGAAATGGTAATAAAGCGCCGGACGGCTCAGGCCGGCGGCCTTCGCGATGTCCTGCATGCTCGTGGCGGAATAGCCGCGCACATGAAAAAGCTCCGCCGCCGCCGCGAGGATGGGCTCGCGGGCGCCTTGGCGAGCGGACGGTTTGTCTAGGTCAGTCAGGGCGATGCTCCGGTCGTCCAAGCCTTGCCAGATTCGGCCGATCAAAACGAATTGTCAAATTTCTGACATTGGTGTAAAGCCGATGCATGAAGATTGATGTTCTGGGCGCCGGGCCCGCCGGCCTGTTTTTCGCCGCGCTGATCAAGCGCGCCAACCCCAATTATGTCGTCCGGGTATTCGAACAAAACGCACCGGACGTCACCTTTGGCTTCGGCGTCGTTTTGTCGGGGCGCGCGCTGAGCTTCTTGTCGGAGGGCGACCCCGACATCGCCAGCCGCATCGCGCCCGTTGGCGAAACATGGACGGACCAGCACATCGTCCACCGCGGCGAGACCATCGTGATCGACGGCGCCGGGTTCACCGGCCTCGGCCGCGTGACGATGTTGTCGATCCTCCGGGATTTCGCCGCCTCGGCGGGCGTTGATATCCATTTCAATCATCGCGTGGCGCCCGACGCGCACGAGGATTGCGATCTGCTCGTCGCGGCGGATGGCGCCAACTCCGCCTTTCGCGACGCGCACGCGGCGTCGTTCGGAACACGCGTGGTCGATCTTTTGAATTATTTCGCGTGGTATGGCGTCGAGACGTCCTATCCCAGCCATACGCTGACGTTTCAGCCGCATGGCGCGGGCGCCTTTTGCGCGCATCATTATCGCTACCGCCCGAACATGAGCACCTTCGTCGCGGAGGCGGACCCTGGCGCGTGGAACGCGGCGGGCATGCACGCGATGGACAACGAGGAGCGTCGGCTCTTCACGCAGGCGTTCTTCGCCGAGGCCTTGCACGGCAAGCCGCTGATCAGCAATCGCTCATTCTGGCGCCGGTGGCGGCTGGTCACCAATGATCGCTGGTCGCACAAGAACATCGTCCTGATCGGCGACGCTTTGCGCACGGCGCATCCCTCGATCGGCTCGGGCACGCGTCTCGCGATGGAAGACTCGATCGCCCTGTGGCGCGCCCTGCGGGAGGGCGGCCGCGACCTCGCCAGCGCGCTCGCGCGCTTCGAGGCGGAGCGCAAGCCCATTCGCGAGAGGCTCAACAACGCCGCCGTGGCGAGCATCGCCTGGTACGAGGACATGGCCGCGCGCATGGCCATGCCATCCTACGATTTCGTCATGGATTATCTGCTGCGCACGGGCGTGATGACGCCGGCCCGGCTGGAGCGCGACAGTCCGGATTTCATGCGTCGGTATCACGCGTGGAAGGCCGGATCAGCCTAAATCCAGTCATGAAAAAGACGCGCCCAGAGAGGCGCGCCTTTCTTGTTTCAAATGAGCGCCGGGTGGATCAGTAGCCCATGCCGCCGCCACCGCCCATGGGCATGGCCGGCGCGTCCTTGGCGATGTCGGCGATCATCGCTTCGGTGGTGATGAGCAGGCCCGCGACCGACGCCGCGTTCTGCAAGGCGGTGCGCACGACCTTGGCCGGATCGACGATGCCGGTGGCGATGGCGTCGACATATTCCTCGGTCTGCGCGTTGAAGCAGTAAGTCGGCGATTTATTCTCGGCGATCCTGTTGGCGACGATCGAGCCCTCGACGCCGGCGTTCTCGACGATCTGACGCAGGGGAGCCTCGAGCGCCTTGAGCACGATGTTGATGCCCGCCTGAACATCGGGATTCTCATGCTTCAGCTTCGCGACCGCGACCTTGGCGCGCAGCAGAGCCGTGCCGCCGCCGGGAACGATGCCTTCCTCCACCGCGGCGCGCGTGGCGTTCAGCGCGTCGTCAACGCGATCCTTCTTTTCCTTGACCTCGATTTCGGTGACGCCGCCCACCTTGATGATGGCGACACCGCCCGCGAGCTTGGCGAGGCGCTCCTGCAACTTTTCCTTGTCGTAGTCGGAGGTCGTTTCCTCGATCTGCGCCTTGATCTGCGAAACCCGGCCCTCGATGTCCTTCTTCTTGCCGGCGCCATCGACGATGGTGGTGTTTTCCTTGTCGATGCGCACCTTCTTGGCGCGGCCCAACATCGCGATCTCGACGTTCTCGAGCTTGATGCCGAGGTCTTCCGCGATCATCTGACCGGCGGTCAGGATGGCGATGTCCTCGAGCATGGCCTTGCGGCGATCGCCGAAGCCCGGTGCCTTGACGGCGGCGACCTTCAGGCCGCCACGCAGCTTGTTGACGACAAGGGTGGCGAGCGCCTCGCCCTCGACGTCCTCGGCCAGAATCAGCAGGGGCTTGCCCGTCTGCGCCACCGCTTCGAGTATGGGGAGCATGGTCTGCAGCGACGACAGTTTCTTCTCGAAGATGAGGATGTAGGGATCGTCGAGCTCGACGATCATCTTCTCGGCATTGGTCACGAAATAGGGCGAGAGATAGCCGCGATCGAACTGCATGCCCTCGACGACCTCGAGCTCCGTTTCGGCGGTCTTGGCTTCCTCGACGGTGATGACGCCCTCGTTGCCGACCTTCTTCATGGCCGCGGCGATCATCTTGCCGATATCGACATCGCCATTCGACGAGATCGTGCCGACCTGCGCCACTTCCTCGGACGAGCTGATCTTCTTGGCGCGCTTCTGGATATCCTTCACGGCTTCCTCGACGGCGATGTCGATGCCGCGCTTGAGGTCCATCGGATTCATGCCGGAGGAGACGTATTTGATCCCCTCCTTGACGATGGCGTGGGCGAGAACGGTCGCGGTGGTCGTGCCATCGCCGGCGGTGTCGTTGGTCTTCGAGGCCACTTCGCGCACCATCTGCGCGCCCATGTTCTCGAACTTGTCCTCGAGCTCGATTTCCTTGGCGACGGTGACGCCGTCCTTGGTGATGCGCGGCGCGCCGTAGGACTTGTCGAGAATGACGTTGCGGCCCTTGGGGCCCAGCGTCACCTTGATGGCGTTGGTGAGAATGTCGATGCCGCGCAACATGCGGTCGCGCGCATCGGATGAGAAACGTACGTCCTTGGCTGCCATTTTGGATTTTCCTGGTGATGCGCGCGCGCGACGCCCGTGTCGGACGGCGCGCGGGAATGAAAGGGAATTCTATCGAAGGCGTTTGGCGAGCGACGTCGTCAGGCGAGAACGCCCATGACGTCGGATTCCTTCATGATGAGGAGGTCGTCGCCGTCGATCTTGACCTCGCTGCCCGACCACTTGCCGAACAGAACCTTGTCGCCCTTCTTGAGATCGATGGGGATCAGCTTGCCGGCCTCGTCGCGCCCGCCGGGACCGACCGCGACGACAAGACCTTCCTGCGGCTTTTCCTTGGCGTTGTCGGGGATGATGATGCCACCTTTCGACTTCGCCTCGCCTTCGAGGCGCTTGACGACGACGCGATCATGCAGCGGACGGAATTTCATGGGAACGGCTTTCCGGGTTGGCCCCCCACGAACGGGGAAACCGCCACGCAGCAAGCTTGAAACTGGGAGAAAATCCGGCGCCGATGAAAACGCGCGCCTGAACTTATATGGTCACGCATGCGGCGCATTGCAATGACTGCTTTCGCGGCGGGCGATAATTCGCCGCCATCCGGGACGATTCAGGCTCCGGGCACGTCGCGGAAAACCAGCGTTTTTGAAACGCCGATCACGGCGGCCTCGTTCCTTTCGTTGAACATCGTCCCCGCGAAGGTCACGATATGCCCCTTGCCGGGCTTCGGCTCGACACTGGTGACTTCCAGCGCGATGCGCAGCTTTTCATCCGCGAGCACGGCGCGCCGGAACCGGAAGTTCATCTCAAGGCCGAGCGAATTGCAGCGCTCGGTCACGATGGCAGCGGTCATGGCGCCGATCAGGCCCATGGTCTGGGCGCCGCTCGAAATGATCGTGCCGAATTTCGACTTGCGCGCGATCTCCATGTCGTGATGCAGCGGGTTCGTATCGCCCATGAAGGTCGCGAACCGGCTGATGGTCGGCGCGTCGAGCGACAACGACTTCTCGAATGTTTCCCCGACGCCGAAGGGACAAGCGTCGTCGTCATTGTTCATCATGCGTGGGCCTTCGTTCATGGCGCGATGGTGAAACGCGTCGAATCGACGGCGAGCGAACCACCCTTGAAGCCAGCCGTAAAGGCGCCGAACCAGACGGCCTCGATCATGCCGGTATCGGCGCGATCAAGCGACAGCGCGCCCGACGACGTCAGGCGGAAATAGCCGGCGCGCGGGCCTTCAATGGCGATTCCGCCACGCTTGCGCGCGGCCTCGACCAATGGACGGAACTCGGCGACATCGAGAACAAAAAGCGTGGGCATGCGCGGCGTCCTCCCGTTCAGGCCGAAGCCATCCGCCCCTCGACCAACTCGGCCTTGCGTCGCCACATGGCGTCGATGGTCGTGAAGCCACCCGCCTGCTCAAGCTCGATCGCGGCCTGCACGGACAAGGCGGCGTCGTCGCGGTCGAGTTGCTGGAGCGGGCGCAGTTTCGCGGTGATCTCGAGCGGGTAAAAATTCGGATCGCGGAAATAGATCGACGCGATCGTCTCGTGTTGCACTTCCTCGCTCACCTTCACGCCGCGCGCCAGCAGGCGCTCCTTCCAGGCGGTTAGTTCGGCGGGCGAATCCACCGCCCAGGCGGTGTGGTTGGCCATGCCCATGTAACCGCGCGGCGGCTTGAGCAGATCCGGTTGCTCCGTGCCGATGTAATAGAAGAAGGCGATGGTCGAGCCATTTCCGGAGTCGAAGAAGAAATGCAGGAAATCGGCGTGCTGTTCCTTTTCGCGGCCCCAGCCCTTCGCCGTTATCGCATGGATCAGCGGCAGGCCCATGATGTCGCGATAGAACTCAACGGTTTCACGAAGCTTCCAGGTCGGATGCGCGGTATGATCGACGCCATGCAGGCGCGGCGTGAGCAGGGGAGTGGACATCGGACCCTCCGTCATTATTGACATTGATGTCAGCTAGTTTAACAATTATGTCAGAATAGTCAATCAACGCCCTTGATGGCGGGAGGGTTTCATGAGCGAGGCGACCGCCGGTTTCCGCAACGCGGGTTGGACGTCGGAAAATCTCCCGGGCGACGTACGCGCCCGGGTCGCGCCCTTGCGCGCCAGCGACGGCGCGGCGACCAATGGCTTCCTCTACGCGCGCGGCGGCGAGAAAACCGTCGTCTGCATCATGCACCCGCGCGAATTCCTCGCCTCCCATTATCTGGTTCCGCACATTCTTGAGGCTGGCTGCGCCGCCTGGACGCAGGCCTCGCGCATGGTCGGCAACGATCTGCGGCTGGAGCATGAGATCGTGTTGCTCGACGTCGCCGCGGCGATGGTCTTCCTGCGCTCCATCGGATTCGAGAAGATCGTGCTGCTCGGCAATTCCGGCGGCGCGGGCCTTTATACCTTCTACAACCAGCAGTCGCTGCTGGCGCCCGACCAGCGCATCGCGCGGACGCCGGGCGGACGTCCCACCGGACTCGCGAAGGCCGACATGCCCGCGGCCGACGGGATCATTCTGGTCTCGCCGCATCCCGGTCAGGGCAAGCTGCTGCAAGGCTGCATCGACCCTTCCGTCACGGACGAAAAAGACCCGCTGTCGTGCGATCCGGCGCTCGACTTCATGAACCCCGCGAATGGCTTCGCCGAACCCCCGACGAGCTCAAGTTACACGCCGGCCTTCGTCGCGCGCTATCGCGCCGCCCAGCGGGCGCGCGTCGAGCGCATCGACGCGACGGCGCGCGACCTCATCGCGGCGCGCATGGCCGCCCGCGCGCGCGGCAAGGAAAACGGCGCCCGCGCCGACCGCGCCCGCGGCGCCTTGCAAGACATCATCACCATCTGGCGCACGGACGCCGACTTGCGCTGCTGGGATCTGTCGCTGGAGCCCTCGGCCCGCAAGATCGGCTCGCTATGGGGGTCCGACCCCTATGCGTCGAATTACGGATCGGTGGGATTCGCGCGCCTTTGCACGCCCGAAAGCTGGCTGTCGACCTGGTCGGGCCTTTCCTCGAACGCCAGTCTCGAACGCGCCGCGCCCGCCATCCAGCAGCCAACGCTGATCGCGACCTACACGGGCGACGTCGCGGTTTACGCGAGCGATCTCGCCGCGATCGTCGCCGCCGTCCCGGCGGCGGACAAGACGGTCGAGGCCTTCGCCGGCGATCATCATGGGCAAGCGATGATCAAGGGTGAAACAGCGGGGCGCGACCTCGCGGGAAAATATATTATCGCGTGGCTTCGCGAGCGATTTCCTGTTATGCGGGCGCATTAACGACGCTCGTCATGGATCGTCGGCGCGGTGGGGATCGCGGGGATGTCGGGAGGAAAACACATGAAGTCTTATCTGCTGGGCGTCGCCGCGAGTGTCGCCCTGTCTGGCGCCGCGATGGCGCAGGAACCGTTCCGGATCGGCTTCCTGAGCACCATGAGCGGCGTCTCGGGCGTGCTGGGTCAGGACCAGCGCCGTGGTTTCGATCTCGCCCTTGAACATCTGGGCGGCAAGATCGGCGGGCTGCCCGTTCAGGTCGTGGAAGCCGACGACAAGTTCTCCGCGGCGGACGCCGTGCAGCAGATGAGCCGCCTCATCGACCGCGAGAAAATCCAGGTCATTACCGGCCTCGTGGCGAGCAACGTGCTGATGGCCATCGCCAAGCCCGCCCTCGCCAAGGGCGCCCTGCTGATTTCAGCCAACGCGGGACCGAGCCCGCTCGCCGGACCGGGGTGCAACCCGAACCTGTTCGTCATGTCGTTCCAGAACGACCAGTGGAGCACGGGCGTCGGCAAGTATCTCTCCGACAAGGGCTATAAGCGCGTCTATTTCATGGGCATGAACTTTCAGGCCGGCTGGGACCACACCAAGGCGGCGATCCGCAACTTCACCGGCGAGAAGGTCGCCGAGGTCTACACGCCGGTCGATCAACTCGACTTCTCGGCCGAGCTGTCGCAACTGCGCGCCGCCAAGCCAGACGCCGTTTACGCCTTCTATGTCGGCGGACAGGCGATCGCTTTCGTCAAGCAGTTCGCGCAGGCCAAGCTCGATATTCCCCTGTTCGGCGGCAACGGCCTGTCGGACCCCACGCTGTTCGAGGGACAGGGCGACGCGGCCATTGGCCTGACGCTGGGCACGCATTGGTCCGCGGCGCTCGAAAATCCCGTCAACAAGAAATTCGTCGACGGTTTCGTGAAGGCGCATGGTCGCCTGCCCTCCGAGACGGCGGCGAACGGCTATGACGACGTTTTGATGCTCGACGCGGCCGTCAAGGAATCCGGCGGCAAGACGACGCCCGACGCCCTGCGCGAGGCGCTGCGCAAGGTGAAATACGCATCCATCCGCGGCGACTGGCATTTCAACACGAACCAGTTTCCAGTGCAGAACATCTACATGGAGCAGGTCGAGCGGAAGCCCGATGGCAAGCTTGGCCTGAAATTCCTCGGCATCGCCGCCAAGGACGTGCAAGATCCATACGTCGGCGAATGCAAAATGGCGAAGTGATTTCGTCGCGGCGTCCGGTCGCCTGACCGGACGCCGCGCGACCTTCGCGATATCCCTCTCCGCACGCATGTCTGGCGCATGACATTTTCCCTCTTCGTCGAACAGGTCTTCAACGGGCTGCAACTCGGCATGTTGCTGTTTCTCGTCGCCGTTGGCGTGACGCTGGTTTTCGGCGTGATGAATCTCGTCAATCTCAGCCAGGGCGCGCTGGTGATGATGGGCGGCTTTCTGCTCGCGACGGCTACCAAGGCGACGTCGTCCTACTGGCTTGGACTGCCGCTGGGAATCGCCGCGCTGATCGTGATCGCCATGTTGATCGAGTTGCTGGTGTTGCGGCGCCTCTACGCCCGGCCGCATATCGATCAGGTGCTGGCGACCTTCGGCCTCATGTTGATGTTCAACGAAGGCGCCGTGATGATCTGGGGCCGCGACCCCGTGTTCATGGCGATTCCCGCGGCGCTCGAGGGGTCGGTGACACTGCTGCCCGGCGTCGCCTATCCCATCTATCGCCTCGCGGTCACGATCTTCGCGGGCGCTCTCGGCGTCGCGTTGCATTTTCTCATTTCGCGCACGCGGCTCGGCATGCTCATCCGCGCCGGCGCGGACAAGCGTGAAATGATTCAGCTTCTCGGCGTCGATATCGCCTTTCTCTACCTCATGGTCTTCTGTCTGGGCGGCGTGCTTGGCGGCGTCGCCGGCATGTTGCTGGGCCCGATCTCGGCGGTCACGACCGGCATGGGCGACCCCATTCTCATTCTCGCGCTCGTTTGCGTTGTGATCGGCGGCCTCGGCTCCGTCGGCGGCGCCTTCGTGGCGGCCATGCTGGTTGGCATGTGCGACACGTTCGGGCGCGTGTTGTTGCCTCAGGCGCTTGGCGCCGGCACGGGGCAGGCTATCGCCAACATGATCGTCTATCTCGTCATGGCGGCGATCCTGATCTGGCGGCCCGCGGGACTGGCTTCGCGATGAACCCCATGTTCCGTAATACCATCCTCGTCGCTCTCGCCGCGATTTTCGCCGCCGCGCCCTGGGCGCTCGACGAATTCTCGCTCAATCTCGTCACGCGCATGTTGATCTTTGGCATCGCCGCCATGGGCGTCGATCTGCTGGTCGGATTCGCCGGTCTCGTGCCGCTCGGGCACGCCGCTTTCCTCGGGCTTGGCGCCTACGCGGCGGGCATCCTCACCGACATGGGGCTCGAAAGCGCCTTCGTCGTCTGGCCGCTGGCGATCATGGTGGGCGCGCTGGGCGCGGCCATCATCGGTGGCCTGTCGTTGCGGTCGAGCGGGCTCTATTTCATCATGATCACGCTCGCCTTCGCGCAGATGATCTACTACGTGTTCCAAAGCCTGCGCGCCTATGGCGGCGACGATGGCTTCGCCCTGACGCGCAACACATTCGCGGGTCTGATCGATCCCTATGACAGCCGCGCGTTCTATTTCCTGACGCTGGCGATCACGCTCGTCATTTTCCTCCTGTTGCTGCGAGTTGTGGCCTCGCCCTTCGGCGTGGCGCTGCGCGCGGCGCGCGACAACGAGGCGCGACTGGCCGCCGTCGGTCTGCCGGCGTTCGGTTATCGTCTCGTCGCCTTCATTCTTTCGGGCGCATTGTGCGCGTTCGCCGGCGTGCTGCTGGCCAATCTCACCGGCTACATCACGCCGGGCTATGGCTCGTGGCCGCAATCGGGCGAGTTGCTGATGATGGTGCTTTTGGGCACCGCGGGCACGATCTGGGGCGGGTTGCTCGGCGCTGCCATTTTCGTCGCGCTCTCCGAGGTTCTGTCGGAGGTGTCCGATCACTGGATGTTCTACCTCGGCCTGTTGATCGTGCTGCGCGTGCTGCTGGCCGGCGGCGAGACGACGAAGCTGCTCAAGCGGCTCGACCCGCGGAGGCGCGCCGATGGTTGAAGCCGCGCTTGCCGCTAGGTCGCTTTCCAAGCGTTTTGGCTCGCTGCTCGTCACCGACGACGTATCGATCGAATTGCGCGCGGGCGAGGCGCTCGGTCTGATTGGCCCCAATGGCGCGGGCAAGTCGACGCTGATCGCGCAACTCGCCGGACGCTTGCCGCCCGACAGCGGGCAGGTGCTGCTGGAAGGCCGCGATGTCTCGGCCTTGCCCGCGCATGCCCGCGCGCGCGCCGGCCTCGTGCAATCGTTTCAGGTGCCGAGCCTGTTCAGCAGCTTCTCGACGCTCGCCAATGTCGCCATCGCCGCGCAGGCGGCGCACCGCCACTCCTACAGTTTTCTGCGGCGCGCCGACCGCGCGCGCGAATATGTCGAACCGGCGCGCGCGCTGATCGAGGAGGTCGGCCTGTCCCATTGCGCCGATCGCAATGTCGGCGCGCTTTCCCATGGCGAACGCCGCTACGTCGAACTCGCCGTCGCGCTCGCCGCGCGGCCCAAGGCCCTGCTGCTCGACGAACCGCTGGCGGGCCTGAGCCGCGCCGAATCCGAACGCATGATCGCGTTCATCGGCAAGCTGAAAAAGCGCTACGCCATCCTGCTCGTCGAACACGACATGGAGGCGGTGTTTTCGCTCGCCGACAGCCTATGCGTGCTCGTGCAAGGCCGCATCATCGCGCGTGGCGCGCCCGCCGCCTTGCGCGCGGATCCCGCCGTGATCGAGGCCTATCTCGGCGATGACGCGTCATCGGGAGGCGCGCATGCTTGAACTCAGCGACGTGCACGCCGGCTATGGCCCCGTGCCCATTCTGTTTGGCGTCAACCTGCGCGTCGGCGCGGGCGAGGTCGTCGCGCTGATGGGGCGCAACGGCATGGGCAAGACAACGACCTTGCGCACCATGTTCGGCGTGTTGCCGGCGACGCGCGGCGCGGTGACATTCAACGGTCAATCGCTGGTGGGTATGCCGATCCACAAGATCGCGCGGCTGGGCCTTGGCATCGTGCCGGAGGGGCGTGGCATTTTCGTCAAGTTGACGGTGCGCGAGAACCTGATCGCCACCGCGCGGCCCGGCCCCTGGACGGTCGAGCGCGTGCTCGATCTTTTTCCACGGCTTGGCGAACGCGCCGGCAACATGGGCTCGCAACTGTCGGGCGGCGAACAGCAGATGCTCGCCATTGGCCGGGCGCTGTTGACGAACCCCAGATTGCTGGTGCTCGACGAGGCGACCGAGGGTCTCGCGCCCACCGTGCGCGCGCTGATCTGGGACGCCTTGTCGCGCGTGAAATCTGAAGGCCAGTCGATCCTCGTGATCGACAAGTTCCTCGCGCCGCTGACGCGCATCGCCGATCGTTTCTACATGATGGAAAAGGGCGTCGCGGCGTGGACGGGAACAAGCGCGGACGTCGTCGCGCGGCCCGACGTGGTCGCGCGTTTTCTCGGCGTTTGACGAGGCGCCTTCAGCCGCCAGTTTCGCCTTGTATCTTGTCCTTCACGATGGCGCGCATGGCCATCTTGTCGACCTTGCCGACGCGCGTGACGGGAAACTCCGTCACCGCCTCGATGCGTTCCGGCAACTTGAATTTCGCCAGTCCCTGATCGACGAGAAAGGCGCCGAGACCCTCGACATCGGGGCATGTTTCGCCGGGTCGCGGAATAATGAAGGCGCAGGCCTTCTCGCCAAGGTAACGGTCGGGCATGGCGACGACCTTGGCGTCCAGCACGGCGGGATGCTGGACGATGAGCTTCTCGACTTCCTCGGCGGCGAATTTCTCGTTGCCGCGCGAAATGTTGTCTTTCACGCGGCCGAGAAAGACATAGTGCGAAACGCCGGCGATCACGACCTCGCGCACGATGTCGCTGGTGCGCACGAAGCCATCGCTGGTGAAGGACGCGGCGTTCACTCCGGGATCGGCGTTGTAGTAGGCCCGCAGGGAATGTGGACCGCGAAAACACAGTTCGCCCTGCTCTCCCGCGGGGACCGGCGTTTCGCTGTCGAAGGCCAGCACGCGGATTTCATCGAAATCGCCGGAGGAAGATCGCCCGTTCGTCCAGTGGCGCGCGGCGGGCGAGTCGGTGGGCGACGTCGACATCAACAACCCCTCGGTGATGCCGTAGAGGTTCATGGTGACGACACCGACATGCGCCTCGATGGCGTCGGCGCGATCCATCGCGACGAACATGCGCAGCGACGAAAGATCATGCCTGGCGATATCCGGATAATCGAGCAGGCGCGGCGCGATGGGGCCGATGCTGCCTGCCCAGGTGACACGATGCTTCTCGATGGCGTCGAGAAACGCCACCGGATCGAATTTTTCCTGCAAGAGGATGGCGCTGGCGTTGAGCAACGAACCCAGCACCACCAGCAGAAGACCCGCGTTGTGGATGATCGGCAGCGGCCAGATGCAGATTTCATCGGGTCCATATTGATGCATGCGGGCCCAGCCGCGCGCCTGCGCGAGATATTCGCCATGCATGCGCGGAATGATTTTCGGCACGCCGGTCGAGCCCCCGGAAAGCTGGAACGTGAGCACGTCGCCCGGATCAATCGCCACGGCGGCGACCTTCGCGCGGGCCGCGGCGTCGGGCGCGTCGCATAGCGCGTCGAAGGCGAGCATGTCGGCGGGCGCGGCGCCGCGCGCCACAATGAAGGTTTTCAACGTCGCATGCGCCACGCCCATGCGGCGCGCGAAGCCGACGAGATCGAAGTTCGGCGAAAAATCAGCCTGAATGAAATAGGCCTTCGCCGCCGACATGTCCGCGAGCTGGCCGATCTCGATGTCGCGGTATTGCGGCAACGTGCAGACGGGAATGACGCCAGCCTTGTAACAGGCAAAGAGCGCGATCACCGTTTCGGCCGCGATGCCCATCTGGAAAATGGCGCGGTCGCCGGGGCGAAGCCCCTGCTCGATCAACGACGCGGCGAGCCCCTCGCTGCGACGATCGAGCTCGGCGAAGGTCACCTCGCGTCCGGCGGCGTACAGGTAGACCTTGTCGGGATGGGCGCGGGCTGTCGCGCGGATCAGTTCCCCAACGGTCGTATCGAGCCAGGCGCCGCTGGCGAGCAGCGCGGCTTGTTCGTCTGGCGAACGATAGACAACGCCATCGATGGGAAATCGTGGACCCCTGACCAAACGCCGCCTCCCGCGATATTTCGACGCAGTTGTCTTATAAGCTGACAGCAGTGTCAATTAATTCCACGCGCGCCGCGAACGGCGTCGAGCAATCCGCCGGCATCATCAGGCGGCGCGTCGCCGCGCCAGGCAACATGCTGGTCCGGCCGGATCAGCGCCAGTCGCGCGCCATAAAGCCCCGCGAGCCGAGCGTCGCCGGGCGCGAACACGGTGAATGGCATGCCACGCTCGCGCGCCGCCGCCTCCAACCGCTCCAGACCGGCGGCCTCACCCAGCTTCAGCAACGTGAAGCCCGGCCCGAAGTGGTCGTAGAGCGAGGTGCCATCGCCCAGCCAGGCGTGAGGGGCGAGGCAGCCGGGCGAGGCGGACGGCGCATAGGTCGTCAAGAACGGCGGTGGCGCGGTTCCATCGCCGACAACCAGCGGCGAGCCCGCGTAATGCACGCCAAGCACGACGCCCAGCGCGTGAAATTCATTCGCCTTGGTTTCGAGGATTCTCGCGCGAACCGCGCGCCGCGCGGCGGCGCCTTCATCCGTATCCTCCTCCAGCCGCGCATCGACGAGATGCTGGCTGAGCACGGCGTAATTCCTGACCGCCTCGTCCATGACGAGATCATGCACGGGCCGGCGCTCGGCCTCGTAGGAAGCGAGCAGGCTTGGTCCGCCCCAGCCTTGCAACGTGGCCGACACCTTCCAGCCGATATCGACGCCATCGGCGATGCCCATGTTCATGCCGTAGCCGCCGAAGGGCGGATGCGTGTGGCAGGCGTCGCCCGCGAGAAACACGCGTCCGCCGCCGTAACTTTCCGCGCTGACGCGACCCGCCGCCCACAGGTCGGTCGTCAACACGTCGAACGCCACCGGCGCGCCGACGGCGGCGTTCAGGCGTTGCGCGATTTCGGCTGGAGTCAGCGTGTCCTGGCCGGGCGCGAGCGGCGAGCCAAAAGTCCAGACATGGTCCGTGTCCATCGGCGCCAGCACGCAGGGACTTCGGGGGTTGACGATCCAGTACATGATCGCGCGGCGATGACTGTTGGCGGCGGCGAGTTCCGGCGACCGCAGGATGACGTTGAGGTGGCGACCCAGCGCGGCCTCGCCTGATGTCGCGATGCCCAGCGCGTTGCGCACGGGGCTGCGCGGTCCATCGGCGCCGATGACATAGTCGGCCTCGATCTCGAATTCATGATCGGCGACGAGATCGCGCAACGTGACGATCACAGAATTGTCCGTTTGCGTCAGCCCGAGGAATTCAACGCCATGGCGCAGGGTCAGATTGTCGTGGCGCGCGACTTCCTCGCGCAGGACGGCCTCGACCTTGTATTGCGGAATCCATTGCGCCGCCTCGCTGAAGCGCTCGTCGCGAATCCGCCTGCCGCTGAAGGCGTTGACGAAATGGGCGAGCTCGAAACCGTTGAGACGCGTCGCGAAAACAATGTCGGTCGGATAATCGGCGGGCAGCGGCGAGGCGGCGCGCAATTTTTCGGCGATGCCCCAGCGTCGGAAATGCTCGACGGTTCGCACATGCGTTGTCTTTGCGCGCGGCTGATGGCCGCCGCGCTCGCGCCGCTCGACGATGGTCGCGGCGACGCCTCGGCGGCCAATCTCCACGGCGGTCGCGAGCCCCACCGGCCCCGCGCCCACGATCAGCACCGGTATTCTTGCCCTTGCCGGCGAAGCAGACATGCGTTTCATCCCCGCGCGAATTGCAAGCAGACTAGCGCGGATCGCGCGTGGATTAAACCACGCGCCGGGCGGTCGTCAGGTGTTCTTGCCTTCGCGCCGCATGGCGGCCGCGCGCAACGCCTCCGCGAGGGCGCCGCCCTGGTTCGAGGGCGCGGGCGCCTTGCTTTTCATCGGCGTGGACACGCGCGGCGTCGAGCGATCGTCGCGGCGCGGGCCGCGGGCGCCCGCCTCGTCGTCAAGCCGCATGGTCAGGGCAATGCGCTTGCGCGGCTTGTCGACTTCCAGAACCTTCACCTTGACGATGTCGCCGGGCTTCACCACGGCGCGCGGGTCCTTGACGAACGTATTCGACAACGCGGACACGTGCACGAGACCGTCCTGATGCACGCCGATGTCGACGAAGGCGCCGAAGGCCGCGACATTGGTGACGGCGCCTTCCAGAATCATGCCGGGGCGGAGGTCGTCGATGCTTTCGACGCCATCCTGAAACGTCGCGGTCTTGAACGCCGGTCGCGGATCGCGGCCGGGCTTCTCCAACTCCTTGAGAATGTCGCGCACGGTCGGCGCGCCGAACGTATCGTCGGTGAATTCCTCCGGCCTGAGCTTGCGCAGGATATCGCCGTTGCCGATCAACGTCTTGATGTCGACCTTCGCCTTGTCGAGAATCCGACGCACCACGGGATAGGCCTCGGGGTGCACGCCAGACGTGTCGAGGGGATCGCCGCCGCCATTGATGCGCAAAAATCCCGCCGACAGCTCGAAGGCCTTGGCGCCGAGGCGCGGCACTTCCTTCAGCGCGCCACGCTTGTCGAAGCGGCCATGCTCGTTGCGATGAACCACGATGGCCTCGGCGAGGGATTCGCCAATGCCCGACACGCGCGCGAGCAACTTCGCCGAGGCCGTGTTGACGTCGACGCCCACCGCGTTGACGCAATCCTCGACCACGGCGTCGAGCGAGCGTCCGAGCTTATGCTCGGCGAGATCGTGCTGATACTGGCCGACGCCGATGGACTTCGGATCGACCTTCACGAGTTCGGCGAGCGGGTCCTGCAATCGCCGCGCGATCGACACCGCGCCGCGCAGGGTCACGTCGAGTTCCGGCAACTCACGCGACGCGTAGGCGGACGCGGAATAAACCGACGCGCCGGCCTCGGACACAACGACTTTCGTCAGCTTGAGATCGGGATAATGCGTCAGCAGATCGGCGACGAGGCGATCGGTCTCGCGCGAGGCCGTGCCATTGCCGATGGCGACGAGATCGACCTTGTGCGTCCTGGCCAGCGCCGCCAGCGTCGCGAGGCTTTCGTTCCATTTGCGTTGCGGCTCGTGGGGAAAAATCGCGGCGGTCGCGGCGACCTTGCCCGTCGCATCGACGACGGCGACCTTGACGCCCGTGCGAAAGCCCGGATCGAGGCCCATAGTCGCGCGCGCGCCAGCCGGCGCGGCGAGCAGGAGATCGCGCAGATTCGCCGCGAAGACGCCAACGGCGTCCTCCTCCGACTTGTTCCACAGGCGCATGCGCAGATCGAGCGACAGATGCAACTCGATCTTGGTGCGCCACGACCAGCGCACGGTTTCCATCAGCCAGCGATCGCCGGGCCGCCCGCGGTCGGCGACGCCGACGCGATGGGCGATCGCCAGTTCATAGGGGCCCGGCGCGCGCGGATCGGCGCTCGCGTCAGGATCGGCGATGAGCTTGAGATCGAGAAACTCCTCGCGCTCGCCACGAAACAGCGCCAACACGCGATGGGAGGGAATCTTCACCAGCGGTTCGGAGAAATCGAAGTAGTCGGAGAACTTCGCGCCGGCCGCGGCCTTGCCCTCGCGCACCGTCGAGGCAAGGCGGCCGCGCGTCCAGAAATCCTCGCGCAAGCGGCCAATCAATTCCGCGTCCTCGGCGAAACGCTCAACCAGGATCGCGCGCGCGCCGTCGAGCGCGTCCTCGGGAGTCGTCACGCCCGCGTCGGGCTTGAGATAGGCCGCGGCCTGTTCCCTCGGCTCGCGTTCGGGATGGGCGAGAAGATCATTGGCGAGCGGCTCCAGACCATTCTCGCGCGCGATCATAGCCTTGGTGCGGCGCTTGGGCTTGAAGGGCAGATAGATATCCTCGAGGCGCGATTTTGAATCGGCCTCCATGATCCGCTTTTCAAGCGCTTCGTCGAGCTTGCCCTGCTCGCGAATGGAGGCGAGGATTGTTTGCCGTCTGTCCTCCATCTCGCGCAGGTAGCGCAATCGCTCCTCGAGCGTGCGCAGTTGCGAGTCGTCGAGCGCGCCGGTGACTTCCTTGCGGTAGCGCGAGATGAAGGGCACCGTCGCCTTGTCGTCGAGCAGCGCGACGGCGGCGGCGACCTGCCATTCCTTGACGTCGAGTTCTTCGGCGATGCGCGCGTTGATGGACTTCATGCACCGGGCTCCCAGGGAAACGAGGAACGCGTTCTAGGCGCCCCGCACCCCCGGGTCAAAGCAATTCGGGTGGATATCCCCGATCAATAAATGCCTTGACAGAAGCGATGAATCGACCGGCCTAGCGCCATTCGTCGACGCTGACGGATTTGCGCCACGTCGCGCCCATCATGCTCCAGTAGCCGTTGGTTTCGCCGCCAACGACGACGACGTTGATGTCCTTTTCCTGAAAGATCGGAATCAACTCGTCGGGCGCGGCCTTGAGCTTGGTGGCCATGGGCTCCTCGCCGAACGTCGCGCGCGGATAGATGTAGTTTTGCACGAGTTGCAGATCCCAGTAGCGCGCGGCAGGAATCCGCGCCGTGTCCCACAGCCAGTGGACAAGCTTTTCCGTCGTGTCGAACGCGCCGCGATCGATGAACTGACGCGCGGTGATGGGATCGAGCAGCAGGCACGGCGCGGTCGTCGCGTCGATGCCCGTCAACATGTCCTTCACGTGCTCGCGCCAGTGATCCTTGCGCAGACCGAGGCCGAAGGTATTGGATCGACATCCGTAGAAGATGCTGACGACGCTGTCCCCGGGCTTGAAGCCCTTGCGCGTGTGCAGCGGCTCCCAAGGACTGCGCTCCTCGTTCTCCGCGAAGGTCACGCTGTTGTAGGTGAGGTTGTTGCCCTGCGACCCCATGAAGGTGTCGCCAGCGACCGAGCCGCCCTGCAAATTCTGCGACAATAGCCCGAACGCCCGGCCAATCGTGGCGTTGGCGTGGTTGTAGGGGCCCATGGCGCCGATGCCACAGTTCATGCCGATTTCATGGCGCACGGGGCCGTTGACGACGACCATCGCCGCGGCAGAGCTCGACGTCGATCCGCGCGCGGACACGCCCGCCGCCGCGAGCGCCAGAATGACCGGGAAATATTCCGGCCGCGCGCCCGCCATGACGGCGTTCACCGCGACCTTTTCGACCGTGTATTCCCACATGCCGCGATTGAGCGTCGGCTGCATGCGTCCCACGACCGCGTCGGGCTTGCGACTCGTGCCCGCCAGCATGGCCGCGACGCGCTCGGCCGTGGGCAGCACGATGGGCAGCTTGTCGGTCCAGTTGTTGCGCAGGAACAGCTCGTGAAGATTGTCTTCCGCGTCCTCGTCGACGAAACGCGGCGTCGAGCGGTCATTGGGCAGGGCCGCGTCGGCGCCAAGGCCGCCGGTCAGCGCCTCGACCACCTCGCGCATCACGGGCTTGCCCGTGATGGGATCGGCGCCATTCACATAGGCGCGCAATTCCTCGGCGGTCTTGCCCATGACGGGTTGCGGCACATAGACGCAATCGAGGCCGGGCAAGCCGCCCACGCGCGCGGTCGAGCGCACGACGCGATCGAATTTGTCGGTATGCAACGCGACGGTCGGCACGCCATAGCGTGTTTCAAGCGTGATCGCGTGGGTCGCGACGGCGGGCGCGCAGGTGCTGCAATGACCGACGCCGACGATCGCCGCGTCGCCGTGGGCGCGAATTTCCTCCCACGTCTCGGGATCGTCGTGGCCGTAGTAATGATTGAGCGACACAAGCTTCGTCTTGACGCTCGGCATGTGCGCGGCGAACCATTCGGCGACCTGCTTGAGCAGTTCGATGGAATCGTCGAAGCGGCAATCGACGAGATAGATCGTCTTGCCATCGAGTCCGTCGAGCCGGGGCGCGGATGTCTTTTTGGTGATCTTGGGCGGATAACCGACGGGGTTGTGAACCACGATTTTCGCGCCCGAGCGCGCTTGCGTCGCAATGTCGTCCATGACGTATCTCCCGGCGGCGATGTTGACTGTCTCTTGCAACTCGGCAATTTGGGCGAAACTAGGCGCGCTCCGGCGGCGCGTCAAACCAACATGGGGAAGCGCGGACATGCGGCGATGGATCGGCGTTTTTCTCGCCCTGACGATGGGCGTCGGCGCGCGCGCCGAGGAGTCGTGGGACGCGGTCGTGGCGGCGGCGCGCAAGGAAGGCTCGGTGGCGGTTTATTCGGCGCTCAGCGGCCCACCCACCATCGCTCGGTTCAAGGCCTTCGAGGCCGCCTATGGCATTCGCGTCGATCATTTCGTCGCGCGCGCCAGCGAGGTGTCCGAGCGGGTGCGCATGGAGCAATCGGCCAGGCGCTATATTGGGGATATCTATATCTCGTCGCCCGCCAGCATGCCCGGCCGCGCGATCGCGGGCGAACTTCAGCCCGCGATGAAGACGCCCAATCTCGCCAACCTGCGCGACGATATCGAACACGACGACAACGGGGTGCCGGTCTGGTATCCGCCCTACGGCATTCTCGCCAACACGCGGCTGGTCGGCGAGAACGACATCACCAGCTGGAAGGATCTGCTCGATCCCCGCTGGAAGGATCGCATGATCGGCGACGATCCGCGCCTGAGCGGTTCGGCCGCGGCCTTTTTCGAGGCGACATGGAAGGCCTTCGGTCGCGAATATCACGACAGGCTGGCGACGCAGCATCACGTTTACACGCATAACAACCGCGAGGCGGAGCGGCAGGTGGCGCGCGGCGAATACGCGCTCTACTTTCCGCAGCAACTGCCCTACGCGCTGGCGCTCAAGGGCCTGCCGGTGCGCATGATCGTGCCTAAGGAGGGCTGGATCTACGCGAGCGCGCATTTCGCCCTGCTGACGGGCGCGCCGCATCCCAACGCCGCGCGGCTGCTGACGAATTTCATGCTGGAGCCGGAGTCGCAACTCGTGCTCGCCAACGCGGGATTGATCCCGGTCACGAAGGGCGTCATCGAAAAAGCCAACGATGACGCGCGACCCTATCTCTCCGCCAGGTTGTTCGGCGCCGCGACCTACGCGAACCAGGACAAGCTGATGGCGCTCGCCGCGGAAATCTACAAATGAGCGACATCGATGTTGTCATCATTGGCGCTGGCGTTGCGGGCCTGACGGCGGCGATTCAAGCGGCGCGGATTGGCTTGCGCGTCATGGTCGTGGCGGAAATGGGCGTCGGCGGGCAAGTCATCAACGCGCCCCGCATCGAGAATTATCCGGGGTTCGCCGATGGCGTGGCGGGCGTCGAGCTTGGCCCCATGCTGCACGAGCAGGCGGAAGCCGTCGGGGCCGAATTCACGTTCGACACGATCGAGGCGATCGAGCGCGAGGGCGGGCGCTGGATCGCGCGCGGCGCCGGCGAGACGCTCGCGGCCCGCGCCATTATCGTCGCCGCGGGATCGCTGCCGCGCGCGCTCGGCGTTGCCGGCGAGGAACGATTGAAAGGGCGCGGCATATCTCACTGCGCCTCCTGCGATGGGCCGCTTTATCGCGGCAAGCGCGTGTTCGTGGCTGGCGGCGGCGACGCCGCATTCGACGAGGCGCTGACGCTGGCGGAATTCGCGCGCGACGTGGTGATCCTGTGCCGGGGCGCGGCGCCGCGGGCGCAGAAAATCCTCCGCGACCGGGTCGCGGCGACCGCCAACATTTCGGTTCTCACGTCCACCGCCATCGAGGAAATCCGGGGCGACGCCACCGTATCGGAACTCCTTGTTCGCGGCCCGGACGGCGCGGCGCGCGTCGAGCCCGCCGACGGCCTGTTCGTCCAGATCGGCCTTGAGCCCAACACGCGCTTTCTGGACGGCCAACTCGCGCTTGCCCCCGATGGCAGGATCATCGTGGACGCGATGATGCGGACATCGATGGCGGGCGTTTTCGCCGCCGGGGACATCCGGGCGGATTCCGTCGCCTTGCTCGCCGCGTCGGCGGGGGACGGCGCGACGGCGGCGGTCGCGGTCGCGCGCTATCTGGCGACAGCCTGAGGCGCGTTGCGCGTCGCCATCGCGCGTGCCACATATTTATCCTTCTGAAATCAGGATTTTCGCATGATCGTGCGCGTGATCGAACGTCTTCTGTTGGCGAGCCGTTGGCTGCTCGCGCCGCTTTTTCTGGGGCTGGTGGTGTGTCTGTTCGCCCTGTTGATCAAGGCGGGCCAACACGTCTACCACGTGGCCGACACGCTGCTGACGGCGACGGAATCCGAGGTGATCCTGTCCGTGCTCGGACTGGTCGATCTGACGCTCGCCGCCAGCCTCGTGCTGATCATCATGTTTTCGGGCTACGAAAACTTCATCACGACGATCACCGCCGAAAGCGCGGTGGCCCGTCCGGCGTGGCTCAGCCAGATCGATTTCACGGGGCTAAAGCTCAAGCTGCTGGCGTCGATCGTCTCGATCTCGGCGATCCAGCTTCTGCGTGAGTTCATGTCCATCGCCGACCGGACCGATCGCGAGTTGCTCTGGGCGGCGGCCATTCATGGCGTTTTCGTCGTCTCGGGCCTGATTCTGGCCCTGACCGACCGCTACACGGACCATCCGACGACCGCCGGCAAGGATGCCGGCGGCCACTGACCGGGAGCGGCCGGCCATCTTGAAATGCCGGCTGGCGATCCCATATCCTGCTCGTTGCCATCGTCGGGGAACGCCATACCGGGTTCCACGGCGGAAGCGCCCGAGGGGCTTCGTCATGTCACGCGCGCCAAGTTTGCATTCCCCCTTCCTTCTGGGGTTCGACGACATCGAGAGAGCGCTGGACCGCGTTACGCGGGCCACGTCCGATGGATACCCACCCTATAACATCGAGCGATTGCCGCGCAGCGAGGCGGACCCGGAGCGGTTGCGCATCACGCTGGCGGTCGCTGGTTTCACCCGCGAGGAGCTCGACGTCAGCGTCGAGGAAAACCAGCTCGTCATTCGCGGACGGCAACAGGACGACAAGGATCGACAATACCTGCATCGCGGCATCGCCGCGCGGCAGTTCCAGCGCGCCTTCCTGCTCGCCGACGGCATGCAGGTGCTCGGCGCGGATCTGAAAAACGGATTGCTTTCGGTGGACCTCGCCCGGCCGGAGCCGGAACGGGTGATCCGGAAGATCAACATTCTGGCGCGGGACTGAAAAAGTCGGCGTCGGGAACGCGGGTTCAGGGGGCCTCCCCAACAAGAACCGCAAAGGAGCAAGCCATGTCCAACGAAAACAGCGAAAACTTCCTCGCTTCGATGACCCCCGAGCAGTTCGCCCATCTAGGTGGCGGCGAGGTCGCCTACGTGAAGCCCATTCTCTCCGACGACGTCGCACGCCTGTTTCCGCAGGTCGAGGGCGTGCGGCCGGGCATCCGTCTGTTCGCCCTGCTGAACGCCGACGGCACGCCGCTGATGCTGACCGACTCGCGCGACGCGGCGCTGGCGAACGCATGGGAGCACAAGCTGCACACGGTCAGCCTGCACTGACCCGCCAATTGGACGCTCCGGAAATCGGGTTTATACCGCTCGTATAAACCCGCCCGGAGACGCCCATGAAAGCCGCTGTTGTCGCAGAGCCCGGCAGGATCGAGGTCCGCGATATTCCCACGCCGGAGCCAGGGCCCGACGAAATTCTCGTCAAGGTCAAGACCGCCGGCCTGAACCGGGCCGACCTGCTGGTCGCCATGGGGCATTTTCATGGCGCGCGCGGCGGCCCCGGCGCCGTTCCCGGCATCGAATGCGCCGGCGAAGTCGTTCGCTCGGGCTCCGCGACCAGTCCCTTCAAGCAGGGCGATCAGGTCATGTGCTCGGTGTCCGGCGGCTTCTGCGAATACGTCGTCGTGAACGTCGCGCGCGCCACTACCATGCCGCGAGGCCTCGACTGGCGTCAGGCCGGCACGATGCAGGTGGCGCTGCAAACCATGCACAACGCCATCGTCACGGCGGGCGGGCTGAAGCGCGGCGAAAGCGTGCTCATTCTCGGCGCGAGCTCGGGCGTTGGCCTGATGGGCATGCAGATCGCGAAATTCATGGGCGCGGGCTTCGTCATCGGCGCCTCGACCAACGCCGGGCGACGGGCGCGGCTCGCCGAATTCGGCGCGGACCTCGCGCTCGACACGACGGACGCCAACTGGCCACAGATGGTCAAGGACACCACCGGCGGCAAGGGCGTCGATCTCGTCATCGACATGGTGTCGGGCGGCGTCATCAACGGCGCCATGCAGGCGGCCGCCATTCTCGGGCGCATCGTCAATGTCGGCCGCCTCGGCGGCATGAAGGGCGAATTCGACTACGACCTGCACGCGCTCAAGCGCCTGACCTACGTGGGCGTCACTTTTCGCACGCGCTCGCTGGAGGAGGTCGCCGAGATTATCCGCCGCATGCGCGCCGATCTCTGGCCGGCGGTCGAAAGCGGAAAATTGCGGCTACCGATCTCCGACGTCTATCCGTTGGAGAAAGCGGGCGAGGCGCTGGCGCACATGAAGGCGAACCAGCACTTCGGCAAGATAGTGCTTGAGATGTAATCAGCCGCCGAATATTTTTTCCAGAAAGCCTTTTTCCTGCGGCGGCGGCGCGGGACGGCGCGCGCCAGGCGCGGGAATGCTCGCGGGCGGCAGCAGGTCGGCGATGGGATCGCGGCGTGGCGCGCCGGGCCGCACGGGCGCGACGCCCGGCGGACGCGCGTTGACGGGCGTTACGGTCGCCGGTCGCGCGCCCGGCAGTTGCAGGGGGCCGGAACCCTGTTGCGGGATGGACGCCGTGGGCGCGGGCGCCTGATCGTCCACCGGTGGGCGAATGCTCGGCGGCGGCGTCGGCTGCGCCGCGTCGCGCCACAGGCCCGACGGCAGCGCCGAAGGCGGCGACGAACGCAGCGCCTCCTTCATGAAGCGGCTCCAGATGTCGACGGGCACGTTGGCGCCGGAAGCCTTTTTCGTCGGCGAATTGTCGTCGTTGCCCAGCCAGACCCCGGCGACGAGCTGGCTCGTGTAACCAACAAACCACGCGTCACGATAATCCTGACTGGTGCCGGTCTTGCCCGCCGCCTGCCAGCCGGGCAATTCGGCCTTGCGCGCCGTGCCCGTCAGCAGGGTCTCGCGCAGCATGGAATTCATCATCGAAACGTATTGCGGATCGATGATGCGGCCGTAGCTCGCGCCCTTGCGCTGGTAGAGCAGCTTGCCATCCGCCGTGCGCACCTTGACGATGACATGGGGCTGCACGCCGATGCCGCCATTGGCGAACGGGGCATAGGCGCCGACAAGCTCCAGCGGGGTCACCTCGGACGTGCCGAGCGCGATCGACGCGTTGGCCTGCAATTCCGAACCAATGCCGAGACGGTGCGCTGTCGCCACGACGGCGCGCGGCCCCACCTCCAGACCGAGCCTGACGGACACGGTGTTGAGCGACATGCTGAGCGCGCGCGTCAGCGTTACCGCTCCCTGATACTGGTGACTGGCGTTCTCGGGGCGCCAGCCCTTCACGTCGATGGGAGCGTCCTCGCGGACCGTGTCGGGCGTAAGCCCACGCTCCAGCGCCGTGAGATACACAAAGGGCTTGAAGGTCGAGCCGGGCTGGCGCTTGGCCGCGACGGCGCGATTGAACTGGCTTTCCGCGTAGCTGCGGCCGCCGATCAGCGCCTTGATCTGGCCGCCGACGTCCATCGCGACGAGGGCGCCCTGCGACACGCCGAATTTCGCACCGTTCTTGTCGAGCTCCTCGGTCAGGGCGCGCTCGGCGGCGGCCTGCATCCCCGCGTTGAGGGTGGTGGTGACGACGATGTCCTCGTCGATGGCGCCAACGGTCTCGTCCAAGGCGTCCATGACAAGGTCGGCGGCATAGTTGATCGAGCCGGCCCCGCGATCGTGCGACGCCTCGGCGGGCCGCGACAGGGCGATCTTGGCCATGGCCTCGGTGATGTGGCCGTCGCGCGCCATGGCGGTGATGACCTGCGCCGCGCGCTCGGAGGCGCCGGTCGGGTTGCGGTTAGGCGCGAGCTTGGTGGGCGCCTTCATCAGGCCGGCCAGAAGAGCCGCCTCGGGCAGGGTCACATCGCGCGCGCCGTGGCCGAAATACTTGCGCGCGGCCGCCTCGATGCCATAGGCGCCCGAGCCGAAATAGACCCGGTTGAGATAGAGCTCGAGGATCTGGTCCTTGGAATACTTATGCTCCAGCCAGACGGCGAGGATCGCCTCCTGGATCTTGCGCGCCATGGTGCGTTCCTGCGTCAGGAACAGGTTCTTGGCGAGCTGCTGGGTAAGGGTCGAACCGCCCTCCACGTTGCCGCCACGATGCAGCGCGTTGCGCACGATGGCGCGCCCGATGCCCATGGGGTCGACGCCGTAATGGGCGTAAAAGCGCCGGTCCTCGATCGATATGAAAGCCTTCGGCAGGTAGGGGGGCAGATCGCTCAGCCGGACGGCGGGTCCGCCCGTATCGCCGCGGTTGGCCAGCAACGCGCCGTCATCCCCGAGGATGGCGATGTTGGGCGGCCGCTTGGGAACCGCCAGTTGATCGATGGGCGGCAGTTGCACGGCGTAATAGGCGGTGACGCCGACAACGCCTACGACCGCCCAGACACCCAGCACGAGCGACCAATAGGCGAGAAATCCAAAGACGGAGCGCCGGGGGCGGGCCTTGTCCGGCCTGGCCGCCTTGCGCGCGGGCGCTTTCTTTCTGGCTGGCGGCGGCGCTTCGTCGAAGTCCTCGTCCTCGAAATCATCCTCGACGGAATCGGGACGCGATCTGGCGGACTTGCCGGCGCGGACCTCGGGATCGACCCGCGGCGCGGCGCGCCTGCGCGGTTCGTCGAATTCCGGCTCCATGCGCTCGGACCGACCGCGCTTGCCCTTGGCCGCGCCCGGCCGATCTCGCGGATCGGCGCGCAATTCGTCGTCCTGGGACGCCGCCCGGGAGCGTGTCTGCAACGTCGGTTCCCGCCGCCGCCCGAACCAGCCTTCGCCCATGGCCCCACGCATTCCCCGCCGCCGTTCACGCGACATTGATCCAATCTAATCCCGGCCAATTAAGGGCCGGTAAAGGATGAAATATCCGGCTTGATCGTGGAAAAGCCCGGCCCACGCGGTCCATGGCCGGCGCGGCGGCTTGCGCTTGCCATCGTCGCCCGCCTACAGTTAATGCCCTCGCGCGCTGGCGCGGACACGGATTTTGAGGACGGATCAGGCCGCCATGAAAGTCACACTCGAACGGAGCGCGCTTTTGAAGGCGCTCGGCCACGTCCACCGCGTTGTTGAGCGACGGACCACAATCCCGATCCTGTCGAACGTCCTTCTGAACGCCAACGGCCGCGTACTGGGCCTGAAAGCGACGGACCTCGACATCGAGGTTACCGAGTCCATTCCCGCGGATGTGGCGCAGGCGGGCGCGACCACCCTGCCCGCGCACACGCTTTATGACATCACCCGCAAACTGCCGGAGGGCGCGCAGGTATCGCTGGAGACGACGGGCGAAAGCGGCCAGTTGCTCATGCGGTCGGGCCGCTCGCGGTTCAACCTGCAATCCCTGCCGGAAAGCGACTTCCCCGATCTCGCCTCCGGCGAACTGGCGAACAAGTTCACCCTCGCCTCGACCGATCTGCGCAAGCTGATCGCCAAGACGCAGTTCGCGATCTCCACCGAGGAAACCCGCTACTACCTGAACGGCATCTTCCTGCACACGCTGGAGGTGGACGGTCACACGATGCTGCGCGCCGTGGCGACCGACGGCCACCGTCTGGCGCGCGTCGAAATTCCCGCGCCCGCCGGGGCGGCGGGCATGCCGGGCATCATCGTGCCGCGCAAGACCGTCACCGAAATCCAGAAACTGGTCGAGGATATCGACGCCGACGTCGCCATCGAACTCTCGACCACGAAAATCCGCTTTACGTTCGGCGATGTCGTTCTGACGTCGAAACTGATCGACGGCACGTTCCCCGATTACGCCCGCGTCATTCCCACGGGCAACGACAAGCGCCTGATCGTCGAATGCGCGCCTTTCAAGGCGGCCGTCGACCGCGTGTCGACCATTTCATCGGAACGGGGCCGCGCCGTGAAACTGGCGCTGGCCGATGGCAAGCTGACCCTCTCGGTCACCAATCCGGATTCCGGCTCCGCCGTCGAGGAGCTTGAGGTCGATTACGACGCCGCGCCGCTCGATATCGGATTCAACGCGCGCTATCTGCTCGACATCACACAGGAACTCGATAGCGACACGGCGCTCTTCAAGCTCGCGGACCCCGGTTCACCCACGGTCATTCAGGATCGAGATGGCGCGGCGGCGCTTTATGTTCTGATGCCCATGCGCGTCTGATCGCGCCGTCGTTCAAGGTTTTATTGCGTTGAAATCACGCGCGCCTCCGGGCGCGCGTTTTTTATTGGCCGCGCGACCAGCCCCGCGCCAGCCAACCGCGCCTACATGCCAGCGTCGGAACGGAGTCTTTCCATGACGCATGACGCCATCGCCGCCCTTGTCGCGCTTCGCGCGCGCCTGGAAGCGCGCCTCTCCCTCACGCCAGAGTTTCGCGCGCTGAAATCCATCGAGGCCTCGCTTCGCGACATCGAACAACTTGGCGACGCCCCCGCTTCCAACGCAACGCCAGCCGTGGAGGCGCGCGCTACCTCGATCGACGCGCCGATGGAGGCTGGCGACACGACATCCGACACGGAAGTCCCGCTGCGGCATGACGTTAATCCGATGGCGCGAGCGCTCGCGCGCGGCATCGAGCACAACGTTGCGCAAATGAAAGTCCATCGTGGCGTCGGATTCTGACCTTCCGCGACAGCGCGGCGCGGACCAACATATCGGGAAACGGACATGAGCATTTTCGGCGCGGCTGTTTCGGGCATGAACGCGGAAACCAACTGGTTATCGACGATCGCGCAAAATATCGCGAACTCGAACACGACCGGATACAAAACCGGCGCGGCCGAATTCGCCTCGCTGATCGATCAGGCCTCGGCGGGCTCCTATCAGGCGGGTGGAGGCGTGGTCGCGTCGATCGCCCTGACATTGTCGGCCTGAACCTGCGCCGCCGCCGTCACGACGATTTCGCACAGGGAATCGATGCGACCGGCCATCAGATCCTGCATAGCGGGACCGGTTCCCTTGTAGGGCACGTGGTTGATGTCGACGCCGATGACGCTGGTCAGCAGCGCGCAACCCAGATGGGTGGACGAGCCAACGCCCGCCGAGCCATAGTTCATTCCGGCGGCGTTCGCCCTCGCGTAGGCCGCGAATTCGGCCATCGTGTGGACGGGTAGATCCTTCCTGACTATCAGCACGAGAGGAATTTCGGCGACCAGCGCCACTGGCGCGAAATCGGCGCGCGCGTCGTAGAGCGGCGTCTTGTAAAGCAGTTGCGAAAACGTGTGCGTCGCGCTGGTGCCCAGCAGCACGGTGTAGCCATCCGGCGGGGCGTGGGCGACATGTTGCCCGCCAATGGCTCCGCCAGCGCCAGGAATATTGTCGATCACGGCGGACTGGCCGAGTTCCCGGCCCAGCCGGTCGGCGAGCACGCGGCCGAAAACGTCGATTGGACCGCCCGCCGCCGCGGAAACGATGATTCTGATCGGTCGGGTTGGCCATTCCTGCGACCGCGCTGGGCCCCCGGACGCGCAGATCAGAAGGGCAAGCACGAGCCCGCGGGCGAAGATTGTTGGCGTCAACGACAACCGCATCCGGAAATCTCCGCAAGCCAAGACGGCAGGCGTTCACGTTAACGTCGCGTCGTCCGCGCGCCAAATGGATTCAGGGCGTTTTCCCGCGAGTCCGGCCGGGCGCCCGGAATTTTGCGTTAATGAAACAAGCAGGACGATCTTGGAGGAATTGGTTTCAATCAGGGGATCAATTGACAATATCCGCGTAATATTGTCCCAAATAGTCTCAATTCGTCATGAGAAGCCGTCGCGAATGGTCAAGATCGGCGCGCGGGCGCCGCTGGCAAGATCAGCGGCGGCGGGCAGGGGCGAACGGGTCAAAGCGACAAGCGTCGGCGTGGGTGCGGAGTGCGGGTTCCGAGATGAGTGACTTCAAGGCGACGTACATCGAATATCGTGCTCGTTTGGCGACGTCGGCGATGCGGGCGGGCGCGCTGGCGCTGATGCTGGCGACGGCGGGCTGCGGGGGAACACCGGATAATTTGATGATCGCGGCGGGCGACATCGCCATTCCCGGTCGACGCGTCGACCTGCTGGTGGCCACCACGCGGAGCAGCGACGGCGCGACCGAGGGACAAATGTTCACGGGCGAGCGGGGGCGCGGCCTTTCCTTCGCCGACATCACGATATCCATTCCGCCAGACGCAAATCGCAAGATCGGCGAGGTGCAGTTGCCAGACGTGGCGCCCGGCGATCCGGCGAAATCATTCGTCACGCTCAAGGCCGAACGGGTCGACAAGACCGAGGCCTTGCGGCGGTTTCACGCCCGCGTCGCAACGACGCCCAAGCGGCGCGTGTTGATTTTCGTGCATGGCTACAACACGCGTTTCGACGACGCGGTGTTCCGCTTCGCGCAAATCGTGCATGACGCGGAAGCGCCGATCACGCCAGTTCTGTTTACCTGGCCGTCGCGCGGCCGGGTGATCGCCTACACGTATGACCGCGAAAGCGCCAATTACTCGCGGGACGCGCTGGAAAGCGTCATTCAGGCGATCGCGCGCGATCCCGCCGTTGGCGAAGTGTCCATTCTGGCTCATTCCATGGGCAACTGGGTGACATTGGAAGCGCTGCGCCAGATGGCGATACGCAACAAGACATTCCCGCCCAAGCTCAAGAACGTCATGCTGGCCGCGCCAGACGTCGACGTCGATGTGTTTCGCCGGCAAATCGCCGAGATTGAGGCGACGGGCTACTATCCGCCCTTCACGCTCTTCGTTTCGCAGGACGACGGCGCCTTGGCCGTCTCCAACCGCATCTGGGGCGGCACGGCGCGTCTGGGCGCGATCGACCCCGAAAAAGAACCCTACAAGAGCGAACTGGCGCGCGATCATCTCACGGTCATCGACCTCACGAAGGTCGAAAGTAGCGACCGCATGGGCCACGGCAAATTCGCGCAAAGCCCCGAGGTCGTCCAGATGATCGGCAAGCGCCTCGCCTCCGGTCAGGCGTTGACCGACGGCAAGAGCGGGCTGGCCGACAAGCTGAGCGGCGTCGCGATGGGCGCCGCGGGCATGGTGGGCTCGACGGCGGGCCTGATCGTCACGGCGCCGCTTGCCGTGGTCGACCGTCGCAGCCGGGAGTCGCTCGGCGACCGTCTCGACGAAATCAAGTCCGACGCGGGCGATCTCGTTCCGCTGTCGAATAGCTCGGGCGCCGCGCGCTAGAACCTGTACCAGACGGCGGCGATCACGCCACGTTCCTTCAGGGCGTTCTCGCCGGCGATGCTTTCGAAGGCGCCTATCTGGCCCGATATGGCCTTCGTGAAATCGTAGACAATGCTGCCCTGCAACTTGCTCAAGCTGTTGCGTGGAAAAATCACCGAGGTCGACGGCCCCGAAATCGTGTTGAACGATTGCAACATCAGCATCACTTTCTCGACCGGGCGCACGCCGAGGGTGAAATCGCCATGCCATTCGGACGGCGGCCCGTTGCGCCAGCGATAGCCGATTTCGGCGTTGGCGAAGGACGACCAGGAGCCAAGCTGGAAACCATATCCCGCGAGCGCGCGAAGCTCCTCCTCGACGCGCGTATTGCCTTGCAGGGTGAGGTTCGAACTGTCGGGCGCGCCGGGAATCCGCGCCATGGCTTGCACGGCGAAGGCGAATGGACCTTGCCGATATAATTGCGCCTGCGCGCCAATCTCGGTCGCGCCCAGCCCGGTGTATGCGGCGCTCGGCGCGCCCGACAGGCGCCAATCAATGATCGAGGGCTTGACGATGCCCGTCAGCCAGTTGGTGAACCCGTACTCAACCAGCGCCGTCGCCTCGGACTTCTGAAAACGCGAGGCCGCCGTCAACTTGCCCGTGACGTCGTAGCCCTGATCCGCCGTCGAGAACATGCCGGTGACGATGACCTGCCCCTTGCCTTCCTCCTGATTGAAGGCGCCGGCGCGCGCGCCATGGGCTCGCAGCGCGACGCCCGCGAACAGCACGATCGTGAACGCGGCCCGACAAAGGACATGTAGATGACGTGGCGTGATTTGCATTATTGCCCCTCCACGAAGACGACCTGGTCGCCACCCTCCGCCGTCGCCTGCTCCGCCGCGCTGATCGCGCTGGGCAGCAGTTGGGCGACCTGTTCCCGCGACCCGCGCGCGCCGACCGCCACGCCAACGCTGGCGCTCACCGTGTCGCGAAAGGCGCATTCCATGTGCGGGATCGCCAGGCGCGCGACGCACCGGCGCGCCGCCTCCGCCAAGGCGCGCGTGTCATCTGGCGCTGGCGCGCAGACGATGGCGAAACTGCCGGTGTCGAAGGCCGTCAGGAAGTAATTGAGTGGCGCGGTCAATTCGCCGAGGCTCGCCGCGACGCGACCAAGCATGACGGCGGTGGCCCCGACGCCATACAGATGACGGAAACTCGTCAGCGCGTCGATGCGCGCGACAATGACGGCGATCGACGCGCCATCCTCCCGCCCGGCGTGCCAAGTCAGCGAACCTGTCAGGCAGCCCCGCCCCGGCAGGCCGGATTCCGGCTCGATGACCGGGCCGTCGCTCGAGCGCCAGATCGAGGCCGGACGCCGCAGGCGTTGCAGCTCCCTCTCCGTCGCGCGGCGCTGATCCATCTGCGTCTTGTTGCGCGAAATGGAGCGCATGCGCGCGAGCAACTCGACATCGTGAAACGGCTTGAAAATGTAATCGCTGGCGCCGGCGACGAAGGCTTGCGACAGGCTATGCGTGTCGCCGGGCTCGGCGAGCACGATGATGGGTGTTTCCTTGTGCGCCGCGTTGAGACGGATCGTGGCGCATGTCTCGACACCGTCGGCGTCGGGCAGGGTCATGTCGAGCAGCAGCGCGTCGATCGGCGCCATCGCGCCCGGCGCCATCAGGCTTAGCGCTTCCTGCGCGGAGCGCGCCATTACGATATCGCCGAAGCCGCCCGTCGCCAGCGCGGCGGGCATCAAGTCCAGAAGATCCTTTTCGGCGGTGACGATCATGACGCGCATGGGCTCATTCTCATCGGCTCGCCGCGATCGTCGCGCGTTGATAGACGCGCCAACCGAAGCGATCGTAAACGCGGATGTAATCGGGCCTGCCCTTCTCGTAGAGATCGGGAAAAACAGCGTTCACGGCGTCGTCGCTGCCAGCGGCCTCGCCCGTCGCGCGCACGACGAGGAAATTCGCCTGGGCCTGTCGCGACAGGCGCGTCTTCTCGAAATCGAACTGGGTTGGCAGATGCAGGCCAAGCGCCGAACCGCGCCCCGCCAGAACCCTTGGCGCGCTGATCGCGTCAATGGTCACATCCGCGCGGGTCGACAGGAAGGCGCCAACCGCCAAATCGGCGCTCGAGGCCGTCACGACGTCGGCGCCTTCCAGCGCCGCGAGCCAATCGCGCGTTTCGCGCGACGGCGCCGCGATCATAAGACCGCCCGCGCCGATGGCGCCGGCGAGCACGAGTCCCGTCGTCCACATCGCGCGCCGCGGGCCCTGCGGCCAGATGGCGACGGCGGCGGCGCCAAAGCCCAGCACGGGCGCGGCGATGGTCAGGGGATCGTTCACGAGGCCAAGAACGCCCGCCAACACGCCCGCGGCGGGCAGGCAGGCGATGAGCGCGGCGGTGGGCAAAACACGCGGCAAACGGCGACCATTGGCGAGAAAGGCGCCAACAAGCACGGGAGCAACGAGGAGTGTCGCGATGGATATCCCGGCGATCGCGAGGATTTCGTGCCGGCGCCACGCGTTGACGAGCCACGACGAGCCATCGTCGATCATCACCGGCGGCGAGGCGAGAAGGGCGAACAAGCCGCGCAGATCGCCCTGAAACACCCACGCGACGTAAAGCGCGCCAAGCAGCGCCAATGCGGCGGGAAAAAGAATCGTCAGATAGGCGCCCGCGAGCGAATCCCTGGCGAGATGCGGCTGCACCACGAAGATCAGATAGGGCGACAGCGCCAGAACAACGACAACGCCAAGAGGATGTGACAGCGCGACAACGGCCAGCCCGCCGGACAGGGCCATGAGGTCGACGATATTGTCGCGCGCCCGCAGGCGATAGGCGGCGCGCGCGGCGAGCCAGCACCCCAGCAACAGCATGACGAGCGCGGGACTGGCGCTGGCCAACCGCGGGACCGCCGGATTGAGGACAAGCAGCAATGTCATCGCGCAACTCGCCGCGACGCCATAGCCAGCGCGCAGGAATGACGACAACCAGAGCCCGCCCAGCGAGGCGACGAGCATGGCCGACAACACGTTGGGCGTGGGCATGCGGGCCGCGCCGAGCGCCAGTTGCAGGCCCATGGTCGCCAGATGCGGCGCCGGCGGAAACGTCAGGACGATGGAGCGCAGGTTCAACGCGCCGTCGCGCGCGGCGATCGCCTCGCCCCACAGATCAAGCGCGTTCGCGCCAACAAAACCATGAGCGTCGAGCCACGCGAACATCGCCATCACGATGGCGAAAAGCGCGATTCCGAACGAGGCGATCGAAAGACGGCGCGTCATGCGCGGGCCGGAACGTCCGCTCCCTGCTCGCGTTCCGCGCGATCAGCCGAGCGAGCGGTCTCGATCTCGCGCGCGGTCTGACCGGAAATGCCGTGGTTCGTCTTTTCCCAATAGAATGGCGTGAAGACGAGTTGATACAGACCCTTGTAGGCGGCGATCGACATCATCGCCCAATAGGCGGGCACCGTCAGCGCCCATGGCGCCAATCCCGTCCAGCGGCGACGGAAGGGCCCTATCATCATCAGATAGACAAAGAGACCGTTGCCGGCGATCAGGTTGAACAGGCTGAAGTAAAGAAGAACCGGCGGAAAAAGCGGCGCGAAGGCGGTCGTCGAGGTTATGAACCAGACGGCGAACAAGGCCCATGAAATCGGATTGAGCAAACCGGAGATCGCGGTGCCGCCGATGAAAAACACGAAACTGGCGACGCCCACGGGCCCGAGCGAGCGCAACAGATGCAGCGGCCGGCGCGTATGCACCAGGAACGTCATCATGTAGCCCTTGATCCAACGCGACCGCTGCCGAATCCAGTTGCCCGCGTCGCAGTTGGCCTCCTCGAACGTGGTCGAATCGATGACGCCAACGCGATAGCCCTTTTGCGCGAGGCGTATGCCAAGATCCGCGTCCTCGGTGACGTTGAAGGGATCCCAGGCGTTGAGCTCCCGCAGCACGTCGATGCGGAAATGATTGGAGGTTCCGCCCAGCGGAATCGGCGCGCCGATCTTCTGCAAGCCGGGCAACATCAGGTCGAACCAGAGCGAGTAATCCAGGGTGAACATGCGCGTCAGCCAGTTTTCGCGCGCGTTGAAATAGTTCAACCGGCACTGGACGCAGGCGGTGTTGGGCGCCGAACGCTGGAAGGCGGCGACGACCTTGCGCAACTGGTCGCGCTCGGGCTTGTCCTCGGCGTCGTAAATGACGAGATATTCGCCGCGCGCGAAATTCAGCGCGTAATTACAGGCCTTCGGCTTTGTCTTGGGTTGCGAGGCCGGGACAACGATGATTTCGAAAATAGGTTCGAGCTGCAGCGAGCGCGCCGCGTCGATGGTCTCGACATCGTCCTCCTCGAGCACGATCTTGATGTCGAGCTTGGCGAGCGGATAATCCATCGTGCGCAGCGCGCGCGTCAAAATCGGCAAGACATCCGGCTCGCGGAACATTGGAACCAGAATCGAGAAAACGGGCAGTTGGCTTTCATCGAGTTGCCGAACGGACGCGTCGATCGCCGCGGCGGATTCCGCCTGCCCCAACCCGCCGAACCACACCAGGACGAGCTTGAACAGGAAGGCGCCAAGATAGAACAGCGTCATGAAGGCGTTGAGGGCGATGAATGTCGCCAGCGGCGCGAATGCCAGCCCCGCCGCCATCGCGCTCAGGATCAGATAAAGCGCGACGCCCTGTCGACGGGTGATCACGCGGCGCGCGGACACGGCGGGATCGGCCTCGCTCAACCCGAATACGGCCAGATGCGTGAAATGGGCGCCGAAGGCCGCCTGCGTGGCCTTGGAAATATCGGACTTCGACGTCACCACGAAGCCGATGTCGGGCCCCCATTTGCGACGGGCGAACAGCAACATCGCCGGGCTTGGATCGGTGGTCGCGAGAATCAGTCGGCCGTCGACTTTTCGCCAGGGAATGATGAGGCTGCGCGCGTACACACCGGCGTCCGCGGACGACAGGAGTTCCCGTTCCGGCGGCTCCCTGTCCAGATGAACATAACGCATGCCGTGGTGCGCGGCGAAGGCGCGGGAATAGACGTCGGCCTGAATCCACCAGCGCGACATCAGAACGTCGGCGATGGGCGAACCCCAATCGGTCGCGAGCTCGAGCGCTTCCTCGAACTGCTCTTGCGTTATGGCCTTGTGCCGGACCAGCAACTGGCCGACGCCAAGATCCGCTTCCGAATGCGTGCCCACGATAACGTCACCATTTCAACGCGACTGCCAAGCCCTGTGATCGCCACCGGCGGTCACGCGTTGTCAGGCCTTGCCAGTGGACCGGCGCGGCCGATGAAAGCGCAGCAGGCCCACCACGATCAAAAGGCTGCTGGCCAACCACAAGGCGCCCACGATCCAGGGCCTGTAGGCGTTGGCGATCTCGGCCATGGTCGACTGCTCGGGATAGACAACCTCGACCAGACGATCGCGCTCGTTCGAGAAGGCGAAGGCGACGCCCGCCGCGTCGATGATGGCCACGTTGCCGCGGTCGAGCTGGAGGCTCGATGGAACCACCAGTTCGGCGGCCGTCGCGACAGGCCTGATCCACAGACCGGATTCAAGGTTGGTGCGCGCGACCTGCGCGACCATCGTATCGCCAAGACGGCCCAGATCGGCGATGGTCTGTCCATCCGGCCCGCGCACGACCGCGCGTCCCCGATCAAAACGGATCGGCGTGTTGGCCTGCTCTGGCGGATTCGCCGTCATCGCGATGAACGGCCCCGTCGGACGCGGACTTTCGCCCGGCTCGACGAAACGCACGCGGATCGGCGCGCTGGCGGGCGAAAGCTCGCGGGCAAAGGCGCTCAAGGTGGCAAGGCGCGATGTCTGATCGAGCCCCGCGTCGCGGTCGATCAGGACTTCGACGCCCTCGCGGAATTTCGGCGCGAGCTCGAAAAAGTCATGCGCCATGTCGGCCGCCGGCGCCGTTATCACGGCGCTGCTGTCGAGCAGTTGCGCGGGCGCGCCAATCGGCATGGTCAGGCAATCGCCGCCGCGCGGCTGACGCTGCACGACAACGCGCAGATTGTTGTTCAATCCCGCCATGCCATCGGGCACGTCGAACTTGAGGCGCGCCATGACGCTGTTGCCGGTCGTGACGCTATCCATGAGGCGATCATTGAAGAAGGCCGAGACAACGGCGTTGGAGCGAACGTCATCCGGGGCGACGGCGACGTCGATCCGCACGCCGCCGACGCGGCGCGTGGAGGGCAGATCGCGGCCACCAATCGAAACCGACCAGAGCGCGCGATCAATCACGCTGCGCGCGCCAAGGTCCGTGCGCAACCGATCGAACGTAAGCGCGCCGGACGCCGCTTCGCCGCCATTCGACAGGCGCGCCGAAACATCCGCCTTGATGGCCGCCGACCGCCACGGCGAAGCGATGAGGTCGGCCGCGGCCCGCGGGTCATCGCCGCTGATCAGGATCGCGGGCGCGCCGCCAAAGCGGATAAGCGACAATGCCGCCGTCGGCGCGTCCATGTCGCGCGACGGGTCGGTGGAGTCGACGCTGGATTTACCCGCTACGCCAAGCGCCGCGACCTCGGCCGGCGACGCGATGACGACGGCGCCCCGGCTCCACAGATTTGACGCCTCCGGCGCCGGCGCGGGAAAGGCCGTCGCCAGCGTCGGCGGCGCGGCGAAGCGCGCGGGAATGCCGGCGACCATGCTCTGGCCGGACATCAACGAAGGATATGTTTGGCCCATGGGGCCAGCGGCGCGCGAAGTCGATCCGATGGAGGATGTCAGCGAGGCCGACGGCAGCAATTGAAAGCGAATGTCGTGGCCCGTGGCGCGCAGACCCCGCGCGGCGACGAGCGCCGCGGCGTATTCATCCGTCGACATGGCGCGCGCGGGCACATAAATGTCGACCGGTTGCGGCATCAACGCGAGTGTCGCCGCGACGGTGTTAACCGCCTCCTTGTCGACGCTGAATTTAAGCGTCGTTTCGGGCAGAATCGTCAGATGATCCGCGGCGTAACGGAGATCGAGACATTTTTGCTCGATCAGTCCGCCGTAGCGGATGGTCACCCTGGCGTAGCCAGTCGAGGTATCAAGGCCGTCAAGCGGAATTTGAAGATGGCCGCTCTCCCGCGGGGAATCAATCGCCTGCAAATGCGCCGTTCGTTCACCCAGAAGCACCTCGATGCCGCGTCGGCTGTCGGTCGACGACGCCGTCTCATAGGCAAGGTTCAGGGTAACCCCCGCAAGGCGCGCGCCACGCGGCACCGGAAAGAAGAAATCACGGGAACCGCCGAGGCCGGATAGCCGGGCGCCCTCGGCGAGTCCTATTTCGGATAGTCCGATCTCACGGTCGACGCGCCCCTTGAGGGCGCTTGCAAGGGAGGGTTCCTGAACCTGGGCGCGGGCGCCTGAAACGGCGCCTCCAGCCAAAAGGGCCCATACGGAAAGGGCGGTCGCCAGACGCGGGCGACGCATTGAAAACGACACTGGAAACATGAACGCAACCACGCAACATAACGATACGACGACGCGAACACGGGCGTCATCCGCCCTCGTCACATCCCGCGCGGGCGCTGGATGCGACGGTGACGCAACGTCAGGTTATCCCGCAAGATCGTTAAAGTTGTCTTCAGCCCGGCGACGGATGATTCACCACGACCGGGGACGTCGGTCGCCGAGACCCTACTCGGCCGCCTCCGGACGGACATGCCCTCCGTCGAGGGCGGAGGATTCCCCGAAATCCTCCCGCGGAGCGGCGAAGCGGCCAAGAAGCTTGCCCAAAGCGCCCGAAAGCCGGTCCATGTAGAGATAAATCACCGGCGTGATGAACAGCGTCAGCACCTGCGAAACGCATAAGCCACCGGACACGACGATGCCGAGCGGCTGGCGCACCTCCGCGCTGGCGCCCGCGCCCAACGCGATCGGCAGGGTGCCCATCAGCGCGGCGAGGGTCGTCATCATGATCGGCCTGAACCGCAGCAGGCAGGCGTCGTAAATGGCGTCGCGCGGCGACCGGCCCTCGCGCTGGAGCGCCAGGGCCACGTCGATCATCATGATGGCGTTTTTCTTGACGATGCCGATCAACATCAGGAGGCCGATGATCGCGATCACGCTGAGATCGATGTTCAACGCCCAGAGTATGCCCAGCGCTCCGAGGACGGCCGAGGGCAGGCCCGTCAGGATCGTGAGAGGGTGAATGAAACTCTCGTATAGAATGCCGAGCACGATGTAGATCGTCAGGATGGCCGCGCCGAGCAGCAGCCCCTGATTGGCGAGGGACTGCTGAAATGTCTTCGCGGTGCCCGCGAAGGACGTTGCGATCGCCGAGGGCACGCCCAACTGGCTTTTTATGACCTCGATCCTGTCGATGGCCTGACCCAGCGCGACGCCCGGCGGCAGGTTGAAGGAAATCGTCACCGCCGTGATCTGGCCGAGCTGATTTACGCTGAGCGGCCCCACCGTGCGTTCAACGCGCGCGATGCTGGACAGGGGAACGAGCGTTCCATTGCCGGCGCGAATGTAGATCAGATTCAGTCGATCCGACGACCAGTTCACCGAAGGGTCGAATTCGACGATGACCTGGTAGCTATCGCCGGTCGTGTAGATCGTGGACACCTGCCGCGTGCCAAATCCCGAATAAAGGGTGGAGCGCAAAACATCGGCGGTGATGCCCAAGGTGTCGGCCTTGTCGCGATCGATGACGAGCGTGGCCTGCAAGGCGTCATTCTGGAGGTCGCTCGTGACATCGGCGAACAAGGGATCCCTTGTCATCGCCGCCGCGACCTTCTGCGACCAGTCGTAAAGCGGATTCTGGTCGAGCCCCTGCATCACGAACTGATACTGGCTCTTGGACGCGCGACCACCAATATTGAGATTCTGGACCGGCGTCATATAGGTCGCGATACCCGGAATTTTCGCGAGTTCGGCGCGCAGGTCGGCCAGTACCTTGTTGAGCCTGGGTCGCTGATCGAGCGGCTTCAACTCGACGAACAACTTGCCCTGGTTGGTAGAGGAACTCGATCCCGTCGTCGTACCGACGCTCGAGGCCACGTGCGCCACGTAAGGAGAGTTCTGCAAGACCGCCTGAACCTGGAGTTGCAGGGCGGTCATCGCGTCGAAGGATATGTCCTCGCGGGCCTCGGTCGATACGCTGATCTGACCGATATCCTCCTGCGGAAAAAAGCCCTTTGGCACGATCGTGAACAGCCATGCGCTCAAACCGACCGTGACGAAAAACAACATCAGCACCACGGGCTGGTATCGTAGGCTGACGCGCAAGCCGGCCGCGTAGCCTTTCTGCGCCGCGTCAAAGCCACGTTCAAAAAGGCCAAGAACGCCCTTCTTCGAGTCATGGCCCGACGCGGGCATGGTCAGCAGACGCGAGCAGAGCATGGGCGTCAGCGTCAGCGACACGAACGCCGAGGCGAGAATGGAGGCGGTGACGACGACGGCGAATTCATTGAAGAGGCGGCCGATGACGCCGCCCATCAGCAATACGGGCAGGAATACCGCGACAAGCGAGACCGAGATCGACAGAATCGTGAAACCTATTTCGCCGCTGCCCTTGAGCGCGGCGTCCCAGGCGCTCAGTCCGTCCTCCTCCATATGCCGATAAATATTTTCCAGCATGACGATGGCGTCGTCGACGACAAGTCCGACCGCGAGAGTCACGCCCAGCAATGAAATATTGTCGATCGAGAACCCGAACAGATACATGACGCCAAGCGTCGCGATCAGCGAGATCGGCACCGCGAGACTTGGGATCACGGTCGCGGCGAAGCGCCGAAGGAACACGAACGTGACCATGATCACCAGAACAATAGTCAGTCCAAGCGTGAACTTGACGTCCTCGATCGCCGCGCGAATGGAGGTTGATCGATCATTCAGCGGCGTGATGGACGCGTTTGGCGGCAACTGGTCCTGAAAGGTCTTGAGCATCGCCATGACCTGATCGACAACGGCGACCGTGTTGGCGTCGGGCTGGCGCTGGATCGCCAGAACGATGGCGCGCGAACCATCGTGCCAACTCGCTGTTTGAAGGTTCTCGACCGAATCGATGACCGTGGCGACGTCGCCCAGCCGCACCGGATGCCCGTCGCGGGTCGCGATGATGATGTTGGAGAACTCCGCCGCGTTGGCGAGCTGCGTGCGGGCGTCGATGGTCAGTTGCTGGCTTTTGTTCATCAACACGCCGACGGGCGTGTCGCTGTTCGCGTTCGCTATCGCGCTTTGCAATTGATCAACGCCAATGCCGCGCGTGGCGAGCGCGTTGGGGTCGATCTGGATGCGCACGGCGTACTTCTGACTGCCGTAGATCTGGACCTGCGCGACGCCATCGACGGTGGATAGCGCGGGCGAAATGACCTGTTGCGCGAAAGCGTCGAGCTTCGACAACGGAACCGTGTCGCTCTTGAGCGCCAGCAAGAGGATCGGCGCGTCGGCGGGGTTGACCTTTCGATAGGACGGCGGAGTCGTCATCTCGATCGGCAACGCCTTGAGCGTGCGGGCGATGGCCGCCTGAACGTCGGCCGCCGCGGCGTCGATGTTGCGTTCGAGAACGAACTGGATGGCGATGGACGTGTTGCTCTGGGTGGAAGACGAGGTGATCGTATCGATGCCCGCGATGGTGGCGAATTGCTTGATGAGCGGCGTGGCGACCGAAGTCGCCATGGTTTGGGGCGACGCGCCCAGCAATTGCGCCGAGACGTTGACCACGGGAAATTCGGTGCGTGGCAAAGCGGCGAGCGGCAGAAATACATAGGAAAAGAGACCGCCGGAAATAAGCGCCACAGACATGAGGATGGTGGCGACCGGATGGCGGATGCAGAAGGCCGAGATGTTCATGGGATGACGCTCCTCAGCTTCCACGCGATGGCGCGGCGCCTGGCGTTCCGGTCGCTTCGCGCACGGCGGCGCCCGCCGCCAACCGCAACTGCCCGTCGACGACAACCCTCTCGCCAGCCTTCAATCCCGCGACGATCTCGGTTCGGTCGCCATCGATCAATCCCGGCGTGACAACGCGCAATTCGGCGCGGGACTCCGCGCCCACGACATAGACGAAGCTGCCCTTCTGTCCCTCCTGCAACGCGACGGTGGGAACCGATACGGCGTTCGCGTGAACGCCGAGATCAACCTCGACGTCACGATATTCGCCAGGCCAAAGCCCCAGATTTTCATTGGCGAACTCGGCCTTCAGCGTGATCGTGCCCGAGGCCTGATTGATGGATGAGTCGATAAAATTCAGAACGCCCGTGGCCGACGCGCCCGAGCCGCCATGCGGTATCGCGCGCACCGCCGGCGGCTTGCCCGTCGCCATGGCGCCCTGCACGCGCGGCAACTCGCGCTCCGGCAGGGTGAAGGCGATGCGCACCGGCTTCATCTGGGTCAGCACCACGAGACCGGGGCCGGTATCGCTGGCGTTGACGAGGTTGCCCGGCGTCACGCTCACCGCTCCCGCGCGTCCGGCGATCGGCGCGTAAATGCTCGTGTACGACAGGCGCAATTTGTCGGCGTCGAGGGCGGCCTGATCGGCTTGCAGACTCGCGGCGGCGGACGCCTGATCCGCCGTCGCCTGATCCAGCGCCTGCTGGGTGCCCGCGTTCTTGGCAAGCAGTTGCTGGGCGCGGGCCAGGTCGGCCTTGCTGCGCGTCAGCGTCGCCTCGTCGCGCGCGATGGCGGCGACATCCTTGGCGACCTGCGCGGCCAGTTCGCGATCATCGAGCGAGAACATCAACTCGCCCTGCTTGACCATCTGGCCCTCGGTGAAATGCACCGAAAGCAATTGGCTCTGGACGCGCGATTTCACCGCCACCACCGCGAGCGGCTCGACATTGCCGATGGATTTCAACCGGACGGGAAAGTCGCCACTGGCGGCGGCCACGGTCACCACCGAAGTCGCGGCGCCCTGGCGCGCGCCACCCGCGGGCGCGGCGGCGGCCGCCTTGTCGGCGAGGACCAGGGATACATGGTTCGCACGCCAGAGCCAGCCTCCGCCGAGACAAATGACGGCGATCGCTCCAATGGCCATTTTTTTTCGCATGCGCGCCTCTTGTTGCCGGCTATTCGCTGGGTGGCGAGGCAAACGGCGCGGGGCCCATCGCGCGGCGCGCGACGGCCATTCAAACGCATGCATCCCACCCTTGCGGCGGTAATGCCTTGACATTGTGGACTGAAAGAGGCGCGGAAATTACAAATTGTCCATGTTGCCACGCTTGGGCGATTAATTTCGCAAGCGCCCTACCCCACCCATCGACTGATCGGGATCGGTAGCCCAAGATTTTCGCGCAGGGTCGTGCCCTCGTAGGTCTCGCGAAACAGCTTGCGGCGGCGCAACTCCGGCAGGATTTTTTCGATGAATTCGCTCAGCCCGGCGGGAAACGTCGCCGGCATGATGTTGAACCCGTCCGCCGCGCCGGAATGGAACCATTCCTCGAATGAATCGACGATGCTTTTCGGCGTGCCGCACAGCGTGCGATGGCCCCGCACGCCGGCGATGCGCAGCGCGACCTGCCGAATCGTCAGCCCCTCGCGGCGAGCAAGATCGCGAATGACGCGTTGGCGCCCCTGCTCCGTGTTCGCCACCTCGGCGTCCGGCAGGGGACCGTCGAGCGGGAACGGCGAAAGGTCCATGCCGAAGAAGGCGGAAAGCACCCGAACCGCCATCTCCGGATGGATGAGCGATTGCAACCGGTCCAGCTTCGCCTCGGCCTCGGCGATGGTCTCGCCGATGATGGGCATGACGCCCGGCATGATCTTGATGGCCTCGGGCGGGCGTCCCAGCAGCGCGGCGCGGCGCTTGACGTCGGCAAAGAACGCCCGCGCCTCGCCGACGTCCTGCTGGACGGTGAAAATGACTTCCGCCGTCGCCGCGGCGAGGTCGCGACCAGCCTCCGATTGCCCGGCCTGAACGATCACGGGTCGTCCCTGTGGCGAGCGCTTGACCGTCAGCGGCCCGCGCACGGAGAAATGCTTGCCCTTGTGATTGAGGAAATGCAGCTTGGCGGGATCGAAATAGAGACCCGACGCCTTGTCGGCGACGATGGCGTCGGCCTCCCAGCTATCCCAGAGACCGAGCACGACCTCGGCGAATTCGGCGGCGCGTTCGTAGCGTTCCGCATGGGCGACATGCGTCGCGCGATTGAAATTATAGGCCTCGGCCGCGGCGGCTGATGTCACGAGATTCCAGCCGCAGCGTCCGCCGCTCATCTGGTCGAGCGAGGCGAAAATGCGCGCGATCTGATAGGGTTCGTAATAAGTCGTCGTCGCGGTCGAGACGAGGCCGATGCGCGTGGTGACGGCGGCCAGCGCGCCGAGCAGGGTCAAGGGCTCCAGCCGCAGCGCGCCGGTCGTGTGGCGCCAGACGTTGATATCGTCGGCGCCGAAGGTCGCCTGCGTGTCGGCGTTGAAGACCATGTCGAAACAGGCCGCCTCCGCCATTTGCGTGATCTTGATGTACTGGGCGAGGTTCTGCGTGCCGTTGACGTCGACGTCGGGATCGCGCCAGGCGGCGATGTGATGGCCGCCGCCTTGCAGAAAGAGGCCAAGGCGCATCATGAGCGCGGACCCGCCGCCAGGCTGGGCGCGCCCGACGCCTCGATCGTTCCAACGCGGCCCGCCATTCCCTCGTCTCCCCACATTATTTCGCGGCGCCCGAAGCCGACTTCCTTGCCCAAGCCTAGCACCGGGCGCCCGTCGGGCAAGCCGACGTTGTGACGCGCCCCCGCGCGTGCGCCCTCGCCATGGCGCGCGGGGCGGGCTATTCATGGCGCATCAAGCGGCGATACCGCGCCGGACAGGAGGATGGGATGGACGATTCAAGGCCGATGAAGGCGCCGGTTCGCGAATTGTCGCCCAGCGAGGCCGAGCGCGCGCTGGCCCTGCTGCGCCGGTTCCCGACCGCATTCGATCTGCGGGCGAAAGCCCGTCGCCGCATGCCGCGCTTCGCGTTTGAATACATGGATGGCGGCGCCGGGGCCGACACGGGCATCAAGGCCAACTGGGCCGCGCTTGATGGCGTGCAACTCGCGCCGCGCTACGGCAAGGTCGCCGCGCCGCCGCCCGCCGATACGGTCTTGTTTGGTCGCCCCTACGCGGCGCCCATTGGCATCGCGCCCATCGGCGGCCCCGGCACGGCCTATCCCGGCGCGGAGACCCATTTCGCCAAGGCCGCGCAGGCGGCGCGCGTGCCCTATACGCTTGGCGTCCTCTCCGGCATCGACGTCGAGAAGGCGGCGGAACTCGCGCCCGACGTGCTGTGGTTCCAGCTTTATCGCTTCTCCAACAACGATCACAGGATCGGTCTTGATCTCACGCGTCGCGCGCAGGCCGTCGGCGTGCATGTGCTGGTGCTGACGATCGACACGCCTGTGCGCACCGTTCGCCCGCGCGAGGTGAAAAGCGGCATCGTCAACCCGTTCAAGCTGACCATGCGGCTGCGGGCCGACGCGATGCGCGCGCCAGCCTGGCTGCTCGCGATGGCGCGCAGCGGCATTCCGCGCTTCGTTTCGCTCAATCCCTACATGCCGCCCAACTCGTCACTCGCCGATTCCGCCGCCTTCATCCGGCGTGAACAGGGCGGCGCCTTCACGTGGGAGGAAATCGCCAAGTATCGCGACGTCTGGAAGGGTCCGCTCGTTCTCAAGGGCGTGCTGCATCCCGCCGACGCCGAGCGCGCGGTGGCCATGGGCGTCGACGGGCTGTTCGTCACCAATCACGGCGGTCGCCAGATCGAGGCGCTGCCGACCTCCATCGACGCGCTGCCCGCCATCCGCTCGGCGGTGGGCGACAAGGCGACGCTGATTTTCGACAGTGGCGTGCGCTCGGGCGTCGACGTGGCGCGCGCCATCGCGGTGGGCGCGGACGCGGCCTTCGCGGGCAAATCCTTCCTGTGGAGTCTCGGCGCGCTCGGGCCGGAGGGCCCCGCCCATCTCATCAACGTCTACAAGGACGACCTCAGGGCGTCCCTCGGCCAGCTCGGTTGCAAGAGCGTCGATGAATTGCGTGGCGTCGTCGCTCGCCATCCGACCGCCTGGCAAGCGAGCGATTTCGCCTAGGAAACGCCGGACGCCCGCCCGCGGCAATCCGGCGCATCGGGCGCGTCGGCTTCGCCGCTGTCGCGTTTGGCGATCCCGCTATAGTGGTCGCGGCGGAGGGCGTTGCCGATGGGCGCGCCCGGACGCTAGACTTGATATTCAAAAGCAGGTCGGACACGTGTTGGCGTCCGGTCCGCGCCAGGGGAGGCAAATATGACAAGCCGGATGACTCTCGCGGCCTATTTCAATCCGACGGGCCATCACGTGGCCTCATGGCGGCACCCCCGCGCCCAGCGCGACGCGAATGTCAGCATCGAGCATTACGTGCAAATGGCGCAGGCGGCCGAGCGCGCCAAGTTCGACATGATCTTTCTCGCCGACGCCAACGCCACGCGCGAGGCGCATATCGACGCTATATCGCGATCGGTGCAATTCGTCGCGCATTTCGAGCCGCTGACACTGCTTTCAGCCCTCGCGATGGTGACCAAGCACATCGGCCTCACGGGCACCGCGTCGACGACCTATCAGGAGCCTTATAATCTCGCGCGCAAGTTCGCCTCGCTCGATCATATCAGCCATGGACGCGCCGGCTGGAACCTCGTCACTTCGGCCCAGCCGGCGGAAGCGGCGAATTTCGGACGCGAGCGCGTGTTGAACCACGCCGAACGCTACGGTCGCGCGCGCGAATTCGCGCAGGTGGTGCAGGGCCTCTGGGACAGTTGGGACGACGACGCCTTCGTGCGCGACGTCAAGAGCGGGCTTTATTTCGACCCCACGAAAAAGCACGAACTCGATCATCACGGCGAGCATTTCAACGTCCGCGGTCCGCTGAACGTGCCGCGGCCAATTCAGGGCTATCCCGTGATGGTGCAGGCCGGCGCGTCGGACGAAGGGCGCGAGCTGGCGGCTGAGTTCGCCGAGGCGATCTTCTCGCCGCATCTGAATATCCCCGCCGCGAAGGCCTATTACGATGACGTCAAGGGCCGGATGCAGTCGAAATACAACCGCGATCCCAACCATCTGAAAATCCTGCCCGGCCTGAGCGTCGTCGTCGCCGAATCCGACGACAAGGCCGCCGAGGATTTCGAACTGCTGCAATCGCTGATCCATCCCATGGTCGGGCGCGAAATTCTCTCGACCATGCTGGGCGGCATCGACCTGTCGCCCTATCCGCTCGACGAGCCCCTGCCCGACCCGCTACCCGATACCAACGGCAGCCGCGGCCATTACGACAGCATCGTCGCCATGGCGCGCCGCGAAAACCTCACCATCCGCCAGCTCGGCGCGCGCTGCGCCGGCGCCCGCGGCAAGAACTCCATCCACGGCAGCCCCAAAAAGGTCGCCGATTACATGGAGGAATGGTTCACGTCGAAGGCCTGCGACGGCTTCTGCGTGCTGCCGCCCTACATGCCGGGCCAGCATGTCGATTTCTGCGACATGGTGATCCCCGAACTCCAGAAGCGCGGCATCTTCCGCAAGGAGTACGAGGGCGCCACGCTACGCGAAAACCTTGGCCTGCCGCGGCCGGAAAGCCGCTACGCGCATCGCCGGGCCGCCGAATAGGCGCCTCCGGTGACTTACGATTGTTGTGTTTTTGTTTACCAACGTGATTGAAGCCGTCGCTCAATCCAGTCGTTAGTCCCGGTTAACCTAATCCGACGACCCGGATTTAAGGTTTGTGAACCTACCCTCGCCGGCATGACCGGGGCACAGGGCTTGAGCTTGGAACGCGCGATGGACGGCGCGGCGTGGAAACGCCGGCGCCCCATCCGGATTTCGCTTCTGGCCGGCGTCGCCCTGATCCTGACGACGGCGCAGAGTCAGGCGGCGTGCGGAACGATCGCGACCGCATTTTGCGTTTCCGCCTTCTCCAGCGCGGAGACGCCGCCGGGCGTCGGCGCCATTCCCAACACGGGCTTTTCATTTCTGGGCCCCGGCGCCTTCGCCGTGACGCTGGCCGATCCCCTGTCGGGCAAAACCGGCGTCAATGTCACGGTGACGGATGGCGGCGAGGCGCGCGCGTCGACCGGCGGGCTGGTGACGGGCAGTTCGGGCGACGGCGTGTCGGTCTCGTCGGCGCTGGGACCGGCGGCGGCGATTATCGGCGCGGGGGGCGTGGTCGCGACAGGCGCGGGCGTGCGCGCCACCTCGGGCGGCGGCGGCAATGTCACCGTCACCGGGTCTGGCGCCATCAACGCAGGTGGAACGGGCATTTCCGTCACGACCGGCGGCGGCAATGTCTATATCAACGAAACCGGCAGGATCGCGGGCGCGACCGGCATTTCGGCGGCGACGTCGGGCGCGGGCGGCCTGACCATCCAGACCACGGGCGCGGTGTCGGGCGCGGCGGGCAATGGCGTCGTCGCCACGACGCAGGATGGCCTCGACGCGCTGGTCGTCGCCGCTGGCGGCGTCAGCGGTTCGCTCAACGGCGCCGTTATCGGCGCGACCGGGACCGGTGGACTATCGATCTCGCTCGGCGGATCGGCGACGGGGACGACCGGCGCGGGTCTCGTCGCGACGACGAACAGCGGCGCCAGCCAGATCACCGTCAATAGCGGCGTCACGGTCAGCGGCGGCGCGGCGGGCATGGTCGTCCAGTCGCAGAGCGGCGCGACGACCGTCATCAACAATGGCAACGTCCTGGGCGGCGCGAATGTGGCGTTCTCCTCGGCGACAGGGTCGGGCTCGTCCTATTTCACCAATAATGGCCTGTTGCAGGGCGCCACGGCCGCCGCGAACGCTTCGGGCACGATGACCATCCTGAATAACGCGACGATGGATGGCGCGATCTCGACCGCGGCTGGCGCCAAAACGAGCGTCAACAACGTGGGAACTTGGACGCGCGCCGGCGGTTCAACCGTCTCGACGTTCACCAACGCCGGCTCGCTTTCGCTGGGGCCCGCCGGCGGGGCGCCCTCGACGCTATCCGTTTCCGGCGACGCGACCTTCACCGCGACATCGCGCTGGAACCCGCGGCTGACCGCGACGGGCTCGGACAAGATCGCCGTCGCCGGCTCGACGCTGATCAGCGGCGGCACGCTGGCCATCGCGATCACACCCGGCGCCTACAAGATGGGACAAGACTATCAACTCATCACATCGACGGGCGCGCTGACCGGCGCCTTCGACCACGCCTATATCACCGGCGGCTATTTCTATTCGACCTTCGCCACCACCGCGGGCGGCGTCGCGCTGACGCTGGGCTACGGCCTGTTGCAACCGGTGGCCGTGACGCGGAATGAAAAGGCGGTCGCCGCCGGGCTGGACGCCGCGACGCGAACGGCGCCAACGGGCGTCGCGGGTACGCTGCTCTCCACGCTCTACAGCCAGTCCGGCTCGGCGCCGCTGGCGACGCTCGACCAGATGAACGCGGACGCGCCCGCCGCCGCGGTCAACGCCAACCTCGCCGCGGGACGGCTCTTCACCGCGACGATCACGGATCGACAGGCCGCGCTGCGCGCCCTTGGCAACACGCCATCGCCCGGCGGCGAAAGCTGGTACACCGGCGCGGCGCGCCCGGGGGCGACGGCGACGCAAAGCGGGTCCGTTGGCGTCTGGTCGGCGGGCTTCGGCGGCATCGGCGCCTTCGCGGCCGACAAGTCGCAAGGATCGAGCGCCGAACATCAATCCGCCGTCGGCGCGGCGCTCGGCGTCGACTACCAGATCGCGGGCGTTGGCTTTGGCGTCTCGGGCGGCGTCTCCGATGGCGCCTTCAGCGCGGGCGCGGCAAGCGGCTCGGCGCAGGGCGTGCACGTTGGCGCCTACGTGGGCGTGGCGCGCGACAATCTTTACCTCACGGCGTCGCTGACGGCGGCGCGCTACACCGACGCAACGTCGCGCGCGACGACCGCGCCGGCGGGGCTTGGCTCGGAAACCGACAAGGGCAAATTCGGCGCGCGCGAAGTGCGCGGCAGGATCGAGGCGGGCTGGAGCGATCAGGGCCCCGGCATGCACATCGCGCCCTTCGCCGCGGTTGAAGTCGCGTCGCTGCAAACCGATCGTTACATGGAAACCACGCCCGTCGCCGGGACCGGCATGATGGCGCTCGCCTACGCCGCGCAGGCGACGCAATCGATTCCCGCCACGTTGGGCCTTCGCCTGAACGGCAATTTCACCACGGCGAGCGGGGTCGTCGTGACGCCCAGGGCCAGCGTCGCCTGGGAATATGAATTCGCCACGAAGCGCGCCTTCAACGCGTCGCTGGCAGCGCTGCCGACCGCGACCTTCACGGTCGCCGGCGCGCAACCCGCGGGCAGCGCGCTCAAGGTGCAGATTGGCGCGGAGGCGCAAGTCACGCGGTCGGTCGCGCTGTTCGCGATGCTCGACGGCACGTTCTCGACCAATTATCGCAGTATTTCCGGTCGTGGCGGGGCGTCGATCCGCTGGTGACGCCACGCCATCGGTTCAGGGCTTGTCAAAACGGGTGCGATGCGTGATCGCGTCAAGCGGATAACGCGCGACCTCGTCGATCAACGCCAACAGGCTGTCGGCCGCCCGCTCGACCACGACGCCCCCGCGCGCCGCGTCGGCCGCCGCGGCGTCGCCACAGGCGCCCGCCGGGTGAAGATCCTGCGTTTGCCAGCCAAAGCCAACGCCGCCTTCGGGCGTCAGATAGCGATAGTCGCGGGCGATCTCGATGGAGCGCGGCGCGAAATTCTCGGCATGGCTCATGTCGACGTCGCCGGGATGCAAATGCAGCATGACGCTGGTCTCGGATTCGCCGCCGTGAATGCCAAATTCGTTTTCACTGGCGCTGAAAAGATCGCTCGTGTCGGTCATGCCAAACCACGAGCAGGATACCGCGAACATGCCGAGCCGGACGCGCAATTCGCGGCAGACGATTTCCATCACCTGCGGCTGTCCGCCATGGGAATTGAACAGGATGATCTTGCGGCAGCCCGCGCGGAAAACGCTCCCGCCGATTTCATACCAGACGCGCGCCAGCGTTTCGTGGGACAGGGTCAACGTGCCCGGAAAAGCCAGATGCTCGTTCGATTTGCCCACGGGCAAGGCGGGCAGAATGAGCGCCGGGCAGGTCGAGGCCATGCGCCGGACCGCGAGATCGATGATCCCGGCGTTGATGGCCGCGTCGACCTTCACCGGCAGATGCGGGCCATGTTGCTCGACCGCGCCGATTGGCAGAACCGCGACCACGTCGGCCATGTCGAGTTCCGCGAAATCGCGCGTCGAGAGGTCCCACCACCAATGCGACTTGAGCTTCACGAAGACACATCCAATCCGGAAACAGGGACCCCACGCCGCCGATTTATCGAAGACCGCGCGACGTTATTGACCTGCATTCAGTCAAGCAACCGATGTGCCATGCGCGAGCGCCATGGCCAAGACCAGGCTGGCGCCTGACCGCTACAATCGATCCGGCGGCGGCGGGACTATCGCGCGCGCCGCCACCGTGCCAGTGTGCTGATATTGGACTGAAAAAGTCTCTATTCCCAAAAGGCATTGCACGATGATGGAACCATTGAAGCCACGCGCGGAGCGAATGAAACTGGGCAAGGCCCTGCGCAAGCGCGTGACGCGCGAATCCCATGCCGGCCCCAAGGACTTGCGGACGCGCAACGCCGTGGCGATCCTCGCCGAGAGCGACGCCGACCGGGTGCCTGAACTCGTGCCCGAGCGTTACAAGCGGATGACCGCCAATCCCTTCGCGTTTCTGCGCGGCGCGGCGGCGGTCATGGCAAGCGATCTGGCCGACCAGCCCATGGCCGGCATCCCCGTCCAGGCCGGCGGGGACAGCCACCTGATGAATTTCGGCGCCTTCGCCACGCCGGAGGACAATATTTTCTTCGACGTGAACGATTTCGACGAGACGCTGCCCGGCGTCGATTTCACGGTCGACCTGAAACGGCTCGCCGCCAGCGTGGCGGTGGCGGCGCTTGGCGTGGATTCGTCGAAAAAGCGCGCGCGGGCGCTCGCGGCCTCGACGGTCGCGGCTTATCGAGAACACATGTTGGCGTTGGCCCATCTGTCGCCTCTGGAGGTCTGGCACGGCCGGATCGACCTTGAATCCGAACTCAAGAACATCCAGACGCGATCGCTCCGCCGCAAGCTGGCGACCATCATCGCCAAGGCGCGCGGCGACGGACTCGAAAAAGACGACAACTTCCCCAATCTCGTTTCCGGCAATGAAACTCGCATCGCCGACAAGAAGCCAACGATCTTCCATCTGGACGCCCATGGCGACGTCAAGCACCGCATCGACGCGGAACGCGTCTTCGCCCTTTACCGACAGGGCCTGTCGCCCGATCGACTGGCCCTCGTCCAGCGATATGAAATGAAGGATATTGTCTTCAAGGCCGTCGGCGTCGGGTCGGTCGGCACGTTCTGCTGCGCCGGCCTGTTCATGTCGGGCGATGGCGAGCCGATGTTCCTGCAGGTCAAGCAGGCGTGGCGTTCCGTGCTGGAGCGTCTCGGCGGCGGGATCGGCTACGCCGGGCATCAGGGCCAGCGTGTCGTCGAGGGACAACGCATGATGCAGGCCGCCAACGATATCTTTCTCGGCTGGACGCAGGACGAGGACTCCGGCCGGCAGTTCTACGTCCGCGCCCTGAAAAACCGGCGCCTTGGCGGCGTCAGCGACATCGCCGAAACGGAGGCGCTTGGGGATTACGCCGCGCTTTGTGGACGCACCCTGGCGCGCGCGCACGCGCGATCGGGCGATCCGGCGATGATTTCGGGCTATCTGGGCAAGAGCGCGGCGATGGACGACGCGCTGGCGTCATTCGCGATGGCCTACGCCGATCAGACCGCCGCGGACCATGCCGCGCTGGTCAAGGCCAAGGGAGCGCCCGCGGCCTAGGCCACGCGGGCGCCGAGGGCGACCAGCACGAATTCGATCTGCTGGTCGAGCGTCGGCCCCGGCTTGTTGGCGCATTCGGCGATCATTTGCGGATGAAAAAACCGCATCATGGCGACGCATGTGCATTTGGCGGCGGTTTCCACGTCGCCAGCGGCGAATTCGCCACGCGCCATGCCATCGGCGATCACGCCGCCGATGAGGCCAGTGATGTGCGTCATGTGCTGGTTGCAGACTTCCCAGCTCTCCTCCATGGCGATGCGCACCATTTCGTGCAGCTTGGCCTCACCGACATAACGCTCGGCGTTCATGTGGTGCACCGCGCTCATCAGTTCACGCAGGCGCGCCGGGGCGGGCCTGTCGGCGCTGGCGATGTCGCCAGCCGCGGATTCCACCTCGCCCATCAAGCGCCGCGCGACGCCCTCGTGAATGGCCTTCTTGGAGTCGAAGAAGCGATACACGTTCGCCGGGCTCATGCGCAGAACCTTGGCGATGTCGGCGACCGTGGTCTTCTGATAGCCAATCTCGCGAAAAAGACGCTCCGCCGTCACGAGCACGCGCTCGCGCACATCGGTTTCGGGATGGATGGTTTCATTGTTCATTTCAACCGCTTCTAGCATGGATTCGCTCATTCGGCAGCCCGGGCCAGGGCGATCTCCACCGAAGGCGTCCCGACCGGCGCGACGGCCGCGCCGCCACGTTCATCCAGCCGTCGGCTGAACCACAGGGCGTAAAGGCCCGGCAGATAGAGCAACGTCAGGAAGGTCGCCACGAACAGGCCGCCCATGATGGTGATGGCCATCGGCCCCCAGAAGGCCGAATGCGACAGGGGTATCATGGCGAGGATCGCCGCCAGCGCCGTCAGCACCACGGGCCGGGCGCGCCGCACCGTGGCGTCGACGATGGCGTCGCGGCGCCTGTGCCCGTCGCGCACGTCGCTCTCGATCTGGTCGACCAGAATGACCGCGTTGCGCATGATCATGCCGGCCAGCGCGATCAAGCCCAGCAGCGCGACGAAACCGAAGGGCTTGTTCGCGACATTCAAGCCCAGCGACGCCCCGACGATGCCGAGCGGCGCGGTGAGGAACACCAGCGCCAGCAGCGAAAAGCTCTGCAACTGGATCATCAGCAAGGCCAGCATGGCGATGACCATCAGCGGGAACAGCACGAAGATGGAGGCGTTGCCCTTTTCCGATTCCTCGATGGCGCCGCCGATTTCCAGCCGATAGGCTGGCTCAAGTTGATCGCGGATGTCCTTGAGCCTGGGCCAGATCGCGTTCGTCGCATCGGGCGCCTGCACGCCATCAACCACGTCGGCGCGCACGGTAATGGCCATGTCGCGGTTGCGCCGCCAAAGGATCGGCTCCTCGTGTTCGTGCTCGATCCGCGCGACCTGCGCCAGCGGCACGGGCACGCCATCGCGGGAGACGATGGTGAGATCGCCGATGCGCGCGAGATCAAGGCGCTCGGCGGGAACCGCGCGAGCGACGACATCAACCTTTTCGACGCCATCGCGGATGGTCGTCACGGGCACGCCGGACAACAACAGATTCAGCGATTGCGAAATATCGCGCGGCGTCAGGCCCAGCGCGCTCGCGCGTTCCTGATCGACGACCAGCCGAACCGCCGGCGATTGTTCGTTCCAGTCGAGATGGGGATCGACCAACTTGTCTTCGCCGCGCATGACGTCGCGCACCCGATAGGCGATGTCGCGCACCTTCATCGCGTCGGGACCGATGACGCGGAACTGTACGGGAAAACCAACCGGCGGGCCAAAGTTGAAGCGGTCGACGCGGACTCGGGCCTCGGAAAGCTGGCCTTCCGCGATCGCCTTCTCGAGCCGTGTCTTGATCCGCTCGCGCGCCTCCACGTCCTTCGAGACAACAACGATCTCCGCGAAGGACGTGTCGGGCAGTTGCGGGTTGAGACCGAGCCAGAAGCGCGGCGACCCCTTGCCAACATAGGTCGTGTAGGTGGCGATGTCCTCGTCGCCCTTGAGCAGCGACTCGGCCTTTTTGGCCGAGGCGAGGGTGACGTCGAAGGCGGTTCCCTCGGGCAGGCGCAATTGGAAGAACAGTTCCGGACGCTCGGACAGCGGGAAGAACTGCTGTTGCACGTGGCCAAAGCCGACGATGGAGAGCGCGAACACGCCGATGGTCGTGGCGACGACATAGACGCGCTTGTCGACGCACCACTGGATGACGCGCCGCAGGCCACGATAGAGACGCGTGTCATAGATGGCGTTGTGATCATGATGACCGACGCCGCGGGTGAAATCAGGCAACAGTTTCACGCCGATGTAGGGCGTGAAAATGACCGCGACGAACCATGACGCGATCAGCGCGATGGCCACCACCCAGAAAATGCCGCCCGCGTATTCGCCGACGGAGGAATTGGCGAAGCCGATGGGCAGAAAGCCCGCCGCGGTCACCAACGTGCCCGTCAGCATGGGGAACGCCGTCGACTCCCACGCGAAGGAGGCCGCGCGAACGCGATCCCAACCCTGCTCCATTTTCACGACCATCATCTCGACCGCGATGATGGCGTCGTCGACGAGCAGGCCCAGCGCGATGATCAACGCGCCAAGTGTAATGCGATGCAAATCCATGCCGCTGGCGTTCATCACGATGAACACGACGGCGAGAACGAGCGGCACGGACAGCGCGACGACGACGCCCGTGCGCAGGCCGAGCGCGATGAAGCTCACCAGCAGCACGATCGCCAGCGCCTCCACGAAGGACCGCAGGAATTCGCCGACCGCGGTTTCAACGACCCTGGGCTGATCGGCGATCTGTTCAAGATCGAAGCCGACGGGCACGGCGCGCATAAACGAGTCGCTCGCCTGTTTCACGGCCTCGCCGAGTTCGAGAATATTGCCGCCCTTCGCCATGACGACGCCGAGGCCGATGGCGGGCTTGCCGCGCTGGCGCGCCACGTAATCGGTGGGGTCGGCGTATCCATGCGTGACGGTCGCGATGTCGCCCAAACGGAACACCCGGCCATTCGCCTCGACCGGCGTTTCGGCGACGGAGGCGACGCCGTCGAGCGCGCCGGTGACGCGCAGCGGCACGCGCTGCGCCGAGGTCTCGATCGCGCCAGCGGAAACGACCGCGTTGCGGCGCGACAGCGAAGCCAGCAGGTTTTCCGGCGTGACGCCAAGGGTGGCGAGCTTGGCGTGCGAGAACTCGACGTAGATCTTCTCGTCCTGATCGCCGTAAATGTTGACCTTGGTAACGTTCGCGACCTTCAGCAGCCGCTGCCGAAGCCCCTCGACGACCTTCTTCATCTGGGCGTAATCGCCGCCCTCGCTGGTCAGCATGTAGAGAATGGAATCGACGTCGCCGAATTCATCGTTGATGTTGGGCCCGATCAGTTCCGCCGGCAGATCGCCCCTGATGTCGGAGAGCTTCTTGCGAAGCTGATAGAAAAGTTGCGGCACCTCGCGCGCGGGCGTGTTGTCCTTGAAGGCCACCTGCATCGCGGTGAACGATGGCTTGGTGTAGGTCGTGACCTTGTCGAACCACGGCAGTTCCTGAAGCTTCTTCTCGATGGGGTCGGCGACCTGCGCCTGCATTTCCATCGCGGTCGCGCCAGGCCAGATCGCCGTGACGATGCCGACCTTGATGGTGAAGGAGGGATCCTCCGCGCGCCCGATGCCGCGGTAGGACATGGCGCCGCCCACCGCCAGCGCGATGATGAAGAACAGCATCAGCGCGGGATGCGCCACGGCCCAGGCCGACAGATTGAAACGCCGCATGATCGCCTCGTCCGGCGCGCCCGACATCGCGGCGCGCGATTTGGGTTGGCCTAGAAAGCAAGCGCCGAGACGACCCTGACCTTGCGGGCCGGATCGATTTTCTGCACGCCCAGCGCGATGACTTCGGCGCCTTCGTCGACGCCCGACGCGATCAGGGCGTCGGTGGACTCGTAAGCCGCGACAACGACGCGCCGCGACGTCACGGCGCCCGTGGTCTTGTCCACCACGAACAGAGACGCGCCGTCGCCCTGATTGAACACGGCGGCCAGCGGCACGCGGGCGACGGATTCGCTCGTGGGATCGACCAGGGTCAGCGTCGCGGTCATGCCGAGCCGCACGTCGTCGCCGGCGCCAGCGAGCGCATATTTGGCGAGGTAGGTGCGCGTCGCCGGATCGGCGGCGGGCGCCATTTCGCGCAAGGTCGCAACATATTGCCGATCCGGCGCCGACCAGAGCGACACGCGCGCCGCGCCGCTTTTGGCGCGGTCGACCAGAAACTCCGGCAGCGAGACAGCCACTTCCTTCTAGGACTCGCGCGCGACGCGGATGGCGGCCTGACCGGCGGCGACCACCTGACCGGGCTCGACGAGCGTTGCGGTGACCACGCCACGCGCGTCGGCGAGAAGCCGGGCGTAGGACAGGCTGTTTCTGGTCAGTTCGACCGCGCGCTCGGCGCGACGCAACCGGGCGCGGGCCTCGTCGCCGGCCGCGCGGGACTGTTCCATCTGGGCGTCCGTGGCCCAGCCGCGTGCGCGTAACTCCTTCGTACGGGCCTCGGCGGCGGCGGCTTGCGCCAGAACGCCGGTCGCGGCCTGCCGCTCCGCCTCGGCCTGCTCGGCCTGCAAACGCAGATCGAGTTCATCAAGAGCGGCGACGGGCTGGCCGGCGTCGACCGTCTCGCCGACCTCCACCAGACGGCGGGCCACCTTGCCCGCGACGCGAAAGCCGAGATCGGTCTCGATGCGCGGGCGGATCACGCCGACGAAGGATCGCGACGGCGCGCGCGGGGCGTAATGCACCTTGGCGACGAGCACCGGCCGGCCATCGTCGCGCGCGACGGGCTTCGCCTTGTCGTCGCAGGCCGCCAGCAGAAGGGCTGGCGCGAGCGCCAGCGCCCAGGGAAGCGCGTTTCGAAATCGAGGAAAGGTCGGGACGAACATGGGGAGCCTCTCGCGGACGGAGGCAAAATATCGAACAACTGATAATTGTCAATATTCGTCAGTTCGCATTCATCAAAACGTGATCCCCGCGGATCGGGCGGTTATTGGCTCTCCCGGAAAAAATCGTGGACAAGCTTGGCGGTCGCGGCGTTGACGCCGGGCGTCCGCGCGAGATCCTCCAGACCCGCCCGCGAAATGGCCTTGGCCGTGCCGAAGGCGTTCAGCAGGGCGCGCTTGCGGGCCGGGCCGATGCCGGGGATATCGTCCAGCGGGCTCTTGACGAAATCCTTCTTGCGCCGCGCCCGGTGCGTGCCGATGGCGAAGCGGTGGGCCTCGTCGCGCAGACGCTGGGCGAAATAAAGCGCGGGGTCGCGCGGCGGCAATCGGAAGGGCTCGCGCCCCTCGACGAAAAACGTCTCGCGCCCGGCGTCGCGGTCGACGCCCTTGGCGATGGAGGCCAGCGCCACGCCGGCGACGCCCAGTTCCTCGAATATGGCCTTCGCCGCCTCGAACTGGCCGCGACCGCCGTCGATCAGCACGAGATCGGGCTTCGAGGGAAAGGCGTCGCGGTCGGCGGGCGCCGGCGCGTCGGCGAGCGTCTCCTCTTCTTTCTTCAATCGGGTGAAGCGACGCCGCAAGACCTCGCGCATCATGCCGAAATCATCGCCCGGCGTCAGTTCCGTCGATTTGATGTTGAAGGTGCGATACTGCGCCTTGGTGAAGCCCTGCGGGCCCGCGACGACCATGGCGCCGATCGCGTTCGTCCCCATGATGTGGGAGTTGTCGTAAATCTCCACGCGGCGGGGCGGATGCGCTAGGCCGAGCGCCGCGCCGAGCGCGCCGAGCAGCTTTTCCTGACTGGCGGCGTCGGCGAGTTTGCGCGACAGCGTCTCCTTGCCATTGCGCGCGGCGTGCTCGACCAGTTCGCGCCGCTCGCCGCGCTGGGGCACGGCCACCTCGACCTTGCGTCCGGCGCGCGCGGTCAGCGCCTCCGCGAGCAGGTCGCGCGTCTCGATCTCGTGCGACAGCAGCACGAGGCGCGGCGCGGGCTTGTCCGAATAGAATTGCCCCAGGAACGCATCCAGCACCTCGCCGGGGCTCAGCGAGCGGTCGGCGCGCGGATAATAGGCGCGATTGCCCCAGTTCTGGTGGGCGCGGAAGAAAAAGACCTCGATGGCGAACTGGCCGGCTTCCTCGCAGACGGCGAAGACGTCGGCCTCCTCGACGATTTTAGGGTTGATGCCCTGCTGGCCCTGAATCGCCGACAGGGCCGCGATGCGATCGCGCAGGCGCGCGGCGCGCTCGAATTCCAGCGCCTCGGCGGCGCGCGCCATGTCGGCGGCGAGTTGGTCGCGCACCGCGCGGCTGCGGCCAGACAGGAAATCGCGCGCTTCCTCGACCAGCGCGGCGTAATCGCCATGGGCGACCTCGCCGGTGCAGGGACCGGCGCAACGCTTGATCTGCCAGAGCAGACAGGGCCGCGTGCGGTTCTCGTAATAGGAATCCGAGCAGGTGCGGATGAGGAACGCCCGCTGCAGCGCGGCGAGCGTGCGGTTGACCGCGCCGACATTGGCGAAGGGGCCGAAATAGTCGCCCTTGCGGGACCGCGCGCCGCGATGCTTGGTCAGTTGCGGCGAGACATGGTCCGCCGTGAGCAGGATGTAGGGAAACGACTTGTCGTCGCGCAGCAGCACGTTGAAGCGCGGCTTCATCTGCTTGATGTAATTGGCCTCGAGCAGCAGGGCCTCGGTCTCGGTGCGCGTCGAGACGAAGACCATGGAGGCGGTCAGCGAAATCATCCGCGCGATGCGGTTGGAATGGCCCTCGCCGCGCGCGTAGCTGGCGATGCGCTTGCGAATGGAGCGCGCCTTGCCGACGTAGAGCACCTCGCCGTCGGCGCCGATCATCCGGTAAACGCCGGGGTCGGCCGGCGCCTGCGCGAGATAGGCGCGGATGACCTCGACGCCGCGCCCCACCGCGGCGGGCGTCGCCACCTCGTCGAGCGCCAGATCGAGACCGGAGCCGACGTCCTCCGTCGCCTCGTCCTCGACCTCTGGCATGGCCTCGGGCGGCAGATCGCCATGGGCTGGCGCGGATTCATCCTGGGGCGGTCTGCTGGTCATGCCCATGATCTATGCCGCGCCGGGGTCCGAGAAAAGTCCCGGCGCGCAAACTGGACCCCGCGCGGAATTCACGCTAGCAGGGAATGGCATGAGCGGCGCGGCATGGACCGCCCGCCCGACCGAGGCGTTGAATGAGTGAGTTTCCGCCGCGCTGGCGCGTTGTCGCGCGCCGCGCGCAAAGAGCCATCGCATCCGTCGCCATCGCGGCCTGCCTCGCGGGTTGCGTGGACGAAATGTCCAACGTCAACGCCAGCGCGCCGACAGGGTCGCCCCGGCTGGCCGCCGTTCCCGGCGTCAGCCCGCGCGGCGCGCCGCTCGCCTTCGTCAACGTCGAGGGGGCGCCTGACGCCATCGTCGCCCGGTTTTCACGTGAAACCACCGCCGCCGCCGCGGGGCGCGACGTAGCCGTCGTGGAGCAGTCTTCCGCCGCCTATCTCGCCCGCGGGTATCTCGCCGCCTATCCCAGCGCGAATGGCGCCGTGGTCATGTGCGTCTGGGACATTTTCGATCGCGAGCGGCGGCGCGTGCGTCGGCTCGACGACTACGTGATCGCGCCGGGCGCCGCCGCCGACCCGTGGAGCCTCGTCGACGACCGGACGCTCGCGGCGCTCGCCGCCCGGTCGGCGGAAAACCTCGCGGCGACGTTGACCAACACGCCCGAGGCCATCGCCGCGAGCGGCAAAAACGCCGTCGTGGCCATGGACCCGCCAGCGGCTTCGGCTTCGCCGTTGGTCAGCTCCTTCCGGTAGGGAAGGCGCGTCCACGCCCTTTTGTTCGGCATTCGGCGGAAAAAGTAACCGAATTCAGTGGATGGCGCTATGTCATGCCCCCGCCATATTGTTCAGCGCGCGCGGTCTTGATAAGAGCATCGCGGCGCAACATGGAACGAGGCCCGCGATGTCCGATGCAATGAAGATATTGGCGGGCAACGCAAATCGACCGCTGACGGAGGCCATCGCCGCCTATATCGGCCTGCCGCTCTGCCGCTGCCAGGTCCGGCGCTTCGCCGACATGGAGGTTTTCGTCGAAATTCAGGAGAATGTTCGCGGCGCGGACGCCTTCGTCGTGCAGTCGACGTCGTTTCCGACCAACGATCACCTGATGGAATTGCTGATCATGATGGACGCGCTGCGCCGCGCGTCGGCCCGCCGCATCACGGCGGTGCTGCCCTACTTCGGCTACGCCCGTCAGGACCGCAAACCCGGCCCGCGCACGCCAATCTCCGCCAAGCTCGTGGCGAACCTCATCACCCGCGCCGGCGCCGACCGCGTTTTGACGGTCGACCTGCACGCGGGGCAGATCCAGGGCTTTTTCGATATTCCCACCGACAACCTGTTCGCGGCGCCGGTGATGGTGCGCGACATCAAGGACCGGATGGATCGCTCCAACATCATGGTCGTCTCGCCGGACGTCGGCGGCGTGGTGCGCGCGCGCGCGCTCGCCAAGCGCATCGACGCGCCGCTCGCCATCGTCGACAAGCGCCGCGAGCGCGCGGGCGAATCCGAGGTGATGAACATCATCGGCGATGTCGAGGGCAAGAGCTGCATCCTCATCGACGACATCGTCGATTCCGGCGGCACGCTGTGCAACGCCGCCGAAGCCCTGCTGAAACAGGGCGCGAAGGATGTCAGCGCCTATATCACCCATGGCGTGCTGTCGGGCGGCGCGGTCGCCCGCATCGCCTCCTCCAAGCTCAAGGAACTGGTGGTGACCGACACGATCCAGCCGACAGAGGCCGTGCGCGTTGCCAAGAACATCCGCACCATTTCCATCGCGCCGCTCATTGGCGAGGCCATCGCCCGCACGGCCAAGGAAGAGAGCGTTTCCAGCCTCTGGGATTGACGCCATCGATATCGCGCCTTCGTGAAACGCCCGACGCGCGACACATTGGCCCATCGGCGCCGCGGCCATTGGATTTGGCGCGCGATTCGCTAAGCTGCCGATACAACGCAGTCTTGCGATCACCATCGGGCGGAGCGCGCGGAATCACATGAAAGTCGGTCTTTTCGATCACATCGCCGATTCCGGCCGCCCCCTCGCCAATCTGTTCGACGAACGCATCGCGTTTTTCCAGGCGGCCGATCGCGCTGGTTTCTACTGCATCCACCTCGCCGAGCATCACTGTTCGCCGGTCAACATGGTTCCCGCGCCGAGCGTGTTTCTCGGCGCGCTGGCGCGGCAGACAACGAATATCCGGCTGGGCACGCTGGTCTATCTGCTGACCCTGACCTCGCCGCTGCGGTTGATCGAGGAAATCTGCATGCTGGACCACCTCAGCCGCGGGCGGTTCGAGGTCGGCGTCGGGCGTGGCGTGTCGCCCTACGAACTCGGCTATTACAAGATACCGCACGAGGAATCGCGCGAGCTTTTCATCGACGCCTACAAGTGCCTGCGCGCCGGGCTTTCGAGCGACAGCTTCAGCTACGAAAGCAAGTATCTGTCCTACAAGGATGTGCCCATGCCGCTGCGGCCGCTGCAAAAGCCGTGGCCGGCGTTCTGGTATGGCTCGTCCAACAAGATCGGCTCGGCCTGGGCCGGCGAACACGGCATGCATTTCACCGCCAATGGAACCAGCGCCATCGCGCGGGAGAACATTGCCGTCTTCAAGGAGGCGCTGGCCAAGCGCGGCGGTCCCGAGCAGCCCAAGCCGGAATTCAGCGGCGGCGTGGCGATCGGCGGCCTGAAGTATGTCGTTGTTGGCGACACGGACGCCGACGCGGAGCGCATCGCCCGCCCGGCGCTGGCCAAGCATCTGGAGTCGCTCCACTGGCTCTGGAAGAAACATGGCCACAAGGATTTCGTCGATCGGCTGCGGATTCCCGGCCAGAGCGACTACGACGACTTCGTGGCGCAGGGCGTGGTCATCGCGGGTTCGCCCGCGACCGTGATCGAGAAAATCGAGCAGCAGACCGACTATCTAGGCATGAATTATCTTCTCGGCTATATGATGTTTGGCGACATGTCGCTGCCGGACGCCTTGCGTTCGCTGCGGTTGTTCGCCAGTGAAGTCATGCCAAGAATAGAGCGCCTGTGAACGCGCTCCGACCTTCAGGGGAAACATGAAAGCGGGATTATTCGACCATATCGGGCGCGCCAACGGGCCGCTGTCGCGGCTTTTCGACGAGCGGCTCGAATTCTATTCGGCGGCGGATGAAGCCGGCTTCTGGGGCATGCATCTGGCCGAGCATCACGCCTCGCCCGTCAACATGGCGCCCTCGCCCAGCCTGTTTCTCGCCGCGCTCGCGCGCCAGACGCGCAACATGCGGCTGGGTCCGCTGTGCTATTTGCTGACGCTCTATTCGCCGCTGCGGATGATGGAGGAAATCTCCATGCTCGATCATCTCAGCCATGGCCGGCTGGAGATCGGCGTGGGACGCGGCGTGTCGCCGTTCGAGCTCGGCTATCACAACATCGACCACGAAAAATCGCGCGACATGTTCATCGACGCGTACAAGTGCATTCGCGCCGGCCTGAACGCCGACACGCTGAATTACGAAGGCCCCTACTACACCTACAAGGACGTGCCGATCGAGTTGCGCCCGGCGCAGCAGCCCTGCCCGGCCTTCTGGTATGGCTCGTCGAACACCACCGGCGCGACATGGGCCGGCGAGCATGGCATGCATTTCACCGCCAACGGGCCGACGAAATTCGCCAAGGTCAACATCGACGCCTATCGCGCGGCGCTCGCGAAGCGCGGCGGCCCCGAGCATCCCAAGCCCGAGTTCGCGGGCGGAGCGGCGATCGGCGCGCTGCGCAACATCGTGCTGGCCGATACAGACGCGGACGCCATGCGCATCGCGCGGCCGGCGGCGGAGCATCATCTGGCGGCGCTCAATCATCTGCGCGCCAAGCATGGCATGATGGAATTCGCCAAGCGGCTCAACGTGCCGCGCGCCGCCACGCTCGAGGGCATGATCGAGGAAGGCACGTATATCGTCGGCACCCCGGAGACCGCGTTGAAGGCCCTGCGCGCGCAGGCCGACGAACTCGGCACGAACTACATCCTGCTCTACATGATGTTCGGCGATCTCGCCCTGCCCGACGCCATGCGCTCGCTGCGTCTGTTCAAGAGCGAGATCATGCCCGTCATCGCCAACTGGTAGCGGGCGCGGGCTAGGTCTCGTTGACAAAGTAGCGCATCCATAGCCGGATGCAGGCGATTTGAACGAAGCCTCCGAACGTTTCGGCGAGCTTGTCGTATCTCGTCGCGAAGCGCCGGGCATTCTTGAGTTTGTTGAAGCATCGCTCGATGC
>CAIOVE010000091.1 GCA_903861645.1 uncultured Hyphomicrobiales bacterium
CCTCGATAGACAGCGCGCGCTGCGACGCGTCGAACTCGACCACGCCATAGCGCTCCGGATCCTCCACGTGATAGGCGAAAACCGTCGCTCCTTCCGCGCGCGCGCGCGCCACGCGCATGAGCTCGACCATGCCATGACCGTGGAAGATGTTGTCGCCAAGAATAAGCGCGGAGGGGCCGCCATCGACAAATTTCGCGCCAATAATATAAGCCTGTGCCAGACCCTCGGGGCTTGGCTGCACCGCGTAGGAGAGGTTGACACCCCACCGAGAGCCATCGCCCAGCAGCAACTGGAACGCCGCCAGATCATGCGGCGTGGTGATGATCAGAATATCGCGGATGCGCGCCTGCATCAGGACGCTCAGGGGATAGTAAATCATCGGCTTGTCGTAGACAGGCAGCAATTGCTTCGAGGCGACCAGCGTCAGCGGGTGGAGCCGTGAGCCCGAGCCCCCGGCAAGAACGATGCCCTTCATTTCCCCGTCTCCACGGCCTCGCCAGACATCAACGTCGCGACAGCCTCCGCAGTCCGCTTTTGCCACGTCTCGGCGCGATAACCAAAGGCCCCCGCGAACAAGGACGAATCCAGTTCCGAATTCGCGGGTCGACGCGCGGGCGTCGGATATTCCGCGGTTCCGATGGCCCGCACTGGCGGTCGCTTGCCGCTGAAACGCGCCTGCTGTTCGACAATCTCGGTCGCGAAGCCATGCCAGGATGTCGCGCCGCGCCCGGCGAAATGATAGACGCCCCAGCGCGCGGAGCTGGCTTGAATGGCGCCAACGACCGCCTGCAGCGCCCGCGCTATATCGGCCGTGGCCGTGGGGCAGCCATGCTGATCGGCGACAACCCGTAACTCTTCGCGCTGGCGCGCCAGAAGCAGCATGGTTTTGAGGAAGTTGCGCCCATGAACGCCAAAGACCCAGGATGTCCGCAGGATCACGTGGCGTGGTGTCGCCAATCGCACGGCGCTTTCTCCATCGGCCTTCGTGCGTCCGTAAACGCCAAGCGGCGCGATGTGATCATCCTCGCTATAGGCGCCCACCTTGGTTCCATCGAACACATAATCGGTCGACAAATGGATCAGCGGCGCAGCGGCGGCGGCGGCGCCGACGGCGACATTGCCAGCGCCCAGGACGTTGACGCGCGCGGCCTCGCTCGGCTCAGCCTCCGCCTTGTCCACCGACGTATAGGCGGCGCAATTAATGACGACGCTGGCGGCGGCGCGAGTGATCGCGTCAGTCACTGCCGCCGCGTCGGCGATATCAACATCCTGCCGCCGAGGGGCAATGAGCGCTAATCCACCCGCCCGCGCGAGGCTGGCGAACTCGCGACCTACCTGCCCATTGCCCCCGAATAACAAAATCGGGCCGTTCATATCGAGAGACCAAGGCGCTCGCCGCGATATGCGCCAGCGCGAATCCGCTCCCACCATTGCCGGTTGTCGATGAACCAGGCCACCGTTTTGCGAAGGCCACTCTCAAATGTTTCCGTCGGCGTCCAACCAAGCTCGGCGCGAATTTTGGTTGCGTCAATCGCATAGCGCTGGTCGTGGCCTGGTCGGTCGGCTACGAAGGTGATCAGCCTTTCACGTGCGCCAATAGCGGCGTCAGGCGCGAGTTCATCGACAAAGCCGCAAATCAATCGCGCAACATCAATGTTGCGGCGCTGGCTGTCCCCGCCGACGTTGTAGCTTTCACCGGGACGTCCCCGATCGGCGATGACCCGCAGCGCGCGCGCATGATCGTCGACATATAGCCAATCGCGCACATTCGAGCCATCGCCGTAAACCGGGATCGGCTTGCCTTCGAGCGCATTCAGCGTGACCAGCGGAATAAGCTTCTCGGGAAAGTGGAACGGACCGTAATTGTTGGAGCAATTTGATAGAACGACTGGCAGGCCGTAGGTGTGATGCCAGGCGCGCACGAGATGATCCGACGCGGCTTTTGAGGCCGAATAAGGCGAATTGGGATTATAGGGCGTCGTTTCGCAAAACAGCCCCTCGGCCCCAAGCGAGCCGAAAACCTCGTCCGTCGAAACGTGATGGAAACGAAACAAGGCCTTTGCGGCGGCGGGCAGACCGCGCCAATGGTTGAGAGCAACCTGAAGCAGCATGTAGGTGCCCACGACATTCGTCTGAATGAACTCGCCTGGCCCATCGATCGAGCGATCCACATGAGTCTCGGCGGCAAGATGCATTATGACGCTTGGTTGAAAGCCTTCCACTGCCTCGCGCATGGCGCGACCGTCCCGAATATCAATGCGAGCGAAGCGATAGGCCGGATGATCGGCGAGGCTGGAAACGTTGTCGAGATTGCCGGAATAGGTCAACGCGTCGACATTCAGTACTTCCGCGTCGCCGGAAGCGATCAATTGGCGAACAACAGCCGATCCAATGAAGCCCGCGCCACCCGTTACGAGATATCGTCGGTGTCCTGCCAAGCCTGCGTCCTTAGAATGGCGATGAGAAAGCGGAGAAGGGCGGCAGCCGCGCGTCCTTTTGCGACGTGAAGATTTCCGCAGCCGCCAATGGCCAGTCGATATTCAAGGCTGGATCATTCCAGGTAATGCCTGTGTCGTGAGACGGCGCATAAACTTCATCGACCTTATAGAGAACTTCCGTATCGTCCTCCAGCGTGCAGAATCCATGGGCAAAGCCTCGCGGCACAAACAGTTGCTCGCCGCCCCGCGCTGTCAGCTTCGCGCCGCACCACTTCCCGTAAGTCTCACTCTGGCGACGCAGATCAACAGCAACGTCGAATATCGCGCCACGCACGACGCGCACAAGTTTGGCCTGAGCATACGGCGGCGTCTGGAAGTGCAATCCCCGAAGCGTTCCGCGCGCGGTTGACATCGAATGGTTGTCCTGCACGAAAACGGCGTCAATTCCCCCGTCCCGAAACGCCTGCTCCCTGTACGTTTCCATGAAAAATCCGCGCTCGTCATCGAACTTTCGGGACCGGATGAGAACAACACCGGACAGGGGGAGCGCCTCAAAATCGAAATTCGCCATAGGTAAGATACCCTCATTCCTCGGAGATATGGACGAGGAACGCTCTAAAATCAATCGATCTCGGACGGCGCCACCCCGCGCCCGAAGTCATCTAAAGCCGGCGCTTTTCCGCGCCTGCGTGGCGGGAATTGCCCGCCTAAAAGGCGACCCGACTCACCGGCGTTCTGGCGGCTTTTCTACTGGAGACGCCCCAAATTTGGTGGGCGGATGTCGCTCTCAAAAGGAAAAGCCGCCATCATCCGCTTTCAGCGACCGGAACACGACTTCGAACACGTCGAAAGGGAGCATAGCGCTTTATCCGTCGTTCCCCGTTCAGAATGAATGCGCACTACATGCCCATGAAGGCGAGCGAGCACGCGTCGCATATGCTCGGAGGCCATGGCTTCAGCTTCTTCAATGCATTTCGCCGCAACAGATCCCGTGCGATTACCGCAGCCAGCATTGACAATCCACGGAACGGCAGGTCCGCAAAAACAAATATTTCCGCATTGAACCGCTCATCGGCGGATCTGGATCGCCCGCACCGCGCGCCGGCGAAATGACCGGGTCGATAATGGAGCGACAGTCATAACCTTGGTCGCAGCCGCGGTGAACGCGGACGGAAGCGCGGCGAAAAAATCGGCGAAAGCCGCATTGCCCAAGGTCTGTCCGGGTGTGGGCGGCAGACGTGCCGAATGGCCCGAATGGATCGAGGATTATCGCAAGGTCCACCAGCACGCTTGCCTGAAATTCCTATCGCTTCGGGCCTTCGCCCCCTTGGCGCCTGGTCCAGCGAGCCGGACTCCAATCAAACGGGGTGCACGGCAGCCCCAAGCCCCCGGTGAAAACCGCCACCTCTTCGTCGCGATCGCGCGGCTCTTGCGGCATGCCCCAATCAGCCCTAAACTAACTTCAGCCGAGGGGTGCCGTCTGGTTGGACGGCTGAGATCACACCCATCGAACCTGATCTGGTTAGCGCCAGCGGAGGGAAGGCGACAGGGCGGTATCAGCCCCTCAAGCTCTCAATCCGTCACGTCGGCCAGATGGATATATCGCGCGATGCCCAAGGCGAGCGCGGCTGGAGGGAGCAGGCATGAACATTCAACCCAAGCGCAATTCGCTGACGCCGGAGACGGTGACCACTGGGCCTCTTCCGGGTTCGCGCAAGGTCTATCACAGCCCCGCCGGGCGCCCGGAAATCCGCGTCCCGTTCCGCGAGATCACCCTGACCGACCCGCTCGAGCCGCCGGTGCGCGTGTACGACGCCTCCGGCCCCTACACGGAAACCGACATCGGCATCGACCTATCAAAGGGCCTGCCCGCCGTGCGCGACGCCTGGCTGTCGAAGCGCGAGGGTCTGGAGACCTACGGCGGCCGCGCCGTGAAGCCGGAGGACAACGGCCTCGTCGGCGCCGACAAGCTCGTGCCGCCCTGCCCCGCCAACCGCCAGCCGCGCCGCGGCCGCGACAGCGCTCTGGTCACCCAGTATGAATTCGCCCGCGCCGGCCTCATCACCGAGGAAATGATCTACGTCGCCCACCGCGAGAACCTCGCGCGCGAACGCATGGTCGACGGCGCCATGGAGCGCGTCGCCGATGGCGAGAGCTTCGGCGCCAGCATCCCCGCCTTCGTGACGCCGGAATTCGTGCGCGACGAGATCGCCCGCGGCCGCGCCATCATTCCCTCCAACATCAACCACCCCGAACTCGAGCCGATGATCATCGGCCGCAACTTCCTCATCAAGATCAACGCCAACATCGGCAATTCCGCCGTGACATCGTCAGTCGCCGAGGAAGTCGAGAAGATGGTCTGGTCGACCCGTTGGGGCGCCGACACCGTCATGGACCTGTCGACCGGCCGCAACATTCACAACATCCGCGACTGGATCCTGCGCAACTCGCCCGTGCCGATCGGCACGGTGCCGATCTATCAGGCGCTGGAAAAGGTCGACGGCGACCCGCTGAAGCTCGACTGGGAGGTGTTCAAGGACACGCTCATCGAGCAGGCCGAACAGGGCGTCGACTATTTCACCATCCACGCGGGCGTGCGCCTCGCCTACGTGCCGCTGACCGCCAAGCGCGTCACCGGCATCGTGTCGCGCGGCGGCTCGATCATGGCCCGCTGGTGTCTCGCCGGCCATCGCGAGAGCTTCCTCTACGAACACTTCGGCGATATCTGCGACATCATGCGCAAATACGACGTGTCGTTCTCGCTCGGCGACGGCCTGCGGCCGGGCTCGGGCGCCGACGCCAACGACCGCGCGCAATTCGCCGAGCTGGAAACGCTGGGCGAACTGACCAAGGTCGCCTGGGACAAGGGCTGTCAGGTGATGATCGAGGGCCCCGGCCACGTGCCGATGCACAAGATCAAGGTCAACATGGAAAAGCAGCTGAAGGAATGCCACGAGGCCCCCTTCTACACGCTTGGGCCGCTGACGACCGACATCGCGCCGGGCTACGACCACATCACCTCCGGCATCGGCGCGGCGATGATCGGCTGGTTCGGCTGCGCCATGCTCTGCTACGTGACGCCGAAGGAGCATCTCGGCCTGCCCGATCGCGACGACGTCAAGGAAGGCGTCATCACCTATCGCATCGCGGCCCACGCGGGCGACCTCGCCAAGGGCCATCCGGCCGCGGCGATCCGTGACGACGCCATGTCGCGCGCGCGCTTCTCGTTCCGTTGGGAAGACCAGTTCAACCTCGGTCTCGACCCCGACACCGCGCGCGAATATCACGATGAAACGCTGCCGAAGGACGCCCACAAGGTCGCGCATTTCTGCTCAATGTGCGGCCCGAAATTCTGCTCGATGAAAATCACGCAGGATTTGCGCGTCGAGGCGCAGGCGCTGCTCGACAACGAGAAGGCGGCGCTGGAAGGCATGGCCGAGAAGAGCCGTGAATTCCTCGAGACCGGCGGTCAGCTCTACGTCAAGAGTGATCGACCCTGAAACGATACGCGTCGGCAAACCGCGCCAACGGACCGGAACCATCCGGTCCGATCGGCGGGACGCGCCGGAATTTCATGGAGATGAAGGCGATGATCCCGCATTCCATACGTGCGCGGCGTTGTTTGCTCGGCGTGGCGTCGCTGACGGCGCTGGCCCTCGCCGCGCCGGCGCTCGCCGCCGATACGATCAAGATCGGCGTCATGGGCGACCTCTCCGGATATTCGGCCGAAATCGGCGGTCCCGGCGCGGTGCTCGCGGTCAAGATGGCCGTCGAGGATCACAAGGGCATGGCGGCGAAAATGCCCGTCGAGGTCTTGCAGGCCGACTTCCTCAACAAGCCCGACGTCGCCGCGCAGATCGCGCGTCGTTGGTTCGACGTGGACAAGGTCGACGTCATCACCGACCTACCGAACACACCCGCGGCGCTCGCCGTGGCGCGGCTTGGCAAGGAAACGAACCACGTCGTGCTCGTCGCCGAGGCGGCGACGCCGGAACTCACCAACGGGCAATGCGCGCCGACGACCATGCACATGGCCGACGACACCAACGCGCTCGCCGCGGGCACGGCCCAGGCGTTGATCCAGCAGGGATTGAAGAACTGGTTCTTCCTCACCGCCGATTTCGGCTTTGGCCTGCAAATGCAAGCGTCGGCGGAAAAGGTCGTGCGCGACAGCGGCGGCGTTGTCGTGGGGGCCGTGCGGCACCCGCTCGCGACGGCTGATTTTTCGTCTTTCCTGTTGCAGGCGCAGGCGTCGAAGGCGCAGGTCATCGCGCTGGCCAGCGTCGGCGAGGACACGACCAACGCCATCAAGCAGGCGCGGGAATTCGGGGTCGGCGCGGATGGTCAGATGCTGACGGGATTGCTGATGGTGCTCAGCGACATCAAGGCGCTCGGCCTGCCGGTCGCCAAGAACCTCTATGTCACCGAGAGTTTTTACTGGGACAACAACGACGCCTCGCGTGACTTCGCCAAGCGCTTCGCCGCGCGCGACAACGGCAAATATCCGACCAAGGCCCACGCCGCCAATTACATCGCCACGCGCCACTATCTCGACGCCGTGGACGCCGCGGGCACCAAGGAGACGGCGGCGGTCATGGCCAAGATGCGCGAATTGCCGATCGACTATTTCGGGCGCCCCGCGCGGATGCGCGCCGATGGTCGCGTGGTCTATGACCTCGATCTGTTTCAGGTGAAATCGCCCGAGGAGTCGAAGGGCCCCTACGATTTCTACAAGCCCGTGCGCCACATCGACGGCGCCTCGGCCTTCGCGCCGCTCAACACGCAAACGTGTCCCATGGCGGCCAGCGCGAAATAGAATTCCTAAATACCCATGTAGGCCTTTCGCACGCGATCGTCGGCCATGAGGTCGGCGGACGCGCCCGCGAGCGCGATGACGCCGTTTTCGAGCACATAGGCGCTCGACGCGAGTTTCAGGGACGCAACCACGTTTTGCTCGACGAGCAGACAGGTGAGCCCCTCGCGATTGAGCGTTCGGATGATGTCGAGCACCTGCAACACGAGCGCGGGCGACAGGCCCAGCGAGGGCTCGTCGAACATGACGAGTTCCGGCTCGCTCATCAGGCAACGCGCGATGGCGAGCATCTGCTGCTCGCCGCCCGAAAGCGTGCCGGCGAGCTGGCGGTCGCGCTCGCGCAGGCGGGAGAACATCGCGTACATGCGTTCGAGATTGGCCACGCGCCGCGCCCGCGCGCGCGGAACCATGGCGCCCATCAACAGGTTGTCGCGCACGCTCAGCGTCGGAAATACCTGACGCCCCTCGGCGACCTGCCCAAGACCGAGATCGCAGACGCGATCGCTCGACCAGCCGGTGATGTCCACATCCTTGAACAGGATACGACCCGCCGTGGGCTTGTGCATGCCCGCGATGGCGCGAATGAGCGAGGTCTTGCCGGCGCCGTTGGCGCCAACGATGGCGACGATCTCGCCACGCGGCGCCTCGATCGAAACGCCCGTCAGCGCGCGGGCGTCGCCATGATCGAGATCGAGTGCCTCGACGCGCAGCATCAGCCCAACGCCTCCGCGCCCAGATAGGAGGCGATGACCTTGGGGTCGCGCATGACCTGCTTGGGCGGTCCTTCCGCGATGGTCGCGCCATGGTTCAGCACGTGCACGCGGTCGGCGAGCGAGGTCACCGCGCGCATCACGTGTTCGATCATGACGATGGTGAGGCCAGTGTCGCGATTGAGCGCGCGCAGGGTCTCGACCACGCGATCCACTTCCGGCGGGCGCAGGCCCGCCATGGTTTCGTCGAGCAGCAGCATTTTAGGCCGCGTCGCGAGCGCGCGCGCCATTTCAAGCCGCTTGCGATCCGGCAATGTCAGGGCGGAGGCGCGCTGTTCGCGCTTGTCCCACAGATCGAAGGCGCGCAGCGATTCCTCGGCGCGCGCGAAGGCCAGCGCGACATTGCTTTCGCGCGCCATGACGCCGATGGCGACGTTTTCATGCACGCTCAGGGCCGGAAACGGCCGCACGATCTGGAACGTGCGCGCGAGGCCGCGCATGCAGATCTGGTCGGGCCGCAGACCGTTGATACGCGCGCCGTCAAATGCAATGGCGCCGGTGTCGAGCGACAGCGCGCCAGCGATCAGGCTGAACAGCGTTGTCTTGCCCGCGCCGTTCGGTCCGATGATGGCGAAGACAGTTCCCGCCTCGACGGTCAGGGAAACATTGTCGACGGCGACCAACCCGCGGAACCGCTTGGAAACGCCATCGAGGCGCAGCAGGCTCATCGGCGCCCCTCCCCGATGCCGAGGCGGCGCGCGATGGCGGGCCAGACGCCACCCGGCGCGAGCGCGATGATGACCATCAGGCCAAGCCCGTAGAAGATCGCCTTCACGCCGGGCGCGTTGATGCCAAGCGCGCGCGTCGCCTCCGTCAGCAACTCGCCGAGCGGGATCAGGATGAGCGCGCCGATGATCGGCCCGAACAGCGTGCCGATGCCGCCGACGATCGGCGCGAGCACGATATCGATGGAGCGCGACATGTCGAAGATCTGCGCCGCGAAAAGATTGTTGTAATAAAACGCATAAAAGACGCCCGCGAGCGACGTCATCGCCGCGGAGATCAAAACGGCGACGATGCGCGCGCGCGTGACGTTTATGCCAATGGCGCGCGCCGCCTCGGCATCCTCGCGCGTCGCGAGCCATTGATGGCCAAGGCGCGAGCGGCGCAGCGCCCAGCAAATGCCGAGCGCGGCCAACGCCATGCCCAGCGACAGATAATAGAAAAAAAGCGGTCCGCCGCGAAGATTCCACCATTGGCCCGCGGTTTCGCGCGACACCGGCAGGAAGAAACCGCCCGCCGCGCCTGTCCAGGTCAGATGATCGAAGCCAATGCGCGCGACCTCGGCGAAGGCGATGGTCAGCAACGCGAAATACACGCCCTCGATGCGAAACCGAAAGCCGAGCCACCCAACGACGACCCCCGCGATCATGCAGAGCGCCATGGCGGGAAACAGCCCAAGCAAGGGGCTGATTCCAAAATGCACGAACAACGCCGCCGCCGCGTAGGCGCCGAGGCCGACGTACAGCGAATGACCAAGCGACAGCAGGCCGGCGAAGCCCATCATCACGTTCCACGCCTGCCCGGCATAGGCGGCCCAGAAGACCAGCACGAAAACCGACAGCAAATAGCGGTCCATCGCGAGTGGCGCGACGAGCAGCGCCAACAGGGCCACGATGGCGACGACCTCAGCCTTTTTCACGACGCGCTCCGGCCCATGAGGCCCCGCGGGCGCAGGACGAGGATGACGACGAGCAACCCGAAGGACACCATGCTTTTCATCGACGGCGCGACAACGAGACTGGCCAGCGCCTCGGCGACGCCAATGACGACGCCGCCCAGCAAGGCGCCGGGCATGGAGCCAAGGCCGCCGATGATGACGATGGTGAACGCCAGCAAGGTGAAGGCGGGCGCCAGCGTCGGCGTGGGGTCGGCGATGGTCACCAGCAGCGCGCCAGCGGCGCCGCAACAGGCGAGCCCAAGCCCGAATGTGAGCGCATAGAGGCGCCTGACGTCGAGCCCGACGACGGCGGCGCCGGTGGGATTATCCGCGCAGGCGCGAATGGCGACGCCGGTCATGGAAAAGCGAAAGAAGGCGAACAGCGCCGCGGCGACGGTCAACGCGCCGCCGGCCGCCAATACGCGCGTCTTGTCGACCAGCACGGGGCCAAGAAAATAGGCGTCGTAGGCGTAGGACAGATTGACGTGCCGCGCGTCGGGGCCCGACACCAGCAGCATGACGTTAACGATGACGATGGCGAGGCCGATCAGCAGAATGAATTGCTGATGATCGGGCCGGTCGATGAATTTCGCCACGATTGTTTTCTGCAAGACATAGCCGATAACGAAAAACAACGCGGCGATGGGCGCGAGCGCGATGAACGGGTCGAGATGCAGATACGTCGCCGCCATGAACGCCGTGTACATGGCGAGCACGGCGAATTCGCCATGCGCGAAGTTGACCACGCGCACCACGCCGAAAATGACCGACAGGCCAAGCGCCATCAGCCCGTAAACGAGGCCGTTCAGAAGGCCCTGAATCAGAACCTCGATCGTCAGCGCGAGCGTCATGTCGTCAGGGCCCGAGCGAGGCGAGCCGACGCGTGGTCGCCCCGCCAGTCAGAAAGTCCATTCCTACCGGCCCTGCCATCCGCGCATGGGTAATACGGGCTTGCCCGCCGCCACGGCGTCCGGATAAACGACAACCGGGGTCTGCTTCTGGTTCTGCACGGCGGCGGAGCCGATGTTGGGGTTCTGACCCTTCTCGTCGAACTGGATCGGGCCGCCTATCATCACGTGCTCCGTGATCTTCGTCGCCTTGATCGCCTGCATCAATGTCGGACCATCCGCGGTTCCCGCCCGCTTGAACGCGTCCGAGGCGATGAGCAGCGCTTCCAGCGTGAAGCCCGCGTTGAACGCGTCGACGGCGAAGCGGTTGTTCGGATTAACGGTCTTGTAGGCGGCCTCGAGCGCCTGCGTCACGGGCGACTTCGGATTGGCCCATGGCAGGTTGAACATGATGTCGTCCGACAACGGCCCGAGCGCCTGATAGAATTCCTCGTCGTAGAGGCCAGGCGAGCCGGGCGAGATGATCGCCTTGGGCTCGAAGCGCTGGCGCACCATGTCGCGCACCAGCTTGATGGCGTCGCTGGCGCGGGTGACGGCGAGCACGAGATCGGGGTTGATGCCGCGGATCTTGGTGACCTCGACCGACAGATCCTGCGCGCGCGGATCGTAGGAGATGTTCTCGACGATCTTGAACGGCATGTCGGCCTTGGGGAAGATCGCGTCCATGGCGCCGCGCTGCGCCGTGCCGAACGTGTCGTTGGCGTGCACGAAAACCGCGCTCTTGAACTCGACCTTGGTGGCGGCCGAGACCTCCTTGATGAGCCGCAGACCGTTGGAAACGAGCTGACCGCCGGTCTGGAAGTTGCGGACGAGGAATTTGTAGCCTTGTTCCGTCACCTGCGGCGCGGCGGCGATGTTGATGACGAGCGGCGTCTGTCGCTGCTCGCAGACCTGCGCGATGGCGAGCGTGAGACCGGAGTCGAATGCGCCGACGATGCACTGGGCGCCCTCGTTGATCGCCTTTTCGGCCTGCGTGCGAGCAACGTCCGCGCTCGACTCGACGTCGACATGCACGAGCTCCACCGCATAGCCCATGTCGGCGAGCACCTTCGGCGCGGCCAGCGCGCCACGATGGCACCCCTGACCGCCCTGCGCGTAGAGGCCCGAGCGCGGCAGCAGAACGGCGATCTTGAGGGTCTTGGCCTGCGCGCGCACGATCGAGGGGGCGGCGACGAGGCTGGCGGCGCCGCCGACAAAGGCGCGACGGTCGAGCGGAAGCAAACGGGTCTTGGTCACGGGCGGTCTCCTGCCATCGAATTCCGGCTGATTAGCCCCGCTCGAGGGTGGTTTGTCCAGTCCCGAAGACCTCGCCTTTCGCCGCGGTCGTCGGGAGGGCCTATCCCCGGTGCACGGGGTCGATCCACGGCACGCTCTCGGGCTTTTCGACGGGTTCGATATCGAGATTGATGGCGGTCGCCTGACCATCGCTGCGCACCAGCACGCATTCGAGCGTCTCATCGGCGAGCGCGTTGATCTCCTGATGCGGCACGTAGGGCGGCACGAAAATGAAGTCGCCCGGCCCGGCCTCGGCGACGAATTCCAACCTGTCGCCCCAGCGCATGCGCGCCTTGCCACGGACGACGTAAATCACGCTTTCGAGCGGGCCATGGTGATGGGCGCCGGTTTTTGCCCCGGCATGGATGCTGACCGTGCCGGCCCAAAGCTTCTGGGCGCCGGCGCGGGCGAAGTCGATGGCCGCGGCGCGGTTCATGCCGGGGGTCTGGGCGGTATTGGTGTCCAGCGACCCCGCGGGGATCACGCGGACGCCATCATGTTTCCAGCGGGGACTATCGGCGCTCATGGTCGCTCCGGGTCGACGCCGCCGGGGTCTATCGCGCCGGATGGTAGGGTCCGAGCTTCGCCACGGCGGCCTTGCAGAATGAATCGTCCACAACAGAATCCGGATTGAAGCTTTTGTCCACCCAGCCCTGGGCGGCGTAAAACTCGAAATCGCGGCGCAAGCCGGCGGCGTTGGCGCAGCCATCGGGATTGAGACCGTTCGGCACGAGGCTGCGATAGAGTTCGCGATCCTTCAGATTGGTGTTGGCGACGAGCAGATCGATGACCTCGGCCGCGTTGGGGCCGGCGAGGCGTCCATCCTTCAGCGCGTCGTTGTAGAACCGCGCCGCGCGCACGTAGGCGTTCATGAAACGTTGGGCGAGATCGCGGTTGCCGCGCACCAGCTTGTCGCTGAAGAAGGTCACGGCCAACTGCTGGTTGGGATAGATTTCGTCGCCCTTGGCGAACAACGCCGCCGAGCCGTCGCTCACCGCGATCGACAGGCTGGGCTCCTGAATGAGCGTGGCGTCGAGGGCGCCGCCGCGCAAGGCCGCCGCCAGTTGCGGCGCGGCCATGTAAACAGGATCGATATCCTCGAACCTGAGCCCACCCTTCGCGAGCGCCAGGCTCAGCGTGACATCGCCGGAGCCCTGTTTCGACGTGTCGCCGATCTTCATGCCCTTGAGGTCGGCGATGGTCTTGACCTTGCCCGACGCGATGAGATCCTTGCGCACCAGCAGCGAAAAGAAGCCATAGCCCGGCGGCATGGAGCCCTTGTCGGCGACGACCTTGACCTGCACATCCCGACCGGCGGCGTTGTAAAGCCCCGCGCCGGGACCGCCGCCACCAACGTCGAGCTCGCCCACGCCAAGCGGCGCGATCATCTGCGTGGCCGACGCGAAGGGGATGACCTCGGCGTCGATTCCCTCGGCGTCGAAATATCCCTTTTTCACCGCGATGAAATAGACGATGTCGCTGCTGGAATTGGCGATGCCGATCTTGATCCGGTCGCGCGCGTGGGCGTTGGCGGCGCAAGTCAGGGCGAGCGCCGCGGCGGCCAAGGTCTTGATGAGGGATTTCATGCGGGCATCCATCGTCTAGTTCAGGGCGCCGCTTGCGCGGCCTCAAGCTGGTCGAGCACGCGCATCGCGTGCAGGCCCGCGGCGTCGGACGCCATGTCGATGCGTCGGCGGCCCGGCGCGATTTCCATGTTGCGTTGCTGCGCCTCGAGAATGTCGACATCCTCCAGAAACGTCTTGTAGACGCTGTCGAACACGAAATCCGCCGTGGCCTCGGCCATGTTCGCGGGATCGTAGGCGAAGCCCACGAAATAGTTCGCGCTTGTTTCCGTTTCCGGCACCACCCCGTGCATGGAATGACGGCTCAGCACGCGCGCGTTGCTGGCGAAATCATCGGGGCGGCTGGTGTCGGGAATATCGTGACCCGCGTCGATGACGCCCGTGTCGAACTCGAAAAAGCAGGGCGCCATGAAATCGATGGTCTGCCAGCGATTGACATTGCCCTCGAAACCGCCGGCGGCCTTGTAGGTCGGCGGCGGCTCGATGTCGTACATCTTGCGCGAAAGACGAACGCCCATCGACTTGCGATCGACGGTCACCTTCGCGTCCTTGACCACGCCCTCGCTGCCGATGGTGCGCGGATGCACGAAGGGCAGATGCGCCATGTTGAGCA